>NZ_JACAPJ010000030.1:64089-64317 GCF_013385765.1 Pseudomonas sp. C8002
GGCCTACCGGCCGGCTTGAGTGTGGTGAAGCAACAGCAACAGCAAGATCAGAATCGGGCACGGTCAAATGTGGGAGCTGGCTTGCCTGCGATGGCATCAACTGGGTGTACCTGATGCACCGAGTTGTCTGCATCGCAGGCAAGCCAGCTCCCACAGAAAAGCAGAGCCACACCGCCCGTAGCAGCTGTCGAGCGCCAGCGAGGCTGCGTGCTTTTGATCTTGATCTGC
>NZ_JACAPJ010000031.1:0-187541 GCF_013385765.1 Pseudomonas sp. C8002
AAGAGCGTTTTGCTTACTTTTGCGCTGTTCAAAAGTGAGCCGCTGTAAGAGCGGAACCAATAGCAGCCCTGACCGAGATAACGGATATACCCACACCACAAACGAGCAAAAAAAAGCCCCGCGACCGAATGACGGCACGGGGCTAAAAATTGGCTGGATGCGACCAACCAAAGGAGCTCTTTAAATCAGATCACTTGGCACTGGCAATGGTGGTACTCGGCTGCCACCCACCCCCCAACGCCTTGTAAATCGCGACAATCCCACGATACAGATCCACCTCGGCCTGAG
This sequence comes from Pseudomonas sp. C8002, assembly GCF_013385765.1. Taxonomy (NCBI): domain Bacteria; kingdom Pseudomonadati; phylum Pseudomonadota; class Gammaproteobacteria; order Pseudomonadales; family Pseudomonadaceae; genus Pseudomonas; species Pseudomonas sp. C8002. The sequence continues at coordinate 289 of NZ_JACAPJ010000031.1, forward strand.
CCTGCGAATCCTCGGCAGCCAAACGCTCACGTTGCGCGTCCAGCAACACCAGGAAATCCACCGTCCCTTCGCGGTAGCGAATCTCCGCCAGATCCGCAGCCGCCCGGCTCGACTCGCTCTGACGAATCAGCGAAACCAACCGCTGCTGGCGCTTACCGTAATCACTGAAGGCATTCTCCGATTCTTCCAGCGCCAGCAACACCTGCTGCTCATAGCTCGCCAGAGCACCATCCGCCTCAGCATCCGCACCACGCAACCGCGCCCGCACACTGCCCAGGTCAAACGCCGCCCAGGTAATGCTCGGACCCAGCGACCAGGCATTCGCCGCCGCCGACCCAATCTGCGAACCCCGCCCAGCGGTAAACCCGAGGAACCCACTGAGGCTCACCCGCGGAAACAGATCAGCCTTGGCCACCCCAATCCGCGCCGTGGCGGCTGCCAACTTACGCTCGGCACTGAGAATGTCCGGACGACGTTGCAGCAGTTGCCCCGGATCACCAATCGGCAACGCCTTGGCAATCGCCGGCAAATCTTTCGGGCTCAAATCCACGCTCAACTTGTCCGGCCGCTCACCGAGCAGGGTGGCGATACGATTACGCTCGCGAACTTCCTCGGCCTGCAGCTGCGGCACACTGGCTTCTACAGCCGCCAGACGCGCATCGGCCCGCACCACATCGAGCTGATCGCCCACACCGGCGTCCCGCAGGCTGACGGTGATACCGCGCGAATCCTCCTGGTTCTTCAGGTTGGCCACTGCGATTTTTTCGCGCAGTTGCGCGCCCCGCAGTTGACCGTAAGCGTCCACCAGCTCGGCAATCATCGTGACTTGCAGTTGATACAGGTCTGCCTCGGCAACCTGTTGGTCAGCGTCGCTGGCCTCCAGGTTGCGGCGGATGCGCCCGAACAAGTCCACTTCCCAGGCCATGTCCAGGCCCAGGTCATAACGCTCGCTGTTGACACGTTGGGTGGTCTGGCCGGGGATCTGGCCTTTGCCCACATCGCTGCTGACACGGCTGGTGATCACCGGCATCACGTCATTGGCAGCGTCGTCACGAATCGCCCGGGCTGCCCGCAGGCGGGCAAATGCCACCCGCAGGTCACGGTTGCCTTGCAGGGATTGAGTCACCAGCTGGTTAAGGGTCGGGTCCTCGAACTGCTGCCACCAGATGCCTTCGAACTTACCGTGGTCGTATTGCTTGGCGTCGGCGGCGGCCGTTACGTTGGCCGCCTCCAGTGGCTGGGTTTTATAGTCCGGGCCCACGGCACAGGCGCTCAGCGCCAGTACCAGCAAGCTCGGCAAAAATACTTTCACGCTCATTGCTGTGTCTCCAGCTTCAAGGCCTTGGCCGCTTTGCGCGCTTCACCGCGTTCAACAAACCGGCGGATCAGTACATAGAACACTGGCGTCAGCAGCAGACCGAAGAAGGTCACGCCGATCATCCCGGAGAACACCGCCACACCCATGGCATGGCGCATCTCGGCACCGGCACCGCTGGACATCACCAGAGGCACTACACCCATGATGAAGGCGAACGAGGTCATCAGGATCGGCCGCAGACGCAGACGGCAGGCTTCCAGTACCGCAGCGAGCGGATCGAGGCCTTCCTGCTGTTTATCCTTGGCGAACTCGACGATCAGAATCGCGTTCTTACAGGCCAGGCCCACCAGGACGATCAGGCCGATCTGGGTAAAGATGTTGTTGTCGCCGCCAGAGATAATCACCCCGGTGATGGCCGACAGCAGGGTCATCGGTACGATCAGGATCACCGCCAGTGGCAGGCTCCAGCTTTCGTATTGGGCGGCCAGTACCAGGAACGCCAGCAGTACGCAGAGCGGGAACACGAACAGCGCAGTATTGCCCGAGAGGATTTGCTGATAGGTCAGGTCGGTCCACTCGTAGGTCATGCCGTTGGGCAGTTCGTCTTTCAACAGTTTCTCGATCGCCGCCTGGGCCTGGCCGGAGCTGTAGCCCGGTGCGGCGTTGCCGTTGATCTCGGCGGTGATGAAGCCGTTGTAGTGCATCACGCGGTCCGGGCCCGAGGTGTCGCTGACCTTGATGAAGGTCGCCAGGGGAATCATCTCGCCTTTGTTGTTGCGCACTTTCAGCTGGCCGATCTGGTCTTCATCCTGGCGGAACTGTTGCTCAGCCTGCACGTTGACCTGATAGGTGCGCCCGAAGCGGTTGAAGTCGTTGGCATACAACGAGCCCAGGTAGATCTGCAGGGTGTCGAAGATGTCGCTGATCGCCACGCCATGGGTCTTGGCCTTTTCGCGGTCGATGGCAGCATCGACCTGGGGCACGTTGACCGTGTAGCTGGTGAACAGGCCGAACAACTCAGGCACGCCACGGCTCTTGGTAATGATGTTCTGCACTTCTTTGTACAGCTCGTCGTAACCCAGGTTGCCACGGTCTTCGACCTGCAGGCGGAACCCGCCGATCGTACCCAGGCCCTGTACCGGCGGCGGTGGGAAGATCGCCATGTAGGCTTCCTGGATGCTGCTGTACTTGCCATTCAGTGCACCGGCAATCGCACCGGCAGACAAGCTCGGGTCTTTACGCTCATCGAACGGCTTCAAGGTCACGAACACGATGCCGTTGTTCGGGCTGTTGGTAAAACCGTTGATCGACAAGCCGGGGAAGGCGATCGCGCTTTCCACGCCGGGCTGTTTCATGGCGATGTCGGACATGCGCTTGATCACGTCTTCGGTACGGTCCAGGCTCGCGGCGTCCGGCAATTGCGCGAAGGCCACCAGGTATTGCTTGTCCTGGGCCGGTACGAAACCGGTCGGCGTGTGGGCAAAGCCCATCCAGGTCAGGACCATCAGGCCGGCGTACAGGAACAGCGCGATACCACTGCCGCGGATCACCCTGCGTACCGTGCCGACGTAACCATGGCTGGCCTTGTCGAAGAAGCGGTTGAACGGTTTGAACAACCAGCCGCCCAGCATCCTGTCGAGGAACCTGGAGAACCCGTCTTTCGGAGCGTTGTGGCCTTTGAGCAATACCGCTGCCAGTGCGGGCGACAGGGTCAGCGAGTTGAACGCCGAGATCACGGTCGAGATCGCAATGGTCAAGGCGAACTGCTTGTAGAACTGGCCGGTCAAGCCGCTGATAAATGCCGCTGGAATGAACACCGCACACAGTACCAACGCGGTCGCGATGATCGGGCCGGTTACTTCGCTCATGGCCTTTTCAGTGGCCGGGAACGGTTCCAGGCCCAATTCGATGTTCCGTTCGACGTTCTCCACCACCACGATGGCGTCGTCCACCACGATACCGATCGCCAACACCAGCCCGAACAGCGACAGCGCGTTGAGCGAGAAGCCAAACAGGTGCATCACCGCAAAGGTACCGATCAACGATACCGGCACCGCCACCAATGGAATGATCGACGCACGCCAGGTCTGCAGGAACAGGATCACCACCAGCACCACCAGGATCAGTGCTTCGAACAGGGTGTGAACCACGGCCTCGATGGAGCCACGTACGAAGACGGTAGGGTCATAGGCGATGCGGTAATCCATGCCCTCCGGGAAGCTCTGTTTCAGCTCCGCCATCTTGGCGCGCACTTCATTGGAGATGTCGATTGCGTTGGAGCCCGGGCGCTGGAAGATCGGGATCGCCACGGCCGGCTGGTTGTCGATCAACGAGCGCAGGGCGTACTGGCTGGAACCCAGCTCAACCCGTGCAATGTCCTTCAAACGCGTGATTTCGCCGTTGGCGCCGGCACGGATGACGATATTCTCGAACTCTTCCTCAGTGACCAGTCGGCCCTGGGTGTTGACCGACAGCTGGAAGCTGGTGTCATTCGGCGCAGGTTGCGCGCCCAAGGCACCGGCCGCCACCTGGCGGTTCTGTTCGCGAATGGCCGTCACCACGTCGGTGGCGGTCAGGTTGCGCGAGGCGGTCTTGTTCGGGTCCAGCCACACACGCAGGGAGTAATCGCCCATGCCGAACAGCTGCACATCACCCACGCCGCCCAGCCGTGCCAGCTCATCCTTGATATTGAGGATCGCGTAGTTGGACAGGTAGAGCATGTTGTAGCGCTGGTCGGGGGAGGTGATGTGCACCACCATGGTCAGGTCGGGAGAGGCCTTGTCCACGGTAATACCGATGCGCGTCACTTCCTCGGGCAGTTTGGGCTGAGTCCGGGTTACCCGGTTCTGCACCTGCACCTGCGCGTTGTCCAGGTCGGTGCCCAGGGCGAAGGTGATGGTCAGGGTCAGCTTGCCGTCGGCGGTCGATTGCGAGGACATGTACAGCATGTTCTCGACGCCGGTGATGGCTTGCTCCAGGGGCGCGGCCACGGTTTCACCGATGACCTTGGGGTTGGCGCCCGGGAAGTTGGCACGGACCACGACGGTCGGCGGCACCACTTCCGGGTATTCACTGATCGGTAGCTGGAACAGTGAAATCGCGCCGGCGATCAGGATCAACAGCGATAGCACCGCTGCGAAGATCGGCCGCGAAATGAAGAACTTGGAAAAATTCATCTTGAGTCGTATCCCTTAACCGCGTGGAGTCGCTGTACTTGCGAGCTTGGGCGCGGCTTTATCCGGCGCCACTTGCTCCAGGTTGCTGGCTTCAAGCGCTTGTCGTTGTTGTGCCAAGGCGGCGAGGGTTTCCTTGCTGGCCATCGGGATGGTTTCCGGTGCAACCGGCGACCCCGGGCGAACGCGCTGCAAACCCTTGACGATGATCGTGTCGTCCTTGGTCAGGCCGCTGCGCACGATGCGCAAACCTTCGATCTTCGGACCCAGCTCCACCGCGCGGTAGGCAGGCTTGTCGCCGTCCATCACCAGCACGAATTTCTTGCCCAGGTCGGTGCCCACGGCTTCGTCGCTGATCAGCACGGCGGAGTAGGTGCCACTGCCTACCAGCTTCAGGCGCGCATACAGGCCTGGGGTGTATTCGCCCTTGCTGTTATCAAACACGGCGCGACCACGAATGGTGCCGGTGGCCGGGTTGACCTGGTTGTCGACGAAGTTCATCTGGCCCAGGTGCGGGTTGCCGTCTTCATTGGACAGGCCCAGGTACACCGGGGTGGTCGCGCCACGGCGACCCTGGCGCGCGAGCTCGGTGTACTTGAGGTACACACGTTCATCGGCGTCGAAGTAGGCGTAGACCTTGTCGGTGGACACCACGCTGGTCAGCGCGGTGACATCGGCGGTCACCAGGTTGCCGGCGGTGATCTCGGCACGGCTGACGCGGCCGCTGATGGGCGAGCTGACACGGGTGAAGCTCAGGTTCAGCTTGGCCAGGTCCAACTGCGCCTGGATGCCGGCGACAGTCGCATGGGCTTCCTGGGCGGCGGTGGTGCGCGAGTCGGCCAGCTCGGCGGAGATCGCATTGCTCTGGCGCAGGCGTTCGCCGCGCTGGGCTTCGTTATCGCTGCGGGTGGCGGCGGCCTTGGTTTGTGCGAGTTGTGCTTCGAGGCGGCGCACTTCGGCCTGGAATGGGCGTGGGTCGATCTGGAACAACAGGTCGCCTTTCTTGACCAAGGCACCTTCGGTGAAGGCGACCTGATCGATCTGGCCCGACACGCGCGGACGGATCTGCACGGTTTCCGGCGCTTCGAGCCGGCCGGTGAATTCGTCCCACTCATTGACCGGTTGTTCCAGCACCTTGGCCACGCTGACGTGGCTTGGTGGCATGGCGGCTGCCTGTTCGGGCGCTTTGCCGCAGGCGCTCATCACCATCACGGCCAAAATGGCCAAGGGATAGCGCAAATGTTTGAGTGACTGTTCCATGAGGTGCATCCGCCAATGTATTTAAGATGGGCGGATCATGCTCGGCAGGGTGCTATCTCACGAATCGAATGAAACAAAGGTAACTATCATTCGGAATGATATAAGCGTAAAGCGAGCCCTCTAGCATGGGGCTTTCGTTAGGGAGCTATCAATGCTGTTGATGACAAAGGACTGTTGCGCAAGATGCAAGGAACAGCGCGCCGCATAAATTGTCGGGCGTGTCTGCTATTCAAATGTACAGAGCGCCGGGTTGGTTGCCGTGCATTCGTTGCCTGACCATGCGCTGCCCAAAGGCCTGGCATTGACCTGGTTTTTCAGGGTCATGCTTACCGGTTCATGGTTCTGATCCAGGTAGTGGCATGCCACAGACGACTGGCCCTGGCTGCTTTGGATCACCGCTTTTTCGAACTGGACTTGGTGCAGCTCCCTCTGCTCTGTCATCGGGTTTTGCCCGGTCCATTGCCGACCGTCCGGGCCGGACGCGGTGTAGGCGACCACTTCCCCGGTCGGCGTCTTTTTGAACGCGTCTTTAAGGGCATGGGTGGGCGGGCAGGCACCAGTGCCAGCGTAGACGTTGCCCATCAACGCCATCAGGGCAATCACGAGGGCTGAGGTTTTCCTGAGCTGCCTGTTCATCACGCGTGCTCCTGGTCTGGAGTAACTGTGAGGTAAAGACTAGCCCAAACAGGCAACGCCGGAAGGTGCTAAATCCACACGTCGTTGATTGCCGTGCGCTCGCCACCCTCGCTGCCGGTGTTCAGCACGCCGCAGGGTTCGATCAACAGCAACTTCACCTCACCCAATGCGTGCGGCTTGTGCTCGACGCCCTTGGGCACCACGTACATTTCCCCTTGGCCGATGGTCACCGCGCCGTCGCGGAAGTCGATGCGCAGGGTGCCTTCGAGGACGATAAAGGTTTCATCGGTGTCGGCATGGTCGTGCCAGATGAAGTCACCTTCAATCTTCACCACCTTGAACTGGTAGTCGTTCATCTGCGCGACGACCTTGGGCGCCCATTGCTCGCTGAACAGGGCGTATTTCTGGGCGAAGTTGATCGAGGCGTAATTCGTCGAAGCGTGGGAGGCGGGCATTTTAGGTTCCAGGGTTTCAGGACATTGGAGCCTTAAGTTAGGCCTAACGGCTGGCCGGATATTGAATGATCGTGCAGCGACAGCTCATCCACTATCCGCTCGATCAACACCCTGACACGGCGCGGTTGAACCCGTGTCGGCGGATAGATGATGTTCAGCGCGGTACTACCCAAATCATAGTCAGCCAGCAGCTCGACCAATCGCCCGGCCTCAAGGTCGGCGCGCACGTCCCACACCGATTTCAGGCAAATGCCATGGCCCGCCAGGCACCACTGGCGTACCAGCGCACCGTCGTTCGCCACCCGCCGGCCCTGGACCAGCACCCGATGGGCGTGCCCGTGCCGCTTGAAGGTCCATTCCCGCGAAATATTGATGCCGAAGCGCATCACCAGGCACTCGTGGCGCGCCAGATCCTCGGGGTGTCGGGGCGTACCATTGAGCGCCAGGTAGTGGGGTGACGCACACAGCACGCGACGGTTTTCGCCAATCGGCCTGGCATGCAGGGTGCTGTCCGCCAGCTCGCCGTAGCGCACCGCGAAATCGATGCCCTGGCTCACCGGATCGGCGTAGCCGTCGCTCAGGTTCAGGTCAATGCTGATCTCGGGATGCTCCAGCATGAATGCGGCGAGGATCGGTTCGATGTATTGGCGCCCGAGGTCTTCCGGGGCGCTGAGGCGAATCGGCCCGGACAGGGTGTGGGTGCCATGGCGAATGCTGCTGTGCAGCTCGTTGGCCTCTGCCAGCAAGCGGCGGGCGCCTTCCACCAGCAAGCGGCCTTCGTCCGTCAGGTTGATCGCCCGGGTGGTGCGGTTGAGCAGGCTGGCGCCATAGAAACCCTCCAACTGCGCGAGCCTTTCCGAGACAGAGGCGGGTGACAGTCCCAGCTCTCTACCCGCTGCCGACAACCCGCCTTTTTCCACAATCAGCAAAAACAACTCAAGGTTCTTCAGCAGCATTGTTCGGTATTTCCGAAAGTGGTTTTTGATTTCGACTCAATTATCAAGTTAAGCCAAAAGAACTAGTTTTGCATCCATCGTTAACCATCGGAGTGACTGACATGTCATCCAATTCTTCGAAAATGCCCATCCAGGTCTGGGTGCTGACCCTGGCGGCTTTCGCCATCGGCACCGCCGAGTTCGTGATTGCCGGATTACTGACCCAGGTCTCCCACAGCTTGAACATCAGCGAAGGGCAGGCTGGCAGCCTGATTACCGCCTACGCGCTGGCCATCGTGGTCGGAGGCCCGGTGCTGACCATCTGGCTCTCGCGCTACGAAAAACGCACGGTGCTGTGGTTGTTGATGGCGGTGTTCGTCGGCGCCAACGTAATGACTGCCCTCAGCAGCGACTACAGCGTGTTGCTGGTCAGCCGGGCGATTGCCGGGCTGACCCAGGGGCCGTTCTACGGGATCGGCGCGGTGGTCGCGACGCGCCTGGTGGCCAGCGGCATGGAAGGCCGCGCCGTCGGCCAGATGTTTGCCGGGCTGACGTTGGCCAACGTGCTGGGCGTTCCCGCCGGCTCGTGGATTGGCAATCAATATGGCTGGAGCACCGCATTCCTGATAGTCGCCGCGTTGGGCGTGCTCGCGTTGCTGGCAATCATTGTGTCGATCAAGCGCCAGGGCACCGAGCAGTCAGTGTCGTTGATCAACCAGTTGGCGGTGTTCCGTAACCGCAACCTGCTGGCCAGTCTGATGTTCACGGTGCTCGGCTGGGCCGGGTTCATGGCCTTTTATGGCTATATCGCGCCGATCGCCGAACAGGTGGCCGGGTTTGATTCGACGATGCTGACCGCTGTGCTGGTCGTGGTCGGCATTGGCCTGGTAGTCGGCAACAGTCTCGGGGCGCGTACCGCAGACGCCAACTTGCGCTTTTCGCTGATGTTCTGGCCGGCGGCGATGATCGTGACACTGATCGCCGCAGGCCTTGTGGCGCCCTACAAGTGGCCGTTCCTGGTGACCGCGTTCCTCTTCGGTATCGCCTCGTTCGCCAACGTGCCATCCATGCAAATGCGCGTGATGAAGCACGGCGGCAAGGCCCCGGAGCTGGCTGCCACGGCGAATATCTCGGCCTTCAACCTGGCCAACGCCCTGGGCGGCATCATCGGCGGCATCGTGGTGGACAGCCACTGGGGCGCGGCGGCGATTCCGTTTGCGGCTGCGGCGATTCCATTGCTCGGTGTGCTGTTCATTGTTTCCCAGGAAGGCGCGGGTAAAGCCACCCGGCCTGCAGCGATTGCCTGATCCCCTGAATTCAGTATGAGGTGAACCAACATGGACAAAACCGATAACCCGCATCGTCGTACTTTCCTCGCCCAGGCCGGCGCAGGTGCTGCTGTTCTGGCCGCAGGATCGCTGCTCGGCCCGGCCGCTGCCAAAGCCGCGGTGACAGGGCCGGGCAACGCTGCCCCCGCGGCGACTGCCGGCAAGGCAATCGGGCGTTTCTGGCCAGGGGACACCCGGCTGGTGGTGTCCATTTCCATGCAATTCGAGGCAGGCGGCCAACCGCTCAAGGGCACTGACAGTCCGTTTCCCCACGTGGATTTTCCCGACAGTGTTCCGGAGGATGTGGCCACCAATACCTGGTTTGCCTATGGCTACCGTGAAGGTATTCCGCGGATGCTTGATCTCTGGGACCGGCATGGGGTGAAAGTCACCTGCCACATGATCGGCGACGCCGTAAAGCACAACCCAGCGCTGGCCCGGGAGATCGTCGCCCGTGGGCACGAAGCCTCGGGGCATGGCCCGCACTGGAGCTCGCAATTTGCCATGAGCCGGGATGAAGAGCGCACTTTCCTGCGCCAGGCCGCGAGCATGTTGCAGGACGTCACCGGTCAGCCGGTCACCGGCTACAACTGCAACTGGCTGCGGCGCGGGCCCAATACCTTGTCGTTGTTGCAGGAGCTGGGCTACGTCTATCACATTGATGATGTGAGTCGCGATGAGCCGTTTATCGAGCAGGTCAATGGCAAGGACTTTGTCGTGGTCCCGTATACCCTGCGCAACAACGACATCGTGTTGATTGAGGGGCGCAATTACTCGCCCTCGAAATTCCTTCAACAGGTCAAGCTGGAGTTCGACCAGCTCTACCTGGAAGCCGGAAGCCGACGCCGCATGATGGCGATCAGTGCCCACGATCGCATCAGCGGTACGCCGCAAATGGTCAGGGTCTGGGACGAGTTTCTGCGGTACGCCAACAGCCATCCCGGCGTGGCGTTCATGCGCAAGGACGCCATCGCTCAATACACCTTGAAAAGCCCCCTCAGCCTCAGGGAAAGCGAAACCATCTGAGTTCGTTCTCTTCGCCTTTAAAGGATGTGCCCGTATGCAACGTTCCATTCCCCTTATCGCCGCCGGATTCCTGGCCCTGACCCTCTCCGGCGTGGCGTTTGCCACCACCGAACTGGTGACGCCGGGTGTCCTGGTGGTGGACAAGAGCCTGACCGCCGCGCAACTGAAGATCATGGAAACCGTCGCCCGGCGTTACGACACTTTCTGGAATACCGGTGACGAGAGTCTGGCCCGTGAAACGCTGGCGCTCAACTTCATCGATAAAACACCGCCCGCCGGGCGCAAACAAGGGCCGGAGGGACCGCTGCTGGCCTCCCGTGCGTTTCGCGGCGCGGTGCCGGACCTGAGCTGTGAAGTAGAGCAAATGATCATTGCCGGCGACCGCGTGGTGGCACATTTGCATTTTCGCGGGCACTTCACCGGTTCCTTTGGTCAGATCAAGGGCACTGGGCAGGTCGTAGACTTTATTGCCACCGACATTTACCAGATCGGCAAGGGCAAGATCGTCGCCAACTGGCACATCGAAGACAACCTGACGCTGATGAAGCAGTTGGGTGCGCTCTGACGGGAGGGCTCTGCACATGACCGTTCACTACCTTGATCACTTCACGCTCCGCACGGAGCATGTCGACGCGACGGTGAGTTTCTATCGTGACGCCCTCGGCCTGGAGGAGGGCTGGCGCCCGGCATTTCCTTTTCCGGGCAGTTGGCTTTATTCAGCAGATCGCCCGCTGCTGCATATCGCCAGCCTGCAGGGCAGCGCCGCGCAGCTTGAAACGTATCTTGGGGTGCGTGCTGCTGCCGGCGACGGCTCAGGTGCGCTCGATCACATTGCATTGCGCTGCAATGACCTTGAAAGTCACCGGCAACGCCTGCACACGCTAGGGGTGCCTTTTACCGAGCGGGTGGTGCCGGACCTGTTCGAGCACCAATTGTTTGTCGAAGACCCGAACGGGATCAGGGTCGAGCTGATCTTTGCTTACCCGGCGGCCTGAGGTGGCTGGCCGGATTTCTCGGCCAACTGTTGGCTGGGCAACAGCAGTCGGACAGTTGTGGTTTGGGCGGGACACCGCAACGTCATCCAATGTTTTCATCTAATTGATTTTACTCACAATAATTTATGGCATGGGCTCTGCAATGCACACAGGTGAACCCTTTCACCCGTTGCTCAGCGGAGCCCTGTATGCCTTGCACCTTTTTCTCGCGTTCACGTTACATCTTGCTCGGCGCAGCGTTGTTGCTGGGCCACGCCGCCGTGTCCCAGGCCGCCGAGGGCGATGACGCGGTGCCGTCCCTGGCCGGTAAGCGCATTGCCGTGAGCATGACCGGCACCAGTCACTACTTCGATATCAAGGCCTTCCAGGCCCAGGTCGACGAGATCAAGCGCCTCGGCGGCACGCCGATCACCCTGGATGCAGGGCGCAACGACAAGAACCTGGTGACCCAACTGCAAACCGTGGTCACCCAGAAACCCGATGCGGTGATCCAGACCCTCGGCACCCTGAGCGTGATCGACCCGTGGCTCAAGCGCATCAGCAAGGCCGGCATCCCGCTGTTCACCATCGACGCGCCGTCGCAGTACAGCCTCAACAACACCACCTCGGATAACGTCGCCACCGGCAAGGCCCTGGCCGATCAGTTGATCAAGGATGCCGGCGGCAAGGGCAAGATCTTGGTGTTCAACGGCTTCTACGGCGTGCCGGTGTGCGCGATTCGCTACGACCAGTTGAAGCTGGCGCTCAAGGATCACCCGCAACTGGAAATCATCGAGCCGGAGCTGCGGGATGTGATCCCCAACACCGTGCAGGATGCCTATTCCCAGGTGTCCGCGTTGCTCAACAAGTACCCGGCCGGCAGTGTCTCGGCGATCTGGGCGGCATGGGACATTCCGCAACTGGGGGCAAGCAAGGCGTTGATCGACGCCAAGCGCACCGAGATCAAGACCTACGGCGTGGACGGTACGCCGGAGGTACTGGAGCTGCTCGGCCAGGCCAATTCGCCGGTGGGCGCGGTAGTCGCCCAGCAACCGGCGCTGATCGGCAAGACTGCTGTGCAGAACGTGGCCCGCTACCTGGCCGGGCAGCGTGACCTGCCCAAGGAAACCCATGTGCCGACGCTGCTGACCACCGCCGCCAACCTGGCGCAGGTCCAGCAACTGCGGGGTGATTGATGGCCGCGTTGCACTTGCAGCACCTGCGCAAACGCTTCGGCGCCACCCTGGCGCTGGAGGATGCGAGCCTGAAGGTCGAGCGCGGCACCATTCACGGCCTGGTGGGCGAGAACGGTGCCGGCAAGTCGACCTTGATCAAGGTCCTGGCGGGGATCCACAAAGCGGACTCGGGGCAGGTGAGCATTGACGGCCAGCCGTATGCCGCACTGTCGCCGCGCCAGGTGGACGCGCTGGGCGTGCAGTTCATCCATCAGGAGCGGCTGTTGCCGGCGAGTTTTACCGTGGGCGAGGCGTTGTTTTTCGGCCATGAATTACGCCGTGGTCCGTTTGTCGACCGGCGCCGGCAGCAGCGCGAGGCAGAACGTTTGCTGGCGGAATATTTTGAGCTGCAACTGCCCGCCGACGCGTTGGTAGGCGAGCTGAACAGCGCCGAGCGCCAGGTGCTGCAAATCACCCGGGCGTTGATTCGCAAGCCGAAGATCCTGGTGTTCGACGAGCCCAGCGTGGCGCTGGTCAAGCGCGAAGTCGACCAGCTGCTGCGGATCGTCAAGCGCCTGCGGGACCAGGGTTTGTCGATTCTCTACATCTCCCATTACCTGCAGGAAATCGACAGCCTGTGCGATGAAGTGACGGTGTTGCGCAATGGTCGAGATGTGGCCGTGGTTGAGCCACGGCACACCTCCAGCGCGCAGATTGCGCGGTTGATGGTCAACCGCGAGGTCCAGGAGATGTACCCCAAGGCGCAGGTCGAGCTTGGCGAACCATTGCTGCAGGTGCGTGGGCTGAACCTGGCCCGGCGCTACCGGCAGATCGACCTGGAATTGCGTCGGGGCGAGATCGTCGGCCTCACCGGGCTGGTCGGCTCGGGCGCCAAGGACCTGCTCAAGACCCTGTTCGGTGTGGTGCGCGCCGACAGCGGCAGCATTCATCTGGAGGGGCGTTTGTTGCGCCTGCGTTCACCCGGAGAAGCCATTGCCCAAGGGATTGCACTGGTGCCGGAAGAACGCCGCAGCCAGGGGATTTCACCGCTGCTGTCGGTGCTGGAAAACCTCACGCTCGCCGGGCTTGGGCGTTTCAGTCGCTGGGGGTTACTGAGCCAGCGTAAGGAGCAGGCCGAAAGCCTGCGGCTGATCGACGAGTTGGCGATCAAGACGCCGGGCCCGCAGGCTGCCGTCAGCCAGCTCAGCGGCGGCAACCAGCAGAAAGTCGCCCTGGGCAAATGGCTGAGCCGGCGCTCGGCGGTGTACCTGTTGGACGAACCGTGCGTAGGTGTGGACGTCGGCGCGAAGGTCGAGATTTATCGCGTGATCGGGCGGCTGGTGGAAGAGGGCGCAGCGGTGCTGGTGCTGTCTTCGGATTTGCCTGAGCTGCTGGGGATCTGCGACCGCATCCTGGTGCTGCATCGCGGTGAAATAGCCGGGGAGTTCCATGCCGGTGAGGCGGACAGTGATCAACTGTTGGCGTGTGCCACGGGTGCGGTGCAGTCCACAGTGGCTGTGCAGGTGAAACCGGAGGTGGCGCATGTCCCTGCTTGAAGCTGCTACTCCTGGCTTGTCCCAACGGTTATGGGTACTGCTGTTGCGGCGCGGCTCGGTGGGCGTATTCCTCGCGATTTTGCTGGGCTTTGCCGTCGCCGCGCCGAACTTCTTTTCAGTCGGCAATATCGCGAATGTGTTCAGCCAGTCGGCGATCCTCGGCGTACTTGCCTTCGGCCTGACCTGCGTGATTATCGGCGGCGGCTCCAACGTGGTGGCGGGCGGGCTTGATCTGTCGCTGGCGGCCAATTTGGGCTTGTGCGCGGCGGTGTTCAGTCGACTCAACAACGCAGGCCTCGACCTGTGGGTAAGCCTGCTGCTGACCTTGGGTTGCGGCCTGGCGGTGGGCCTGCTCAATGGCCTGGCCGTGGTGGTGCTGCGCTTGCCACCGTTGCTCGCAACGCTGGCAAGCATGAATGTACTGGCCGGGCTGGAGCTGGTCCTCACCGAAAACACCGTGGTCTCGACTGACTCACCGTTGCTCGACCTGCTCAGTGGCGGGACCTGGCTGGGCGTGCCGGCACTCGCCTGGGTGTTGCTGGTGACGGCCTTTGTGTTGACGCTGCTGATCCAGCACACCGCCTATGGGCTGCGCCTGCATGCCGTCGGCGAGTACCCGCACGCTGCCGAGGCCGCCGGGATTCGAGTGCCGGCCTACGTACTCTCCAGTTATTTGCTGTCTGGGCTGTGTGCCGCGGTGGCGGCTTTGTGTTCAGCGGCATTTTTCAGCGGCAGCACCACCGGCTCCGGTGACATGCTGTTGTCGGTGGTCGCCATAGCCTTTCTTGGCGTGGTGTTTTCCCGGCGACTGGTGGCAAGCATCCCCGGCACCTTGCTCGCGACGCTGTTGATCGGCTTTTTGATCAACGGGTTTCAGTTGCTCAACGTATCGAGCTTCTGGGTCAACGGTGTCCAGGGCGTGCTGATTCTGCTGGTGGTCGCCGCTTCCAGCGCATTGAACCGGGGAGAACATTCATGAGTCAGGTATCCATCCTGCAAGCCCATGGCGGCTGGCGTTCGCTGCTGCCCCTGACGTTGCCGCTGGTGTTCGTGGCCATCGTGGTGGTGTTTGCCTGGCAGGCCCCGGGGTTTCTCAGTGGCGGCAACCTGAAAAGCCTGGTGCTGAATAATTTCGTGCTGCTGGCGATTGTTGCGATCGGCATGACCTATGCGGTGGCGGCCGGTGGCATCGATCTGTCGGTAGGCACCGCGCTGGATTTCGCCAGCTTCAGCTTTGTGGTGTTGCTTAACGCCGGGCACGGGCTGGGTGTGGCGATTGCCGGTGCGTTGGCCGCCGGGCTGCTGGTAGGACTGTTCAATGCCGGCTTGATCGCGGGGCTGCGGATCAGCCCGTTCCTGGCCACCCTCGGCACCTTGTTTATCGGCACCAGTGCCCAGCAACTGCTCTCGGACGGCGGCCAGCCAATTTATATCGCCCAGGGTTTCAAGCCGGAACTGGCGAGCTTCAGCCCTTTGGGCGTGCCCTTGCCGCTGTTGATCGTGCTGGTATTGGCCGTGGTCTACGGCCTGTTGCTGGCCCGTGGACGCCTGGGGCGCGAACTGCTGGCCCAGGGTACCCAGCCGCTGCTGGCGTATTACTCGGGGTTGTCGGTGCGGCGCATCGTCACCACCACGGTGCTGGCGGCGGCGCTGGCGTGCGCGGTGGCGGGGATCCTGCTTAGTTCGACGGTGAGCGCCTACGTGCCGCTGTCGGGCAATGCGTTCCTGCTGAATGCGATTGGTGCGGTGTTTATCGGCACCACATTGAACCGCCAGGGCCGGGCGAATATTCCGGGCACATTGCTGGGGGTGCTGTTCATCAACGTCATCGCCAATGGCTTGCTGTTGATCGGCTGGAACTTCTACTGGCAGCAGGTGGCAACCGGCGTGCTGATATTTATCGTGCTGGCCTTCAGTTTCATCAGCCGCAGGATTGCGCAGAACACCTGAGGCGCGGCGCCCCAGGTGTCGGTCTGCCCGTTACTTTTCCCAGTCAGCCTTGGCAATCAACAGGCCATGGTTGCCGTTATAGGCGGCGCGCTCGGGTTGTTTCCAGCCCTCCAGCAGCGCGTCGTCGAGGCGGTAGATTTCCACCCCCAGCGGACGGCAGACCTTCAACGGGTCTTCCGCATCCGGGCCCCACATCGGCAGCGACAGGTCGCCACCGGGGCAGGTGGAGAGGGCACACAGCAGGTCGATTTCGGCGAAGAACTCCAGATAGTCGCCCTGCTTGGCCGGGCAGGCTTTCATGAAGTACATGTCGTCGTGATTCAGGCCGGTGCACTGGAAAATGTTCAGCACGTCGTGCACGTCGAACTCGGTCAGTCCATGGGGCAGCACGGCGCGGGTCAGGTTGGAGTGGCAGTGGTGGTGGAAGTCTTCGCCGGTGAGCATCTTGTTCACGTAAGGGTCGCAGCGCGTGCCCAGCAAGTCGTGCAGGCGCCCGCCGTGTTCGTCGATGCCATAGTCGGCCAGGCTGTCGTCGGTGATAGTGACCATCGGCCGCAAAAACGGCAGGTTCGACCACAGGCGGTCGTAGGTCGTGACGTGCGCGCCTTGCAGCTGGCGGGTGCGTGCCGCCCACATGCGTTCGCGGGGGTCGTTGGCGCTCCACACGTTGAAGTCGCCGACCTGCGGGCCAACCGGCGTGGTCACGCGGAACACATGGCCTGCCGGTACTTTCCAGGCGCGGCCGGTGCGGATCGGTACTTCGAATTGCTCGATCAGGGTGCGCCCGTCCCGGGACTCGCGCACGCGGTCATAGAAGGCTTTGTCGACCTGCAAGGCAGCGCCTTTGCTGACTTGGTAGGCCGCTGGGTAGTCCTTGTACATGGTGGGTCCTCGCTTCAGGGTTTTGGAATGCTGCTCAGGATGTCCAGCAGCAGCGATTCGGAGTCATTGAGGTAGCTGGCCAGGGCTTCGCCGGCGGCTTGTTTGTGGCCGTCAACCAGCAAGTCGTGAATCTGCCGGTCGCGCTCCAGCCAGGGCTTCTGGAAGGTTTCCTCGCTGGGCGCGTTGGAAAACACCAGGCGCATCTGGGCTGCAATATGGGTAAAAAACTCGTCCAGCAACGGGCTGCGCATCAGCCCGACAATGTGTTGGTGAAAGCGCAGGCTGTGGGTGCCGAAGGCTTGCCAGTTCTCGCGGTCCTGGGCCAGTTGCGCGGCCTCGATGGACTCCAGCATCAGGTCGGACTGGTATTCGCGCAGCGGCTTGCTGGCGGCGATGGCCTGCAGCTCCAGGGTGCGTCGCACCTTGAAGATGTCACGCACTTCCTCCACCCCCAGGCGGCGCACGATCACGCCTTTGTTGCGCACGTAGCTGGTCAGGCCTTCGCGGCCCAGGTGGTGCAAGGCTTCACGCACCGTGTTGCGTGAGGCGTTGTAGGCGTTCACCAGTTCGCTTTCCACCAGCGGCATGCCGGGCAGCAGGCGGCCGCCGATGATGTCTTCGCGCAGTTCGATGGCAACCTGGTCGGCCAGCGACAGGCTGGGTTCCTTGGCTTGGCTCACGTCGGGGCTCCTTGGGCTCACGCCAGTTGGACGTCTTTGAGGAACTTGGTCATGCGTTCACTGCGTTGCTCGAGCATGTCACGCGGTGCGGCGTCCTGGATAATCTCGCCGCCTTCCATGAACACCACACGATCGGAAAGCTTGAACGCGAAGTTCATTTCATGGGTGACGATGACCATGGTCATGCCCTCGCGAGCCAATTCCTCGATTACCGCCAGTACGTCGCCCACCAGTTCCGGGTCGAGGGCCGAGGTGGGTTCATCGAACAGCATCACCGAAGGCCGCATCGCCAGGGCGCGGGCAATCGCCACCCGTTGCTGTTGCCCGCCGGATAGCTGGTGCGGGTATTTGCCGGCGTGCTCCAGCATGCCGACCTTGCGCAACAGGGCCAGGCTCAACAGGCGCAGTTCTTCGCCGCTACCATGGGCATGGTAGACCGGCGCGAGCATCACGTTCTCAAGGGCGGTTTTATGCGGGAACAGGTTGAACCCCTGGAACACCATGCCGACATGCACGATGCCGCGCATATGCACCTTGTGCCCCAGCGCGCCTTGCGGCTCCTGGCTGCCACGCAGGAACGGCTGGCCTTGCAGGGTGATTTCGCCACGGTCGAGGCTTTCGAGGCCGTTCATGGTACGAATCAGCGTAGTCTTGCCCGAGCCTGACGGGCCGATGATCGACACCACCTCGCCCCAGCGCACATTCAGTTCGACGCCCTTGAGCACTTCCAGCTCGCCATAGGCCTTGCGCACCCCGCGAGCCTGCAAGGCAAACTCACCGGGCTCGGCCTGGCCGGGGGCACGACGCGTCTCCACTTGGTCGAGCACGGCGGGGGCGATGGCCTTGGGTTTGCGCCGGGTCACGTCCAGGTGGTTCTCCAGCACCCGCAACAACCAACTGAACACCGTCACGATAAACACGTAATAGAACGCCACGGCCAGCATGGTCTCCATCACCAGGAAGTTCTGGGTGTAGAGCTGTTGGCCCACCAGCAGGATTTCCGAAAGCGAAATCACCGACACCAGCGAGGTGAGCTTGACGATGGTGATGTATTCGTTGGCCAGTGTCGGCAACGCAACCCGCAGCGCCTGCGGCACCACAATCAACCGCTGCACGCCGCGATAACCCACGCCCAGCGCCTTGCCGGCTTCGCGCTGCCCCTTGACCACCGCCAGCAGGCCGCCCCGATGGATCTCGGCGATGTAGGCCGCCTCACTCAGCACCAGGGCGATCAGGCCCGCGGAGTAGGGGTTGGACAACACCGCGCTGGTGGACGGAAACACCTGCGGCAGGTTGTAGACGAAGATCAACAGCACCAGCAACGGCAGGCTGCGGAAGAACCAGATGTAGACGCCAGCGGAGTCCCGCAGCCAGCGGCGCTCCGACTGCCGCGCCAGGGCCAGGAAAAACCCCAGCACAATGCCCAGCAGCCAGGTTTCCAGGCTCAGTTCGACCACGGTGCCGACGGCTCGCCAGAAGTCGCCGTTCCATAACAAACCCAGGGTGTAGTGCCAATCGAATTGCATAAAGGTGCTCCGCGTTTCAGTTACCCAGTGCCGCACTGATCTCGGCGGCGTTCGGCTCGGCCAGGTTGTAGCGCGCTAGCAGCTTGCCGTAGCTGCCGTCCTGCTTGATCTGGCTCAGGGCGCCGGTCAGCGCCTGGAGCAGTGCCGGGTTTTCCTTGCGCACGGCCAGGCCGACCACCACCGGGTAGATCAACTCGCTGGAGCTGATCACGGTTTTGCCTTGCAGTTTTTCCACGGTGATCTTGGCGACCGCCGCGTCTTCCATCTGCACGTCCACCGCCTGGGCGAGCAGGGCCTGGGCGGCCTCCGGGGACGTCGGGAACTCACGCGACTCGATCGCCGGCTTGCCCGCAGGGAGGCAGTAGTCCGCCGAAACCTTGTTCAGCTTTGGCACCCACGACGCGCCCTTGATCGACCCGACGCGCTTGCCGCACAGGTCTTCCGGGCGCTGGGGTTTGAAGTCGCCGGCACTGAGCACCATCAGCGAAGAACCGGTCTTCAAGTAGCTGAGGAAATCCACCTGTTTGGCGCGCTCGGGGGTGACGTATAGCGCCGAGGCCACCACGTCGAAACGCCGGGCGTTGACGCCGAGGATCAGGTTGGCGAAACGGGTGTCGAGAAAACGTGGTTTGAGCCCCAGTTGCTTGCCCATCAGTTGCATGAACTCCGGGTCGAAACCGGCCGGGGTCTTTTGCTCAAGGTAGGTGTAAGGCGGGTAGGTGAGGTCGGAGCCGATGGACAGCTCGCCCGGTTTCAGGGTGCCCTTGATTTCGGCAGCCGACAGCAGCGGCGTCACGCACGCCAGGGTGATCGCTAGCCCCAATGTGCGCAGGGTGTTCTTGCCCGTCAGACCTTTTTGCATGTTCGTCGCCTCGGTTGCTGGATGCAGGGAGATTTGGATTGTTCAACAATCCTGCAGTAGTGAGTAAGCGGTTATCGTGCCAAGTAGCGGAAATGAAGGTCTTTTGCTCAGTTTTTACGTGCGCGTGAGCGTTTTTTTGCAGGCGCGCACACCAAATCAGTGCGATTCGTTACCGAGCGCTACGTAGTGGGGCGTAGAGGAATGAAATATTGCGAGGCGAGGACGGGAGGTTTGAACGGGAATAAGGGGTGTAGGCAAATGGCCCGAGTGCTGTCGATACAGGACTCAGGCCGGCAATGAGCAGCGCTTCAGGCTGCGCGGTGGAACACCGGCAACACATACTCGGCAAGCTCTTCAATCACCTCGGCGACGGGGCGTTCGCTGTGGCGCAGATGCAGGCCGATATGTTGCACACCCGACTCACGCAGAGCCTCCAGCTCATCAATCAGCGCGTTACGCCCGCCACGCCCGCCGAAACGCAGCGGCTTCATCGGCGAATGGGGATTGGCTTCAAGGTCCAGGTGCAAAAAGCTGATGTAGGGTTTGTCCGCGCCGACCTCACGCCAGAGCCCCACACGCCGACGATGCTCCTGCGGCGTCCCCGGGTAGGCGAGCCAGCCGTCCATGTGCTCGCCGATCCAGGCGGGTGACTGTTGGCCAAGCCCGGCGACCAGCAGCGGGAACGGCTCGTCACGCTGCGGTAACAACTCGGCACCAGCGGGCAGGCGTCCGGCGCCCTGGCTTTTCAGCAGTTCGACGGCACTGCGAAATTGCGCCCCGCGCTGGTCGTAGTCGACGCCGAACAGCGGGTATTCCATCGGCCTGTCACCACTGGCCACGCCCAACAGCAGGCGGCCGCCGCTGAGCTCGTCGATGCTATTGGCCGCCTTGAGGGTCAACCATGGCTGGCGTAGCGGCAATACCACGGCCGCTGTGCCGAGCATGATGTTGCGGGTGATACCGGCCAGGTAACCCAGGTAGGAAAACGTTTCGAACACCTGGGCCGCATCGCCGAAGTTCGAGTCATAGACCGGCACGTCACGCACCCACAGCGCTCGAAAGCCACGTTCGTCCGCCAATCGAGCCAACTCGGCATGCTGCTTCAGGTCGGGCACGCCAAAGGGGCGTTTTTGTGCGATGCGCGAGCGTTGGCCGCTGGTGGACCAATCGTTGTCCAGCGGCAATTCCAGGCCGATGGAAAAGTTGCCGGGGCCAAGCAAACGTTGAAAATGTGAGTTCATCAGGTCTCCTGCGCCCTGCGTGATGCGGGTGCGCTCTGCGGTTGATTGATGGCAGTATCTGCGCCCTGG
Organism: Pseudomonas sp. C8002; assembly: GCF_013385765.1. Classification (NCBI taxonomy): domain Bacteria; kingdom Pseudomonadati; phylum Pseudomonadota; class Gammaproteobacteria; order Pseudomonadales; family Pseudomonadaceae; genus Pseudomonas; species Pseudomonas sp. C8002. The sequence continues at coordinate 21,335 of NZ_JACAPJ010000031.1, forward strand.
GCCAGGAGAAAAATGCATCGGCAAGCACAATAGTCTTGCCGGGAATGCACGACTGGGGCGCAGCTCCAGTTCAGTGTTTTACCGGGCTTGGGGCCTTGAGGCGTTCGACGATCGCCTTGCCTACATCCAGCGCAGAGCCCGGGTTCTGGCCGGTCACCAGTTCGCGATCCACCACCACATGTGAGGCCCATGGTGAGGTGTTGCTGCTGTACACGCCGCCGGATTGTTCCAGTGCCGTTTGCGGGTAGAACTTCATGGCGCCGCCATTCAACAAACCTTTGGCCAGTTCCTCTTCCTGATTGCTGATGACCGTGAATTTGTACCCGGCGTAGGTCCAGGATTGTGGGGAGGCTTTGCCGCTGGTTTCGAGCTGCCGGGTGAAGGCGGTCGGGTCTTGCAACGTCGACAGCAGGGCAATCGGGCCATGGCACACAAGGGCGGTGGTCTTGGCATTGGCATGGAAGTTATTCAGCAGTTTGCCCAGGGCGGCGCTGTGCAGCAGATCTTCCATCGGCGCGTGGCCGCCGGGTACGTAGACGGCATCAAAGTGCGCGTAACCGATCTGCTCGACGCGTGACAGGCTGATCACCGGAGATTGCACTGGCTCGGTGATCTTCAGTTGGTCCAGCAAGGCTTCGTACTGCTCCAGCGCACCAACGTCGTTGTTGAAATACATTTTATCGACGGACGACTTGTCCAGTGTCGGCGCCTTGCCGGTCGGCGTTGCAAAGGTCACTGAATGCCCGGCGTCCAGCAGCAGTTTCACCGGCTGCAACAATTCGTTGAGGTAAAACCCGGTAGCGAAGACTTTCTGGTCCTTGAGGTCGAGGTGGTCGGAATCTGAAAGCACCACCAACACATTGGCGGCCTGGGCATTGAGCGCCGAGGCACACAGGGTCATTGCAAGGGCGAGCTTGGAGAGAGGGCGCATAGGTAGGTCCGTACGGTGAGTTGAGTCAATCAAAGGGCGGGTTCAAGCGATCGAATAATTCGGGTAGTCGGTGTACCCATTGGCGCCGCCGCCATAGCTCAGCGCGCGGTCCGGTTTCAGCAGCGGCCAGTTATTTTCCAGGCGTTGAACCAGGTCAGGGTTGGCGATGAAAGGCTCGCCAAACGCTGCGAGATCGATCAGCCCGTCGCGCAGGAATTGCTCTGCATGCTCCTTGGTCATGCCGCCTGCAAGAACCAGGGTTCCGTGGTAATGGCTACGAAATTTCCTCAGGAAATCCCCTGGAATCGGCGAACTGCCACGGGACAGTTGATCCATGAAGTGGACGTAGGCCAGGCCGCGCCGGGACAGTTGATCTGCGACGTACAGGTATGTCTCTTCGACATCGTCGTACAGCCCCATGTCGAACAGGCCACCAAAGGGTGACAGGCGTATGGCCGTGCGTTTAGCACCAATTCGCTCAATGACGTTGTCGACCACGTCCAGCAAGAAGCGGGCGCGGTTCTCGATGGTATCGCTGCGGTACTCATCAGTGCGGTCATTGACCAACGGGTTGAGGAACTGCTCGATCAGGTAACCGTTGGCGCCATGCAGCTCAATGCCGTCGAAGCCTGCTTCCATTGCATTGGCGGCGGCCTGGGCAAAGTCCTGGATCACCGCTTTGACTTCCTGCGTGCTGAGGGCCCGCGGTGCGGAGACATCGACCGGCCCGGGTTCGCCGCGCTCGGTCACGCCCCAGGCCTGGGAGTTGCGGGCAATTTGCGCGGTCGAGCTGACCGGTGCGATACCGCCCGGTTGAATGCTGACATGGGACACGCGCCCCACATGCCACAGCTGCGTGAAGATAATGCCACCGGCACCGTGCACCGCCTGGGTGACGGTTCGCCAGCCATCGATCTGCGGCTGGGTGTAGATACCGGGAATGGCGAGGAACCCTTCGGCGGAGCGCGAAATGGGCGTGCCCTCGGTAATGATCAGTCCGGCGCTTGCGCGTTGGCTGTAATACAGCGCGGTGAGGTCGGTAGCCACGCCCTCAGGTGCGCGCGCCCGAGTCATGGGTGCCATTGCGATGCGATTGCGCAGCGTCAGCCCGCCGACTCGGCAGGGTTCAAATAGTGAGCTCATAGGGTCCCGTCCTGTGTCCTGTGCTGATGATGCCCAAAACGGTAGGCGCATTGAGGCTGACTGATAACCCGGCCTGACTGAACATGATCTGTGACGCTGTTTCACAGATACGTAACGCATACCCTCACGGCTGATTCGTGGAATTGGTTTCACAAGTCTAATGATCGTAAAACCCGCTATTTCGACGAATTATCCGGTGTCGCTTGTGATATTTTTTCACTAATCAAACAGTGGGAGAGTGATGTGGATAACCGAGCGGGCGAGATGCTGGTGTTTGTGCGGGTGGTCGATGCCGGCAGCTTTTCGCAAGCGGCCCGTCAGATGCTGATGACGCCTTCAACGGTCAGCAAACTGATTGTTCGCCTGGAACTGCGCCTGGGCGTACGCCTGCTGGAGCGCTCGACACGCAAGCTGTCGCTGACCGACGAAGGACGCATCTATTACGAACGCAGTAACGCGTTGCTGGCAGAACTCGATGATGTTGAGCGGGTGTTGGCACAAGGTGCGCAGAAAGCCCGGGGCACTGTGCGCATCAATGCATCGGTGGCATTTGGCACGCTGGCGATTGAACCCAACCTGCCGGCGTTCTGGGAGGCCCACCCGAATATCCAGATCAACCTGTCGTTGTCCGATGACATTGTCGACATGTACCTGGACCGAACCGATATCGCCTTCCGGGTCGGTGTACTGAATGACTCGACGCTGCGCGCCCGCAAGATCGGTGTCGCCCAGCGAAAGATGGTGGCCGCACCGGCTTACCTGGAAAAATTCGGCGTTCCCGTCACCTTCGAAGACCTTTGCGAGCACAACTGTTTGAGCTTCAACTTTCGCCGCTCAAGCCCCGTGTGGCCCATGCATCAGAGCGGCCGCATCGTTGATCGAATCGTCCAGGGCAACCTGCAGGCCAACAATGGCGAGACTGTTCGGCGCATGGCCATCGCCGGGGTCGGGATTGCCCGGTTGGCAGACTTTCACATCGATAACGACCTCACCGCGGGCCGGTTGGTCGAGGTGCTCGCCCAGGCTGGCCATGACTGCGAGGAAGTGCATGCGCTGTACCAGGGCGGGCAGCATGTGCCCCAGCGTATCCGAACCTTCCTCGACTTTATGGTGCCGCGCCTGCAAGCGTTCATGACTCGGGGATGAGCCGCGTGCTGCGTCAGCCCGAGGATTCGACGACGGCTTTCAGGCGTTCCAGCCCAGTGCGGTAGATGGCCTCGAACTCGCCGACAACCTCGGCCTCATTCGCGCTCTGGACGAAAAAGATGCTGGACCAGCACGCCACTGTCCCGCCATTGCCATCGTCCTTCGCCGACATCGTGCCGACATAGCCGGTGACCGGTGCGGGGCCTTCGAGCAGGGCATAGGTGTACTGTTTCTGGTCGTCGTCGAAGGTGAGCAAACGCTCGACGATGGTCGCACCGTCTGCAGTTTTCAGGTGACGCAAGCGCCCACCCTCAGCGAGGGTGCTGCTCTCGATAATATCGAGCCAGCGCGGCAGCCAGTCATACCCGCCGAGGAGCGCCCAGACCTGCTCGGCAGGACGTGCAATGTTGATCAAAATACGGACTTCACTCATGTGTTTACCTGTAGGGAAGAGGGGGATGCATTGGGTCACTGGCGTGGTTTGAACAGCCGCGGCACGCGCGCCAGTATCAAGGTGTGGATGAACAGCAGAACGCCGGCCACCGCCAGGGTTTGCGAAACGTATGGGCTCAAGTACTGGGCCAGCAGCAAACACACCAGCGCGGCCAATTGGGTCAACAACCGCTGGGTCAACCAGGCTCGTGACAGCGTGATGGCCACGATCGCCACGGCGGCATAGAGCCAGATACCCAGGCCTGTACCGCGCTCGCTCAACGGCACGCCCAAGGCACCGGCCGCCATCAACAGCAGTGCAATAACCACTGGCACAACGGTGCTGTTGATCATGCTATTGGGCTCAACCCCATCGGTGCTCCTACCTGCAAACGCAGCACGTGAAACGGTGGTTGGCTGGTGTCCTCACCGGCATTGAGCAACGGATGGCGGTGCAACTGGTTCGCGGTGATGTAGAGCCATTTGCCCTGGGCATCGAGCTCGACTCCGTCCGGCCAGGCGAGCAACTGATCGTCCTGGGCGAGCACGCGGTAGCCGGCAGGGGACGCCAGCCCGATCGCGTTGTTGGCAATATCGGTCACATAGACGTTGCCCTCGGCGTCCACATCAAAGCCGTCGCAATGCGGCTTGTCGCACCAGTATTCAACCGCTTCGCTCAGCGTCGCGCTGTCTGCGGGCTGCGCGAGCACGCCGGTGGCTATCCGATAGACCTTGCGCGCAGACATCGAGCCGAAATACACCCAGCGGCCCAGCGGGTCGATGGCGATCGGATTGAGGCCGTAGCGGTAAGGCACGATTTCGCCTTCCGGCGTGCGCAGGGCAAGGGCTTTGCCGCCGATCATCAGCGGCACATCGCCGGGCATCAGCCCTGGGTAGCACTCCAGCGAGCGCCATGAAAGACCCGTTTGCAGGTCAACCACCACAATCGCCGGATAGTCGCTTTCACCGCTGGGGTTCATCGTCATATCGGCGATGTAAATGCGCTGACGGCGCCAATCGATCACGAAGTCCTGGGTGAAAGAGCTTGGGCGAAGTACGTTCTGCGGCAGCACGATCAGGCGATGCAGTTGCTGTTCCTGATCGTTCCAGGCGATCAGGCGCGGCTGTTGGCCGGGACCGCCCATGTCGAGTATCCAGACAATGCCTTCAGGGTCGGTGCGGATGCCGATCACGGCAGACATCCCGCGACCATCGGCACCCGGTTTACCCGCCCAGGTTGGATTGGGATAGGCTGGATGCTCGCCGTCGTGGCTCACCGCACGCACTGAAATGTCCGGCGCGATGATCGCGGACACCGACACCAGCACGCGTCCGTCCGGCATCACGGTTGGGTTACCCGGGCGCTCGACCGGGAACGTGGCAAAGATTTCCAGGGCAGGGGTGTTCATGACAGCGCCTTGACGAACGATGCGGCGGTGCCGGCGGTCGGGTCGACGAAGATGATGTCGCTGGGGTCGCGCCGTGGCGTGTCGACAGACACCATGAACAGCGGGTGTTCAAGGATCTCCGGCATGCCGTGGATGGTGTAGCGCTTGAAGAACAGCATTTCGCCGGGGCCGACCTCGAACGGTTCACGGTCGCCCATGAAGAACCGGGCACGCCCCGACATCACGATCAGGTACTCGTCGCATGTCGCGTGGTAGTGCGCAGGTGTCGGGTGGTAGACACGAAAGACACGGGCGCTGGCCTCGTCTTCGTCGGTCAGCCTTGAATCCACTAACAGCGTTTCGGCGGTCTCGGGGAACGTCTTGACGATCGCATCGAGATCAAACGAGGCGTGGGGCGCAGCCTCTACCAGTTTTTTTCGGGTGCTTGCTTCGGTCATCTTGAAACCCTCATTCAGGCGTCCTTTGCAGGGGACGCTGCGATGTTGTTTGTGGGCTCAGGATAAGCACTGCACAGAGGGCGGAGAACGCAGCGGGGGTGCACAAGATTTGAGAACTGAATGCACAACTGCACGCGAAGGCTACGCAGGTTTTGCGAATTCAATTCCAAACTGCTGCGCCCGATGATGTGTTTCTGACACCGGCTGCCTGGGGCATAGTGGTGCGTACTCACTACCGAGCCCCGCTGCGCTGGAGACACACGATGCAAGTCAGAGCTGCTGTTTTAAGACACATGAACGTCAAGCCGCCTTACGCCCAGAGCAAGCCGATTGTGATTGAGACCATCGAACTGGCGCCGCCCGGGCCGGGCGAGGTATTGGTGCGTATTCGCGCCGCAGGCCTTTGTCACTCGGACCTTTCGGTGATCAATGGCGACCGTCCCCGGCCGATGCCCATGGCACTGGGGCACGAGGCGGCGGGTGTCATCGAAGCGTTGGGCGACGGGGTCAGTGACCTTGAGCAGGGTGACCATGTGGTCATGGTGTTCATGCCCAGTTGCGGCCATTGCCTGCCTTGCGCCGAAGGGCGTCCGGCCCTGTGCGAGCCGGGCGCGAAAGCCAACGCAGCGGGTACGTTGATCAGTGGCTCTGTGCGTTTGAGCAACCCGTCGGGGCAGGTACATCACCACCTGGGCGTGTCGGCGTTTGCGGAATACGCCGTGGTGTCGCGCAACTCTGTGGTCAAGATCGACCGTGATCTGCCCTTCGTCGAAGCCGCGCTGTTCGGTTGTGCAGTGCTGACCGGCGTAGGGGCGGTGGTCAACACCGCGCAACTGCGGGTGGGTTCCACCGCCGTTGTGATCGGCCTGGGTGGTGTCGGCCTGGCGTCGGTACTGGGCGCACGGGCGGCCGGGGCGAGTAAAATCATCGCCGTCGACCTGTCGCCGGAGAAACTCGCGCTGGCCCTGAAGGTGGGCGCTACGGCGGTGGTCAACGGTGGCGACGCGGATGCCGTCGAGCAGGTGCGGCAACTGACCGGTGGCGGCGCCGACTACGTGTTCGAAATGGCCGGTTCGATTCGCGCGCTGGAGAACGCCATGCAAATGACCAAGCGCGGCGGCATGACCGTCACCGCTGGCCTGCCGCCACCCGGCGCGGCGCTGCCGGTGAATGTGGTGCAGTTGGTGGGCGAGGAACGCACGCTCAAGGGCAGCTACATCGGGACGTGTGTGCCGATTCGCGATATTCCGCGGTTCATCGAGCTTTACCGTGATGGTCGTTTGCCGGTTGATCGGCTATTGAGCGGCCGTCTCAAGCTGGACGATATCAACGAAGGTTTCGACCGCCTGCATGATGGCAGCGCGGTGCGCCAAGTGATTGAGTTTTAAGGCGCACAAACAAGTTCGGGGAGATGGCCGTCAGGTCATCTCCTTTTTTTTGATCTAAATAATGTTGTCCTCTTTAATTGCCGTATTTAATAGTCTTGCCTTAACGACTAAAAAATTGTTGATGCTGCGCCACTTAATTACTAGTGAATACGCTTCACAAGTTATTCGCGTGCCGCGACTGCCTTACGTGCTGTAACTTTTTTATTGCTCGTGCTAGAGCGCCCGCTCTTGCCTTTTGGTCAACATTCTTTTCGCATTCATGCGGTTTATCTTCTCGCGTTGGCACCGGAGAATCCGGGCCTACTTGATCACTGTCCGCAATAGCATAAATAACAAACTTAAAGGCGTTGCCTATTGCTGTGGGCACTTACTCAAAAACTGAAATTTTTAATTCGGCTAATACTTAACTGTGGAGCGTACTAAACGTGAACTTTCATACAACTTCCGTCGTCAGCCTGGCGCTGGTGGCAGCCTTGACTGGCTGTGGGCCGGACAAGGCCGGCAGTGCACCGGCGGTGCCGAGCGTGACGGTCAGCCTGCCGGTCAAGTCGGTGATCACCGACTGGGACAGCTTTACCGGACGCTTCGAGGCCACCGACGCGGTGGACGTGCGCTCGCGGGTCAGCGGCTACCTGGAGAAGGTCGCGTTTCAGGATGGCGCCATCGTCAAGAAAGGCGATTTACTGTTTGTGATCGATTCACGCTCGTTCCAGGCGGCGGTCGTGCAGGCGCAGGGCAAACTGGCCCAGGTGCGCTCGCAGCTGTCCCTTGCCGAACAGGAGTTTGCCCGGGCCAATGTGTTGATCGAATCCAAGACCATCGCCCGCAGCCTCTATGACCAGCGTTTGCAGGCACGTCAGGCTGCCCAGGCGGAAGTCCTCAGCGCCGAAGGTGCGTTGACCAATGCCAGGCTGGATCTGGAGTTCACCCGCATCACCGCGCCCATGAGCGGGCGCATAAGCCGCAAGCTGATCAGTGAGGGCAACCTGGTCGACGGCGGCAACAGCAGCGCCACGTTGCTGACCACCATCGTGTCGCTGGACCCGATTGATATCTACTTCGACATCGATGAGCAGAGCTACCTCAAATACCGTCGCCAGGCCAAGGCGGCGGCGAACCAAAGCCAGGTGCGGATTGCCTTGCCCGGTGAAACCGAGCCGAGCATGACCGGGCGCATGGACTTCATCGACAACCGCCTCGACCCGTCCACCGGCACTTTGCGCCAGCGTGCGCGGGTGAGCAATAAAGACCTGCAGTTGAGCCCGGGGCAATTTGGCCGGGTGCAGTTCTCCAGCCAGGCGGCTTACCCGGCCTTGTTGCTGCCAGACGCCGCAATCAGCGTCGACGCCACCCGCAAAGTCGTCTACATGCTCAACTCGCAGAACAAGGTCGAAATACGCCCGGTCACCCTTGGCAAACTGCACGACGGCCTGCGGGAAATCACCAGTGGCTTGCAGGAGCAGGACCGCGTGATCGTCGATGGCCTGCAACGTGTGCGCGCGGGTGATACTGCGACGGCGCACACTCAGGACGCGGCCAAGGAAGCGCAGTTATGAGCCTGGGTCGTACTTCCATTGAGCAGCCGGTGTTGGCGATTGTGCTGTCAATCGTCTTGATGATCATCGGCGGGTTGGCCTACCTGGTCTTGCCGACGTCCGAATACCCGGACATCGCACCGCCCACGGTAGTCGTCACGGCGACGTACCCCGGTGCCTCGGCGCAGACCGTGGCCGAGACCCTGGCGATTCCCATCGAGCAGGAGGTCAACGGCGTTGAGGACATGCTCTACATGTACAGCCAGGCCACGTCCGACGGCAGCTTGAACCTCACCGTAACCTTCAAGAGCGGTACCGATGTCGACAAGGCGCAGGTACTGGTGCAAAACCGTGTGGCCCTGGCCACACCGCGCTTGCCCGAGCCGGTACAGCGCAGCGGCGTGACGGTGCGCAAGTCATCGCCCACGCAACTGTCGACGATCTTTATTTCTTCGCCCAAGGGCACCTACGACCAACTCTACGTCTCGAACTTCGCGATCCGTAACGTGGCCGATGTGCTCAAGCGTATCGATGGCGTAGGCGACATCAACCCGCTGGGTGCCCGCGAATATTCCATGCGTATCTGGCTCGATCCGGAGCGTGTAGCGGCCTTCAACCTGACGCCGGCAGACGTCATCGCCGCCGTGCGTTCGCAAAACACCCAAGTGGCCGGCGGTGTGATCGCCCAGCCACCGGTGGCATCCCAGGCATTTCAGCCGAACCTGATCTTCGAGGGCCGCCTGAAAGAACCCGCCGACTTCGACAACATTGTGCTCAAGTCGGGGAATGCCGGGCGCCTGGTGCGGCTCAAGGATGTTGCGCGCACCGAAATCGCCGGGCTGGCGTACGTCAACAACACCTACTACTTGCGTAACCCGGCCATCGGCCTGCAAGTGCTGCAGCGTCCGGGCGCCAACGCCCTGGCGACGATGAAAGTGGTCGAAGAGACCATGGCGAAAATCGGCAAGGATTTCCCCGAGGGCATCGAATACAGCATCGGTTACAACCCGACGGCGTTTATTGCCGACAGCATCGGCGAGCTGGGCAAGACCATCTACGAGGCAGTCATCCTCGTGGTGTTGGTGATCATGATCTTCCTGCAAGGCTGGCGGCCTTCGATCATTCCGATCCTGGCGATTCCGGTGTCGTTGGTTGGTACCTTCGCGGTCATGGCGATGCTCGGCTATTCGATCAACAACCTGACGCTGTTCGGGCTGGTGTTGGCGGTGGGGATCGTGGTCGACAACGCGATTGTGGTGGTCGAGAACGTTGAGCGGCATCTGGCGGATGGCAAGAGCCCGCTGGAGGCGACCATCGTGACCATGCAGGAAATCGGCGGCGCGCTGATCGCCATTACCCTGGTGTTGTGTGCGGTGTTTATTCCGACCGCGTTCATCCCGGGTATCTCCGGTGAGTTCTTCCGCCAGTTCGGTATCACGATTGCGGTTGCCACGGCGATCTCGCTGTTCAACTCGGTAACGCTGTCTCCGGCGTTGGCCGCGATGATTTTGCGTCGCCATGCACCTGATGAGGCCCATCAGCAGCCGAAAAAAGGCCCTCTCGGGATGCTCAAGCGGGCAGCCGACGGCTTCAACCGGGGCTTCCTGAAACTGTCTTCGAGCTATGCCGGCAGTGTGCGCGGGCTGGTGGCGAAAACGCCGCTGATGCTTGCTATCTACGCAGTGCTGATTGCCGCGACCGCTTATCTTATGGTGTCGACGCCGAAGGGTTTTATCCCGGTTCAGGACCGTGGCTACCTAGTGGTCATCGTGCAACTGCCGGACGGTGCATCGCTGGAGCGCACCAACCAAATTTCTCGGCAAATCGAAGCGATTGCTCTGGATGTGCCAGGGGTCGATCGGGTTCCGACGTTCTCGGGTTTTTCGATGGTAACCGGTACCAGTTCATCCAACTCGGCAGGCCTGGCACCGGTGTTCCAGCCGTGGTCGGTGCGCAAACTTCACGGGTTGACCTCGGACAAGATCGCCGAAGACCTGCGTGAGCGCCTGAAAACGGTCAGCGGTGCTACGGTGATTGTAGCCACGCCACCGCCGGTCCAGGGCTTGGGCAGCACCGGCGGTTTCTCCATGCGTCTGCAGGACACTGCCGGTTTGGGAACCGAAGCCTTGGCCAAGGCGACCGACGACCTGATCGCTGCCGCCAACGCGACTCAGGGCATGACGGGCGTTTACTCGCCGTTCTCGGCCAGGACGCCGCAAGTGTTCGTCGAACTGGACCGCGAGCGCGCCGAGATGCTCGGGGTGCCTAGTAGCCAGATCAACCAGGCGATTGAAACCTACTTTGGTTCGTCCTACATCAACGACTTCAACCTCGTTGGGCGTACTTATCGAGTGACGGCGCAGGCGGACTTGCCCTACAGGGTTACGCCGGAAGACCTGTCACGGGTCAAGGTGCGCAACGATGCCGGGCAGATGGTGCCGATTGCCAGCGTGACGCGCTTGCATGAGGCGCTGGGTGTGGAGCGATTCCCGCGCTACAACCTGTTCCCCACGGCTGAAATCAACGGCGATACGTTGTCGGGGCTGGGCTCCGAGTTCGGCATCAAGACCATGGAGCGCCTGGCTAATGAGACCTTGCCAGCCGGCATCACGTATCAGTGGACCGACCTTAGCTATCAGCAAACCACTGCCGGCAATATGGGCCTGTTGGTGTTCCCGCTGTGTGTGATCTTCGTTTACCTGGTATTGGCGGCGCAGTACGGCAGTTGGAGCTTGCCCCTGGCGATCCTGATGATCGTGCCGATGTGTCTGCTGGCGGCTGCCGGTGGCGTGCGCCTGATGGGCCAGGACATCAATATCCTGACGCAGATCGGTTTTATCGTACTGGTGGGGCTGGCGGCGAAGAACGCGATTCTGATCGTCGAGGTGGCCAGGCAGCAGGAGAAAGAGGGGCAGGGCATTGTCGATGCGGTCGTCGAGGCCTGTCGTCTGCGCTTGCGTCCGATTCTGATGACCTCCCTGGCCTTCGTCCTGGGCGTGTTGCCGCTGGTGATGTCCGAAGGCGCCGGTTCTGAAATGCGCCAGGCAGTCGGTTCTGCGGTGTTCTTCGGGATGATCGGCGTCACGCTGTTCGGCCTGCTGTTTACCCCGGTGTTCTACGTGATGATCCGCCGCATGGCCGGTGGCGAACGTCAGGCACCCCCTCAAACTCAACATTCTGAACAGGGCGTGGCCCATGAATAACTATCTCAGCGTTCCCGGCCTGCTGCTGGGGGCCGTACTGTTGAGCGCGTGTAGCTCACCGGTGATGCCGCCCGAGAGCAATATGCCGGTCGAGCGTTTCGTCAACGCTCAAACGGCCGTACCTGCGAGCGTGACCGACAATTGGTGGATGCTTTATCAGGACCCGTTGCTAGACCGTCTGGTTGCGCGCGCCCTGGGAGAAAACCTCGACCTGCAAATTGCACTGGCGCGGATCGACGCCGGGCGTGCACTGCGCAACATCGCCGGTGCTTCCGGCAGCCCTCAGCTTGACCTGGGGGCAAGCGTGGCGCGTCAGCGCATCTCGGCGGATCAGGCAGGGTTTACCGACCCGCTGATCACCGAGCCCACCTCGCTGGGATTGAACGCGGCCTGGGAGATCGACCTGTTCGGCCGCATCCGCGAAGGCGTGCGGGCCGCCGACGCCGACCTCAATGCGACAGAAGAGGAGGCGCGGGGTGTGCGCGTGGCGCTGGTTACCGAAGTGGTACAGGCCTATGCCGAGGCGCGCGGGTTGGAGGAGCGGCTGGCGATCGTCAAGCAAAGTGCGGCCAGCCAGGCAGAGACCCTGCAACTGACCGAGCAGTTGTACGCGGCCGGGGACAGTCCGGAGGCGGACGTGCTTCGCGCACGTTCCCAATCTGACTCCACGGCTGCCCAGGTACCGGCGTTGCAACTGAACTGGCAGCGTTCGCTGCACCGCTTGTCGGTGCTGCTGGCCCAGCCCACCGAGACGCTGTATCAGCAGTTCAAGGAGAACCCGGCGAACGTTTCGACAGTGTCGCTGATGGGCACCGGTACCCCTGCGGATTTGCTGCGGCGGCGCCCGGACATCCGTGCCGCCGAAGCTCGCTTGATTGCGGCCTATGCGCGGGTCGGTGTGGCCAAGGCGGATCTGTTGCCGCGCTTGAGCCTGTCGGCGGCGCTGGGGTCTTTGATTGATGGCGTGAGTGCTGCCAACCTGGCCAGCTCGACGTTCTGGCTGGCGGGCTTGAATGCCAGTGTGCCGGTGTTGGACGGTGGTCGTCGGCGTAACGTAGTCGACGTTAGGGATGCCGAAGCGCGCCAGGCGTTGTTGAGTTATCGGCGTACCGTGTTGACGGCAGTTGCCGAGGTGGAGTCGGCCTTGGCGGCTTCCCAGCGCAATACCGAACGCCAGACGTTCCTGGCCAGCGCAGCCAGCCAGGCGAGCTCTGCTGCCGAGCAGATCCAGCGCGCCTGGCAGGCCGGGGAGACGCCATTCCTGGATGTGCTGCAAGCGCAGCGGGTGCAACTGGCGGCGCAGAATGCTTTGTCCCAGGTCAAGACGGCGCAGTGGCAGAACCAGGCCGCGCTGGTAAATGCATTGGGCGGTTAACCCGCAGTGGGAGCGGGCAAGCCCGCTCCCACTGCTGATGCATTCAGATCTTGTCGATCGGTACGCCGTGGTTGTTCTTCCACATCAACACCACGGCACTGGCAATGATCGCGACCACGATCAAATAAATGTTGAAGATCCAGCCAATGTTTTCCGAGTACAGCCAGGTTGTCAGGTAAGAGGCTGTACCCCCGAACACAGCTACACCCAGCGAAATACACACCCCAAACATACGCGTGCGATAGCGGGTCGGTATCTGCTCGGAGATCGACGCCGGTTTGCACCCGGTGATAAACGCCACCAACAGCAGGCCGGCCGTCTGCGCCACCATCAAGGTCCAGGGTTCGCTGGAAATCAAACCCCACAACGGGAACAGTGTGGCGGCAATTCCCAGCAGCGAAATCAGCGCTGAAAGCTTGCGGCCCCACAGGTCGGATATCCATCCGGACACCGGCAGGAACAGCAGGTAGATGACCTGCGCAATGCAGCTCATGGTGAACGCGCTGCGTGGGTCCATGCCCTTGACGCTGATGGCGTAGATCGAGGCGGAAGTGACCCAGGTGTAGTAGGTCAGCGTGGCACCGGCCTCATACAGGAACAGGCGAATGCCGTGCTGGATGATTTTGCCCCGGCTCCAGGCTGGCGCTGTCGACTCACCGCCTGCACTTGGCGAGTGCTCGCTTTCCATCATGTTGCGACGCAGCCACAAGGCGAACACGGCCAGCAGGCCACCGGTGGCGAAGGGGATGCGCCAGCCCCATTCCTGCATTTCACCCACCGACAACAACGAGGTCAGCAATGCCATGTAGAACGTTGCCAGCAATGAGCCGCAGCCCACCGCGATAAACACTGTGCTCGACCACAGCCCACGACGTTTGGGCGGTGCGATCTCAGCGATGTAGGCGTAGGAGGTGGTGGTTTCCCCACCATGGGCAAACCCTTGTACCAGCCGGGCCAGCAGCAGGAGCCCGGAAGCCCAACTGCCAATCGACTCATAAGAGGGAATAAACGCGATCAGCAGGCTCGCGCCGGCCATCAACAACATGGTGCTGAGCAACACCACGCGTCGTCCCAGTTTGTCGGCAAGAATGCCGAAAAAGATCCCGCCAATTGGCCTTAACAGGAACCCTGCGGCAAAAACCGCGAGGGTGTTGAGCAGCGCAGATGTCGCGTTGCTTTTATCGAAGAGTGCGGCGGCGATATACACCGAGGCAACGGTATAGATCGTCCAGTCAAACCACTCCAGCAAGTTGCCGACGCCGGTGGCCATCAACGACTTTCTGCGCAGCGAGGTACGAGTTTTGGCCTGTCCGGTTGAGTAATCGGACAGGGTCTCGGTGATGTTATTCATTGTTGGCTCCGAGATGTTTCATAAACCACGGGTCGTGGCAGGTGACGAGGGGGTGCGAGAGGCTCCCTTAAATAACGAGGTTTGCGGCAAGCGGTGGGAGCGCGAGCAGGCGCGCTCCCACAGGGAGGCGGTATCAGGCGTTGAGGTGTGCCAGCGCCACTTCCTCGATACCGGCGGCGTCCAGCTTGTAATGCTGGTACAGGTGGGTTGGCGGCGCGATCAGGCTGTATTCGTCGTAGATGCCGTGGCGCTTGAGCTTCACGCCGACGCCTTCGTCCGACAGCACTTCAGCCACCGCAGCGCCCAGGCCACCGAGCACGTTGTGCTCCTCGACGGTCATCATGCGTTTGCTGCGTGCAGCCGCCCGCAGGATGGCGTCGCGGTCGATCGGCTTGATCGACGCCATATCGATCACGCCCACGGAGCGGCCTTCAGCGTTCATTTTGCGGGCGGCGGCCAGCGCGGCGTGTAGGGTGATGCCGCAGGCAATGATGGTCAGCTCTTCACCTTCGATGTGCTCGTAGGCCTTGCCGAATTCAAAGACAACCCCGTCTTCGTAAACGATCGGGTCGCGACCGCGGCCGATGCGGAAATACACCGGTTTGTCATAGGTGGCCGAAGCTTTGATCGCGGCGACCAGTTGCGGGCCGTCAGCCGGTGACACCACCGCGAGGTCAGCGATCGAGCGCATGGTGGCGATGTCTTCGGTGGCGTGGTGCGAGGTGCCGTAGAAGCCCAGGGAAATACCCGTGTGGTGGCCTATCAGGCGCACCGGCTGCGCCGAGTAAGCAACGTCCATGCGGATCTGTTCGCAGCACAGCAGGCCGAGGAACGAGGCAAAGGTCGCCACGAACGGCATCACGCCACAGGTGGCCAGGCCCGCAGCGGCGGTCACCATGTTTTGCTCGGAGATACCAAATTGCAGGTAGCGCTCGGGGTACTCGGCGGCAAATTTGTTCAGGCCGTTGGAGTACTGCAAATCTGCCGAGCCGGCCATCACCGGGTAGCCGGCCTTGGTCAGCTCAATCAGCGCGTCGGACAAATACGACAGGCCCGGGTTGACGGCGTTGAGGCCACGGTACTGCCAGGAATTGGGGGAAAGAGGGGCATTCATGTTCAGATCTCCATGGCTTCAATTTCAGCGATAGCGCGTTTGGCGTCTTCCGGGTCGAGGTAACCCAGGTGCCAGCCGGGTTCGGTTTCCATGTAGGAAACGCCTTTACCCTTGACGGTCTTGGCGATGATGCACACCGGCTTGTCGCGGGTTTCATCGGCTTTTACCCGGCGCAGGGTTTCGGTCACTTCGGCAATGTTGTGGCCGTCGATGACGTGCACTTCCCAACCAAAGGCGCGCCATTTTTCGTCCAGCGGTTCGATGCCGATCACGTCGTCCACCGAGCCGTCGAGCTGGAAGCCATTGCGGTCGACAATCGCGATCAGGTGTTTGGCCTTGTGATGGGCGGCGCTCATTGCGGCTTCCCAGACCTGGCCTTCCTGCATTTCGCCGTCTCCAAGCATGACGAACACGTCATAGACTTCGCCGGTGAAGCGCTGCGCCAGGCACATGCCCAGGCCGCCGGAGAGGGCATGGCCGATGGAACCGGAAGAGAAGTCGATGCCGGGCACTTTGCGCATGTCAGGGTGATCGCCCAGAGGGCTGCCCAGGCGGGTGTATTCATCGAGCCATTCCTTGGGGAATACGCCGAGGTCCGCCAGAATCGGGAACTGCCCTACAGCGGCGTGGCCCTTGCCCATCAGGAAGCGGTCACGCCCAGGCCATTTGGGTTCGTCGGGGCGGATAGTCATCACGTCGTAGTACAGCGCCGAGAATAATTCAGCGGCGGAAAACACCGAGGTGTAGTGGCCGGTCTTGGCGATTTCAATCAGCCGGATAGTTTCCAGGCGAACAAACTTCGCACGTTCTTTCAACGTGATAATGGTCTCGGTAGAAGGCACAAAGTTGCTGGCTTTCCACTGTTCGAGTGTTTTGCGGGGTGTAGACATCTCTACCTCCAATCACAGGCATGAAATTATTGAAGTTGAACCTCAGTGGCGGGTATTGAACTTCAACCGGGTGGTGTTGCGTTCAAGGGGAGAACTTAGTGGCTCAAGCCTTCCAGCGCGCGCATCGCGCCGATCAAGTCGTTGCACGTCAATGCAGCACCTGACACCGACGCAAAGTTGCGCGCGTGCGGGGCTTTCAAGGTGGGCTCGGCGATGTGCATCAGTACCGAATCATCAACACTGATAACGCCCAGCTCAGCCAAGTTGCGCGGCAAACCGATACGTTGATAGAACCTCAACATATCGCCCATCAGTTCGGCATCGCGGTCTTCCAGTACCAGTTGCACCAACAAGCCGTACGCCACTTGCCAGCCATGCACTTGTTGTTGGGCGCCGGGGATTTTCGACAGGCCGCGCGTCATGGCGTGGGCGATGGACAGGCCACCGCTTTCGAAGCCCAGGCCACTCATCAACAGCACCGCTTCGATCAAGTGATCGAACTCGAGTGTCACCTCACCGGTACCGGCCTGGGCCAGCGCCGGTTCGGCGTATTGACGGATCACCTGGTAGCACTCACGCGCCAGAACCAGGCCGGAAAGTGCCGGGCGCGCGCCAAACATGTTCACGCCGCCGGATTTGAAGCATTGCTCGGCTTCGAACTTCTTGGTCAGCGCATCGGCGATGCCGGCCAATAGAAACTGACGCGGTGCCTGGGCGATCAGCGAGGTGTCCACCAGCACATAGCGTGGGCTGATCAGCAGGTGGCCGACCTCACTCAACTGATGGTGGGCGTCGTAGACCACATAGTTTTTCGAGGTGGGCGCGTCGTTGGAGGCTACGGTGGGCATGGTGATCAGCGCGCGGCCCGAGGTGTGGGCGAGGGCTTTGCCGGCGTCGATGCATTTACCGCCGCCGACGGCCAGGATCATGTCGAACCCGACTTGCGAGGCCGCCATTCGCAGCCCGGCAATCCCCTCGGCGGTGATTTCGCCATCGAAGGTGATGTAGTGCAACTCGACGCCGGATTGCCCGCAGGTGGCATCGAGTCGCTGGCGGATCAGGCCCAGCACATAACTGTCGATGACCACCAAGGCCCTGCGTCCGCAGTGCGCAAGGTAGGTGCCCGCTTGTGCGAGCACTTCAGTGCCCTGGACGTACCGTCCGGGCGAGCCGAAAACCAGATTCATTCAGCACCTCTCACTTCACTGCTTATTCTTATTGAAGGCTCGGCGGCAGGTCGCCGAGCGCTCGGTCTTGTTGTGATGCATGATATATCATGTTTCTAGGCGGTCAAGCACTCAATCAATCCATTGAAACTCAGGCGATGGAATACCCGCCGTCTACCGGCAACGTGGTGCCGGTGACATAGCGTGCGTTGTCCGACACCAGGAAGGCGATCACATTGGCCACGTCTTGCGGTGCGCCCCAGCTTTTCATCGGGATGCGCGCCATGATGCCTTCCGAGCGGACCGGGTCTTCAAACGCCCGCCGCGACAGGTTGGTCAGGATCCAGCCCGGAGCCACCGCGTTGGCCCGCACACCGTCGGTGGCCCAGGCCACTGCCATGCAACGCGTCAGCTCCGAAATGGCGGCTTTACTGGATGCATAGGCGGGGGTTTTGGCCGAGCCGAAAATGCCCCACATCGAGGCGAAGTTGACTACCGCGCCGCGGGCGGCCTTGAGGCCTGGCAGTGCGGCGTTGGTCATGCGCAACACGGCCGTCAGGTTCACATCCAGGACCCGACTGAAGCCTTCCTGCTCCCACTCACGGGTGTGATCGATAATCCCGGCCGCGTTGACGATGGCGTCGACCCGCTGGAACTGCTCGAAGTAGCTATTCACCGCCGCGTCATTGGTCACATCCAGTTCCTGGTAATGGATACCGTCGATGCGCTGCTCGGGTTCGCCGAGGCCGATCGTGAATACGTCATAGCCGTCAGCGAGCAGACGTTGTGCAGTGGCCAGGCCTATGCCGGAACCGCCTCCGGTGACGATTGCAGTCTTTTTCATGGTTGTTCCTTACAGGTTGGAAGAGGGCGTGTTAAACGCCGCATTTTGAAAACAGAAACTCGGCCAGCAGGTCGATCTGGCCGGTGATCATGTGCGCGCCTTTATGGATGACGCAGCCGCGCGCGGCGGCCGCGCTGAGCAGCGGGGTGATGTCAGGGTTCATAACAACTTCGCCTACCACCGTGCCGGGGGCGAGGGTGTCGACGGGCAACGGCAGCGGGTCCTGGGCTTTAAGGCCTAGGGCTGTGCCGTTAATCACCACATCAAAACCGGTGGCGTCGGCGGGGCCCGCACTGACCTGCCGATGCGGGAAAATCTGCCGCAACTCGGCGGCCAGTTCTTCGGCCTTGACCGGCGTGCGGTTGCTGATCACCAACTGTTGAATGTCTTCCGCGAGCAAGGCATGGGCGATGCCGGTCGCTGCGCCACCGGCGCCCAACAGCAGCACCCGTTTGTTGGTAAGGTCGTGGCCCTGTTTTTTCAGGCCACCGACAAAGCCATCACCGTCGAACATGCGGCCGCTGAAACGCCCGTCCGGCAAGCGTTTTGCGACGTTGCACACGTTGAGCAGGCGGGCAGTGCCCTTGAGTTCATCGCACAATTTTGCGACCTCCAGTTTGTGCGGAACAGTGACGATCACCCCCGCCAGGTTTTCAATCCCGCGCAAGCCTTCCCAGGCGGTGGCCAGGTTTTCCGGCGCGACTTCCCAGGGCACCAGCACGCCGTCGTAACCAAGCTTCTCGAGCAGCGGATTGAAAAACTCAGGCGTGCGCAGGTGTTTGGCGGGGTAGGTCAGATGGACCACGACCCGTGTTTTACCGCTGATAGGCATTGCGATGTTCCTCTGTTCTGGTCTGTGGGCTAGAAGCGAGCGGCGGCCAATGCGACGCGTCCCAGAATCATGTCCGCGGCTTTTTCACCGATCATGATGGACGGGGCATTGGTATTGCCGGAGATCAGGTTGGGCATGATCGAGGCATCGGCCACCCGCAGATTGCGCAGGCCGCGCACGCGCAATTCGGGGTCGACCACGGCCATTTCGTCGTCGCCCATCTTGCAGGTGCCCACCGGGTGGTAAACGGTCTTGGCCCGCTGGTTGATGTACGTCAGCAAGGCTGCATCGCTGCGTACGCTTACGCCAGGGAAAACCTCTTCGTCGGTGTAATTGCGCATCGCCGGCTGGGCGAGGATTTCACGTGACAGGTTCAACCCCTTGATGGCGACACGACGATCTTCCGGGTGGTCGAAGTAGCGTGGGTCAATGCGCGGCGGTGTGTCGGCCTTGTTGTCGGTCAGGCGAATTTCGCCACGGCTCATCGGGCGCAGTACGCAGGTATTGATGGTGCCGCCGGGCTTTTTGATCACCTCCTGGTCAAGATCGAAAAACACGATTGGCACAAAGTGCATCTGCGCGTTTGGCCGCTCCTGCGGGTGATCGGTGTTGACGAATGCACAGGCTTCGGTGACGTTCGAGCTGACCGGGCCGCTGCCGAACATCAGGTACTGCAAGCCATTCTTGACGGTGTTGAACGCGTTGTCCTGGCCGTAGTAACCGTACTTGCCATGGCAGTAGGCGATGGTGCCGACCTCGGCGTGGTCTTGCAGGTTCTGCCCGACACCGGGCAGCGAATGGCGCAGTGGGATGCCATGGCGTTCCAGCTCATCGCTCGGCCCGATACCGGACAGCATCAACAATTTGGGTGACTGAATGGCGCCGGCGCTGAGGATCACTTCCTTGGTGCAACGAGCCTCTATCACCTGGCCTTTGTGGAGGTATTCGACGCCCACGGCCTGGTCGCGCTCAATCAGCACGCGCTGCACGGTGGCGTCGGTGATAACGGTCAGGCGGTCGGACTTTTCAGCCGCGCGCAGATAAGCCACTGCCGCACTGCAACGGCGATTGTTGCGCGCGGTGATCTGGTTGAAGCCGACGCCGTTCTGGCGCTCTCCGTTGAAGTCCGGCGTGAAGGGAATCCCGGCCTGCTGCGCGGCACGCACAAAGCCCCGGGACAGTTCGCATACCTGCTTGAGATCTGAGACACCCAGCGGGCCGCCAGTGGCGTGGTAGCCATTATCGAAGCGCTCATTGTCTTCAGCGCGCATGAAGTAGGGCAGTACGTCGCGAAAGGACCAGCCGTTGCAGCCGCCCGCTGCCCAGTCGTCGTAATCCTCGTGTTGCCCGCGGATGTAGATCAACGCATTCACCGAACTTCCACCGCCCAATACACGGCCCTGGGGAAGAATGCGTTTGCGCCCGTCCATGGTCGTTTGTGGTTGGGTTTCGTGGCGTGAAAGCAGGGGGCTGGACAGCAACCGGGTGAAGCCGGCCGGAATGTGGATCAGCGGGTGGGTGTCGCGCGGCCCGGCCTCAATGAGCAAAACCGAGGCGCCAGCTTCGATCAATCGACCGGTCAACGCGCAGCCCGCAGAGCCGCCTCCAATGACAACGTAATCGTGCATGTGTGTCTCCGTGCAAGGCCATTCTTATTTTCATGCATCATATATCTTCGATCCCCCCAGGCGTCAACCCGAGTAATTTGCTGTTCGCAAACGGGGTAAAAAATCCTTGGTGGCTGAAATTAAATATGATATATCATCCATCCGCTGCGGGCTGAACCTCGCGCAACCGTCCTCAAAGCAATAACAAAAAGCCTCCACGAAGAGGCCAGGATGAAGGTTGATATGACACAGATATTTGCTGCACCCGGCCGCTACATTCAGGGCTATAAAGAGCTCGATCGTCTTCACCGACATGTCGCCTGGTTTGGCCGCAGGTTATTGGTGGTGACCACCCAGGGGCGTCACGACAGCCTGAAGCAAACGCTGAGTACCAGCTTCGAGGCTGAGCAGATCCAATTGCACTACGCGATTTTCAGTGGCGAAGTCACCCGCCAGGAAATCCAGCGACTTGCCGCAAGCATGCACACCCATGCATGCGACGGCGTGATTGGCGTGGGTGGAGGCAAAGTCCTGGACGCCGCCAAGGCCGTGGCAAATCAAGCCCGGGTGCCGCTGTGTATCGTGCCCACGATTGTTTCCAACGACGCGCCCACCAGTTCGCTTTCGGTGCTCTACACCGAACAAGGCGCGTTTGACGATGTGCTGTTTTATGAACGCAGCCCCGACGTAGTGGTGGTGGATACCTGGATCATCGCGCAGGCCCCGGTGCGCCTGTTGGTGGCCGGGATGGGCGATGCGCTGTCGACTTACTTTGAAGCCCGCACCTGCGTTGAATCCTACCGGGATAACTTTCTTGGCAACGCCGGTGCCGGGATGAAGCAGGGCGGCACCGGCGCCAAAGCCACATTGACCTCAATGGCTATCGCCGAGCTGTGCTACCGCGTGCTGCTCGAAGACGGGCTGCAAGCCAAGCGCGCCGCTGAAAACCGCTGCGTGACCAAAGCCTTCAATCGTGTAGTGGAAGCCAATGCCTTGATGAGCGGCATTGGTTTTGAGAGCAATGGCGTGGCCACCGCCCACGCAGTGTATTGCGGGTTCAGCGAACTGGGCTGCCGCGCGACGATGTACCACGGCGAATACGTGGCCTTCGGCACCTTGGTGATGCTGGTGCTGGAAGGCAAATCCAGTGGTGAACTGGATGCGGTATTGAGGTTCTGCCTGAGCATCGGTTTGCCGGTCACCTTCGAAGACCTCGGCCTGGCCGACATCACTCCACACGAACTCGACTGCGTGGCGCGCACCGCCGCCGACCCGAACCAGACCAGCAAGGTCGAGCCGTTCGAGGTCACCTTCGATGAAATGAAAGCCGCGCTGATCTCGGCCAGCGACCTTGGCGAACTCTATAAAAAGGGCGACTCGTTGCGGGCGGGCTGAACCCGTTTGCAACGCATGCCCACAACAAAAGGTGAACTGATGAAAGCATTTCAGGCAAATCTTCCGGTCACGCTCGATTTTGAAGTCGGGTCGATCAAGCGCATGGGTGAAAAGGTCCAGCCGTTCGGCAAGCACGTGTTTCTGATGGTGGACCCGTTTCTTCAGGGCAGTGACCTGGTTGCGCAAATTACCGGCAGTTTCGCCGAGCACGGCATCGCGTTTATCGAGTTCTACGACATCGTGCCCAACCCCCGGCATACCACGATCGATCGCGCGGTGGCGCTGGTGCGCGAAGCGGGCTGCGACGTGGTGGTCGCGGTAGGCGGCGGCAGTGCAATCGACTCGGCCAAAGCCGTTGCACTGGTTGCCGTGCACGGCGGTAATTGCTGGGACTACACCGAGCGCCTGGGCGAGGCCGTCACTCGGCCGCAAAGCCGCGGGCTGCCGCTGCTGGTGGTCCCGACCACCTCCGGGACCGGTACCGAAGCAACGCCGTTTGCGGTGATCAACAACCCCGAACTGGGCCTTAAGTGCGCCATCGTCAACCCGTTCATCTACCCGGATGTTGCGCTGGTGGACCCGCAGGTGCTGGTTTCCAAACCGCCGAAGCTGACCGCGTTGACGGCGGTCGATACCTTCTGCCATGCGCTTGAGGCGTACATCAGTATTCACTGCACGCCCTGGGTGGAGATGGTGGCCCTGGAGTCGATCCGTTTGTTTGCCGCGAACGCCCGGCGTTGCATCGAGCAGGGCGATGACCTTGAAGCGCGCGCGCGAATGGCCTTTGCCTCGACCCTGGGAGGCATGGCCATTGCGAGCGCGGGTGTCACCGTTTCCCATGCCTTGGGCCAACCGCTGGGGGCAATGACCGATGCACCTCATGGCGGCACCGTCGCGGCCAGCACACCGTATGTGATTGGCTGGACGCTGCCGGTGTGCGCAGACAAGTTCGCCCGCGTGGCCGAGATTCTCGACCCGTCGACGCTCAGCCTGTCGCAGCTGGAACGGGCGCAGCGCCTGCCTGGCATTCTGCAAAAGCTGTTCACGTCGCTGGGCGTCACCGACACATTCCGCAGCTATGGCCTGCAGGAACATCAAATCGACGATTTTGCTCACACCGTATGGACCAGTTTCAACCAGGACCTGGCCTGTCATCCGAAGAAGATCAACAGTAAAGAGGAGGTCGCCGACATCATAAGAATGTGTTTTTAACCTGCGGGTGCAGTCACCGCTGATCGACTGTTGATCGGCGGGGCATCCAGCTTCAAGGGAAGTTCTGAAGACGTTGTTTCACCAACCCGTTAGTTGGGTTGGTGGGGTTTTGCATGCTCGAAAAACACTATTAGCGATAAAAAACCAACAATAAAAATAGTTTCGGGAAATATAAAAATGAAAAAAATCACAGTGGCCGGAGTCGGGTTGTTGAGTGCTTGCGTATTCTCCAGCGCCCACGCGCAGGGCTATTCGCCGAACAACTTTCTGTTGGGTGACTGGAATGGCGAGCGCACCCGTTTGCATGATCAGGGTGTGGATTTCCAGCTGACCTACGTCAACGAACTGGCCTACAACACCCAGGGTGGGGAGGAGCACAAAGGGACGTACAGCGATCAGTTGATGGCCGACACTCAATTCGATTTGCAGAAGCTCTTTGGCTGGAAGGGCGCGTCGTTTCGCATGACTCTCAGCAACCGTAACGGTGAAAGCCTGACGTCCGAGGCCAAAACCAATACGTTGCTGGCGGCTCAGGAAATCTATGGATATGGCAGCGTCACGCGGCTAGTGCAGTTCTACTACCAGCAAGCGCTGATGGATGACCGGCTGGTGGTCAAACTCGGCCGCTTGCCCATGAGCGGCGATGTATTCCCGTTTTCCTGCAAGTTCCAGAACCTGACCTTTTGCGGCGCGGTGCCCGGTTACATCACGCCTAACTGGTTCACCTGGCCGGTCAGCCAGTGGGGCACGGCGGTGTCGGCCAAGCTGACAGATGAACTGGCCTTGAACACGTCGCTGTATCAGGTTAACCCTCGGTTTACCGAAAATTCACAAGGGCTGAATTTTGGCAGCCCGTCGGGCACGACGGGTTATCTGGCCGTGGGCGAACTGGCCTGGACGCCGACCTTGAACGGCATGCCCGGCACCTATCGGGTCGGCATCTGGCGCAACACCGGCGACTTCAATGACGTCTACCGCGACGTCAACCATCAACCGATCGGCCTCACCGGCAACGCGCCCGAACAGCACGAATCAGCCAGCGGTTACTACGCCATGGCCGAGCAACGGGTCTACCAGGACTTGGATAACCGCGCCCGTGGCGTGACGGTGTTTGCCAATTTCATTCAATCGGGTCGAGACGTGTCCTACGTGGAAAAGGTCTGGCACGCCGGCGCATTTGTCAGCGGGCCTTTCGCCGGGCGCCCTCAGGATGAGCTCGGCTTGGCGATCGGTCGGCTGGAAGTGAATGAAAAGTCCGCACAACGCATTCGTCAGCAAAGCGGCTACACCCAAACCGCCCCTGACACGGAATACCCGATGGAGTTGTACTACGGCATTGCGGTCACGCCAGCCCTGACCCTGCGGCCAAACGTGCAATACACCAGCAACCCTGGCGGCTTGAGCGGCGATAAAAGCGTGGTGGTCTTCGGGCTCAAAACTGAAGTCAGTTTCTGACGGATTGCACGGCGTTAAAGAACAGGACTTGTGAATAAAACACCCTGAATACGGACACTTCCACGCTTGCGATTTAGATAATGCATGATATATCTTCAGTCGTCGCGTAGGCCCAAAACAAGATTGAACAGGAGACGCAACAGCATGAACACTCTCGTTGATATCGCTGCGGTACAGCAGCGTGTCGCCAGCCTGAAATTGCCCGGGCAAGCCTTCATCAATGGCCGTTTTGTCGATGCCTTGAGCGGTGAAACCTTTGCCAATATTTCCCCGCGTAACGGCCAGGTACTGAACTACGTAGCGTCCTGCCAGGCCGAAGATGTCGACCTTGCCGTCAAGGTTGCGCGCCAGGCGTTCGACAATGGCGTGTGGTCGCAATTGGCGCCGAAGGAACGCAAGAAAGTCATGCTGCGCTTTGCTGCGTTGTTCGAGCAGCACATGCTCGAACTTGCGCTGCTTGAGACGCTGGACATGGGCAAGCCAGTGTCTGAAAGCGCCGGTTTCGACGTGCATGCGGTGCTTGAATGTCTGCAGTGGTATGCCGAGTGCTGCGACAAGGTCTACGACGAAATCGCACCGTCCGGCCCGGGCGCCCTGGGCATGATTACCCGCGAGGCCATCGGTGTCGTTGCCGCCGTAACACCGTGGAACTTCCCGATGCTGATGGCGATGTGGAAAGTCGCACCGGCCCTGGCGATGGGTAACTCGGTAATTCTCAAGCCCGCCGAACAATCGCCACTGACCGCGTTGCGGATTGCCGAACTGGCCGCACAGGCGGGCATCCCGCCGGGTGTGTTCAACGTGCTGCCGGGCTTTGGTCCTACCGCCGGCCGCGCCCTGGGCTTGCACATGGACGTCGACACGCTGGTCTTCACCGGGTCCGGAGAGGTGGGCAAATTGTTCCTGCAGTATTCGGGACAGTCGAACATGAAACGGGTGTGGCTGGAGTGCGGTGGCAAGACCCCGAATATTATTCTCAATGACTGCCGTGACCTGGAAAAGGCCGCGACCACTGCCGCCAAATCGATGTTTTTCAACCAGGGCGAAGTATGCGTTGCGCCGTCGCGGCTGATTGTCGAGGAGGGGATTCGCGACGAGTTTGTTGCCCAGGTGCTGAAGGTGGCCCGCACGATCGCCATCGGTGACCCGCTCGACCCGGCGACGCAGTTGGGCGCCATGGTCGACAAGGCCCAGATGGATCGCGTGCTGGGTTACATCAGGAAAGGCTCGGAGGAGGGTGCCCGCATCATCCTTGGCGGCGAACGTTCCAGCGGCGCGTTGGCCGACGGGTTTTTCATCCCTCCGACGATTTTTGATCACGTGACCAACGACATGACCATCGCCCGGGAAGAAATTTTCGGCCCGGTGCTGTCGGTCATTACTGCCAGGGATCACCTGGACGCGGTACGCATCGCCAATGACTCGCCCTACGGTCTGGCTGCCAGCCTGTGGACCAGCGACCTGTCGCGGGCCCACTCGATCATTCGCTCGCTGCGTGCGGGCAGTGTCTGGGTCAACTGTTTCGACGGCGGCGACATCACCATGCCGTTTGGTGGCTACAAGCAATCGGGCAACGGCCGCGACCGGTCGCTGCACGCGCTGGACAAATACTCGGAGCTCAAATCCGCCTGGATCGAGTTCTAGAGCCGACTGCAAGGCCCGTCACACCGTTCACATCAGCGCATTGGAGAATAATAATATGAAGCTGTCCGTTGCTCGTTCGATCACCACGTTTACCTTGGCAACGCTTATCGGCACCCAGGTCTGGGCCGCCAACAAACATGAAATCTATAGCTTGATACCCAACACGGCATTGTCTGGGGTGATTGACCCTGACATGCCGGACCGCACCTCGATCAACAAAGCCTTGCCGCTAAAAAAAAAGGGCGAGCGCCTGCGCATCGGCTGGACTGAGATCACCCTGGGCAACCCCTGGTTTGTCTCGATGATCGACGACTCGAAAACCATCGCGAAAAAGTACAACTACGATATCGAGTTGCAAGTAGCAGACAGTGATGTCGCCAAGCAGAGCGCCCAGGTCGATAACTTCATTACCCTGGGTGTCGATCTTATCGTGATCGACCCTACCGATGTCCTCGGTTCGGTGTCGGACGTCGAGCGTGCCGTGGCTGCAGGGATTCCAGTGATTACCGTGGGTACCGCCCCGGATGCCAGGGCGCCGGTGATCACCACCAGCACCGGAAATCCCTATGGCAGTGGCTTTGAAGCGGGCCGTTATGTGGCCTCCAAATCCGATCCGGCCAAAGTCATCAATGCCGCGATGGTGATTGGTGTGATGGGCAACTCCACCTCCGAAAGTCGCCTCAATGGGATGATCTCCGGCCTGGTTTATGCCCGCTCGCAAGAGCGCAAGTTGGGTTTGTCCAAAGAAGACGCGATGCTCAAGGGCTTCAAGTTGTTCCAGCAAGTGAAGGCCAAAGGCAGCTTCAGCTGGCCCGAAGGTGGCTTCAACGTGCTGGCGTGGGGGCGTGGTGACTGGACCGAAGAAGGGGGCCTGGCCGCCACCGAAGACATCCTCGCGTCCCAAGGCGACAAGCTCAACCTGGTGTTGGCTGAAAACGACTTCATCGCGATCGGTGCAATCAACGCCCTGGAAAACGCCGGCAAGAAAAACAGCGTGATGGTTGCGTCCGCCGCCGGCAGTTTCCGGGTGGCGCTGGACTTGATCAAGCAAGGAAAATTGCTGGTGAGCGCCACCAACAGTGGCTCGGAAACCGGCGTGGCGGCGATCGAGTTGATCCACCAGATGCTGGACAAGGGCCTGGACGCGAACAACCTGCCGCTGGCGTCTTACTTCCCTGTCACGCTGATCACGCCCGACAACGTCGACACCTATATCAAGGCCGACAGCCTGCCACCGTCCACCGACAACGTTCCGCCGTTCCGCTCGATCGAGCAGATCAAGGCCGCGATGAAATGATTTTGCGGGGTTGAACCGGCCTGTTGCTGCTGCCTTTGACGGCGGTGACAGGTCGATCTGCGACAGTTTATAGACGGTGAAGACAATGAATGCGATGCACAAACCAGCCGTAGAGATGCAAGACATCTCGAAGAAATTCGGTGGTATCAGCGCCCTGAGCAATGCCAGTTTTTCGGCACGTGCGGGTGAAATCCATGCACTGATGGGGGAAAACGGCGCGGGCAAGTCAACTTTGATGAAAATCCTGGCCGGGGCCTATGTGCGTGACGCCGGCGGCGTCAGCCTGAACGGTGAGCACGTCGATATCCGTAAACCTGCGGATGCGCTCAAGCTGGGCATTTCGATTATCTACCAGGAGTTTGCCCTGGCCCCGCACCTGTCGGTGGCCGAGAACATCTGCATCGACGACCTGGGCAAGAGCAAGGGCTTTGTGCAGTGGGCCGCCATGCGCAAAAAAGCACGGGCGATTCTGAATGAGCTGGGGTTCAGCGATATTGATGTTCGCCAGCCGGTCGGCAGCTTGCCGGTGGCGTACCAGCAGGCGGTCGAGATCTGCAAGGCACTGTCACGCAACTCATCGGTGCTGGTGTTTGACGAGCCGACGGCGGTCCTGACCTCCCATGAGGCCGAAAAGCTGTTCAGGATCCTGGATGAGTTGCGTCGCAAAGGCGCTTGCATCGTGTACGTCTCGCACCGCATGGATGAAATCTTCCGGATCTGCGATCGCGCCACGGTGCTCAAGGACGGCAAGACCGTCGGCACGATGGAGTTGGCCGACATTACCGAGCGCGGGCTGATCAAGATGATGATCGGCCGGGAACTCAGCGATTTGTTCCCGCCGCGCAATAGCCAGGTCGGCGAAGTACTGCTCAAGGTCGAAAACCTGTGTGCCGGGCGGCTGGTGCGTGATGTGAGCTTTGAGGTGCGTGCCGGCGAAGTGCTGGGCTTTTGCGGACTGGTCGGCGCGGGGCGCACGGAAACCATGCGAGCGATTTTCGGTGCCGACAAAAAAACTGCCGGCACCCTGCGACTCAATGGGCAAGAGATCTACAACCGCACACCACGGGAGGCGATTGCCAATGGCATCGGCCTGTTGCCCGAAGACCGGAAACATCAGGGCGTGCTGCTGGAAATGTCCATCAGGGTCAATGGCGCGCTTCGCCCCGACAGCCCCTATACCGGGCGCATGGGCTGGATCGCCAACACCCGAGAGACCCGTGGCATCGAAGCCTTGCGCCAGCAACTGGCGGTCAAGACCCACTCGATAGAGCAGTTGGTGGGTGACCTTTCAGGCGGCAATCAGCAGAAAGTCGCGCTGATGAAATGGGTGGACGCAGGATGTCGCGTGTTGATCCTCGACGAACCGACTCGCGGTGTGGATGTGGGGGCAAAAACTGAAATCTACCGGGTGATCAATGACCTCGCCGAGCAGGGTGTGGCGATCATCATGGTGTCTTCGGAAATGATTGAAATCATTGGCATGTGTGATCGCGTGCTGGTGATGCGCGAAGGCGTGGTCGCCGGCGAACTGGCGGGTGAACGCATTAAAGAACAAGAAATGATTTGCCTGGCGATGGGAGTCGAGCACCATGAGTAACCCCAATTCCAAGCTGGCCCCGGCCGAGCTTGTGCAGCAAAACAGCCGGCCCGATGACGGCAAGGCAAACCGGCGCTCGTTGCAGCGCTTGTTCCTGGAGCACAACGCGCTGGTGATGCTGGTGCTGCTGGCGATTGTTGCCAGCGTGCTTTCCGCAGACTTCTTCACGTATCAGAACATCGGCAACCTGCTGCGCCAGCTGACCCCGTTGTTATTGGTCAGCATCGGCATGTTGATTGTGATCCTGACGGCGGGCATCGACCTGTCCGTTGCTTCGGTGGCTGCCGTGGGCGGCATCGTTGTGGCGATGACCCTCAACGTCATACCGGTCGATGGCAGCCTGGGTTTGCTGTTGGCCGTCGGGGTGGCGGTGGCCTCCGGGGTATTGATGGGGTTGGTGACCGGTACGTTTATCGCGTATTTCCGCATGGCGCCGTTTATCGCGACCCTGGCCATGATGACGGTTGCCCGTGGCCTGGCATTCATTCTGTCGAATGGCCAGCCGCAACGGCTGGACGACAAGCTGGTCAGCGCTCAACTGCTGCGCGATTTCGGTCGACTGGCCGACGGTGTGCTCGGTGTGCCGTGGCCCGTATGGCTGGCGGCGCTGGTGACGGTGGTGTTCGCGTTAATCCTGCGCTACAACGCCTACGGCCGCCTGACGATTGCCAGCGGCAGCAACGAAACCGCGGTACGCCTGGCAGGCATTCCGGTGGAGCGCTACAAACTGGCAGCCTACGGGATTTGCGGTGGCCTTGCGGCACTGGCCGGGGTGGTGATCGCTTCGCGTTCTGGGGTCGCGACGCCTAGCGCCGGGATGGCCCTGGAGCTGGACGCAATCGCCGCCTGCGTCATCGGCGGTGCGTTGCTGACCGGGGGCAAGGGCACGATTTTCTACACGCTGGTGGGCGTACTGGTGTTGGGGTTGATCGGCAATATCATGAACCTGTTGAGTGTGCCGGCCTATCCGCAGCAGATCATTAAGGGCGCAATCATCGTGATAGCCGTGTTGTTGCAGGGCGTGGGTCGTCGTGATTCACGGATTTAAGGGATTCGCCTGCCGGAGTGGCAGGCGTAATTTGATGATGTATCATGCGTTATCCGCGCCCCGGGCCAGCTTTTGCTCGGCGGCGCACCATCATCGTTCATGGAGATCGAGTGACAGTGACCGTGCATAAGCCCATTGATAAAGGCAACTTGAGCGAACGCGTGTATTCCATCATCCGCACCGCGTTGATGGACGGACAATATCAACCCGGCGATCGCCTGCGCATCAGCACGCTGGCGGAGGAGTTCGGTGTATCGATCACGCCTGTGCGCGAAGCGATCTTTCGCCTGGTCAGCGACCATGCGTTGGATATGAAGGCGGCGACCTCAATCTACGTGCCGGAACTGACGGTCAGCCAACTGCGTGAAATCCAGCTGATCCGCCACCTGCTGGAAGGCGAGGCGGCCGGCGTAGCGGCCCAGCGCATTACCAAGCCCGAACTGGAAAAGCTCGAAGGTATCCAGGATGCGTTCCAGAAAGCGGTGTCCGTCGACTACAAACAGGCGGCGCTGCTGAACCGGGAGTTTCACTTTGGATTGATCTCTGCGGCGCGTATGCCCGTAGTATCGAAGACCCTGGAAAACATGTGGGTCATCATGGGGCCGCTGCTCAGCAGATTTCACGCCGAGGTGCCCAAGCGGGAATTGGGCAGTGCCCAGCATAAGCACTTCGAAGTCCTGGAAGGCTTGCGCACCCGTGATTCGGCCAAAGCCAAAGGCGCGTTGCAGGCCGATATCGCCTGGGGCGAGTTGATGATTGACTGGCTTGAGAAAAAGGAAAACCTGGCGGAGGCATAATCCTCAGTAGTCAGGTTGTCGCCCGGGTTCCGGTCAGGGGAACCCAGGCGTTTTGGTTTTTACCGGGGGGTGTCGGAGGGGCTCAAGTGGGCAATCCATTTGCCACCGTCGGCGCCTTGCTTGAGCGCCCGCAACGCTTGCGGCAGCTCATGGAAGTCGAAGGCTTGGCGCTTGGGCGCCACCAGGCTGGCGTCCAGCAAACCGCCGAGTAGCCGTTCGCCATTTCGCCGCAGCACCTGTCGATCGTGCTGGCTGGCGTGGGCATGAAAGCTGTTGAGCGCCACTTCATGCAAGGAAATAGCGGTGCTGAACGCGGGCAATGGCGCCGCTTCCTGACGATCCTGAATGCACACCAGGTGACCGTTGTAACCCAGCAACGGCGCGAGGCTCGCCGCATGTTCGCCGCTGACCGTGTCAAACACAGCGTACAGGCGACGCTCGCCCAGGACGGCCTCTAGCTCTTGCTGCCACTTCGCGTCGCGGTAGTCGAAAACCCCCACGGCGCCCAGTGCTTTCAAGCGTGAATGGTGAGCGGTGGAAGCGGTGGCCCATACTCGAAACCCGCGCTGTGCCGCCAGTTGCACCAGCAACAAACCTACGGCGCCCCCAGCGCCCACCACCAATACATCGCGGGAACTGGCCGCGGGCACTTTGTCGAGGGCCTGCCACGCGGTCAGACCTGGGCAAGGCAAGGACGCCGCGGCGCCATCGTCGAGTGCCGCTGGCACCACCAGCACAGTTGCGGCATCCAGCAGGCAAAACTCGGCGAAACTGCCGTCGCGATCCAGCGATTGGTGGTAGGCCACACGGGTACCAGGCTTGATCTGCACACCGGTGCCGGCCGCGACGACGACGCCCATGCCATCCACGCCCGGCACGTGGCCGGTTTTCCATGCCGGGTGACCCCACTCGATGATTTTCCAGTCGACGGGGTTCAACGCCACGGCGTGGTTGGCCACCAGGACTTCGCCCGGGCCAGGTTGCACGAGAAGTTTGCGGATCAGTTGTAAACCGTCGATGCCTTTGCCAGCGGTCCAGGACCAGGCGGCGAAATCAGCGTGCATTGTGAGTCCTCATGAACGTCGTTGCGTGGTCATGGATGCGCCACACGTTAGACCGGTAGTATCCCTTCAGCCTTGCGTGAGCAAAACGTCGATTGCGGAAAAGGTCTTGTGATCAGAAATCACCAATGCACTGAATATACTGGCGCCCGTGCCGTGAGGCCGCGCATTAAAAACCCGCTTATTGATAAAGTGCCGATTCGAAACCATGAGTGAACAGCAATGACGTCGACCTCCCAACGCCGCTCAACCCTGATTGCCTTGTTGGTCGCCGTCACCTTCTTCATGGAGAACCTCGATGCCACCGTGATCGCGACCGCGTTGCCGGACATCGCCAAAACCTTCGGCGTGGGCGCGGTGGACGTGAACATCGGTATGAGCGCCTACATGGTCGCCGTCGCGGTGTTCATTCCCATCAGCGGCTGGCTGGCCGACCGCTTTGGCTCGCGGCGGGTATTCGGTTGGGCAATCGTGCTGTTCAGCCTGTCGTCACTGCTGTGCGGGTGGAGCGACAGCCTGCAGACCTTCGTCGCCGCGCGCGTGTTGCAGGGCATCAGCGGCGCGATGATGGTGCCGGTGGGGCGCCTGGCGGTGCTGCGGGCTACCGAGAAAAAAGACCTGGTGCGGGCGATTTCATTCATCACCTGGCCCGGCCTGGTGGCGCCGATACTCGGGCCGCCTGTGGGCGGGTTTATCGTTACCCACGCGTCCTGGCCGTGGATTTTCTACCTCAACCTGCCGCTGGGCCTGCTGGCGCTGATTGCCACGCTGGTACTGATCCCCAAACACGACGAGGTCACGTCCCGCTCATTCGATTTCAGCGGCTTCCTGCTGGTGGGTGTCGCCAGCGCGGCGCTGTTGTACGGCGTGGAACTGCTCGGGCAAAGCCGTGGCAGCTTGTTGCAGGGCCTGTTACTCAGCGCTGCAGGCGTAATGCTCGGCGCCTTTGCCTGGCGCCATATGCGCCGGCATGCCCAACCATTGCTGGCGCTGGGTGTGGTGAGTGTGCGCACGTTCAGTGTGTGCCTGTGCGGCGGGTCGATTTTCCGGGTGGCCATCAGCACCTTGCCGTTCCTGCTGCCGCTGATGTTTCAACTGGCGTTCGGCCTTTCTGCATTCGATGCGGGGTTGCTGGTGCTCGCGGTATTTGCCGGCAACCTGGCGATGAAGCCGTTCACCACGGCGGTGATGCAGCGCTGGGGCTTTCGCTCGGTGCTGATGATCAACGGCATCCTTGGCGTGCTCGCGATTGCGGCCTGTGCGCTGCTGGACGAGCGCATGAGCTGGACGCTGATCCTGTTCATTCTGTTCGTGGGTGGCCTGTCACGCTCCATGCAGTTCACCTTGTTCAATACCCTGGGGTTCGCCGATATACCCAAGGCGCAGATGAGCGACGCCTCAACCTTGTTCAGCATGTTCTTCCAGTTGAGCATGGCCATGGGCGTTGCGATTGGCGCGCTGTTGTTACGTTTTGCCATGAATTTTCACGGCAATACCGGGCAGGCCGCCACCGCCGATTTCCAGCTGACGTTTCTTCTAGTGGCGGTGATCGCCGGCGTGGCGCTGCTGGATAACCTGCGGCTGCCGCCCCAGGCCGGTGAGTCGGTTTTGCAGCGAAAGTGAACCCACGATACCTTCGGGGTATGACGCAACACCTATTGAATATTGGACGGTTTGCGTCCCCCGCATCACTCTGCGGTGAAGTACATACGCAGGGCCCATAACAATAAAAGGCGCAACCATGACCGTGCTATTGAGTGAGCGCAGCCAGATTTTCGACCGTGCAGATGCCTATGCCGTGTCCGACTACGTCAACCAGCATGTCGGCAGCCACTGCATCCGCCTACCGCCCAAGGGCCGCCCGCAGGCGAGCATCAGCCACCGGACCTTTTCCAGCCTGGACCTGTGCCGCATCAGCTACGGCGCGCCGGTGCGGGTGACCTCGGTGGCGCTGGAAACCATCTATCACCTGCAGATCCTGCTGCACGGCCACTGCCGCTCGAGCTCCCGTGGCGAAGAACAGGTGTTGGGCCCCGGCGAAGTGCTGCTGATCAACCCGGATGACCCGGTAGACCTGACCTATTCCGCCGACTGCGAAAAATTCATCGTCAAGGTGCCCGTGCGCCTGCTGGAAAACGCCTGCCTTGAGCAGCACTGGACGTTGCCGCAGCCGGGCATCCGTTTTGCGGCGCCGCGCCACGCACTTGCCGAAATGGGTGGGTTCCTGCAATTGCTGGGGCTGATCTGCCATGAGGCCGAAAACGCCGCCGAACCCGAAGTGCAGGGCCTGTACGAGCGCATTGTGGCGAACAAGCTGTTGGCGCTGCTGGCCAGCAACGTCCTGCGGGTGATTCCGCGACCGGATCAGGGTGGGGGCTTTGAAGCCGTGCGTCAGTTCATCGAGGAGCACCTGGCCGACGACATCAGCGTCGAACAACTGATGGCCATCGCCAGGGTCAGCGAGCGTTCGTTGTATACCTTGTTTGAACGCCAGGTCGGCCTGTCACCCCGTGACTACATGCGCCAGCGCAAGCTGGAGCGGGTGCACGCCATGCTGCAACTGGCCACGGCGCGCAGCGTGACGGAGGTGGCGCTGGATCATGGGTTTGTGCATTTGGGGCGGTTCTCCGAGGCCTATCGCAAACGCTTTGGCGAGCTGCCCTCGCAAACGTGGAAGCGCCGGCTCGCGCCAGGCGGATAACGAATTGCAGTCAGCGGATATTGAGGGGTAGGGCAAGCACATAAGGTGGGGGGGCCTGATACAAGAACAACCGAGGGCCTACCCCATGATCAGCACATTCGACCGACTCGCCCGACAATTGCGCGACTCCGTCCAGGAAGATCCCGCCACTGGGGTGTTCCGCTGCCGCCGCGACATCTTCACCGACCCCGACCTGTTTGCCCTGGAAATGAAGCACATTTTCGAAGGCGGTTGGGTCTACCTGGCACACGAAAGCCAGGTGCCGGAGATCAACGACTACTTCACCACCTGGATCGGCCGCCAGCCCGTGGTCATCACCCGTGACAAACACGGCACGCTGCACGGCCTGGTCAACGCCTGCGCCCACCGTGGCGCGATGCTCTGCCGCCGTAAACAAGGCAACAAAGGCTCGTTTACCTGCCCGTTCCACGGCTGGACCTTCAGCAACGCCGGCAAGCTGCTCAAAGTGAAGGACGCCAAGACCGGCGCCTACCCCGACAGCTTCGACTGTGACGGCTCCCACGACTTGAAACGCCTTGGTCGCTTCGAAAACTATCGCGGCTTCCTGTTCGGCAGCCTCAGCGAGACGGTGCCGGAGCTGAGCGACTACCTGGGTGAGACCCGGGTGATCATCGACCAGATGGTCGACCAGGCCCCGCTGGGGCTGGAGGTGCTGCGGGGCAGTTCGTCATATGTGTATGACGGCAACTGGAAGCTGCAGATCGAAAACGGCGCCGACGGTTATCACGTCAGCTCCGTGCACTGGAACTACTCGGCGACCATGGGCCGGCGCAATTACGAAGCCGAAGGCACGCGCACCGTGGATGCCAATGGCTGGTCGAAAAGCCTGGGCGGCGTGTACGCCTACGAGCATGGCCATATCCTGCTGTGGACGCGCCTGCTCAACCCCGAAGTGCGTCCGGTGCATGCCCATCGCGAGGCGCTGGCCGAGCGCCTGGGCCAGGAACGCGCCGATTTTATCGTCGACCAAACCCGCAACCTGTGCCTCTACCCGAATGTGTACCTGATGGACCAGTTCTCCACGCAGATCCGCGTGGTACGGCCAATCGCGGTCGACAAGACCGAAGTCACGATCTATTGCATGGCACCCAAGGGCGAAAGTGCCGAGGAACGCACCACGCGCATCCGCCAGTACGAAGATTTCTTCAACGTCAGCGGCATGGGTACACCGGACGATCTGGAAGAATTCCGCGCCTGCCAGACCGGCTACCAGGGCGCGACCACCTTGTGGAATGACCTCAGTCGCGGCGCCAAACAGTGGGTCGAAGGCCCTGACGAAAACGCCCGGGCCATGGGCATGAATCCGCAGCTCAGTGGCGTCAAGACCGAGGACGAAGGCCTGTTCGTGCGCCAGCACGCCCACTGGGCCCAGAGCCTGCAACGCGCTATCGAA
Source organism: Pseudomonas sp. C8002 (assembly GCF_013385765.1). Classification (NCBI taxonomy): domain Bacteria; kingdom Pseudomonadati; phylum Pseudomonadota; class Gammaproteobacteria; order Pseudomonadales; family Pseudomonadaceae; genus Pseudomonas; species Pseudomonas sp. C8002. The sequence goes on from NZ_JACAPJ010000031.1 coordinate 57,759, forward strand.
CGGGAGCAGCAAGGCTTGATCGCGACGGACAAGGAGGTGCTGGCATGAGTGCTTCCCGTGACCGCCTGCTGGACTTTCTGTACCGCGAAGCCCGCCTGCTGGATGACCGCCAGTGGGATGAGTGGCTCGAATGCTATTCACCCAAGGTCGAGTACTGGATGCCGGCCTGGGACGACCACGACACGCTGACCGAAGACCCCCAGAGCGAAATCTCGCTGATCTATTACCCCAGCCGCGACGGCCTGGAAGACCGGGTGTTCCGGATCAAGACCGAGCGCTCCAGCGCCAGCACCCCGGAGCCGCGCACCGCGCACCTGATCACCAACCTCGAAGTGCTGGCCGACGACGGGCAGCACGTGGAGTTGCGTTTCAACTGGCAAACCCTCAGCCATCGCTACAAGACCACGGATACGTACTTCGGTACCTCGTTCTATCGCCTCGACATCCGCGCCGAACAGCCGCTGATCACGCGCAAGAAGGTGGTGCTGAAAAACGACTACATCCATCAGGTCATCGATATCTACCACATCTGAGGACACGCCCATGACGTACTCCATTGCCCTGAACTTCGAGGACGGGGTAACCCGTTTCATCGACTGCAAGGTGGGTGAAAAGGTCCTCGACGCGGCCTTTCGCCAACGTATCAACCTGCCCATGGACTGCTCCGACGGTGTGTGCGGCACCTGCAAATGCCGCTGTGAAACCGGCGTTTATGACTTGGGCGACGACTACATCGAAGACGCCCTGAGCGAGGATGAAGCCGGCGAACGCCAGGTGCTCACCTGCCAGATGGTGCCGCAGTCGGACTGCGTGATTGCCGTGCCGGTGCCTTCCGGTGCCTGCAAGACCGGCACCGCGCAATTTGCCGCGACGGTGGCGAGTATTACCCGGCATGCCGATGCAGCATTGGAAGTCAGCTTCGAACTGGATCAGGCGCCGGTGTTCCTGCCGGGGCAATACGTGAATATCGGCGTGCCCGACAGTGGGCAGACCCGCGCGTATTCCTTCAGCAGTCGCCCCGGCGACAAACGCGCGAGCTTCCTGATCAAGCATGTGCCCGGCGGGTTGATGAGTGGCTGGCTGGAGCGTGCCCAGCCGGGCGACGCGGTGCCGATGACCGGGCCGCTGGGCAGTTTCTACCTGCGCGAAGTGGCGCGGCCACTGCTGTTGCTGGCAGGTGGTACGGGGCTGGCGCCGTTCCTGTCGATGCTTGAAGTGTTGGCCGAGCGCGAGGAAACCCGGCCGGTCAGGCTGGTCTACGGCGTGACGCGGGACCAGGACCTGGTGATGGTCGAGGCGCTGGAGGCGTTCGCCCAACGCCTGCCCAACTTCGGTTTTGTCACCTGCGTGGCCGACCCCCAGACCGCTCACCCCCGGCAGGGGTATGTCACCCAGCACATGGCCGCTGACGTGCTGAACGATGGCGACGTGGATGTGTACCTGTGCGGGCCGCCACCGATGGTCGACGCGGTACGCCAGCACTTCAAGAACCAGGGCGTCACCCCCGCCAGCTTCCACTACGAGAAGTTCACCCCCAACGCCATCGTCACCGGCGACGCCGCCTGAGGAATCCCCCATGACTCCACGTTTCAACACCCAGGTTGCGCTGGTGACCGGCGCCGCCCAGGGCATCGGTCGGCGGGTTGCCGAGCGTTTGCTGGAAGAGGGCGCCTGGCTGGTGGCCGTCGATCGCTCGGAACTCGTGCATGAATTGCAGCATGAGCGGGCGCTGATCCTCACCGCCGACCTGGAGCAGCATGCCGAATGTGCCCGTGTGATGGCCGCTGCCAAGGCGCGGTTCGGGCGTATCGACATCCTGGTCAACAACGTCGGCGGGACTATCTGGGCCAAGCCCTTCGAGCACTACGCCGAGAACGAAATCGAAGCCGAGGTGCGCCGCTCGCTGTTCCCGACCCTGTGGTGCTGCCATTGCGTGTTGCCCTACATGCTGGAGCAGGGCAGCGGTGCCATCGTCAATGTCTCGTCCGTAGCCACGCGCGGAGTGAACCGTGTGCCGTATGGCGCGGCCAAGGGCGGCGTCAACGCCTTGACCGCGTGCCTGGCCCTGGAGACCGCCGGCAGCGGCATTCGGGTCAACGCCACCGCACCCGGTGGCACCGAGGCGCCACCGCGGCGGATCCCGCGCAACAGCCAGCCCCAGAGCGACCAGGAGCGCGTCTGGTACCAGCAGATCGTCGACCAGACCCTCGACAGCAGCCCGATGAAGCGCTACGGCAGCATCGACGAACAAGCCGGCGCGATTCTGTTTCTGGCCTCTGATGAGGCCTCCTACATCACGGGCGTTACCTTGCCGGTAGGAGGCGGCGACCTCGGCTGACCCAGCGCCGTACCTGCAGACACTGACTCACAACAACAATAATGAGAGCACTGCCATGCGTACCCATGACGTCAATTCGATTATCGATAATGCCCGTTTCAATCGTTTCCACTGGCTGGTGGTCAGCCTGTGTGCTGTGCTGTTGATCTTTGACGGTTATGACTTGTTCATCTACGGCGTGGTCTTGCCGTCGATCATGAAGGAATGGGGACTATCGCCCCTGCAGGCCGGCGCTCTGGGCAGTTATGCGCTGTTCGGGATGATGTTCGGCGCGCTGGTCTTCGGCAGCCTGGCCGACAAGTTCGGTCGCCGCAAAGGCATCGCCATCTGTTTTGCCTTGTTCAGCGTCGCCACGGTGATTAACGGTTTTGCCAGCAACCCGACTGAGTTCGGAATCTGCCGGTTTATTGCCGGGCTCGGCTGTGGCGGCCTGATGCCCAATGCGGCCGCACTGATTACCGAATACGCACCGAAGAAAATGCGCAGCATCCTGATGGCGGTGATGTTTGGCGGGTACTCGCTGGGCGGCATGCTGTCGGCCGGCGTGGGGATTTTCATGCTGCCGCGTTTTGGCTGGTCGTCCATGTTCTTCGCCGCGGCGATCCCGCTGCTACTGATGCCGTTGATTGTGTACTGGCTGCCTGAGTCCATCGGGTTCCTGATTCGCCAGGGCCGCAAGGAACAGGCGCGTGAGCTGCTCAAGCGCCTGTCGCCGCAGACCCGGATCGACCCGCAAGACCAACTGCTCGTCAGCGCCGGTAAAGGCAAGGGCGCTTCGGTGCTGGAGTTGTTCCGCCACGGCCTGGCCTTGAGGACGGCGGCGATCTGGGTCGCGTTTTTCTGCTGCCTGTTGATGGTCTACGCCCTGAGTTCCTGGCTGCCCAAACTGATGGCGGGTGCCGGTTACAGCCTGGGATCGAGCCTGTCGTTCCTGCTGGCGCTGAATTTTGGCGGCATCGCCGGGGCGCTTGTCGGTGGCTGGCTGTGTGACCGGCTTAACCTGGTGAAGGTGGTGATCGGTTTCTTTATCGCCGCGCTGCTCTCCATCAGCCTGCTGGGTATCAAGAGCCCGATGCCGGTCCTGTACCTGCTGATCTTTTTTGCCGGCGCCACCACCATCGGCACGCAAATCCTGCTGTACGCCGGCGCCGCACAACTCTATGGCTTGAACATTCGAGCCACCGGCCTGGGCTGGGCTTCCGGTATCGGTCGTACCGGCGCCATCGTCGGCCCGCTGCTGGGCGGCGCGCTGATGGGGATTGAACTGCCGCTGCACCTGAACTTCATGGCCTTTGCCATCCCCGGGGCCATCGCCGTGCTGGCGATGACGGCGTATGCGCTGAATGAACGTCGGGGCCGGCAGGAGGTGATCGCCGCCCCGGCGCAGTAACTGTCGATAACAATAACTAAGAGCAACGACATGAACACACAACGTATCTGGCTATCCCTGTTGGGCGTGCCCCTTGCGGCGACGGCGGCCGAGGGCGGGTTTTTCGAGGACTCCACCGCCACCTTGCAGGCGCGCAACTATTACTTCAGCCGCGATTTCTCGGACATCGTCGGCGCCAACAAGCAATCAAAGGCAGAGGAGTGGGGCCAGGGTTTTATCCTGACCTATAAATCCGGCTACACCCCGGGGCCCGTGGGCTTTGGCCTGGATGCCCTGGGCACCCTCGGCCTCAAGCTCGACAGCAGCCCGGACCGCACCAATACCGGCCTGCTCCCGGTCAAGGGCGACGGCAGCGCCCCGCATGATTACAGCCGTTTGGGCCTGACCTTCAAGGCCAGGTTTTCCAGGACCGAATTGAAGGTCGGCGAACTGCAACCGAACCTGCCGGTGCTGGCCTTCAGCGATATCCGCTTGCTGCCGCCGAGCTATCAGGGCGTGAGTGTCAGCTCCGGCGAAATCGCCGGCCTTGCGCTGCAGGCCGGGCACTTGACCACCACCCGCCTGCGCAACGAAGCCGGCGACGAGAAAATGATCGCCATGCTCGGCCATGTGCCGCAACGCGGCGCTGAAAGTGATGGGTTCAACTACGTCGGCGGCGACTACGCCTTCAACACCAACCGCACCAGCGTCAGCTACTGGCATGGCCAACTCAAGGACATCTACCGCCAGGACTTTGTCGGCCTCAAGCACAGCCAGCCAATGGGTGAGTGGACGCTCGGCGCCAACCTCGGCTACTACGATGCCCGGGAAGACGGCGACAAACTGCTCGGCAAGATCGACAACCAGGCGTTTTTCTCGCTGCTGTCGGCCAAGCATGGCGGCCATATCTTCTACGTCGGTTATCAAGCCATGTATGGCGACAGTGCCTTCCCGCGGGTCTTCGCCAACATCACGCCGCTGGGCAACGAAGTACCCACCTACGAGTTTGCCTACACCGACGAGCGCTCCTGGCAAGTGCGGTACGACTATGACTTCGTGGCGCTGGGCATTCCGGGGCTGACCACCACCGTGCGTTATATCACCGGTAACAACGTGACCACCGGCGCGGGTTATGAAGGCAAGGATCGCGAGCGCGACCTGGATATCGGCTATGTGGTGCAAAGCGGCACATTGAGCGGCCTGGGCATTCGGGTGCGCAATGTCATGGCCCGTTCAAACTACCGCAGCGACATCGACGAGAACCGGCTGATCCTCAGTTACACCTGGAAGCTGCTTTAAACCCCGCCCTGGCACGTGCCCATGACCTGGTAGTTGACAGTGTGGCTGGCGCCCTGGCTGTCGAGATACACCATGGTCGCCGGTTCTACCTGGCAACTGCCCGGCACGGGCGTGATTGAAACAACGTGTTGGATATCCAGCGCTTCATTGCTGCCGGCCGCCATGGCGCCGGCGGCGGTGAAAAACAGGAGCAGGCTGAGCCATTTGATATTCATGATGAGTTCCTCTGTGAGTAGGGTTCATTTTAGTGATTGCCGCAGCGGGATAAAGACAGGAACAGGTGAATGACTCGTACGTATCACGTAGCAATCGAGGGGCAATGTTGATGGATTTGCTCAATGGCATGCAGGTGTTTGCCCGGGTTGTCGACACAGGCAGCTTTGCTGCGGCGGCCGAGGCGCTGGACCTGTCCGGGGCACACGTATCACGGTTGATCTGCGAGCTGGAAAAACACCTGCAGACCCGCCTGTTGCAACGCACCACCCGGCGCCTGGGCCTTACCGATTCGGGCGAGCGCTTTCTGTTGCGCTGTCGCGACATTCTTGAAGACGTCAGGGAAGCCACGGCAGAAGCCAGCGGCGCGCACCTTAACCCGCGCGGGCGATTGCGGGTGCATTGCATGAGCGGGTTGGGGGTGCTGATCACGCCGCTGATTGCCCGCTACAGCGAGCAATACCCGGACGTGTCCATCGAGTTGACCCTGTCCCAGCACAACCCGGACCCGCTTGAAGAGGGTCACGACGTGGTGATCTCCATCGCCCATTCGTTGCCGGATTCGGCGCTGGTCAGTCAGACGATCGGGCAGTTGTTCAGTGTGCCCTGTGCGGCACCGGGGTATCTGGCCCGGTACGGCGTGCCCGAGCATCCGCAGCAGTTGATGCAGCATCGACGGTTGCATCTGCAGGATTTCCAGGAGGATGCGTGGTTGTTCAAGGGGCAAGAGGGCGAGATTGCGATTTCGCCGGGTGACACCTTCAGGACCAATGTCGCGGATGCGATGGTCAAGGCGACTCAGGAAGGAATGGGCATCAGCTTGTTGCCGTTCTTCAGCGCCAACCCGGCGCTGCGCGAGGGCTCGTTGGTGCGGCTGTTGCCCGGATATCGGCTACGGGAGCGGAGCATTTTCGCGGTGTATCCATCAAGGCGCTTTCTGGATGCCAAGGTGCGGACGTGGGTCGGGTTTTTGCAGGCGCGATTGCCGGGGTTGTTGGCGGAGCAGTTGGCAGTGATTGAGGCACCTTGAGGCTAGCGCGTTGCCGTACGGCGAATGTAGCGCGCCGGCGACGAGCCCAGTGTCTTGCGAAACATGCTGATGAACGAACTGACCGACTCGTACCCCAGCGCCTCGGCGGTTCGTTGCACCGACTCGCCCTCGGCCAGGCTCTGCAAGGCCACGATGATTTGCCATTGTTTGCGCCATTGGCCAAAAGTCAGGCCCGTTTCGCTCTTGACCAGGCGGGCCAGGGAGCGCTCGCTCATGGCCACCTGGCGTGCCCACTGGGCCATGGTGCAACGGTTTGACGGGTCCTGGGCCAGGCCGCGGGCGATGAAGCGCAACTGCGTAGCAGCGGGGAGCGGCAGGTACAACTGCTCCGAAGGAGCCAGTTCCAGTTGTTCAAGGAGCACGCTCGCCACGCGCGAATTGGCAGAGGCAGGCGGATAATCCTGGGGCTGGGCACTCAGGTGCAGGATCAACGCCAGGACCAGCGGCGAAAGCACCAGCGTGCAGCATTTCTCCGGTAGCGCGGCGGCGCCGGGCTCGACAAACAGATAGCCGATCCTGCCGTTGGCGGTCACCCGGTTGCTGTGGGCGATACCGCCCGGAATCCACACGCCGAAGCCCGACGGCACCATCCACACGCCATCCTCTACGGTACACACGATACCGCCGTGATACGCCACCACCAGTTGGCCTTTGCGGTGGCTGTGCACGGGGAATTCGGTGTCGTTGCGCTGGCTGCCGAGCATCAACGCGACGGCGGGCTGATCAAAACTGTCCAGTTCGAATTGATCAACGCCCTGGAGCTTCATCTCGCCCATGTTGCACCGCCTCGATTGTCTGAAATTGATTATATCCTGGCAGCATACTCAATATCGGCACGACCTTGCAGTCCCTACCATCTTCATCAAGGCGATCAAGGTGATTGCCGACTGCGAGATTCAACCGATGCTCAGCGAAATCACGATTGCCCACCTCTACATTCCTCCGTTCTTGCTCTACGTCGGCGTTGCAGCCCTGGTGTACGGGCTACTGGAGCGGGCCCTGCGGCGCTGGCTGGATTGGGCCTGGCACCCCAGCCTGGCGCGTTTCTTTGTGTCGCTGATCGTGCTCTCGACCTTGGTTCTGAGCTTTTGAGGGCAGCGCGATGATCATCAAACACATCCTCAAGACCCTCGTCACCCTGGTGCTCGGGCTGGCCGCATTGCTGTTCTGCACGCAACTGTGGCGTGCCTATGAGTTGGCCCCCTGGACGCGGGACGGGCGTGTCAGCGCGCAAGTTATCCGTATTGCCCCCGAGGTGTCCGGCCAGGTCGAACACCTGCTGGTGGGTGACAACCAGTGGGTCGCCAAGGGCGCGTTGCTGTACCAGATCGATCGCAGCAGCTACTTGCTTGCCCAGCAACAGCGCACGGCCGAGCTTGCCGAGGCGCGCAGTGTTTTCGAGCAGCGCAGTGCACAGCTCAAACGCCGCAACCAGCTCGGCGATGCGATTGCGCGGGAGGAAGCCGACAACGCAGCCCGGGACCTGGCGGTGGCCAGGGCGCGCCTGGATGCGGCCCGCAGCCAACTGGCCCATGCGCGGCTGGATCTGGACCGCACGACGATTCGTTCGCCGGTCGACGGCTATGTGACCCAGTTGCGGCTGCAGCCGGGTGACTACGCGGCAGCGGGCGAGACCAATATCTTTGTGGTCGATAGCCATAGCTTCTGGGTCACCGGTTACTTCGAGGAGACCAAGCTGGCCGGTGTTCGGGTGGGGGCTGCGACGTCCATCAAGCTGATGGGTTTTTCACCGCTGCTCGAAGGGCATGTGGCGAGCATTGGTCGGGGCATTGCCGACGGTAACGAGCTGCGCAGTAACAGTGGTTTGCCCCAGGTGGCGCCTACGTTCAGCTGGATACGCCTGGCCCAGCGCGTGCCCGTGCGGATTGAACTGGACAAGGTGCCGCCCGGTGTGGAGCTGGCGGCGGGGATGACCGCCAGCATCGAGGTTGCCGAGGAGGGCACGGCGCCGCGCTGGAGGCTGGTGCAATGGCTTCAGGCGTTCATGTGATGCTCCGTGCACTGCGCATGCTGGGGGCATGGGAAGCTGCTACCTCGGGCTATGTGCTGCGTAGTCTTTTGGCGGCCTCATTGGCCCTGTGGCTGGGGTTCCAATTACACCTGGATTCGCCGTTCTCGGCCGCCTCAACCGTGTTGTTGCTGATCCATCCGCTGCAGGGGGCAGTGGTTGGCAAGGGCTTCCACCGGGCACTGGGCACCCTCGTGGGGTTGGCTGTGGCATTGGTCCTGACCAGCCTGTTCGCCCAGCAAATGCTGCTGTTTATCCTCGGGATCGGGGTATGGCTGGGCCTTTGTGTCGGCGCCATGACCGTGTTTCGGCACTACCAGGCCACGGCGGCGGTGGTCGCCGGCTACACCGTTTGCCTGGCCCTGGGGCCCGCCATCGTCGCGCCACAGCAAGGTTTCGAACATATCGTCGGGCGGGGCACGGCCGTTGTTCTGGGGGTGTTGAGCCTGAGCCTGGTGGCCACATTATTCAGCCGCAAGACCGTCGAGCGCACACTGACCATGGCACTTCGCGACGTCTCGTCGCGCACCCTGCGGTTATTGGCCGTGCGGTTTGACGGCGGGCCGGCGCGTGCGCAGGACCCGCTGGCCATCGATATCAGCAAAGTGGACGACCTTCTCGGGATTGGTCGGGGCGAGTCGGTGCTGATCCGCGCCAGGCTGGCGACCCTGCAGGCAGGACTTGCGTATCTGCATGCCGTGGTGCTCGACGAATGTGCGATACCTTCGCACGCTGGAATCGGCGCACAGTTGCGCCAGCTGGCTGAAGCCATGCCCGGGTTTTGCGTGGCGGCCGATCGTGTCCGGGAGCTGCAAGCCAGCCTTGAACCAGCCGCGAGCCAGCGGCGTCTGAATGAACCATTGGCCGAACTGGCCAGCGCCTTGTCGAGTTTTGCCTGCCTTGAGCGCGCGCCCCTGCCGCCGGCCCGCGCCGTGGGGTTTCACCGACACTACGGCGCTGCACTGCGTAACGGTGTGCGAGCGTTGCTGGCCACGCTGGCGACCGGTGCTGTCTGGTACCTCACCGGCTGGGACCAGGGGCCAACCTTGCTGGCCGTACTGGGTCCGTTCTGCACCTTGTTGGCCACCAGCGCGGCGCCCGAGCAAGGCATTGCGAGCCTTGCCAGGGGAACCTTCTACGCAATCCTGGCAGCGGCGGGGTGTAAGTTCCTGCTGTTGCCGCACATCAGCGGGTTCGGGTTGCTCACGGTGGTGCTGGCTGCGTTCTGGGCGGTCGGGATTCATGCCACGACCCGGCCGCGCCATGCCCTGCAAGGCGTCGCCTACCTGATTACGTTCAACACCCTGGTCGGCACCGCCGGGACCGCCCAATACGACTTCGCTGACTTCGTGAATCAAGCCCTGGCCTGGATGGTGACGCTCGCTATCTGCCTGCTGGCCTTCCAGTTGCTGCCGGGGAAACCCGCCAGCCACGCCGACGTCCTGAGGACCGCGCTGCACAAAGACACGCGCCAGTTACTGCGTCGCTGGCACCGCATGGATCTTCTGAAGTGGCAGGCCACGCAACAGCACCGGATGGTTGCCCTGCAAGCGCTGTCGGGCGCCGATGAGGCCGGTGCCGTCTCGCTTCAACTGGGTCGACAGTTAAGGTTGCTGCACCGCAAGACACGCGACCTGGAGCCTGATTCGTCAATCGCCAGGTGTGTGCAAGCGGGCGATCGGCGTATTGCCAGATATGCCTTCGATTCAGCGATCAGCGCGGCCCAGGCCCGGCGTACGTCGAGATCACTGATCCGCCTTGGTGCCCGCGACCTGGCTGCTTGTTACCGGGATTTGGCGCGGTTGCTCGACCAATACCAGCGTGCCGATATCCGAACCAGTTTCAGCTAAAACAACGAAGGTGAGATGAAATGAAGCAACTCCTTATCTGGACGCTTTTCGGGATGATCGTGTCTGTGCCAATGGCGGTGCAGGCATCGGACGGGGCTGAGGCGCTGGCACGCTGGCAACAGCAATTCAAACAAGAGCAAAAAAAGCTCGCCGAGCACCGGGCGCCTGGCCGTGATTCAAGGCCCAAGGCCGATCGCCAGCGATGAGCCGGTTCCCGGGGAATTGCAATCTGTTCAGAGCGAAGTGACGAGTTCGGTGTGATGCCCGGCGGTGCTGTTGCTTTATAGGCTGTCCGGGTCGCCAAAAAACATTTTGATTGGGCTCTAGGACAGTATTTTCAGACATGAAATCTTAAAATATGCCCCCAATCTTGCCCCCAGTAGCATAAGGTAAAGAGCGATCGCGAGCGGCGTTTTCTGATAGAGACCAAGATGGATTAAGGTGTCTTTCAGTGTAACTTCTCATTGGATATGGTGGGGGAGTGCAGGGCTCATCAAGAACAAGCAAATCCGCTCTCGGTCGAGAGCAGCAACTCCGATAGGCTATGCTCGACACAATATTGATCGCCGCTAATGTAGGGCTAATGCACAGCGATCGCCAGTCTCACGGTCCATTACCGCGTTAGAGATCGTAGCTAAAGCTAGCCATTATCGAGCGATCATCCTGCCGGTTGCCAAAGGTACTCATCGCATTCAAGTTCATGCCCCATCCTGAGGGAAGATGAATATCGACTTGCGCGCTCAGGCGCCCGAATGGTCTTTCGTCCGTCCCGTTGACGGGGGTTTTGATGTTGAAATTGGGCGCGTTGCGTTGAAAGCTTTCAAGCGTTCGATCACTGTCGGTCAGGACTTGCTCTGTGGTCAGGCGCAGCAGTGACTCTACGGATGCCCCGTGGCTATTGATGCGCTTTCCTATCTGCCCACCCAGGCTGGCATTCAGTTGTTCGTATTGCTGGCCGCGCGCACCCATTTGTAGTAATGAATCGCCTTGCTCGGAGTAGCCACTGATTCTGCTACGCCAGTAATCCAGGCCGATCACCGGGGCCAACTCAACCGACTCAAAGTGAAACCACCGGCCTGCACGTACTGCGGCACTCAGCACATTGGCATTGGGTGAGGCAGCCAGGTTGTCGAACACGCCGGCCCGTGAGATATCGAACTGGCCGGCGCCATAGGCCAACCCCATGTTGATAAATGTCCGTTGTGCGGCAAAGCTCGCCATGACCGCGGCCTGGCCCATCTGCAATGCGGTGTTGCTGCCACCTTTGCTTGCTTGCCTCGATTCAATATCTGAGTAGTTAAGAGCCGCGCCGAGCGTCCATTCACTTGAGAGTCGGTAGTCGACTCCGATACTGATGGCGTTGTTCTTGAAGGTGTCTTTTCCAGGGGCGAGCCCAGGCCCGGGCATCTGCGAATGGTCGGCCCCATTAGCGACGCCACCGTTGATAAAAACTGTCCAGGGTGAAGCCTGATTACGCGCCTCAATATCGATACCCCGCAGGTCATATCGACTGATCAGCGGCTGAAGAAAGTGGTTGCCTGCTGAACCGACCATGGTCGATTGCACGCTGAGGGTGTTTCGAGCATTGATGATATTGGCGATATAACTCGCAATCAGCCTTTCAAAGCGATCGGTGTAATGAATGCTGTCCTTCATTAAATAGGTGTTCTGTTGCGCAAGGGACAGTGTGTCGCATTGGTTGGCCTCGCAATTATCCAGGCTGGTGATATGAGTGAAACCATATTTCGCGGGGTCACTTACCGTGTTTTTTAGTAAATTCAGTACATCGAAATAGTAGATGTTAACGTTGGAAATATTAAGCGCCAGCAATTGCTGGTTGAAGGTCTTGGCACTAATTGAAAGCGCTTCAAGGGCCGGGTCTGCCGCGAGCGAAGGGTCTGTCAATAACGAGACGTCATCAGAACCGATCAGCACAAAGTTATGTGCGCCCAGTGCCTGAAGTGTTCGGATGCCGGTTTCTATATTGCTGACGTAGGTATCCAATGCGGCGAGGGACGCATCATCGAAAATATCGTTGGTGCCAATCCAGATGCCAATCAGGTCATTTTTGCTCAAGGATTTTTTCCACTGACCACGTCACTGCTGAACTTTTCTATTTGGGTCAGAAAACCGGTGGGCGCCCCCACCAAGGCGTCGTCAAAACCGGTATATCCGCTCTTTGCGCCGCCGATTGCATAACCGTTGGTATCGCTGAAGGCCAGCCCGGACAGGCCGGGTAGGACCTCGGCCCATGTGCTGCCATTGGTGAATTTCCCATCCGCGCCCGGGTAGCGACCAGGCGCGTTGCCGATGGCTGCGCCAAGTTCACGCACAGAAATGCCGTTGTCGGTGAGGCTGTCGCCAAAGGAATAGAAAGAATTGCCCTGGGCGGAGTAAGACGATAGCGACAATACGCCGGCGATCAGGATACTGCGGACTCGCGTGTCTGTGATGTTCACTGTCTCTACCTGTTTTTATTGTTTTGGCAGCGTTTCCGACACTGCGGAAAAGTGTGTTGGTTATGCAGTCACATGTTTATGTCAGCGAGGATTATGCGCAGGGCAAGGCGTGATACAAATGTCAGAACTCAAAAAATCACTTATGTGTTTTCTAAACTAAACGACTGAGAGTTGTACGTTTATGTGTTAGCAACTTGTTTATTGCTGTGGTGAGGAAATCTTGCAGGAATTCATGCTGTTGGTGCTGATCCAGCGCTAAACCCGTCAGCCAGGCGGGCGCGCACTGCAGCAAGTTGGCGATCATTTTGGCAATCGGTACTGCATGAGGATCAACGATCTGGGCAGGTGCGCCCAAGGTCATATGAAGACCGCCTTCGTAGTCTTCACGCAGCCTGTACAAGCGCTGCTGTTGTTCTTCGGTCAAGCACCCAATGTCCCGCTCCGCCAGGCGCAAGTGCCACGGCATTTCTGCATGCAGGCGCAGGTGTACCTGGATCAACAGGTTGAGTTTTTCCGGCTTTTTTACCGCTGCGCGCCTCACGCTGGCGACGCCGGCAAGCAACTCCTCATACAGCTCTTCAATCAGGTCGAACAACAGCTCCTGCTTACTGGGGTAATGGTGATAAAGCGCACCCGGTGACAGGCCCAGGGAGGAGGCAAGTTCACGCATGCCGACCTGACTGAAACCTTTGCTGGCCAGCAGTTCCAGCACCTGAGGACGGTACTGGGTGAAATGCGAGCGTCGTTCAGAAACAGGCATCGTCGGGCCTCCCGATAACGCAAAAAAAAGGAGCGTGACGCGATGGCGCCACGCTCCCGGAAAGAGTTTTCAGTGTTGTGCGGCTTTCTCCGCCCCCCAGCCGGTTTCGGCGCGCACGCTTTGCTGCTCGTAGGCATCCCGCTCGGTAGTTGTGCTCGGACTGCGATCCAGGCAGGAAACGCCCCACGCGACGGCGAAGGCCAACGGCATCGAGAACAGGGCGGGGTAGTCGTACGGGAACAAGGCCTCGGGGTGATGCAGTACCTTGACCCATACCCCCGGCGACAGCAGCACCAGCGCAAGGGAACTGACCAAACCGCTCAGCCCGCCCCACAGTGCGCCACGGCTGGTCAGGCCTTTCCAGTACATGGCCAGCAGCAGAATGGGAAAGTTTGACGAGGCCGCAATACCAAAGGCCAGCGCCACCAGGAACGCCACGTTCTGCCCCTTGAACAGAATCCCCAACGCAACTGCCAGCACACCCAGGATCACGGTGGCCCAACGGCTGACGCGCATTTCCTTGCCACTGTCGGCTTTGCCCTTGCACAACACGTTGGCGTAGAGGTCATGGGAGATGGCGGACGCGCCGGCAAGCGCCAGGCCCGACACCACGGCCAGGATCGTCGCGAAGGCGACGGCGGCGAGGAAGCCGAACATCAAATCACCGCCCAAGGCTTGCGCCAGATGCATGATTGCCATGTTTACGCCGCCCACCAGTGGCCCGCCGATCACGCCTTGGTCGAAGTAGCTGGGGTCGGTGCCGACGATGCTGATGGCAGCGGTGCCGAGGATGCACACCAGGATAAAAAACAGACCGATCAAGCCATAGGCTACCAACACCGATTTGCGCGCCGCCTTGGCGTCCGGAACGGTGAAAAAACGCATCATGATATGCGGCAAACCGGCGATGCCGAACACCAGCCCCAGGGACAGGGAAATCATCGACACCGGGTCCGTGGCGATCTTCAACGGCCCGAGAATCAGCTGTCCGCTCTGATGTGTCGCGACGGCGCTGTCAATCATGCGCTCCATGCTGAAACCAAAGTGCTGGAATGCCAGCCCGGTCAGCAGGATGCCGCCACTGAGCAACAGCACGGCCTTGATGATCTGCACCCAGGTGGTCGCCACCATGCCGCCGAAAGTGACGTACACCACCATCAGCACACCGACGCAGACCACTGCAACTTCATAGTCGAGGCCGAATAGCAAGTTGATCAATTGCCCGGCGCCGACCATCTGCACAATCAGGTAGAAACATACGATGACGAACGAGCTGAACGCCGAAAACAAGCGAGTGGTCACCGGGTCGAGGCGATAGGCGATGATGTCGGCCAGGGTGTAGCGCCCTAGGTTGCGCAGACGCTCGGCCATCAGAAACATAATCAAGGGCCAGCCAAGAATCGCGCTGACCGAGTAAATCATGCCGTCGAAACCGGTTGAAAACACCATGCTCGAAACACCCAGCAGCACGGCGGCGGACATGTAGTCGCCGGCAATCGCAAAACCGTTTTGTACCCCGCTGATGCCGCCGCCGGCAGTATAGAAATCCGCCGCTGAGCGTGTGCGGCCAGCCGCCCAGTAGGTGATGCCGATGGTGGTCACGACGAACGCCAGGAAAATCGCAATGGCAGTCATGTTGGGCTGGCGCGCAACGGCTTGGCTGGTTTGAGCCAGGACCGCAAAGCTGCACAGGCAAAGCACCGCCGTGGCGAATAACAGGCGAGAGGCCTTCATGGTTGCACCTCCAACAGCAGCGCCTGGTTCAGCTTGTCGAACACGTGGTTGGCGCGAAACACATACAGCCCGGTCAAGAGCCAGGAGCCGACAATCAGGATGAGTGCCGACCAGATCCCCACCGTGATGCCACCGCCCACAGGCACATGCAACAGGACATGGGGGAACCAGGACACCGCCGCGACAAACAGCGAATAAAGCGCTAACACAATGGCACTGAGGGTGAAGGTCAGGCGAGTGCGACGCCGGACCAGTTCGCGATAACGCGGGCTGCTGCGCAACGCCTGATAGGCAGGGTGCAATGACATGTTGAGCTCCTTGATACCTTGATTGTTATTGGCTGGAGTTTTTTGTTATGGGGTTGCCGTGCTTGCGCACCGCGGGTGCTGCACTACGCCCCGCCGCGTTTCCATAACGCGTGGAGTGCGTGCCGGAATCAGCCTTGCAGGTGTGATGAGGACGTCATGTCCGGTGTAGGTGGCGTTAGCTTATCCAGTGCCTCACAGGCATTTAAATAACCCGATGCGCCGATTAACTTGCATAACCCGCCAGTTCATTGCGGCGTCTGGGCCTCAGGTTCTTCGCGGGCTGCACCAGCGCGTGGGGGAAAGGCCGAAGGCCTTCTTGAAGTGCCGGGTCATATGACTCTGGTCGAAGAAGCCGGCTTCGATCGACGCATCCGACAAGCCTTGCCCGGCTTGGACGAGAGCCTTTACGCGATCGAGGCGACGCAGCGTCAGATAGCGATGGGGGCTGGTGCCGAAAAACTCGCGGAAGTCACTCGACAGGCTCCAGCGGTCGCGCCCGGCGCAATGAGCGAGGTCATCGAGGGTGATTGCCTGGTCGAGGTTGTCGTCGATGTATTCGCGCGCGATGGCAGCAGCCGCAAAGTGATGGGACGTACTGACAAGGTCACTGCTGGCGACGCTGGCGAGGGTGATGACAAATGTGTAGAGCGCGTCATCCTCGGCCATGGAGTCCAGGTCGGCATCCAGTGTGTTGAGCAGTGCGTCGGCGGCCACCGCCAGTTGCTGATTCTGAGTGATACCGGCGCCGAAAAAGGGCAGGGCGCTGCCCTTGATGATGTCTTGAACCAGCGAGGGCGGCACATACACGCCGCGATAGTGGAAACCAGCGTCGGAGCCGGCGCAACCATCATGGGATTCATCCGGGTGAATGATCATGGTTTCGCCGGGCAGGCACAGTTTGGATTCACCTCGATAGTGAAAGCGGTGTACGCCCGACAGGGTCCGCCCGATTGCGTAGGTATCGTGTCGGTGCGGATCAAACGCGTGCGAACCGAAGTAGGCTTCAAAACGCTCTACTTTTGAGGTCGGCGCTGCGTGTCTCACCCAGTCTTGTTTCGGTTGGTCGTTTTGCATGTTGGCGCACCGAGGCGATACCGCTGTTGTCTGGCAGAGCATAAGCAGATGCAACGCCGTTTGGCTTGGACGTTTGTGGGTTTAACCTGGCCTGACGGTTTTCGCGGGGCAAAAGCCGACCGGCGGGTTACATCCGCTCGAGAACGGCGGCAATCCCTTGCCCACCGCCGATGCACATGGTGACCAGGGCATAGCGTCCGCCACTGCGTTGCAACTCGTGGATCGCCTTGATCGCAATCACTGCACCGGTCGCCCCCACCGGGTGCCCGAGGGAGATGCCCGAACCATTGACATTGACCTTGTCCGGGTCAAACTCCAGTTGCTGTGCCACGGCACAGGCCTGGGCCGCAAAGGCTTCATTCGACTCAATCACATCGATGTCCTGGATGCTCAAGCCGGCGCGCTTGAGGGCCAGGCGGGTCGCCGGAACAGGGCCGATGCCCATGTAGTCCGGATCGACACCGGCATGGGCATACGCGACCAGGCGCGCGAGGGGCTGCAGGTTGTGTTGCTGGATCGCGCTGGCGTTTGCCAGCACCACAGCAGCCGCGCCGTCGTTGAGGCTTGAGGCATTGCCGGCGGTGACCGTTCCGCCTTTCTGGAACGCCGCATGCATTCGGCCCAGTTGTGCGAGGTCGAGATTGGCGCGCACGTTTTCATCGGTATCGAACAGCACCGTCTGGCGCTTGACTTGCACCTCAACCGGGACGATCTGCTCCTTGAATCGGCCTTCGCTTACCGCGCGAGCAGCGCGTTCCTGGCTCTGCAGGGCCAGACAGTCCTGCATGTCACGGGTAATGCCATAGCGCTCGGCAATATTTTCGGCGGTCACGCCCATGTGCGTGCGCTTCCACGGGTCATGCAGGATGCCATTCATGTAATCCACGGCCTGGCTATCACCCAGACGGCTGCCCCAGCGCAGGCCGGGCAGCAAGTAGGGGCCACGGCTCATGGACTCCGCGCCACCGGCTACGGCCACTGAATAATCCCCCAGCAGAATGCCCTGCGCTGCACTCAGGATGGCTTGCAGCCCGGAGCCACACAGGCGATTGACGTTAAAGGCCGGGGTTTCCTGGGGTATCCCGGCACCCATCGCCGCGACTCTGGAGAGGTAAGCATCCCGGGGCTCGGTGGGCACCACATTGCCCATGACAACGTGGCCGATAGGCTCGCCACCGATCCCGGCATGGATCAAGGCGCCTTTGACGGCGACGGTGGCCAGGTCAACAAGTGGCACATCTTTCAGGCTGGCGCCAAAACTGCCGATGGCGGTACGCGCCGTGCCAACGAAAAACACATCTTTGTGGGCCATGGAAGGCTCCCGTTTTGAGAAGTAAAGGTTCGAGGGGTAGTCAGATCGAGTAGTTCGCCAGCTCGCGGGCAATCAGCAACCGCTGGATTTCGCTGGAACCTTCGTAGATCTGAGTAATACGGGCATCGCGGTAATAGCGCTCCACCGGGTAATCCTCCAAGTAGCCATAACCGCCATGAATCTGGAGGGCTTTGGAGCACACGCGCTCTGCCATCTCCGAGGCAAACAGCTTGGCCTGGGAGGCTTCGGACAGGCAGGGAAGGCCCGCGCTTTTCAGGCGTGCAGCGTGCTGGATCAACAAGCGTGCGGCATTGAGTTGTGTGTGCATGTCGGCCAGCAAGTTGGCAATGCTCTGGTGCTCGTTGATCGGCTTGCCAAACTGCACGCGGTCGCGGGCATACACCAGTGCCGCCTCAAACGCCGCGCGGGCGATGCCCAGCGCTTGGGCGGCGATGCCGATGCGCCCGCCTTCCAGGTTGGACAGAGCAATCGACAAGCCCTTGCCCCGTGCGCCGAGCAGGTTGGCTTCGGGTATACGGCAATCGTTCAGGGTGACGGCGCAGGTATCGGAGGCGCGAATGCCCATCTTTTTCTCACTGCGCTCAACGCTGAAACCTGGGGTGTCAGTGGGTACCAGAAACGCCGACAGGCCTTTCTTGCCCAGCGCAGGGTCCGTGACCGCAAACACAATCGCCAGCTTGGCCCGCTTGCCGTTACTGACAAACTGCTTCGCGCCATTGAGCACCCAGTGCCCCTCATGCAGTTCTGCGCGGGTCCGCAGGTTATGCGCCTCTGAGCCGGCCTGGGGTTCGGTCAGGCAAAAGCAGCCGATGGTTTTGCCGCTGGCCAGATCCACCAGCCACTGATTCTTTTGGACCTGGCTGCCGTAGTTCAGGACCGGGCCGCAGCCCACCGAGTTGTGGATGCTCATCAGTGCCCCCACTGCACCATCGCCTGCGGATATTTCTTCCACGGCCAGGGCATAGGCCACGTAGTCGATGTAGGTGCCGCCCCATTCCTCGGGCACGACCATCCCGAGCAGACCCAATTCGCCCATTTGGGCTACCAGGTCATCTGTGATCCAGCCGGCTTTCTCCATGGCTTCGGCCTGGGGGGCAATCTCGCCACGAGCGAAATCGCGGGCCATGTCGCGGATCATGCGTTGTTCGTCGCTCAGTTCGAGATCGTGCATGCCAGTGCTCCTGGGTAGCGGCGAGCAGCGCCGGGGGCGAAGTCGCAGAAAAAATCCTGCACCTGTGCAGGCTCAAGCTGGGCCAGGGTCGCCGGACGCCAGACAGGGGTTTTGTCCTTATCGATGAGCAGTGCGCGAACGCCTTCCATCAGGTCTCCCGCCGCGAACCACCGAAGGTTGAGTTGCAGCTCCTGGGCAAAACAATCGCTTAGAGACAGTTCGCGGCCACGGCGCAGCAGCTCAAGGGTGATGGCCATCGCCATAGGCGACCGGCTATTCAGGACATCGACCGTTTCTTCGGCCCAGTCCTGAAACTCCGGCGTCGTTTCTGCCTGGAGTGCTGCGTGAATCGACTGCACGTCTGGGTGCGAGAAGTGCTGATCAATGGCGGGCTGCATTGCCTTAAGCTCCGACCCAGGGAATTTATTGACACCCAGTGTGGCGATCAGCGACCGCAACGCTTGTCCGGGTTGCTGGGGCCAACTCATGTTGTTCAGACAGTGATCCAACTCCGCGATCTGCGTGCTGCTGATGCACCAGTCTGCGAGCCCGGCATACAGGGCGTCGGCAGCGCGCACCTGAACACCCGTTACGCCGAGGTAGTCGCCCAAAGCGCCCGGCAGGCGCGACAAGAAATAACTGCCGCCGACATCGGGGAAAAAACCGATCGCAACTTCAGGCATGCCCATTCGGGTGCGCTCGGTGATCACGCGCAGGCTCGCGCCTTGGACCAGTCCCATGCCACCCCCTAGTACCAGGCCGTCGATCAGCGCCAGCACTGGCTTTGGATAGGTATGAATGTACTCATCCAGCGCGTATTCCTCGGCGAAGAACACCTGGTGCACGCCATCAGCTACTTGTTGGCTTTCGTACAACATGCGGATATCGCCGCCGGCGCAAAAGGCCTTCTCGCCAGCCGCGCGCAAGACCACTGCCACCACGTCCGGATCCTGCTCCCACGCGTGCAAGTGTTGCTGGAGCAGGCGCACCATGGTGAGTGTCAGCGCATTGAGGCTCTGCGGGCGGTTTAGGGTCAGGTGGCCTATGCGATTACGTACGGTTGCCAGAATCGAGGGTTCAATTTCTGTGCTGCTCATGCTGAGTCCTCGGCCTATCAGCAGTGTTTGAACTGCGGCGCACGTTTTTCGACGAAGGCGGCCATGCCTTCCTTCTGATCTGCAGTGGCAAACAACGAATGGAACACCCGGCGCTCGAAACGCACGCCTTCACTGAGGCTTGACTCGAAGGCGCGGTTGATACTTTCCTTGACCAACATGGTGGCTGGCAGGGAGTTTTCGGCGATGGCGCTGGCGACCTTGAGGGTTTCCTCCAGCAGCGTTTCAGTCGGAAAAACGCGCGCGACCACGCCGGCGCGTTCGGCTTCTTCTGCGCCCATATGGCGCCCCGACAGGCACATTTCCATGGCCTTGGCTTTGCCAATCGCACGGGTCAGGCGCTGTGTACCACCCACGCCCGGCAACACCCCCAGGGTGATCTCCGGCAAGCCGAAGCGTACATTGTCGGCCGCGTAGATGAAGTCACACATCAAGGCTAGTTCGCAGCCACCGCCCAGGGCATAGCCGGCCACTGCGGCGATCAATGGCTTGCGGCGACTGGCAATGCGGTCAGCGGCCGAGAAGAAATCATCGAGAAACACCTGGGGGTAGGTGAACTCGGCCATTTCCTTTATATCGGCACCGGCGGCAAAGGCCTTGGGGGAGCCGGTGATGACCATGCAGCCGATTTTCGGGTCTTTTTCCAACTGATCCAGGGCCAGATTCAGCTCGGTGATTACTTGGGTGTTAATGGCATTGAGTGATTTAGGGCGGTTCAGCGTGATCAGGCCCACACGCTCATGGACTTCCAGCAGCAGGGTTTCAAAAGGCATGGTTCAGACTCCGTAGGTTTGCATTAACGGCCAGACCGTGGCGGCTTACTTAAGGTGGCCATTCGAGTAAGGTTGCGTTGGATATGGACTTTGGCCTAGCTTAGCCAGCGTACCCGGTGCCTTGAAATAACCCGACCCGCCGAATAGTTTGCATATCGCGCCATGTCAGCCGTCAGCAGAGGAGTGCAGCAGGTGGACCATTCCGTGGATAACACCTTACCCATGACCTTCGTTCAAGGCCTGCTGCAAGGGGCTCTGAACATCTGCAGCGAGGCCGATATCCGGGCTTTCATCGGCGCCGCAGGCATAGCCGGGCACTTGCTGGAGGCGCCGGGCGCGCGGGTCACCTACGACCAGTTTGTGCGCTTGTACCAGCAGGTTGCGTTGGGCACCGATGATGAAGTGATGGGGCAGTTTTCCAGGCGCATGCGCAGCGGCACGCTCAAGTATTTGTGTTCGAGCCTGCTTGATGCTCGTTCGCTGGGCAACGCGATGTACCGCTTCACACGGTTCTGGAACCTGTTGCTGGACGACTATCGTTTTAGCTACAGCGAGCACGAAGGCCAACTTGTTATCTCGCTGGAGGCACGTAACCCAGGCGCCAACGCCCAGCGCTGGGGTCACGAACTGATGATGAAACTTGTGCACGGCGTAGCGTCGTGGTTGGCCGGCCAGGAGATCCCGCTGCACAGCGTGGCGTTTCCTTTCGCGACGCCGGTGTATGCGTCGGAATACATGCATATGTTCCCTGGCCCCATCCGTTTCGAGCAGCCGTGCACGGCGTTATCGTTCGACGCCGCGTGGGGTGCACTGCAGTTTCGTCGCAGCAAGGCCGAGTTGCTGCCGTTCCTGCGCGAAGCCCCGCGATACTGGCTGTTCACCACGCTCAAGGAGCGCCTGGTGGCGCAACAGGTGCGGCAATACCTGCTGGCCCATCTCAAGCAGGCTGACACCATCCAGGGCGCGGCGACCGCGCTGCTGCTGTCCACCCGTACGTTGACGCGCCGGCTCAAGGAGGAGGGCACCAGTTACCAGATGGTCAAGGACGCACTACGCCGAGACATCGCCGTGCAGCAGTTGATCCACACAGACCTGTCCATCACGCAGATTGCCCTGGGCTTGGGGTTTGATTCCACGGCGGTGTTTCACCGTGCTTTTCGCGGCTGGACCGGCAGTACACCTGGCGCGTATCGACGCCCAGGTGCGGACCTACAAACGTACAATCCAATTGCGGCGCCAGCCGATAAAGTCAGCTCCACATGACGGCTGATCCAGGCTGTCATCGCTACGGAGCAAGGTTATGACCCCCTTTCTGAGTTTGATCATTCGCCCTCATCGCAAACGCAGCGACAGTGTCTACCTGCTGCTGGCGCTCCTGATGGGGGGCTTCTTCGGTGGCGTCATGGGGCTCAAGATTTCACTCGCGGCAGGGCTGGCGATTGGTGCGTTCTCCACGCTGGTGCTCTACACGATGTGGCGTTCGCCGGGCTAGCCAGCCCTCTTACCGCTTAGCCCCAAAGACAGACGTAATACGCGCGGCCGCCCCATGCAGCCGCGTGAGGTCAAGTCGCGCCTGCTCTTAACTAAAAACAATAAATACCCCAGCCAAGGGGTGGAGTTGAATGATGACCCTGAAGACCGTCCAGCTTGACGATAAATACACGCTTTCCCATGGGCGTATTTTCATCACCGGCACCCAAGCCCTGGTTCGATTGTCGATGACCCAGCGTCAGCGTGATCAGCAGCAGGGCCATCACACGGCCGGCTACATCTCCGGCTATCGGGGCTCGCCGTTGGGCGGTCTGGATGATCAGTTGGGCAAGGCGAAAAAGCACCTTGAGCAGCACCACACCCTGTTTGTGCCGGGTATCAACGAAGATCTGGCGGCCACCACCATCTGGGGGGCGCAACAGGCTCATCTGAGCGGTGAGGGCAAGTACGACGGCGTGTTCGGCATGTGGTACGGCAAGGGACCCGGCGTTGACCGCACAGGTGATGCGTTCCGGCATGCGAACCTCGCGGGCACCGCGCAGTTGGGCGGGGTGCTGGTGCTGATGGGCGATGACCATACTTGCGAATCGTCCAGTACTTGCCACCAGAGCGAATTTGCCATGGTCGACGCCATGATTCCGGTGCTCAGTCCGTCCGGCGTCCAGGAAATCCTCGACTTCGGTCTGATCGGTTGGGCGTTGTCGCGTTACAGCGGCTGCTGGGTCGGCATCAAATGCGTCAAGGACACCGTCGAAGCCACGGCGACCATTGACGTGGACATAAACCGCGTGAAGATCCATATCCCCCAGGACTTTGCCCTGCCGCCGGATGGCCTCAATATCCGCCAACCCGACACCCCACACGCACAGGAAGCGCGGCTGCACCGCTACAAGCTGAATGCGGTGCGCGCCTTTGCCCGTGACAACGCGCTGGACCGCGTAGTCATTGATGCCCCTGGCGCTACGCTTGGCGTGATCACCCACGGCAAGAGCTACCTGGATGTACTGCAAGCACTTGACGACCTGAACCTCAGCGAACAGGCCGCCGCTGTCATGGGGTTGCGCATTTACAAGGTCGGGATGGTCTGGCCTCTGGAACCCAAAGGCGCGCTACGTTTTGCCGAGGGTCTGAACAAAATCCTGGTGGTGGAGGAGAAGCGCAGCCTGCTCGAATTCCAGCTCAAGGAGCAGTTCTACGGCCGCGCCGTCGCCCCGGTCATTGTCGGCAAACTGGATGAGGCGGGCCAGACGCTGTTCCAGTCGGAAATGGCCCTTGACTCCAACCAGATCGCTATCGCCCTGGGTGAACGCCTGCTCGAACTGGGTAGCAACTCCAGCCTGCGTCTGCGCATTGAAGAGCTGCGTGCCTACCAAGTGGTTAAGGGCGACACCGAGTTGCTGGCACGCAGTTATTACTTCTGCAGCGGCTGCCCGCACAGCTCGTCCACGGTGCTGCCGGAAGGCAGCAAAGGCTACGCCGGTATTGGCTGCCACTGGATGGCGCAATCCATGGACCGCTCCACCCTGGGCTACACCCATATGGGCGGCGAAGGCATGGTGTGGGTCGGCGAGGCGCCGTTTTCCAAGCGCAAGCACATGTTCCAGAACATCGGCGATGGCACCTATTTTCACTCCGGGTATCTGGGCATACGCGCCGCCGTATCCGCCGGCACCAACATCACCTTCAAGATTCTGTTCAACGACGCCGTGGCCATGACCGGCGGGCAGAAACACGATGGCGCATTGACCGTGCCGGCCATCGCTCATCAAGTCAGTGCCGAAGGGGTCAAGCGCATCGTGGTGGTCAGCGATGAGCCCCACAAATACCCGCTGGAGACCGCCTGGCCCGCCGGCGTGACCTTCCATCACCGAGACGAACTCGACAACGTCCAGCGCGAGATCCGCGAGGTGCAAGGCACGTCGGTGCTGATCTACGACCAGACCTGCGCAGCGGAAAAGCGTCGGCGCCGCAAGCGCGGTACTTTCCCCGATCCGGCCAAACGCATCGTGATCAACGACCTGGTGTGTGAAGGCTGTGGTGACTGCGGCGTGAAGTCCAACTGCGTGTCAGTGCAGCCGGTGGAAACCGAGTTTGGTCGCAAGCGTGCGATTGATCAGTCTTCCTGCAATAAAGACTATTCCTGCGTCAACGGCTTCTGCCCAAGCTTTGTCACCGTTGTTGGCGGCAGCCTGAGCAAGCCGGAGGCGGCCGTGCAGGGGCAGGCGGTACCGTTGCTGCCGGAACCGATGCGGCCGAGTATCGATGATCGGGTCTACAGCATTTTAGTCGCGGGCATGGGCGGCACTGGGGTCGTCACCATTGGCGCCATTTTGGGCATGGCTGCGCACCTTGAAGGGCGCGGCTGTGGCTTGCTCGATATGGCGGGCCTGGCCCAGAAGGGGGGATCGGTGTGGAGCCATCTGCGCTTCGGCCCCGACCCGCAGTCGATCAAGACCATCCGTATCGCCGCCGGTGGCGCCGACCTGGTGCTGGGCTGCGACCTGATTGTGGCGGGCAACACCAAGACCCTCGCGGCAACGCGCCATGGCAGCACCTACGTCCTGGCCAACACCCAGGAAACCATGCCGGGTGCCTTTACTCGCAATGCCGATATGCAATACCCCACCCAAGCGCTGCGGCGCAATATCGTCGAGGCGGTGGGCCAGGATCATGCCGAGTTCGTAGATTGCGGTCGCATCGCCACAGCGCTGTTGGGCGATAGCATCGCCGCCAACATGTTCATGCTCGGGTTTGCTTACCAGCGCGGGCTGATTCCTATCTCTGCGACTTCAATCGAATCGGCCATCGAACTCAATGGCGCGGCCAAAAAGATGAACACAGAAGCCTTCCGTTGGGGGCGCCAGGCAGCGGTCAACCCGCAAGCCGTCGAGCAATTGCTGGAGTCCAAGGCTGCCGGCCAGGGTGTGCGTATTTCACCGGAGCCCGTCAAGACACTGGATGAGGTGATCGCTGTCCGTCAGCAGTTCCTTACCGAGTATCAGAACAGTGCCTACGCCCAACGCTACAGCGCCTTGGTCGAACAGGTACGTAACGCAGAACAACGGCTCGGCACTGGACGTAGCGAACTGACCCAGGCCGTTGCCAAGTACTACTTCAAATTGCTGGCGATCAAGGATGAGTACGAAGTCGCACGCCTGCATGTAGAAAGCGGTTTCCTTGACCGCATCTCCCAGCAGTTTGAAGGCGACTACAAACTGGTGTTCAACCTGGCCCCACCGCTGTTTGCCAAACGCGCGCCTGATACCGGACTGCCGAAGAAAAGCGAATTTGGCCCCTGGATCGTGCCGGTGTTCCGCCTGCTCGCCAAGCTGCGTGGGCTACGGGGGACTGCGCTGGATGTGTTCGGCTACTCCGTCGAGCGCCGTCAGGAGCGCGCGCTGATCCAACGCTACGAGGCGGTGATTGCTGAGGTATTGCCGCTGCTGGAGGACGGTGGCGCGCATTACGACACGCTGCTGGAGCTGGTTTCGCTACCCGAGCAGATCCGCGGTTATGGGCACGTTCGCGCCAAAGCCATGGCGTTGGCCAGGCAGCGCGAAAGCGTTTTGCTGGATGTGTTGCGCGGTCGTGTGATCGCGCTGAAAAAAGTGGCTTGATTCACCCAGGTCGCACCGATTATCAATGGAGGATAAAACCATGAACTCACTGATCAAACCGCCCGTTATCGCCGCCCGTATGGACGATGTGGCGCCGTTTCATGTGATTGATATCCTGACCCGCGCCAAGCGGCTGGAGGCGGAAGGGCGCGACATTGTGCACATGGAGGTCGGCGAGCCCGACTTCCCGACACCCCCCGCCATCATTGCTGCCGGCCAGGCGGCCCTGGCCAACGGCAAGACCACCTACACCCCGGCGCTGGGAATTCCCGAACTGCGCCAGGCAATCGCCGATTACTACTTGCAGCGCTATGGCGTCACGGTGCCGGCGGCACGCATCGTGGTGACGGCGGGTGCTTCGGGTGGGCTGTTACTCGCACTGGCCTGCCTGGCCGAGCCGGGCAGGGAATGGTTGCTGACCGATCCTGGATACCCGTGCAACCGCAATTTCGTGCGAATCTTTGAGGGCGTGCCTACCTCGATTCCGGTGGGCGAAGCGCATAACTTCCAGCCCACCCTGGCTGACCTTGAAGCCCATTGGAATGATTCGACCGCCGGCGCGCTGTTTGCCTCACCGGCCAACCCTACAGGCACCATGCTCAGCCTCGAACAGGTCCGCACGTTCGCAGAATTTATCCGCGCCAAGGGCGGGCATTTTATTCTCGATGAGATCTACCAGGGCCTCACCTACGACCAGGAGTCCACCACCGCACTGCAGTGCTGCGAGGGCGTCTGGATCGTTCAAAGTTTCTCCAAATACTTCCAGATGACCGGCTGGCGCCTGGGCTGGCTGGTGGTGCCAGAAGGCTATACGCGGCACATCGAAAAGCTTGCGCAAAACCTGTTCCTGTCGCCGTCGGCACCAGCCCAGTACGCGGCGCTGGCAGCCTTTAAGCCCGAAACCCTCGACTTGGTGGAAACGCGTCGCATGGAGTTCCAGTGCCGTCGCGACTTCCTTTCTGCCGAGTTGGCAAGGTTAGGCTTTCGTGTGGTGGCCAAGCCGGAAGGCGCGTTTTACATCTATGCCGACTGTTCAGCATTCACCACCGACAGCTTTGCATTCGCCATGACGCTGCTGGAAGAGGCTGGGGTGGCAACGGGGCCGGGTCTGGATTTTGGGACCAATCAGCCGGAGCGCTATATCCGCTTCTCCTACACGACCAGTATTGAAAGGCTCATAGAAGCGGTTAGTCGTATGGAGCAGTTTCTGCAGGTGCGCCATGCTCTGGGAAAAGCCAACGGGAAGGGGCAATCCCAAAACTGCGCGTGAAGTGCCGGGACATATGGCTCTGGTCGAAGAAGCCCGCATCGACCGCGGCTTTGGACAAGGTCTGCCCGGCTTGTACCAATAGTTTTACGCGGCTTAGCCGGCGTGCGGTGATGTAGCGATGGGGGCTGGTACCGTAGAACACCCGAAAATCCTTTGACAGGCTCCAGCGGTCGCGCCCCGCGCACTCTGCGAGCTCGTCAAGGGTGATTGGGCCGTCCAGGTTGTCATGAATATAGTCCCGCGCCCTGCGCGCGGCCTCGAAATGATGGGCCGTGCGTGTGCGGGGTTGGCCGGTAACGGCCGCGAGGGTGGTCACGAAGGATAGCAGTGCATCTTCTTCAGACATGGGATCGAGGTCTTGCGCGTGCAAGAGTTCGAATACCGTCGTCGTCAGACGTGGGTCCTGGGATACCGCGTTTTTCAGGAACGGCAACGGTTTGCCCTGGAGGATTTGTTGTACCAGCGCGGGCGGCAAGTACAGGCCCTGATAGCGAAAGCCAGCGTCGGTACCGGCGCGGCCATCATGCTGTTCGTCGGGGTGCACTACCATCACTTCACCAGGGGCGCAAACTTTGGCCTCACCTCGGTAATTGAAGCGGTGCGCGCCGTGCAGCGTGATGCCGATCGCGTAGGTATCGTGCTGGTGCGTGTTGAACGCATGGGTGCCAAAAAATGCTTCGAGTCTCTCTATGGGGGAGGTCTGCGGCGCGTGTCTGACCCAGTCTTTTGTCTGCATCGGGAGCGGCTACTCAGTGATTTCCCGCAGAGTACGTCTGCACTGGGGGCCGTGGCTTGCACGTTTGTGGTTGGACTATCGTTGTCGATTGCCACCCGTTGTCGCGAACCGACTGCGATAAGCGGCTGGCGTCGATCCCACTTGCTGGCGAAACAATCGCGTAAAGGAACTGGCGTTCTGATAACCGACTTGATTGGCAATCTCCTCGATGCTCAGATCGCCGCTCTCGAGCAGGGTCATGGAGATCTCAATACGCAGATTTTGCAGGTAGGCGAGGGGCGTTGTCCCCAGCACGCTGTTGAAGTGGCGGATCAGCGTACGCACGCTGACTGACAGCGCAGAAGCAAGCTCAGGCAGGCTTATATCCTCGGCGAAGTGCTTGAGCAGCCAGTGCTGTGCCTTGGCGACCATGGTGTCGCTGTGCACCGTTTCCATCTGCAGGGGCAGATAAGGCAGTTGAGTGGTCTGGCTGGTGTCGATAAGCATCGTTTTGGCGGTCAGGGTCGCGGTATTCGCGCCACAGAAATGCTCAACCATCCTGACCCCTTGCAGCAGATACGATGCATTGGCGCCGGCACACCACAGGCGGTCTTCCTCAGTCACCATCGAGCGCAATTGCAGGTTCACCGTGGGGTGGCGCTCGCGAAACAGCCGCTCCAGCCACCAGGTGGTAGTGGCCTGGCGGCCCTGCAATAAGCCTGTTTCGGCAAGCAGGAAGGTACCCGTGCAATTAGCGGCCAGCACCGCGCCCTCGCGCCATTGCGCCTTGAGCCACTCTAACTGCGGAGCGGCGGATTCGAGCATCTGTTCGAAAGCGTCATGCCCGGCGTAGTACAGCCCCGGAATAAAGATCATATCGACCTTCTCTTGCGGCAGTGGGGTGGCAATGTTCAACGCCAATCCATTGCATGCCGTGACGGGCTTACCCTTGTTCGACACGAACTGCCAGGAAAAAGGCCGGGCAATGGCTTTACCGGTCTTGTGTTGCTGGCGACTGAGGTGCGCATTGGTGACATGGAACACGTCGGCGATGCCGGCGAGGCTGGAGGCATAACAGCCATCGAGGGCAAGAATGGCGACGCGTACCGGGGCGATTTTCATAATGGCAAATTACGCATAAAAATAGTCATTAATGCCAATTTAGCACCGCGATCCGCTTCCGTACAGTGAGCTCATCAGCCATTGACCGGAGCTTTCATGAACGTACTGATTGTCCACGCGCACAACGAACCGCAGTCATTCAACACGGCCATGTTCAACCTCGCTGTGGAGGTGTTGAGCGGGCAGGGGCATGAGGTGGACGTGTCTGATTTATACGCGATGAACTTCAACCCTGTCGCCAGCGCCAGCGACTTTGGCCAGCGCGCCAACAGCGAGCACCTGGTCTACGCCCTGGAGCAGCGCAACGGTTACACCACTGGCACCCTCGCGCCGGACATCCTCGCTGAACTGGAGAAGATCAAGCGCGCCGACCTGATCATCTTCAACTTCCCGATCTACTGGTTCAGCATGCCGGCGATCATGAAGGGCTGGTTCGACCGCGTGTTCATTTCGGGGTACTGCTATGGCGGTGCACGCATTTATGACCGCGGAGGCTTGAAGGATAAAAAAGCCATGCTCGCGTTCTCCCTGGGCGGGCAGGACCATATGTTTGGTCCCGGCGCTGTGCACGGTGAGCTGGAAATCCTGTTGCAGCCCATCCAGCGCGGTGTGCTGGGCTATGTCGGTCTTACGGTGCTGCCGCCATTCGTGGCCTTCCATGTGCCCTATATCAGCCAGGCGGCGCGTGAGGACTACCTGGCGAAGTACCGCGAGCATCTGTTGACCCTGGATCAGCGTGCCGCGCTCGAGTTTCCGTCGCTTGACGACTACGACGAAATCCTGCGCCCAAAACCTTCGACGGCTCACGCGTGAAGGTCTGCGAGGTCGATATGACAGCTGCTTTAAACACAGATGCAGGCGTTCAAGTCGAACGCCAAGGGCTCATTGGTTTCATCACGTTGAATCGTCCTGAGACGGGCAACAGTGTGGATCTGGGCATGGGGCTGGCGCTGAGAGATGCGGTGCGCTCGTTGGTAGTGAACCCGCCAAGCGTTGTGGTGCTGCGCAGCAGTGGCGCGCACTTCATGGTGGGGGGCGATGTGCGCCGCTTCGAGGCTTTGTTGAATGTCTCCAACGCGGCGTGCGCCGATGAGTTGGAAACCCTGATCAGTGCCGTCAACGAAGCGGTAACCGGGCTGACGCAATTGCCCTGTCCGGTGCTGGCTTTGATCAACGGCGCGGCCGCTGGCTTTGGCCTGTCGCTGGCCTTGGCATGCGACATTCTGGTCGCGGCCGACGATGCAAGCTTCCTGATGGCGTACAGCGCAATTGGCGCAACGCCAGACGGCGGTGCTACCTGGCATCTGCCACGGCAGGTTGGGTTGCATCGGGCCATGGCCATCGCGTTGTTGAACCCGAAACTGAGCGCCGCGGACGCGAAGGCCGCGGGCCTGGTGACTGAAGTGGTGCCTCGCGATGAACTACACACCGCTGGCCTGGCCATCGCCCAGCGTTTGGCCGACGGCCCCGCGGCGGCGCATGCGGGGATCAAACGCTTGCTGCGTAGCGGCCTGGACGCAACCCTGGAAACGGCCTTGGCAGCCGAAAAAGCCACGTTCGTGGCGGTTTCCGCCAGCGCTGACTTTGCAGAGGGCGTCGCCGCGTTCTGCCAGCGACGCAAAACTCAATTTGGTGCTTCTCGTTAATTCTCCAAGAGGTCTTTCATGAACATCGAAGGTTCGGTTTTTTTCATCACGGGTGGTGCTTCAGGGTTAGGCGCTGCCACAGCCAAATGGTTGGTCGAGGCCGGTGCCCAGGTAGTGTTGGCTGATCTCAATACAGCGGCAGGTGAAGCGCTGGCGAATGAACTCGGAACGGCCGCGTTGTTTGTGCATGCGGATACGGTCGACGAACACTCCATGCAGGTCGCTATTGATAAATCGTTGAGCCGCTTCGGTCGGGTGGATGGACTGATCTGCTGCGCCGGCGTTGCGCCTGGGCAGAAGGTGCAGAGTAAAGTGGGGCCGCATGACTTGGAGACCTTTGCACGGGCAATCACGATCAATCTGGTGGGTACGTTTAACGCCATCCGATTGACCGTCGCCGCCATGAGCAACAATGTGCCCAATGGCGATGGCGAGCGCGGGGTGATCATCACGACCGCTTCCGTGGCCGCCTTTGATGGGCAAATCGGTCAGGCGGCCTATGCGGCATCCAAGGCTGGCGTGGTTGGCATGACACTGCCGATTGCCCGCGAGCTGGCACGTGTCGGCATTCGAGTCGTGACCATCGCCCCCGGCATCTTTGAGACGCCGATGCTGCTGGGTCTACCGCCAGCAGTACAGGAGTCCCTAGGCAACACGGTGCCGTTCCCGTCACGCCTTGGACGCGGTAGCGAGTACGCGCAACTGGTAGCGTCGATCGTGCAGAACCCCATGCTCAACGGCGAGGTGATTCGCCTCGATGGTGCACTGCGCATGGCCGCCCAATAAGAAGTAACGCAAGTTACAGCTTAATGTGAACAGGAAGTTTGAATAAGTTTGGTGACGTTGGGAGTCATTCCAGCGGCACTAAAGTGTGCGTCACAGTCGAAAACAATAAAAAACAGCAATAACAATAAAAATAGCGAAAGGTAGACTAACCATGCATTTCAACTTCGGTACAGTTATGCCCGCACTCTGCGCAGGCGCGGCCCTGGGTATTGTCGGATCGGCTCACGCAGACTTTCTGGGGGACAGTAAATCCACTTTGGAACTGCGTAACTTCTATATGAATCGCGACTTCCGACAGGGCGGCTCGGCGCAAAATAAAGCAGAGGAATGGGCGCAAGGATTTATGTTGCGCTTAGAGTCCGGCTACAGCGAGGGCCCGGTAGGTTTCGGTATTGATGCCATCGGGATGCTGGGGCTGAAACTGAACTCCAGCCCTGATCGGGTTGGCACTGGCTTGCTCAAGACCAATGCGGTCGGCCCAAAGCGTGCCAAGGATGAATATGGCGAATCTGGCTTTACTGCCAAGGTACGTATCTCCAAGAGCACCTTGAAGCTCGGCACAGTCCAGCCGGTGTTGCCGCCTCTGATGCGCAATGACTCACGCCTTATGCCGCAGACCTTTCGCGGGGCCTGGTTGGCCAGTAACGAGATCGAGGGTTTAAACCTTGACCTGGGCCGTCTTGATCGGGTCAATCAGCGCGACTCTTCGGACAATGAAGTGATGACGGTCTTCAATGGCGGCAAGCGCAATATAGTGCTGGGAAGTGCCAAAACCAGTGATGAATTTCTGTTTGGCGGAGGTCGTTATCAATGGACCCCGACACTGTTCACCAGTTATTACTACGGTGGTCTTGATGGCATCTACAAACAACACTTGATCAATCTGGTGCACCAATTGCCGTTGGGGGGTGGGCAAAGCCTTAAGTCCGATATCCGATTTGCACACTCGGGTGCCGATGGCGGAAGTAACGTGGACAACGATGCTCTGGGCGCCTTGTTTACCTACAAAATGCTTGGCCACAGCTTCAGCGCCGGCTACCAGCACCTAAGCGGTCGCACCGGTTTCGCCTACGTCAATGGCGCGGACGATGCTTTGCTCAACCAGGTACAGATCAACGACTTTGGCAACCGCGATGAGCATTCATGGCAGGTGCGCTACGACTATGACTTCGCCGCGTTGGGCATTCCCGGGTTGACCCTGATGACCCGCTATCTCTCGGGTGACAACGTGGACCGCGGGGCGGGGCTGAGCGAAGGCAGAACCTGGGAGCGCAACACGGATCTGGGGTATGTCATTCAGAGCGGACCACTGAAAAACCTGGCGTTGAAGCTGCGTAACGCCACCACCCGCAGCAACTTCCTGAGTGATCTGGATGAGAACCGCCTGATCGTCAGCTACAGCTTGCCACTCTGGTAGGCCCGAAATAGTCGCAGACTGGCGCACACCCGCAGGGAATTACTGGCTTGGCAAGATTGGCATAAAAAACGTCAATTTTGCCAATGTGCCAGCGCTGTCGACTCTCGTACTGTGCATACAGGCACAGCAGTACTTCAATGTTGAGACAGACACGATGAACACAATAAAAAGAAGTTATTCGCGTGGCGCGGTTCATATTCCGTTGATAGAGAAAACCCTGGGAGATTTCTTTGACGACGTGGTCGCGCGATTTCCCGATAATGAGGCGCTTGTTTCGTGTCATCAGAATATCCGGCTTAGCTATTCTCAACTTCAAGCTGAAGTAAACCAACTGGCGAGTGCCCTGATTGCGTTGTCACTGGCGCCAGGCGATCGTGTGGCCATCTGGGCAAACAACAGCGCCGAATGGTTGATAACCCAACTGGCGACGGCCAAGGTCGGGATCATCCTGGTCAACTTCAATCCAGCCTACAAAACCATGGAACTTGAGTACGCGTTGAACAAGGCGGGCTGCAAGGCATTGATCACCCTGTCGGCATTCAAGACCACCGATTACCTGCAAGTGATCAGAACGATTGCCCCGGAAATCACCACCTGCGCGTCTGGGCAGCTCAGTGCTGCGAGGCTGCCCGCGTTGCATACGGTGATCCACCTGGGCGAGGAGCAAGTGCCCGGTTTTATGCGCTTTCGCGATCTGATGAGCCTGGGGAATGCCTTGGACGAGCGCGTCCCGCGTGTCGCGGCGACGCTGAAGAACACTGATGCGATCAACATCCAGTTCACCAGCGGCACCACGGGCTCGCCTAAGGGCGCAGCGCTGACCCATCGCGGCATTCTCAATAATGGATTTTTCCTCGGCGAGGGCATGAGCCTCACGGCCACTGACCGTCTGTGCATTCCCGTGCCGTTGTTTCACTGCTTTGGGATGGTGGTTGGCAACCTGGCGGCATTGAGCCATGCCAGCACCATTGTCTACCCAAACGATACGTTTGACCCGGTGCGCACCCTTGAGGCAGTACAGAATGAGCGCTGCACCGCCCTGCATGGGGTGCCGACGATGTTCATCACCGAGCTGGACCACCCACGGTTTCACGAATTTGACCTGTCCACCTTGCGCACCGGCATCATGGCCGGTACGGCGTGCCCGATCGAGGTGATGCGCCGCGTTCAGCGCAACATGCATATGCGCGATGTCACCATTGCCTACGGCATGACCGAGACCAGCCCCGCCAGCTATCAAAGCACGTGTGAGACACCGCTGGAAAAACGTGTGTCGACCATCGGCAAAGTGCATCCCCATCTGGAAGCCAAGGTGGTCCACCCTGAGTCAGGAGATACTGTGCCGACCGGTGTAGTGGGGGAGTTGTGTATTCGCGGTTATTCGCTGATGCAAGGCTACTGGAATGATCCGGAAAAGACCGTTCAAACCATCGACAGCGACGGCTGGATCCACAGCGGCGACCTGGCCACGATGGATGCCGAGGGCTACGTCAGCATCACCGGGCGTATCAAGGATATGGTGATACGCGGCGGCGAAAATATTTCCCCGCGCGAAATCGAGGAGTTCCTGTATCAACACCCGGCCATTCAGGATGCGCAGGTGATCGGTGTGCCGGATGAGAAGTACGGCGAGGAGCTGTGTGTCTGGGTCATCGTGCGCCCAGGCCTGGTGATCAACGAAGACGAAATACGCGAGTTCTGCAGCAGCCAGATCGCTCGTTACAAAATCCCACGCTACATACGCTTCGTAGACGGCTTCCCGATGACGCTCTCCGGCAAGGTACAGAAGTTCAGGATGCGCGAAATCATGGAAGAAGAGCTTGCGTTGGCTGTGTGCTAGAGCGTTGCTGACATTCAATGATGCGCCAATTCAGAGGCGCCACCGATAAGGAGTGAAACATGGCATGGCAGATTGAAGTGATGGAGGGGTGTGCGGTTGTGCGCATGAATACTAACAAGGTCAATGTGCAGAACGACACCTTCTTCAAGGACCTGCATGATGCCTTCGATCGGCTCGAAACCGAGTTCAGCGAGTTGCCGGTGATTCTAACCGGGCAGGGCAATGCCTTTTCAGCCGGTATCGACTTCAAGTACAGCTTTGATGTATTTGGCAGCCAGAACAACGAGCGAATCCGCCAGTGGTACGCCGAATACCGCGCGACCAACCTGCGTATTTTCCAGTACCCGCGCCCCACGGTGGCAGCGATCAACGGGCATGCCATTGCCGGCGGTCTGATCACGGCTCTGGATTGCGACTTCCGTATCGCTGCGCGCAAAGAGGCCAAGTTCGGCCTCAACGAAGTGCCTATCGGTATTCCGATGCCCGCCGCGTATGTGGAAATCATCAAGTACGCGTTGGGTGATCAGGTCGGCGCGCTGACCACCCTCAAGGGTGAGCTCTATTCGCTGGAGCAGGCCGAGAAGCTCGGGTTCTTCCATGAGGTGGTGGAGGAATCGCAACTGCTGGCCACCGCGATTGCCTATGCGCGCTGCATTACCCCCGATTGCAACGTGGCGTATGCCATGTCCAAGAAGGCCTTGCAGGATTCGGTCATGCAGCAGATTGACCTGCGTACCACGCTGCTCGACCAGGAACTGCCCACCGGCATGAGTGATGAGGGTAATCGCCGGGCCCAGGACAAACGCCGCCGGGAAATCATGGGTGAATAGGAGTTAAAACGCCGTGGAAATAATCGACGCCTGGATGCAGTTTCCCAACAAGCGTTTTTTGCAGGACTCGATGTTTGAGTCATTGCGGCGCTGGCCAACAGCATGGAAGGCTTTAGCCGAAAATACCCCTGACATCACCACGGCCGAGGCGCTTGAGACCTTCCGAAAGGGCGGAGTATCCAAGGTCTTTGCCAGTGCCTGGTGGGGGCCGGCTGGGCCGATGATCACTAACGAAGAAGTGGCGGCTGCGGTCTCGGCGCAACCGGAGCGGGTCATTGGCGTAGCGTCAGTGGACCTGAGCCGGCCGATGGATGCGGTAAGGGAGTTGCGTCGTTGCGTCAGGCAATATGGCTTCAAGGCCTTGCGCGTGTTGCCCTGGCTATGGGGGCTGCCGCCTGATGACCGCCGATACTATCCGCTATACGCCGAGTGCATCGAGCTGGATATCACCTTCTGTTTGCAAGTGGGCCATGCAGGCCCGATGCGCCCGTCTGAGCCCGGGCGCCCGATGCCTTATCTGGATAACGTAGCACACGAGTTTCCTGAGCTACGCATCGTCGGTGGACATATCGGCTTTCCGTGGGTGGCCGAAATGATTTCCCTGATGATGAAGCACCCGAATGTCTACGTGGATACATCGGCCTACAAGGCGTCGCGGTTTCCTGACGAGCTGGTGGCGTATATGCGTGGGGCGGGAAAGGGGAAGGTATTGTTTGGCACAAACTACCCGATGCTGACGCCGGCGGATTGTCTGGATGGACTCGCAGCCTTGGGTCTGGACGATAATGTCCGGCGTCTGTTCCTGGCGGAGAATGCGCGCCAGGCGTTCAAACTGAGTCGTTGAAACGCCTGGGTTCCGAGGGTCAGAACGTATGTTCAGGCCCCGGGAACTCGCCGGCCTGCACCTCTCGCGCAAAATCACTGGCGGCGGTATGGAGCACAGACCTGAGGTCCGCATATTGTTTGACGAAGCGCGGCAGCCGGCCATTGCGCAGCCCCGTCATGTCCTGCCAGACCAGCACCTGTGCATCGCACTGGTTACCTGCGCCAATGCCAACGGTCGGAATCGATACCGCTTCAGTGATCTCACGGCCTACCTCGCCCGGCACCATCTCGACCAATAACGCAAAGGCGCCGGCTGCCTCGAAGGCCTTTGCACTATGGATCAGACGTTGTGCGTCTTCACCGCGCCCCTGCACCCGGTAACCACCCAGCTGATGCTCCATCTGAGGCGTGAAACCAATGTGCGCCATGACCGGAATACCGCAGGTCGTCAGCTTCTCGACCTGAGGCAGCATTTCAATGCCGCCCTCCAGTTTGACCGCATGGGCGCCGGCCTCTTTCATAAAGCGCACGGCAGTGTGAAAGCATTGTTCCGCCGAGGCCTGGTAGGAGCCGAAAGGCAGGTCGGCAATTACCAGCGCTCGTTTCGTTGAACGACTGACTGCGCGCACCAGCGGGATCAGTTCGTCCACAGTGACCGAGAGCGTAGATTCGTTGCCATAGACATTGTTGGAGGCCGAATCACCTACCAATAGTACCGGGATGCCGGCCTCCTCGAAGATGGCTGCGCTGTACATGTCGTAGGCGGTGAGCATCGCCCACTTCCGGCCCTCCATCTTCATCTGCTTCAAGTGCGGAATACGGATACGAGAAGCCGGTTGGGCATTGCCATAGGGTGCAGGCTGATCAGTCATTCTTGTCGCCTCACTGAAATAGGGGTTAACCCAGTAATTGCTCGATGAACAATACGATCGCGATAAGGATCATGGCTGCACCGGAAAAGCGACTGACACGCCGTGCCGCAGCAGGCCGTGCCCGCAGCACTGTCTGGGATCCATAGCCGACCAACAGATAAACCACTGCGCAGCTCAGCGTATGAACGAGCCCCAGCGCAATCATCTGCATAGGTACCGGCCAGGTCGCCGTGCTATCGGTGAATTGCGGCAGCAGGGCCAGGAACAGCAGGAATACCTTGGGGTTCAAACCACTCACACACAGCCCCTTGATCGCCCAGCGTTGCCACGAATCGGACACCTGAACCTGATCAGCGTGGGGCGTGGAAGGGTGAGCAATCATATTCACGCCCAGCCACAGCAGGTAGCCCGCGCCGGCGACAGTCAGCACTGACAAGGCCAGTGGATGCCTGGCAACCAGTGTGCCGACACCGCCAGCAACGATCAGGGTGGCGATGATATGCCCGGACAGCAACCCACCGATGGCAGGCAGGACCACGCGGCCTTTCAGCCCTGCCGAAATCGCATAAGCCCAGTCCGCACCAGGTGTGATCACGAACAGAATAGATACGGCCCAGAAGGCAACGAAGATACTCAAGGTCATGCCGCTGCCCCCCTTCGTTGGTGACTCATACATCTTTGCATCGTGGCGCCTCGCGCAATAATGAACGCGAGGAAGAATAATGAAATATTGTTAGAATGTGCTTTCAAATACAGTCATCGAAGCGCTTTGAATTGGGAGAATCTTCCGGATGGATGAGATTGATCGCAAGATTATTTCAGAGCTGCAAAAAAATGGTCGCCTATCGGTAACGGAATTGGCTGAGCGCGTGGGCCTCAGCCTTTCACCGTGCCATCGTCGCGTGCGGGCGCTGGAAGAGTCCGGGGTATTAATGGGCTATCGTGCGCAACTGGACCCCGGCGCCCTTGGCCTCAACTTTTCTGCCATGGTGTTTGCGACCCTGCGTGAGGGTGACAAGGCCGCCGTTCATGCGTTCGAGGCTGCGCTGATGCAGATTCCTCAGGTCATCGATGCCCAACGATTGTTCGGCGAGCCGGATTACCTGCTTCACGTCATTACCCAGGACCTGCCGGCCTTTCAGCGGCTCTACGATGAGAGTCTGTCAGCCTTGCCCAATGTGCAACGGTTGACCTCGACGCTCGTCATGAAGCGAGTTATCCAGGATCGGCCGCTGCCCGTGTGACGGTTGCGTCGACGCTGTAACTGCCTCGCCGGCCAACTCATCGGCGTCTGCCTGTTCCGCGCAGGACAGCTCGGAGGCGTTATGCCCGATACGTTTGAGCAGCAGCAGCATGCACGCCAGCGACA
The DNA here is from genome assembly GCF_013385765.1 of Pseudomonas sp. C8002. Classification (NCBI taxonomy): domain Bacteria; kingdom Pseudomonadati; phylum Pseudomonadota; class Gammaproteobacteria; order Pseudomonadales; family Pseudomonadaceae; genus Pseudomonas; species Pseudomonas sp. C8002. Next base: position 96,435 of record NZ_JACAPJ010000031.1, read on the forward strand.
CCAGGGCATAGGAAGCCGAAGCGATGGCCACCCCAATGATGCTGCCGGTGGAGTTGAGCAGCCCCTGGGCAAGGACGGGGGTGGCACCGCCTACCAACAGTGAACAGAGCTGGTAGGCGATCGACAAACCGCTGTAGCGCACTTTTGTGGGAAAGGCTCGCGCGAGAATGCCACCGACGGCGCCGTAGAACATCGAGTGCGGAATGGTCGCCAGGCACATGCCCACTACCGCAATCCAATAGATCTTTGTTTCGACGGCAAAGAACATCGCCGGCATCAGAATCAGTTCGGGAATCACCATAAAGGCGACGGCTTTGCGCATATCTATCTTCGACACCAGGATGGCGCCAAAGGGCTGGGCGATGAACTGGACGATCAGAGAAATAACGATGACGCTGAGAAAAGTGCTTTGTGCATAGCCCAGTTCCTTGGTGGCCCAAGACAGCGCAAAGGTGCTTTTAAAGTAAGTCACATGGATGATCGGCAGCACGCCGGCGCCCAGCAGCACGATCTGCCAGTGATTGCGCAGCACCTCCAGGATTGGCAGTTTGACCGTCTTCTTTTGCGCCATAAGACGCTTCATGTCGTCGGACTCTTCGAGCTTGAGACGGATGACCATGCCTACGATGACCAGCGCCGCTGATAGCAGGAATGGGATCCGCCAGCCCCACAGCATGAAGTCTGTCACCGGCAGGGCGCTCAAACCGAAAAACACCAGCGTCGCCAGCAGGTTGCCGGCGGGCGAACCTTGCTGGGCGAAGGCGGCGTACAGGATGCCTTTACCTTTGGGCGCGTTTTCACTGGCGATGAGGATGGCGCCACCCCATTCGCCGCCGACGGCGACCCCCTGAATTACCCGCAGTACCACCAGCGCGATCGGCGCCCAGATGCCGATTTGCAGGTAGGTCGGAAGTAAACCGATGCACGTGGTAGCTATGCCCATCATCACCAGGGTGATCACCAGTGTGGTTTTGCGGCCAATCTTGTCACCCAGATGACCGAAGATAATGCCGCCTACCGGGCGAGCGATAAATCCGGCCCAGAGCGTCAGGAATGAGAGGAGGGTGGCAGTGCCAGGGTTGAGGTCTGAGGGAAAGAACACTTTGCCGAAGACCAGTGCAGCCGCGATGCCGTACGCGTAGAAGTCATACCACTCGATTGTCGTGCCGATAAACGAGGCAACACCTGCCTTGCGAGCTCTTTTGTGAGCGGCAATATCCTGGGCGGTATTCATAGTGAGATCCTGTTGTTTTTATTGGAAACAACCCTTCTTCACTGCGCGAAGGGTTATGAGCGGATCGGCCCGCCAAGGCACACGCAAGGCCGATAGCTCAGAGCCTATACAGCCAACAGTGATAAAAATAATGATTAAAAATTATTGCGTGATACGGGATTTCGTATCGTTGAGGTCATTGGTAGAGGGGAGCGTAGGCTGCAACGTTTTGAACCGTTCCAGAAAACTTTGCGCGGCGGCGGACGGCGTTGCGGCCAAGCGGATGGCGTGAATTTCGGAAAGTGCGCCGTCCCCATTGATCGCGCAATAGCGCACGCCTTCGCGCAGGGTCTTGGCCAGGGTTTGTGGTACAAGCGCCACGCCCATTCCGTAAGCCACCATGGTTACCACCGTCTGCCAGAGGCGTGTTTCGTGGCGGATGCGCGGGCTGAAACCTGCGTCGACACAGCGTGCGATGATCAGGTCGTGGTAGTGCGGCGACACCGTGCGCGGGAACAAAATGAAATCTTCATCTGCCAGCGCCTGCAGGTCGATGCTGTCGCGGTCAGAGAGCCGATGTGACGTTGGCAGGCAGCAGACAAAGGGTTCGCGCAACAGCCGTTCGCACTCGATGCTGTCGGGGAATTTGCTCCAGTGCACAAACCCAATATCGATTTGCCCGCGTTGCAACGCCTGGGCCTGTTCCGCGCTGTTCATCTCCATCAGTACGATCTCCGTATCGGGGTGGTCCTGTTCGAAGGTTTTTACCGCCTCGGGCAAACCGCGGTACAACACAGAATTGACGAACCCCACACTCAAGCGACCGGCAAACCCTTGGGCGGAGCGCAGGGTCAGGCGCTTGGCCTGCTCGGCACGCAATAACAGGTAGCGCGCTTCATTGAGCAGGACCTGGCCCGCATTGGTCAGGCTCACCGACTTGTTATTGCGGTTCAGCAACTGGATATCCAACTGACCTTCGAGCTTCTTGATGTCAAAACTCAGGGCCGGTTGGGAGATGAACAGCCGTGTGGCAGCGCGTCCAAAGTGAAGCTCTTCGGCCACCGCAACAAAATAACGCAGCTGTTTGAGATCCATGGCACGCCCTCGGCTTATGATAATTTTTTATTATCGTAGTTGATTTATTTTGTATTAGATACTTATCGATGCTGACCCTACTCTGATTCCACAAGAACCAGGAGAGTCACCATGAATGCCGTGTCCAAAGCGCTCCACGACCCCTTGAATATTCCTGATAGTCGTGGCCTCAATCTGTTCGAATGTGACGCCGGCCTTGCCGCGCTGCTAAAGGTTTACCTGCCCTCCGATCTCTATCAACACTGGTTGCCGACCTGGCAACAGCTGGGGGCTCGGGCCGGTAACGAACTGGATGTACTGGCTCTGTCGGCCGACAAGAATCCGCCCAAGTTGTTGCCGCGCACCCGCCGTGGTGAAGACATCCAGAGCATCCAGAAGCACCCGGATTTTGTCGAACTGGAGCGCGTAGCGTATGCCGAGCTGGGCCTGGCAGCCATGAGTCACCGCGATGACGGGACGCTGCCACTGGTCAAATATGCCCTCACGTTTCTGTTTGTGCAGGCCGAGTTCGGCCTGTGCTGCCCCGTGAGCATGACCGACTCCCTGACGCGTACCTTGCGAAAATTCGGCGCGCCGGAACTGGTGGCGCGCTACCTGCCGTCCCTGGTCTCTCAGGACTTTGACACGCTGTTCCAGGGTGCCATGTTCATGACCGAGCAGGCTGCCGGTTCGGATGTGTCGCGCACTCAAACCCGCGCCACGCTTAAGGACGGCGAATGGCTGTTGAGCGGCGAAAAGTGGTTTTGCTCCAACCCGGATGCCGACCTGGCAATGGTCCTGGCGCGCCCGGATGACGCCCCGGACGGGATGTCCGGTGTGAGCCTGTTTTTATTGCCAAAGCTGCGTCCGGACGGTTCGCGCAACGCCTACCGGATTCAGCGTCTGAAAGACAAACTCGGCACACGCTCGATGGCCAGCGGTGAAATCACCCTGGAAGGCGCCACGGCCTACCTGATCGGTGAAGTGGGGCGCGGTTTTCAGCAGATGGCCGACATGGTCAATATGTCACGTCTGTCCAATGGCGTGCGCGCCGCCGGCCTGATGCGGCGCGGCGTGAACGAGGCCTTGTATATTGCTCGGCACCGTCGCGCGTTTGGCAAGCATTTGATCGAGATGCCATTGATGCAACGGCAATTGCTGAAAATGATGCTGCCTACCGAGCAGGCGCGCTCGATGTTTATGCAGATTGCCACGTTGCTGCCCAAGGCGGATGCGGGCGATGAAGCGGCGCGCAAGTGTGTACGTATCCTCACGCCACTGATCAAATTCCGCGCCTGCCGCGATGCCCGCCGTGTGACGGGTGACGCCATGGAAGTACGTGGCGGGATTGGCTATATCGAAGAGTGGAGTGATGCGCGGCTGGTGCGTGATGCTCACCTGGGCTCCATCTGGGAAGGCACCAGCAATATCGTGGCCCTGGATATCGGCCGTGCCGTCGTCCGTGAACAAGCGCTTGAACCGCTGCAGCAGCACCTGTCGACACTGCTGGCCGATGCTGGCTTGCCCGCGCAGAGCCATTGTCTGTTTGCAAGCCTGTTGGATCGCACGGTGGCGCGTATGTCGACCGTCGCCGGCGAGCGACGTGACGACGAAGTGCGCCAGGCCGGTAGTGCCCTGTATCACATCGCCACGGCGATTTTCATGGCGTGGGAAGCCAGCCAACAACCGGATAACAGTCGCCGTTTGGCCCTGGCCCATTTGTTATTGCAACACAAGCTGCTGCCCCGCGACCCGCTCAACCCTGAACCCTCGATCGACGCGCAATTGCTGTCACGCCTGGCCGACGAAAGTCCGCTTTCTCGCGCCGAGGCCATGCAGCTGCTGCCGGTTTGAATCCTTTTTCCATTGATCGCAGGTGCACTGATGAACCATTCCAAAGGGGCCCTCGACGGCCTGAAAGTGATCGACCTCAGCCGTGTGCTGGGCGGCCCTTACTGCTCTCAGGCGCTCGCCGACCATGGCGCCGAGGTCATCAAGCTGGAACCGTTGAGCGGCGACGAAACGCGCGGATGGGGGCCACCCTTTGAAGGTGCCGACGCCTCGTACTACCGTGGCGTCAACCGCAACAAGCAGGGGATCGCCGTGGACCTTTCCCGGCCCGAAGGGATTGAATTGCTGATGGGCCTGCTTGAAGGCGCCGATGTGCTGATCGAAAACTTCAAACCTGGCACCCTGAAACGCTGGGGTATCGATTACAGCGAAGTGTTGAGCCAGCGTTTCCCCAGCTTGATCCACTGTGCCATCTCCGGATTTGGCGGCGATGGCCCGCTCGGCGGCCTCCCAGGCTACGACGCCGTGATCCAGGCCATGGCCGGCCTTATGAGCGTCAATGGCGAAGCCGACAGCGGCGCGTTGCGCATCGGCCTTCCGATTGTCGACATGGTGACGGGGCTCAATGCACTGGCTGGCGTACTGTTGGCACTTAATGAGCGTCATTGCAGCGGCCTCGGGCAATCCCTCGACATCACCCTGTACGACTGCGGTGTGTCGCTGTTGCACCCCCATGTGCCCAACTACCTTGCCGCCGGTAAAACGCCGCGCCGCACCGGCAATGCCCACCCCAACATTGCGCCCTATGACAGCTATGCCACGGGTACCGAGCCGATTTTCCTGGCGGTGGGCAATGATCGCCAGTTTGCCAAGTTATGTGAGCAGTTGGGCGCGGGCGAAATGTTTGAAGACCCTCGATTCGTCAATAACGGCGCTCGCTCGGTCAATCGCGAGGCGCTCAAGCTTGCACTGGAACAGCATATGGCTCGCCATGATGGTCCGGCGCTGGCTCAGCAGTTGATCAGCGTGGGCGTGCCGTGCGGGGCCATTGCAACCATCGATACCGTGGTGGCCCACCCACACACGCAGCATCGCGGCCTACTGGTGGACATCGGCGACTACCGTGGCATCGGCTCGCCGGTGAAGCTCTCGCGTACCCCGGCGACCTATCGCAGCCCGCCACCGACCTTGGGGCAAGACACGCGCAAAGTGCTTGAGAACCTCGGGTTGGACGCTCAGCAGATTGAGCGCCTCTATGCCGCCGGCATCGTTCGTGGTTAACGCCTGCCCACTTACCTGGCCACGGAGCCCCTATGAGCCACGCATCTGATTGTCCCGAACCCTTGGTTCTGCACGAACAGCCCGCACCGGGCGTTGCACTGTTGCGCCTCAATCGCCCCAAGGCTCGCAATGCGTTGAATATGGCATTGCGCGAAGAGCTGGCAGCACAGTTTCGACGTCTCGACGCATGTCCTGATACACGCGTCATCATCCTTACTGGCAGCCCTACGGTGTTCGCCGCCGGTGCGGACCTGGGTGAAATGGTCGACGCCACTGCGCTTGAGCTGTATGCCCGACATGCCGAGCGGCATTGGCAGGCGATTTCCGGATGTCGCAAACCGGTGATTGCCGTCGTAAACGGATTCGCTCTCGGCGGCGGCTGCGAGCTGGCGATGCACTGCGATGTGATTATCGCAGGGGAATCGGCCCGTTTCGGCCAGCCCGAAGTCAAGGTCGGGATCATGCCCGGCGCGGGCGGCACCCAACGCTTGTTGCGTGCGGTGGGCAAATTCCAGGCGTTGCGCCTGCTGTTCACGGGCGACCAGTTCACCGCCAGCGAAGGCCTGCGCATGGGTATGGTCAGCGAAGTAGTACCCGACGCGCAGACCCTCACCGCAGCCCTGGCAATGGCGGTGGCCATCGCGGCTATGCCGCCCATCGCCGTCGCGCAGATCAAAGAAGTGGTGCTTGCCGGCATGGATCTGCCGCTGGAGCAGGCACTGACCCTGGAGCGTAAATCCTTTCAACTGCTGTTCGGCTCCTACGACCAGAAAGAAGGCATGCAGGCGTTTTTGCAAAAGCGCACACCGGAGTACCTCGGCCTATGAACGCATTACCCATTCAGCGAATCGGTGTGGTCGGTGCCGGTGCCATGGGGCAGGGCATTGCCCAGGTCATGGCGCTGGCCGGCTTGAACATCTCACTGTTCGATGTGCGCCCGGGGGCGGCGCGCACCGCGCAAAGCGCATTGGTGACGACGCTGGCCATATTGCAGAGCAAGGGCCGTATCAGCCAGCAGGCGGCGCGTGATGCGCTGGCGTTGGTGCAGGTGGTTGATCGCCTGGAAGCGCTGGATGACTGTGAGCTGGTGATCGAAGCGATTGTCGAAGATCTTGAGGTCAAACAGCAGCTGTTCCGGCAACTGGACGAACTGCTCGATGAAACCACACTGTTGGCGAGCAACACGTCGTCGTTGTCCATTACCGCGATTGCCTCAGTCTGCAGGCATCCAGGGCGGGTGGCCGGCCTGCACTTTTTCAACCCGGTGCCGCGGATGCGCCTGGTCGAAGTGATCGGGGGCATCGCTACACAGTCCGACGCGCTTGAGCGGCTACGCGCGTTGGTCCGCAAGGTCGGCCATTACTCGGCGGATTCCAAGGACTCCCCGGGGTTTATCGTCAACCATGCCGGTCGTGCCTACGGTACCGAAGCGTTGCGCATGCTCAGCGAAGGGATCGCCACACCGGCGCTGATCGACGCGCTGCTTCGGGACGGCGCGGGTTTTCCAATGGGGCCGTTCGAGTTGCTGGACCTGGTGGGGCTGGACGTCAGCGTACCGGTGATGGAATCGGTGTATCACCAGTTCTATGAGGAACCGCGCTACCGACCCCATCCATTGCTGCGCTTGATGCAGGCCGGCGGGCACCTGGGACGAAAGACTGGCCAGGGCTTTTATCGATACGACGGCAACAGCGCCAGCCCCTCGGCGCTCCAGCCCGTACCGACGTGCGCGCAACTTCCCGCCGTGTGGGTGGCTGCGGACGATGATCTGGGCAAGACCCGTGTGCTGGCACTGCTTGGGCAATTGGGCGCACACGTCGAGACAGGCGCGAGCCCATCGCCCGACGCCTTGTGCCTGCTGGCGCCCTTGGGTGACGACACCAGCGAATCGGCTTTGCGCCATGGTGTCGACCCCACCCGCAGCGTAGCGATCGATACCGTGCTGGAGTTGGGTGCGCTGCGCTGCCTGATGGTCAACCCGGCAACCCGCGTCGATATGCAGGAGGCCGCCCATGCGCTGTTCAGTCGCGACGGTGGCCACGTGGTGATGCTGCGCGACAGCTGCGGTTTTGTGCTGCAGCGCACTCTGGCAGCAATCGTCAACCTGGGTTGCGACATCGCTCAACAGGGCATCGCCAGCGTCGAGGATATCGACATGGCGGTGCGCTTGGGCCTCGGCTACCCCCACGGGCCGCTGGCGTGGGGAGACACCCTGGGCGCGGGGCGACTGCTGCTGATTCTGGAGCGTATGCATACCCTCACCGGCGACCCGCGTTACCGCCCCAGTAACTGGCTACGCCGCCGGGCACGCCTGGGAATCGCCCTGTGCAGCGCCGAAAACTCAATGCCGGCAGCCGCCGAGCCACTTTGATTGAGCGAGAAATTTGCCATGCTTGATGCCTATATCTACAGCGGTTTGCGCACCCCCTTTGGCCGTCACGGCGGCAGCCTGTCGGGCATGCGGCCGGATGACCTGGTCGGCAACCTGCTGGCGCACCTGATGCAGACCTCAGGTCTGCCGGAACATGCCGTGGAGGATGTGATCCTCGGCTGCACCAACCAGGCCGGCGAGGACAGCCGTAACGTGGCGCGCAACGCATTGCTCAGCGCCGGGCTGCCGTGCTCCGTTCCAGGCCAGACTGTCAACCGCTTGTGTGCCAGCGGATTGTCCGCAGTCATCGATGCGGCGCGGGCGATCACCTGCGGTGAGGGGACGCTGTACCTGGCCGGAGGCGTCGAAAGCATGTCGCGGGCGCCGCTGGTGATCTCCAAGGCCGAGGGTCCATACAGCCGCACCCAGGAGTTGGCGGACAGCACCATCGGCGCACGTTTTTCCAATCCGAAACTGGTTCAGCGGTATGGCAACGACAGCATGCCGCAGACCGGTGACAACGTCGCCCTGATGTATGGCATAACCCGCTATGAGGCCGATCACTTTGCTGCCGCGTCGCAGGGACGTTATGCCCACGCGTTGATGTCGGGCTGGCTGTCCGATGAGATCCTGCCGGTGGAGGTGCCCACTGGGCGCAAGGGGCAAACCCAGCTGATCAGCGTTGACGAACATCCACGGCCACAGTCCGATTTTGCTGCGTTGTCGCGGCTCAACCCGCTGTTCCCCGGCGGCGTCGTGACTGCCGGCAACGCGTCGGGCATCAACGATGGCGCCGCAGTCTTGCTGTTGGGTAATCGAGCCATCGGCCAGGCCCACGATGTTGCGCCCATGGCCCGAATCCTATCTTCGGCAGTGGTAGGCGTAGAGCCGCGCATCATGGGCATCGGCCCGTACCAGGCGATTAACGTGGCGTTGCAGCGCGCCGGTATCAGCCTGGCACAGGTGGATCTGATCGAGATCAACGAGGCATTTGCGCCGCAGGTGTTGTCCTGCCTCAAGGCGCTGGAACTTAGCTTTGACGACAGCCGCGTCAATCCTTTGGGCGGCGCGATTGCTATCGGGCATCCATTAGGGGCCTCAGGCGCCCGGTTGGTGCTCAGTGCCTGTCGCACTTTGCAGCGTAACCAGCAGCGCTACGCCGTGGTCAGCCTGTGTGTGGGGGTTGGACAGGGCGTCGCGATGGTGATCGAGCGCGTTTGACCCTTGCATGACGGGGTATTAAAGGGCGGCCCCCAGGCCGTTCCTCGATAAATGTCATCCATAACAACAATAATCTCACTGGACATACTTCCCATGAAAATATCCCTGGCCCTCACGGGCTTGAGCGCCGGCGCTTGCCTGCTGTTCTTCGGTCAGCCCGCGTCGGCGGACTTTGTCGGCGACAGCAAAGCCACGCTGGGCCTGCGCAATTACTATTTCAACAACGATTACCGCGACCGGGCAGGGCCAGCCAGTCAGAGTAAAACCGCGGAGTGGGCCCAAGGTTTCATGCTCAATTACACCTCGGGGTTTACCAATGGCCCTCTAGGATTTGGCCTCGACGCCATGGGCTTGCTCGGCGTGACGCTGGACAGCGGGCAAGGGCGGCATCGTGGCAGTTCGATGATTCCATCCGCAGGAGACCACGCCACTGACGAATGGAGCCGCCTTGGCTTGACCGCCAAGATGCGCCTGAGCCAAACCGAACTGCGCTACGGCACGCTGATGCCCAAGCTGCCGATCCTGCAAGCCAATGACGGCCGCCTACTGCCGCAGACCTTTGAAGGCGCCCAGATCTCCAGCACAGAAATCGACAACCTCAGCCTGACGGCGGGTCGTTTGGAATATGCAACCGGGCGCGGCTCCACAGACAGCACCGGACTGGCCGTCGCCGGTGGTACACGCCAGAGCACTGCCTTCGTATTTGCCGGCGGCGATTTCAAGGTCAACAAAGACCTGACGCTGCAGTACTACGTGGCCAACCTTGAGGACTATTACACGCAGCAATTTTACGGCCTGCAGCACGTGCTGGGATTGGGTGAAGGGCAGGCGTTGAAGACCGACCTGCGCTACTTCGACACCGATTCCAGTGGTGCCAATGGCCGCGCGGCAGGGCGTAGTGCCGGTTATCGCACCAGTGGCTACAGCGACGATACCTCGGGTGAGATCGATAACCGTACCTGGAGCGCCATTTTCACCTACAGCCTCGGTGGCCACGCATTGACGGGCGGCTACCAAAGCATTTCGGACGCCAGCAACTTTGTCCAACTCAACCAGGCATCGCTGCCGGACAAAGGTGCTACCGGCACATCCCTCTACCTGTTCACCGATCGCATGATCACCAGCTTCAACCGCGCCGGTGAACAGACCTGGTTTGCCCAATATGCCTACGACTTTGCCGCCGCCGGTCTCCCTGGCCTGCGCGCCTCGGTGGTCTACCTCAAGGGCGACAACATCAAGACCACCACCGGCCGCGATCAACAGGAGTGGGAACGCGACCTGGCACTCGACTACGTGATCCAGGACGGCACCTTCAAGGGCCTTGGATTCGCCATGCGCTCGGGCGTGTTGCACTCCGAGGCGGATGCCAATCAGGACCAGACCCGCATGACGGTGAGCTACACCGTCGCGCTGTTCTGAGGTGTTGATTCAGTAATTTCCATCGGGTGCACGACGCTGTCGTCGTGCGCCTTTCTACTCGGCAAAAAAGAGGATGTAGCAATGAATGCCTTCGCCCCGCTCGACGTTGCGGTCATGCAGCCACCAGCAACCTTCCAGGGCTTTTCAATCAAGCCTTCGGCCCAGTCTCCACGCCTGCTTGAATTAACGTTTGCGCAATCGACGGTCAGTGCGTTTTTGAGCGCTGTGGCTCAACTGCCGGTGCAGGCGCTGGAGTACAAGTCTTTCCTGCGATTCCAATTTGGCCAGATCCTTGATGAGCTCTGCGGCGGTACCCTGCGCCCAGTGCTGGTGAACACGGTGATGGACCGAGCAACCGGGGGACTGCTGATCGTCCCCCAAGGCCTGGATAACGTGTCCCAGGCCGACGACATGGTCAAATTTTCCACCGCCGTGGCGCATTTGCTCGGGCGCTCTAACTTCGATGCCATGAGTGGTCAGTTCTATGCGCGGTTCGTGGTGGAAAACGTCGACACCTCAGACAGCTATTTGCGTGCTCCGCACCGTGTGATGGAGTTGCACAACGACGGTACCTTCGTGAATCAGATCACCGACTACGTGCTGATGATGAAGATCGACGAACAGAACATGGAAGGCGGTAACTCGCTGATCCTGCACCTGGATGACTGGGCGGATATGGACACGTTCTACAAGCATCCCCTGGCGCGTCGTCCCCTGCGCTGGACGGCGCCGCCGAGCAAGAACGTCAAGGAGGATGTGTTCCATGCCATCTTCGACACCGATGAAGTCGGCCGGCCGACCATGCGTTATATCGACCAATTCGTGCAGCCTGAGAATTTCGAAGAGGGCACCTGGTTATACGCGCTCGGCGAGTCACTGGAAAACAGCGATGCCAAGCTGTCCGTGCCGGTCGCTGTGGGTTCATTCCTGCTGATCAACAACCTGTTCTGGCTGCACGGCCGCGATCGCTTCACTGCGCACCCGGGCCTGCGTCGTGAGTTGATGCGGCAACGTGGTTACATCAGCTATCCCAAGCTGGCGCATCAGCACGGGCAAAGCGCCAACTGACACGGCGCGGGGGTGCAGACGCCCCCGTTTGCCCATGACGGATGTAAGAGAGGGAATACAGGTGTACGACTTTGTGATTATCGGTGGCGGCATCATCGGCATGTCCACCGCCATGCAGTTGGCGGGCGAATACCCGGATGCGCAGATTCTGCTGCTGGAAAAGGAATCGGGCGCGGCCCGTCATCAGACCGGGCATAACAGCGGTGTGATTCACGCCGGGGTTTACTACCCCCCTGGCAGCCTCAAGGCGAAGTTCTGCCTGGAGGGCAACCGGGCGACCAAAGCGTTCTGTGATGAGCACGGCATTCGCTACGACACCTGCGGCAAGCTGCTGGTGGCCACCAATGACGTCGAGATGCAGCGAATGCAGGCGCTGTGGGACCGCACGGCGGCCAACGGGCTGGAGCGTGAATGGCTGACTGCAGATGCGCTGCGTGAAAGGGAGCCGAACATTATCGGCCTTGGCGGCATTTATGTGCCCTCAAGCGGTATTGTCAATTACGCCGAAGTCACCCGGCAAATGGCTAACGAGTTCACCCGCCAGGGCGGTGTTATCCGTTACAACAGCGAGGTCATCGCGCTCGATGAGCGCGAGAATGAGGTGGTGATCACGACCACTACCGGGGTTTATCAGGGTCGATTTCTGATTTCCTGTTCCGGGCTGATGGCTGATCGTGTGGTGCGGATGCTCGGCCTGGAGCCTGAGTTCCAGATTTGCCCGTTCCGGGGCGAGTACTACTTGCTACCCCATGAGCATAATCAAATCGTCAATCACTTGATCTACCCCATTCCCGATCCTGCCATGCCGTTTCTGGGCGTGCACCTGACCCGCATGATCGATGGCACGGTGACGGTCGGCCCCAATGCCGTACTGGCGCTGAAAAGGGAAGGCTACAAGAAAACCGATTTCTCACTGGTGGACATGTTCGAGATCTTCACATCTCCTGGGGTGTTGAAAGTGCTCAAGGCTAACTTCAAGCCTGGGTTGATCGAGATGAGAAACTCGATCTTCAAGCGCGGCTATCTCAAGCAGGTGCAAAAATATTGCCCTTCTATCAAGCAGGATGAGTTAAAACCCTATCCGGCAGGTGTCCGCGCCCAGGCCGTCTCCAACAGCGGCAAGTTGATCGACGACTTCCTTTTCGTGAACACAAGGCTCAGTGTGAACGTGTGTAACGCGCCGTCGCCGGCAGCTACATCGGCGATTCCTATCGGTGCGTATATCGTCAGCAAGGTCAAGGTGCAACGCGGCGCTTGAAGGCATTCAGCCGAGTGCCTGGCAAGTGTCCACCAACAGTCCGCGCAGCCATGTGTGAGCGGGGTCATGGTGAGTGCGCTCATGCCACGCCACAGTCTTGCCGAAACCTGGAATGTCCAACGGCGGTTCACGCATGAGCAGCCCATCGGCATGCAATGCCAAACGGCGGGGCACCACGGCGATCAGGTTGCTGGCACGCAAAATCTCCGGCAGCACCAGGAAGCTGGTCACCGAGACCGTCACGCGCCGTGACCTGCCGATGCGGGCGAGCGCGTGATCGGTCACCCCTTCAAAAGCGCCACCAGCGGGGGAGACCAGCGCATGATCCAGCGCACAAAAGCGCTCCAGGGTCAGCGCCTCATGCCGCGACTCAGGGTGATCGTCGCGCATCACGCATACATAACGCTCATCGAACAACGCTGCAGAATGCAGGCCTGGCGGGGTGCTTTCCGGTGTCACGAGGGCCAGGTCGATATCGCCACGGTCCAGTTGGCCAGGCAGTTGCTGAGGGTCGACGGGTTGCACGGTGATACGAATATTCGGCGCATGCACACGCAGTGCGCTGAGGAAAGGCACCACCACGGCCCGTAACGCGTAGTCGGTGGACGCCAGTGAAAGCGTCATCGTTGCCGTGTGCGGTTCAAACGCATGGGGTTGCAGCATCTGCCCAATAGCAGTGAGCATCTGCTTGACCGGCCCGGCCAATTGTTCAGCCCGAAGCGTCGGCACCATGCCGCGTTGCGCACGCACGAACAACGGGTCGTTAAAGCTTTCGCGCAAGCGTGTGAGCATGCCGCTGACGGCGGGCTGGGTCAGTGACAATCGCGCGGCGGCACGGGTGACGCTACGCTCATCCAACAAGGCATCGAGGGCCTTGAGTAGGTTTAGGTCGAGGTGCCTGATATCAGGATTCATGATGCTCTGCATAAAAGATGACGATTGGTTTTATTTCACGCTAGCACCGACCATGGCACCAGTCCATTACCACTGAGTGCTGAGCATGAAAGAGATCATCTGGCCGCAAGGCTACCTGCCGGGCTTCACCGAGAATTTTGTCTCCAATGAAATCATCGTCGCCGGCCTCGCCGCCGCCGATATCTGGCCGTTGTTGAGCCACGCGTCGCAATGGCCGAGCTATTACGCCAACTCGGCTAATGTGCGCTTGCATGACGGCCCGGGTCCTGAGCTACAAGACGGGATGCGCTTCTACTTTGAGACCTTCGGATTCCCGGTCGAGGCGCAGTGCAATGAATTCGTCCCGCCGGCTGATGGCCAACCAGGGCGGATTGCCTGGCACGGTTGGGCGGGCGAGGGCGATACCCGCCTGGATGTACACCATGCGTGGCTGATAGAGGATCTGTCGCTGGGGCGCGTGCGCATCCTTACCCAGGAAACCCAGAAGGGTAAGCCGGCAGTAGAACTGGCCCTGGCTCGGCCAAACCCAATGATCAATGGCCATCAGGACTGGTTGGATGGATTGGTCAGGGCTGCACGTGAGGCGCGCCAATAAGCGCGGATTGCAATAACCACTGTCGGAGTTGCTCGACGGGTGTACGCAGGGGCGCGCTAGCACTGTGAACCAGGTAGTAGCCCTTGTTGACGGACAGGGTTGCTTCGAACACCTGCTCCAGTTGCCCTTGCTCCAGGGCCTCTTCGACCAGCCAAGGACTGGTCAGCACCACCCCCTGACCACGCCGCGCCGCATCGATGGCGAGTTCGGGCTGGTCGAAACGCAGGCCGGTTGCAATTTGTGCATCGACCATGCCGAGCTGTGCGAGCCACGCGGGCCAATGCGCATGCGATGTCGTGTAGAGCGGCGTCGTGCGCGTAAGGTCGGCGAGCGAGTGTAATTGCAGGCGCTCGCGATACAGCGGGCTGCAATACACCCGGACCTCATCCGCCAGCAACAACTCGGCCACCAACTCTCGAACCTGCCCATCGCAATGGCGTACGGCAAGGTCAAATCCATCGTGGCTGACGTCAACCAGATCCGTGCTCGCACTCAGGTGCAGCTTGAGTTGAGTGTGCTGGCGAGTGAGTGTCGGCATACGCCGAGCGAACCATGAATTGGCAAAGGCAGGAGGCAGGCTGAGACGCACTTCCTGGGCGTGTCGATGACGCAGCGCAAGGCTGGCGTTCTCCAACGTCTGAAGTGCGGGTTGCACCTGTTGCCAGTAGGCCAACGCTTCCTGAGTAGGATTCAGCTTGCGCACGGTGCGAGTGAACAACGACACGCCCAGCCAACCTTCAAGCTTACGGATCTGCTGCGTCACGGCTCCTGGAGTCACAAACATCTGCTCGGCAGCCAGGACGGCACTGCCGGTGCGCATTACTGCGTCGAAGCAGGCGATGGACTTGAGGGGGATATCAGGTTTCATGGCGCAGTTTTTCTCTTTCATGAGGCGATAAACGATGATTTGTCATACCCCAGGTCAGGCATAAGAATCAAAGGCGTCATTGGCCCTGAGGAAATGCAGATGAATGTCCTGATTGTATATGCCCATCCGGAACCTCGGTCTTTCAATGGTGCACTGAAAGACCTGGCGAGTGAAACCCTGGCGGCCCAGGGGCATAGGGTTCAAGTGAGTGATCTGTACGCGCTGGAATGGAAGGCGCCCCTGGATGGCGCGGATATCACCACGCCGCGCGTAAACGCAGAGTTTCTGAACCTCCCCGCTGAACAGGAACACATGTTCTCCCAAGGCCAACCGACCTTTGATGTGGAACAGGAGCAGGCGAAGGTGCTCTGGTGTGATCTGTTGATTTTCCAGTTTCCGATCTGGTGGTTCTCAATGCCAGCCGTGCTGAAAGGCTGGGTTGACCGCACCATGACCCGTGGCTTTGCATACGCGGCCGGTGAGAAATACGACAACGGCAAGTTCAAAGGCCGCAAAGCCATGGTCTGCGTCACCACCGGCACCGCCGAAAGCCTGTATCAGCCGGATGGGATCGACGGCTGTATGACCCACATTCTCTGGCCGATCCACAACGGGATATTCCGCTACCTGGGGTTTGACGTGCTGCCACCCTACGTTGCCTGGATGCCGGGCAATGTGTCTGAACAACAGCGTAAAGCTTACCTGGTCGGGTACGAGCAGGTGTTGCGTTCGATCGATAGAGCCAAACCGCTGTTTTTCCATCCGCACGAAGATTATGACGAGGATCAGCGTCTCAAGCCCGGGGTATTGGCCCGGTCGGGTTTTCAGTGGAACCCACGGGCGGGGCAAGGCCACGACCAGGCGGCTGACGACTTCACCTGATCGACGCTGACTGACCTACGAACAATTGGATATTTAAACAGCTACGCAACCTCCGACGACTTGCACCAAAAAACTTCATAGGGGGTCAGAAGATAGTAGGCAATAAGCTGATGTGGTCGGATAGCGCTCGACGGCGGTTTGGGAGCGGTAGCGTATAACTTTTCCGAGAAGGGGCTGTGGGACCACAGGCTGGGGGCATCCTTTTCAAACCGTCCAAAGCATGCCCTCAGATGTGCCCCCGATGTAGCAATGCACTGGAAGTGGATGGAGCTCCATGGTTTGGCGAATGGCAGAAATGATCAGCCGAACAGCCTTCCCGACGACGCCTAAAGACTCTCAGGGTCGCCGAAGAACATTTTGACTTGGCTCTAGCTCGGTAGTTTCAGTTTAAAAAAAACCTAATATGCCCCCAATTTTGCCCCCACTCAGAAGCCTTACATGAGCGATCACGAATGGCGATTCCTGACGAAATCCAGAATGGCTCTGGATGGCTCTGGAAAGCTTTCGGTGTACGTCCAAACTGGGTAGGGTAGGGGACTGGAACGCCCAGACGTTCTCCCTCGGTGACCTGGAATCAAAGCAGGTTATGTGCAGCCCAGTTCTTGTCCGGCCCGCCTAACGCAAAGCGGCCGGTGCGATTTTCTACCTGCCTGTGTAGCTTGGCACTGCGATAAACATGGCTCAGTTGGCAGCATCTCTGTATTCGCACCTAGCAGACGGCGGGCTTGCCCCCCCCGTCTGCCCGCTTCAACCCTGGAAGACCGCTACTTACAACCCTTCAATAAACATCTCTTGAACTTGATCGGCACATTCAAACGCAGCCTCAATTGCTTTTTGATTCGCCCGCGTAATCTCCCCCAGCACGTCGCGTAGCGCATCCAGGCCGTCATCAAGACTACCTGCCTCCATCACACTTCTAAGCGCTTGCACATAGCGCTCTTGCCCAGGATACATATCGATGCCGGCCCGCTCGGTCTGCCCGAACACGCGGTAAATCAACCGTCCCTGAATCATCATGTACGCTACTTGTAGTTCCAGGCTGCTCCACAACTCGTCACTGCTTCGGAGCGCGAACACAGTCGCCAGGGTTTGTGCCAGCAGGTATTGCCCCAGCATCTCTGCACGGTCTGAGCTCTGATGCACTTGTAGGCGAGCGCTCACCAGCAAGAATGTGGCGAAGCAGCAGTCAGTCAGTGCCGTAATGAGCTCTCGACCTTGTGGATTGTCCAGGCGCATACGGCTGACGGCATCGTTGATGACATCGTCGTATATCGCAGACAGAACGTTGTCTAGCAGGTGAGGTAGCTGTGGTTCGCCCCCGCCAACCGAGCGCTGCTGCAGGTTGCCCAACGCCACAACCAGCTCTTTGAGCATGTTGGTCATCACCAGTACTTCGTTCTCTGAAAGCTGATCGAAGTACTGGAAATCGTAGTCGTTGATGTAGAGATTCTTCGCCTCGCAGCGAATGCTGCGAATCTCGCTGATCGGGAATTGCTCGAGTTTGCGAAGTGTCCCCTTGGCCCACACTGCCTGAGCGGTCACCACCAAGAAGTCCTTGGCAGTCTGCAGGAAGGTGTTATCGACGATCATCAGGATGTCGTATGGCTTGATCTGCCCAGCCGATATCTCGATGACCTTCTCGACCTTGTACACCTTGATCGAGGGTGCCACCTGGATCTGGTGGGACAACCTGTGTCGCTTGGCCACTGCATTGAGGATCTGCAGCTGATCTTGCTGATAGCTGCCTTCGAACGCGGGCTTGCGGATAGGCTCAGGCTCAGGCTCAGGTTGCGGTGGCCGAGGAGGAATAACAGCTGCAGGCGGGGCGCTGACAGGCTCTTCGCGTACAACTGGCGCCTGGCCGGCAGCAGGCTGCCCAATGGGCGCCTCGACTGCATGCCCCACCGGCTCGGCAGGTTCCTGCAACTGCTCCGCTAACTTCTCCAGCAGTTGCAGCAGAGCCTCGGGCTTCATGCTCGAACCGGCCATGCCGAACGCGCAGCCATTACCCAAGATCAGTTCAGAGCCTTTTGTGGCCCGACCCTGAGTCGTGGCTTTGAACTCTTCCCACGGCATATGAGTTTTAGCCGAGGTGGTAGTCCAGTCGTTTTTCCAGAACAGGCCATGTGAGGTAAACGCCAGGCCGTTCTTGGCCGAACCGAAAACCGTCGAATCAACGATGGCGAACACTTTCGCGGAAGAGGGCATGCCATACGACGCGGCGGCGTTATCGGCCTTCTTGCGTGGAATGTCTGGGGCAACGTAAAGACCTTCGGAATGGAAATTCTGCAAAACACCAAGTACTTTTTTTTCCATGACTGCTCTCACTGGATCAACTGCGTTCGCATTCGTTGCGCACGGATTTCACTACGCGCCAGAGGGCAGGGCCGCGGGCGCGAATTTGATAACTATCAGAGTTCTGAGTTGTGGCCGTATGGTGCTTCCGTCTGCTAGCGGCGCATTGGGTGGCCTGCGATAAGGCGGCCGTACGGGCGGTAGTCCGGCGGTCTCTCCTTCATATCTGCCAAGCTTTAAATCTTTGAATCTGTCACGCACTCGCCACTAGCCGCTCGTACTCAGCGTCCAGGTAGGTATCGACGGCCTTGATGTCGAGCCTTCCGTCCTGGTACCAGGAGTTGAGTTCCTTGAGTGCCAGTGTGCCGAAGCGCGCCCAGGCAATGAGGTTTGAGCGCAACATGAACTGGATCATGTCGCCGCCCGAGCGAATCGCCGCATCGGCGCCATCTACCACGCAAAGGGTGCCGTGTGTCATTAGCAGCATCCGCTGAAGTTCGGGATTAGTGGCCGATGGAATGCACTCAGCCCATTCCTTCTCGTGATAGAAGCGCTGCTTCACGACCCACATCACTCGGGTCAACATTTCGCTAAGCATCACCGGAATAGCCATTGCCAGGCCGTGACGCAGGTCGTAGCCCTTTTCGAACACCTGGACGGCGATCGTGGCGAAGGTTTGCCGATGCTGTCCAAACTCGCCGAGGTTGATGAACTGCAGTAGCGAGTAAAAAGGAATCGGAATACCCGACCCTCGCGTTTTTGCGCCAGAGGAGCCGGCCACATCCGAGAACAGGTGCCCCAGCCAATTCATGCAGCCGCAGAACAGCTTAGCCACCAGGTTCGAGCCCTTGAGCTCGAACGTTTCGGTATCGACACTGATGATTCGGCCGCCATCGACGAAATGTGCGCTACTGGTGAACTGATCCAGTATCGAAAAGAACAACCCGACTAGGTCCGGCGAATGCGCCAGGCTCTTGATGTGGTGGTTGCGCGTGCTCATCTTGAATAGGCCGCCGACATCGCCGCCGTGACGATGGTCGTAGTTGACCTTGTACTTCCTTTCCAGGAAACCAATGGCGCTGGTTACCGGGTCACTGCCTTTGTTAGGGCCTTGCCAGCCGTTCCAGGCAGCGAACCTCCGCACCGCGTTATCGGTCATCTCGTCAGTAAAGTGGGTGAGTGCTCCCTGACCTGGGAGGCCGACGAACAGAACGTCCACCAGGCCGCCGATCAGGCCGCAGGTGCCGGCGATCATGTAGTCGTATTTGTCGCACTGGGCGCCCTTGTACGAGAACTCATCGCGGATGCGTCTTTCCAGCGCAATACGTTGGCTTGCGCTCATCAGGTCGCGGAACGGATCGTGGCCAAATTCGATCCGCCGTCGCTGGGCATAGGCAGCGACCTGGTCGAGATAGCCACTCCAGTCGCTCTTGCCTGTCATGTCGATGAAGTCGAGGTTTGGCAGCGGCGTGCCGACGCTCACGATGTTTTCTTGTACGGCATAACTACTCTCGACAAGCAGCGCATCGTCGTCATCCACCTCGAAAATCACTTGGTTCCCTTCGACCAGTGTTTCAGCTTCGAGCATCAACAGTTCGAGATGCTGGCGGCTCTGTGCCTGCGTGACCTGCAGGCTTTGCAGTGCACCATTGACCAGTCCTACGTGGTTTAGCGCGGTGTTCAACTGGTGCTTTTGCACCAGCATCGCCTGGGCCTGTTCAGTCGACGCATTCTTAATGCTCATGAGAAGAGACCGAGCAGCTTGCCCTTAGCCTTGTCTGCCATGTCGGCGGCGCCGCCGACAAGTACATCGCTGACGTTGAAATAACCGACCGCTTCAAAGGCTCGGGCAAGGTTCTCCAGCGCCTTCGGCGAAACGCCTGGTTTGATTGCGAGCTTGAGCGTCTCGAACTGCTGGCCGTCCTTCTCCTGGGAGAATGAACGTTCTTCGTAGAACGACCTGATGAAGTCGAACAGCTCTGCCTTAGTAGGCTCCTTGGTGAGCGTCTTGAGCTTGGCGTCGTCGAGGAAACGAGCGCAGCGCAGTTTGGTCGCGCTGCTCTGGGTCGCTTCGCACTTGTTGGTCAGCACGGTACCGGCGCCGGTCATCTGCCCCATCATGGAGGTAAGGCGCTGGATCATCTGGCCTTGCTCGCCATGCTCGGCCAGGGCCTGGCTCAGCCGATCGGTAATGTGGTTGAGGTCCTGCATCAGCAGCGAAATGGTCGCCTGGGTCTGCTTGATGACCTCGACCAGCATCAGCTCGCGTCGCTTCGAGCGCGTGAGCTCGTCCGCGCCCGTCAGTTTGCGCACGCCTGCGTAGGCGCCCACACCGAGCAGCACGGCGACACCGATCCCCGTGGTCATGCCCGACAGGCCGAGTATGCCGCCCATGCCCAGCGTGGCGAGGCCGGACGTCAGCCCGGCCGCAGACATGCCTACCACCGAACCCGAGAGATACACTGCGGCCAGTGGGGTGCCGACAGCCGCGGCCTTCGCCGAAAGCAGC
This sequence comes from Pseudomonas sp. C8002, assembly GCF_013385765.1. NCBI lineage: Bacteria > Pseudomonadati > Pseudomonadota > Gammaproteobacteria > Pseudomonadales > Pseudomonadaceae > Pseudomonas > Pseudomonas sp. C8002. The sequence goes on from NZ_JACAPJ010000031.1 coordinate 117,195, forward strand.
TTCAGCGCGCTGACAATTTGGTCATCGGTGACATCGTCCTTCAGCATGCTGTGGTCGTTACGGATGGCCGCGACGGCGAGGTCGATCTCGTCATCGTCGACCTGCAAGAGCGCACGGTTTCTTTGTAGGAAGCCAAAGGTCTCCAGCGAGCCGCCGCCGGTGGAGAAGTGCAGGTTGATCAAGTCTTTGGTCAGAGAAATGTGCAGCGGCCTAATCTGCCCCCGTGGGCAATGGCTGTCCAGCTCCGCAAGCAGTGCATCGAGCGCTGCCGCCTGGTTGAAACCGGTCATGTAGGCGCGCACAGTGAAGCGCGACTCGGGTTCCAGGTCCAGCCGCGTCATCAACAGCAAGATCTCCGCGAACTCTTTTTCATCGATGACCGAGTCGTTGTCGTAGGCCATGTTCACGATGACTTTGAGGTAAGCCACTTTGACTGCTTCTTCCATCTCCTCGAGAGGGATGAGCTGTTTTTCGTCCTGGAACTCGGTGAAGTTTTCGATAACGCCCTGCAGCACGGATGCGAGTGCTGCGTAGTCGCAATCACTCAGGTCCTTGATGACCAGTTGGCTATTATCCTTACGCTCGAAGATCAGGGTGTGCTCGAGCTTGTCCATGCTTCCGGTGTGCACCTGGGTGTACTTGGCGCTGCGGATATCTTCGTAGGGGAAGTGGATCGGGTCGGCGAATCCGGAGCGGTAGATCACTTGCTCGCCAGTGAACAGCAGACCGTCCTTGCCAGTACCGAACAGGGTGTTGTCGAACAATGCCACGACGTTTCCTGGCAGCCCGTTGTATGCGAAGGCCTTAAGTGCGTTGTTCAGCTTTTTTTCATCGATCCCCGGAGCAACGGAAACATTCTTGGAAGAGATAGAGCGGAGGTTTTCGCGAAGATAGGCGCTAACACTCATGGAAGGTCCTTTTCTAGGTTAAGCGAGTCGCGACATGCTAACTCGGATGGTGGCGCAATGCCATTTTGACTTTAGGCGATAGCGGCTACACACAAGCAGTTCATGACTGAGCCTTTTCGCGTGCCGAAAGGGCGCGTTTTAACTCCGAATATTCGCGGTGCAACTCGTAGCCCTTCTTGATCACCACCACGAGCCCAATGGTTGCCAGGAGATTTTTCATGGTGCGTTCCTTTCGGGTAATTTGACTTTTTGGGTCTGGCGCAGCGACCTGAGTCGATGAGGTCAACCGTGTCAGATAGGGGCAAGATATGTAGGATTTCAGGGCGTATCTAGAGTGTTTACATGCACAGGTAAACAATCCATGCAGGTTCGGGGGGCGAAGTCATGGATGAACACTTGGCATAGTTGGAAAGGGGCTTGCAGTTCGAGAGGAGGACGTTCGAATCCGGGGCTCGGAGGGATGGGCGCTTGGCCCCTGGGCCACTGCAAGTGAAGCTTTTGCAAGTGAATCAATGGGCGTTGAAGTGCACGCACATCCCAAGCACCTTGGGTGCGTCGCAAACTTTACATATGTCTGCACACTGGCCACGATTCAACGCCATCTCTCCTGTAACAGGGCTTATACATAGAGCCAAGGGGTCAACGCCTCCAGGTTCTTCACCACGATCTGTTGCGCCGGGGCCTTGGGCTCAAGCTTTTTCGGATCGATCTGGTAGCGCTGCAGTACGTAACCCACGAGCGCACACCGCGTCGGGATGACCAGTTCGCCATCGTCCATACCGAAGTCGACTTCGATGATCGCCTTCTGGTCAGGTTTCAGCCGCGAATCCGGCTCGATTATCACATCGATGAGGGTGTTCCATTCCTCGTCATCGCCGATCAGGTTCTCGCTCGTTCGCTCGAACTCCGGCTCCCCACGGAATCTGCTCAACACGAAATCCCGATACTTGCGGTTCTTCTCGCAGTAGGCCCGTACATGCCAGCGCATGCCTGTGTAGATCAAGGTATGCGGCGAGATCAGTCGCGTCTCCGGTACTGGGTTGGCTAACGACACGTATTCAATGGCAATCACCTCGCCATTGCGGCATGCCTTGAGCAGTGGCCTCAGTACCTCTGGGCGTATTGTGCGGTTCGGCACCTCCAGCACCTTGGTGTGTGCATAGGCGAGTGCCAGCCCCTCCACATGCGGTGCCCGCGAGTGGGTCTGGTTCAACAGTTGCAGATAGGCATTGGCACTGTCGTCGATGAACAGCGGCTTGAAGTGCTTGCTCGGCACATAGCCCTTCAGTTGTTTGTCATATGTAAGATTCTTAGGCGCATGCTCGGTGATGTAGGTGTTGATATCCTTGGATGCTTGCTGGCGACTGATGCCGAAGCTCTGCATCAGATGGCCCGTGGTCAGGCGGCCCTCCCACCAGGCCACGGTCTCGATCAAGCGATAGCGAAGTGCCAGGTCCCAGCGAACCTGATTGATCTGCTGAGTGCGTTTCATGGGCCGTCCATGTGCGTGATTTGTTTACCTGTACAAGTCTACAATCTATACGTGTAAAAAATCACTACATATCCTTTGGCTGTCTTTGGAACAAATGACCTAGCGAAAGGATTGAGCATGACTAAGACGGATGTGATTTCGACAGCGGCGCTGGTGATGATGGTGGCGATTGCTGTGCTGCTGTTGGCCCACTACTTGAAACTGCAGAAGGTGTGGACGGTGGTCGTCAATTGCCGTGCGAGCCTGCGTTGGGCGCGGATTCATGAGACAGAGAACAAGGAGTTACGTTCGGCGCTTCGAGCGGAGAGGGAGCACGTAGATCAGTTGCTGAGGAAGGTGGCTCTACAGAATGCGGTAGAGCCGGAGGGCAAATGACCGCGGTGTGTGGGAACAACAAAGGGTCACATTTCTAGAAGGGAACTGTTGGACCTCAGGCTGGGGGCATCCTTTTCAAACCATCCAAAGCATGCCCTCAGATGTGCCCCCAATGTAGCGATCCACTGGAAGTGAATGGAACTTCGTGGTTTGTGGAAAGGCAGAAATGATCAGCCAAACAGCCTGCCCGGCGACGCCTATAGACTCTCAGGGTCGCCAAAAAACATCTGAATCCGCGACCTTAACCACCGTTCCCCCGGATCATTGTCCTGGGACCCACGCCACGCCATGTGCAATTCAAAGGTGCGCACCGGCAGTGGCGGCTCCTCAGCCCGCAAGCCACCCGCTGAAGTCAACGCTTCAGCGGCATAGTCCGGCACGGTCGCGACAATATCGGTGCCCGCCAGCAATGTCCCGAGCCCATTGAACTGCGGCACAGCCAGGACTACGTGGCGCTTGCGGCCCAGTTTTTCCAGTTCTTCATCCAGAAACCCGCTCAAATCCCCGGCAAACGACACCAGGGCATGGGGCCGGGCGCAGAAGTCATCCAGGCTCATGGAGCCCGGCATGCTGTCGGCTCGCAACAGCATCGGCTTGCTGCGGCGCAGGACTTTGCGTTTGGCGTTGGCCGGCAAATCGGTGGTGTAGCTCACGCCGATGGAGATTTCGCCGGAGGCCAGCAGGCCGGGCATCAGGATGTAGTTGACGCGGCGCACTACCAGCACGATGCCGGGGGCTTCGGCCCGCAGGCGCTTGAGCAGCAGCGGCAGCAGGGCGAATTCGACGTCGTCCGACAGGCCGATGCGGAATACCGCGGTGCTGGTGGCCGGGTCGAATTCGGAGGCGCGGCTGACGGCCGTGGAAATCGAGTCCAGGGCCGGGGAGAGCAGGGCGAAGATTTCTACCGCACGGGCCGAGGGCTCCATGCTGCGTCCGGTACGCACGAACAACGGGTCGTCGAACAGGCCGCGCAGGCGTGACAGGGCTGCGCTGATGGCCGGCTGGCCAAGGAACAGTTTCTCGGCAGCGCGGGTCACACTGCGCTCATGCATCAAGGTTTCGAATACGATCAACAGGTTGAGGTCGACACGACGCAGGTCGTTACGGTTCATCTTGTGTCCCAGGCGGCGTCAGTAAACTTGACGGGAGCGGTCATATAAGAACAATGACCGGCATGAATCTTACGGGGAAAGGCTGGTACTCTGCACCGGCTAATTCAGTTTTCCTACATGGCTTGGCACCTTTTCCGTATGTGCGGAATCAATGACAGGCATGTCGACTATTAACGGCGACCGGTGGTCTTGCCCCGAAAGCCCAGATAGAGTTCATGGCAATAGAGGTTACTTTGACGAGGTTTGCGATGTCCCGCACGATCCGTTTTCACAAGTTTGGTCCGGCCGAGGTGCTCAAATGCGAAGAGCATGCAGCCGCTAAGCCCGCACCGGGCGAAGTGCAGGTGCGCGTCGAGGCGATTGGCATCAGCTGGTACGACATTCTGTGGCGCCAGAACCTGGCGTCGTCCCATGCCCGCTTGCCTTCCGGCCTTGGCCATGAAATGGCCGGCGTGGTTGTGGCCGTTGGCGAGGGTGTCGACGACCTGGCGGTGGGTGACAAGGTCGCCAGCTTCCCGGCCGAGAGCCCGAATGACTACCCGGTGTACGGCGAACAGATCGTCCTGCCGCGCTCGGCGCTGACCCGCTACCCGGATGTCCTGAGCCCGATCGAAGCCAGCGTGCACTACACGCCGCTGCTGATTGCCTACTTTGCGTACATGGACCTGGCGCGGGTCAAACCCGGGCAATTCGCCCTGGTAACGGACGCCAGCCACTGTGCCGGCCCATCGTTTGTGCAGCTGGGCAAAGCCCTGGGGGTGCGGGTGATTGCCGCCACCAAGACCAGTGATGAGCGCGAATACCTGCTGTCCCTCGGGGCGGAAAAGGTGATCGTCACCGAAGAGCAGGACCTGCTGATGCAAGTCAACAAGTTCACCGACAACCGTGGCGTAGACGTGGTGTTCGATGGCTTGGGTGGCCCGCAGATGTCGTTGCTGGGTGATGTGCTGGCGCCGCGTGGCAGCCTGGTGCTGTACGGCCTGCAAGGTGGCAACCAGACGCCATTCCCGGCCTGTGCGGCGTTCCAGAAGAACATTCAGTTCTTTGTGCACTGCATCGGCAACTTCACCGGCAAACCGGAACTGGGCATCATCCAGGACCAGGTGGCCTTGCAGCGAGCCCTGCGTGACATCAACCAACTGACCGCCGACAAGGTGCTGGTACCGCTGAAAACCACGGTATTTCCGTTCAGCCAGTTCGTTGAAGCGCACCGCTATATGGACGAATGTCCGTGCCGTGAACGGGTTGCCTTGCAGGTAGAAACTGTTTGATCTGTGGGAATATTCTCAAGCGAGTATTCCTGCCCCCGGGCGCATGGGGCAAATGCGCCATTTGACAGGACTTAACCTGCCCACCGCTTGAATCGGGATTTCAGCACTTCAGCCCGATAAACCAGATGTATGCCCCTGACGCCGCCCTGAATCCCAGCGCGGCGTTGTCGTGTCTGCACACTCGATACCCCATGCAAGCCCCCATCTGAACCGGTTTTAGCCGGCGTTCTGTATCTGTTAATCATTATTCAAGTGCCGATAATTGCCCCGTCACTTTTATCTCAAGGATTGAGCAATGATTGAATATATGAAATCACCCCGTACATCCGTCAAGCCCAATAATGTTTCCCATGGCTGTTTTGCCGGAACATCAATATTGAAGTGGGTTATGTCGGATGCTTCTCTAGTTTGTAAGTTAAAGCAGCGTAGGAAGTTGTCAGAGCGTTCCTAAGACTTTCGGTTTGGGCTGCGTGCCCCTTGGCTTGGCGCCTTTTCGGGACTGGAAGCCCCCAAAGGCAGGCTTGGCAGGTAGGGCCCGGTGCTAATCTCCATTGAATGTCACATGTTGTAACGCCCCTACAGAAACAACAGGTCAGGCAAATGCCGTCAACGATTGCCCGAAACTGATATTTCAACTCAGGTAGTAGAACTATGAGCGCTATTCACGAACAAGCCATGAACTATGTCTATCAACAAGTATTGCAACGCTTGATAGGGCATTTCTCTCGAACAGAACGTACCTCGCTCCAGTTATTGATTCAACGAATCGTGGTAGCGGCAGGCGGCATGGAGCGGATCGGTGAATACAAGGTGCTGGTCGCTCACGGCGCAGGCGCCGGCAGCAGCTATGTCCTGGCGTTGTTGCGGGCAGCCCAGCTGACGCTTGCAGGCCGGGCGCCGCGGACGTTTCAACTGCGGGTCGCGACCTTGCGCCATGCGGGCATGTCGCAAAATGCCCTGGACACGCTGCATCGCGGCTACAGCGCGCTGTTCCTGCATGACGATGCGCGTGTCGAATTGCTGATGGTCGAGAATCAGGAAGTCTTGCCGTTCAACCACCTGCGGCCGGCCTCCAGTGCGGCGCGCGACACCAGCCGGCGCAATATGCTGATGGTGGGGCACCTGACTTCGGGAGATCTTCGCCAAACCCTGTGCAACGACGCCTACCTGGCCCTCGGTGACTTTTACCAGCGCGTCACCACCTGCAATGGCGGCGTGCACGCGCTGGTCAGCGGTGACTCCGCGCGCAAGCAGCGGGAGTACCTGGCGTGGCTGAAGAAGGCTGCGCTGGCGAGCGGTGCAGAGATCCCGCCGCGCCAGCCCCTGGTGCTCAGCGGGCTGTTCGCGCGCATGGATGAGTGGAGCAACGCCTATTACTGCGACCTTTACGGCGAGCGTTACGCCGTCGCCGATAAGTCCGACACGGACAACCATCGCCACTTGGCCTATATCGGCGCTGCCGACCTTAAGGACGCGGCCGAATACTCCTCCGGGCCGCTGTTGCGTCAGTTCATGGGCTATGAACCGGACGAGTTTGGCTTTCATTTCAGCCACGCGAGCTATGCGAACCCGTTGCTGATGGCCCATCTGCGGGGCCTGCAGGCCGAGTGCCTGCGGGAACTGGATTACGAGGAGGGCGCACAGGGCTTCATGCAGCAGGCCGCGCTGTTCATGCGGCGCAAGCAGATTCCCGAACACCTGATTGCCCAGGCAGCGACCCAGGATGGCCGAGCGCTGGCGGCCGACTACGCCCAGGCGCTGTTCCGATTGGATGAAAGCCAACTGAACTGCCTGATGTTTTCGCCGTTTATCCGTCACGGCGAGCGCCTCGAAAGCTTTTTGCGCCAATGCCACCCCGGCATGCTGGTGGCGCTCCCCGAGCTGCACAAGGCGCTGCAAGGCAAGCCGGTGGCCGAGATGCTGGTGCAATGGGCCATCGACACCAGCGGGTTGCCGATCGACCTGCTGCAACATCTCTATCGCAAGCGGCCCGCCACCGGCGTGCCGGGCATGGCCGAGACGCCACAGCAAGGTGCGCCCGCCCTGGCAGCCTACCAACTGGCGGGGCGTTAAGCGGGTGGCGGCGGGTGACCAGCGATGAACCTCAGGGACGACCGGCAAACCGACTTCGCCTACCAGGCGGTGTATCGCTACATGATCAACCTCATCGGCGAGGTGAGCACGGATGCCCGGGTAAAACTGCCATCATTGCGGCAGCTGGCGGAGCGCCTGAATGTGTCGATCTCGACCATTCAATACGCTTACTCGTTGCTCGAGAAGGAGGGCCGGGTGTACTCGGTGCCCAAGTCGGGCTACTACGCCTGGCCGGTATTGAATAGACCGCCAGGCAGCAGCGGTGGCGACCTGCTGGAGCGCCTCTATGCCAGTGCGCGACGTCCGGGAATGCGCGTGCTCAGCGCCGATGAGCCGGCACTTGCGGCGTCACTGGACGCAGCGCTGTTGCTGCTCGAGCGCGAACTGTTGCGGCATTACCCGCATCATCTGCAGCCATGGTCGCAGCCCTGTGGCGTGTGGGAACTGCGGGCGACGCTCGCGGCGCGCTATACCTCGTCGCCGACCCGTTGCTGGCAGGCGGACGAGGTATACATCGGCGCCGACTTGCGCGGGGTACTGGAAATCCTGATCGAGGTGCTGGGTCTCAAGGGCGCTGCGATCATCGTCGAATCCCCGTGTGACTGGCTGATCCTGCGGTTGTTGCAGGGGGCAGGCGTGAGGGTTCTCGAATTGCCATTCACGGCGGACGACGGCCTGGACCTGGCGTTGTTCGAGCACTTGCTCAGCACCGAGCCGGTGCAGCTGGCGTTGCTGTCATCCGGTGTCAGCCTGCCGTCCGGCGTAGTCCTGTCCACCCATGATCGCCTGCAGCTAGTGCGATTGCTGGACCAGCATGGCTGTTGGTTGTTAGAAAATGACAGCCATGGTGACCTCGGCTTCGGGCAGCCAATCACCGCGTTACGGGACCTGGCCAATCCCGAGCGGCTGATGGTGTTTTCCACGTTCGAGAAGATGCTCGGGCCGGAAGCGCCGTTTGGCTATTTGCTGTCGCGCCACCTCAGCGGCGAGCTGCAGCGCCAGTTCCTGTTGCGCGCATTCCGGTTGTCCTCTATCCGCCAGCGCGCGATTGCGCGGCTCTATCAAAGCGGGCGCATCGACCAGCATCTGCGGGAGTTGCGCCCGCAACTCAAAGAGCAGGCCCGGCTCATGGGCCTGCGGCTGGACACGCATCTGGGCAACCAGGTGAGCTACCGAATGCCCGCCGCTGGCGCGACCTTCTGGTTGCGCTCAGAGGCCCCGGTGGATATGCGCCAGGTGTTCCAGCGCCTGCTCACCCGGCAGGTGGTGATTGCGCCGGGGGAGTTGTTCAGCCTCAGTGGCCTGCACTGCCAGCATCTGCGGCTGAGCCATGCCGTTGACGGCGCCCATAACCTGGAGAACGCCCTGGATGAACTGGCTCTGGCGCTCAGGCAGGCACAGACCGGCGCTGAATGAAATTTCGCTGATTGCTGTAGGATTTATAACGTCGCGGAGCAGTCCAAGTCCCAGTAAACTGCACTTTTTTCCGAATCCTTCTCTTTCCGAGGTTTATGCATGACTCTCAGTCCTTTTGCGGGCAAGCCGGCACCAGCTCAATTGCTGGTAGACATCCCGCGACTGGTAACGGCCTATTACACAGGCCATCCTGATGCAGCGATCTCCACCCAGCGCGTCGCCTTTGGTACCTCCGGACACCGCGGCAGCTCGTTCGACCTGAGCTTCAATGAATGGCACGTGCTTGCCATCAGCCAGGCCATTTGCCTGTACCGTGAAGCCCAGGGCATCAACGGCCCGCTGTTTGTCGGCCTCGACACCCACGCGTTGTCCACCCCGGCCGGCGCCAGTGCGCTGGAAGTGCTGGCCGCCAATGGCGTGCACGTGATGCTCGCCGAAGGCGATGAGTACACCCCGACACCGGCGATTTCCCACGCCATCATTTGCTACAACCGCGGCCGCACCAGTGGTTTGGCCGACGGCATCGTGATCACGCCGTCCCACAACCCGCCACAAAGCGGCGGCTACAAGTACAACCCGCCCAACGGCGGCCCGGCCGACACCCACATCACCAAGTGGATCGAAGCCAAGGCTAACGAACTGCTGGCCAATAAGCTGGCCGGGGTCAAGCGCATCACCCATGCCCAGGCGCTGAAGGCCGACACCACTCATCGCCACGACTACCTCAACACCTACGTGGCCGACCTGGTCAACGTCATCGACTTCGATGCCATCCGCAACGCTGGCTTGCGCCTGGGCGTCGATCCGCTGGGCGGAGCAGGGGTGCGCTACTGGTCGGCCATCGCCGAGCATCACCGCCTGAACCTCGACGTGGTGAACACCGAAGTGGATTCGACCTTCCGCTTCATGAGCGTCGACTGGGATGGCCAGATCCGCATGGACCCGTCCTCCAGCTACGCCATGCAGGGGTTGATCGGCCTCAAGGACCGTTATGACGTGGCCTTCGCCTGCGACCCGGACCACGACCGCCATGGCATCGTGACGCCGTCCGGTGGCTTGCTGGCGCCGAACAACTACCTGGCCGTGTCCATCGACTACCTGTTCCAGAACCGCCCCGAATGGCGCGCTGATGCTGCGGTGGGCAAGACCGTGGTCAGCAGCGGCTTGATTGATCGCGTGGCCAAGCGCATTGGCCGTCGCCTGTACGAAGTGCCGGTGGGCTTCAAGTGGTTTGCCGATGGCCTGTTCGACGGTTCGCTGGGTTTTGGTGGCGAAGAAAGTGCCGGCGCCTCGTTCCTGCGCAAGGACGGCAGCGTGTGGAGCACTGACAAGGACGGTTTGATCCCGGCGCTGTTGGCGGCGGAAATGACCTCGCGCAAAGGCCAGGACCCAAGCCAGATTTATCGCGGGCTGACCGATGCACTGGGCGAGCCGTTCGCCATTCGGGTGGATGCCAAGGCGACTCCGGCGCAGAAGGCCTTGTTGGGCAAGCTGTCGCCAGACCAGGTGACGTCCACGCAGTTGGCGGGGGAAAGCATCCAGCAGATCCTCAGCCACGCGCCGGGCAATGACCAGGCGATCGGCGGGCTGAAAGTCATGACTGAAAACGGCTGGTTCGCCGCACGGCCATCGGGCACCGAGGACATCTACAAGATCTACGCCGAGAGCTTTATCGGCGAAGATCACCTCAAGCAACTGGTGGAAGAGGCCCAGGTGTTGGTAGACGGGGCGATCTCGGCTAACTGATACCCAACCTATGACTGATTAACCTGTGGCGAGGGGGCTTGCTCCCTTGCCACATTCAAGCTCGGTCAGGCGAGGTCGACCAACACGATCTCGCTGTCCTCAACCGCTGTCACCCGCAGTACCTGCTCATCCTCAACCGCCACACCGTCTCGAGCTTGTGCACGCAAGCCATTGACTTCAATCACCCCGGTGGCCGGTACCAGGTACGCCCGGCGTCCGTTGTCCAGCCGATACTCGGCACTTTCACCGGCTTTCAGGTTTGCCGCTACCAAGCGTGCATCGGCCCGAATCCGCAGGCTTTCGCTGTCTCCGGCCTTGCCACTGGCCAGGGTCACAAACCCTTCGCGGTCACCCTTCGGAAACGGCTTAGCGCCCCACGACGGCGGCAAACCGGCCTCATTGGGTATGATCCAGATCTGGAAAATCTTGGTCGGCGTAGCTTCCAGGTTGTACTCGCTGTGGGCGATCCCGGTGCCGGCGCTCATTACCTGGACGTCGCCGGCCTCGGTGCGGCCCTGGTTGCCCAGGTTGTCGGCATGGCTGATGGCGCCTTCACGCACATAGGTGATGATTTCCATGTCCCGGTGCGGGTGCTGCGGGAAGCCGGTGCCCGGTGCGATGAGGTCATCGTTCCACACCCGCAGGTTGCCCCAGTGCATGCGCTTGGGGTCATGGTATTCGGCAAACGAGAAGTGGTGGTGAGCGTCCAGCCAACCGTGATTGGCGCCGCCCAGGGTGTTGAAAGGTCGAAGTTCAAGCATGATCGTCTCCTGTGGATGGGAGCCATCATCCAGCAGCGCCAGATCGATAAAAAGCGTAAAAAATGCTGGATTCCTATCGAATGCTTCGATGCCGATGCTCAGGACTTGTCTTCACTTCATCGCCTAACTGCATGAGCGCAAAGCAATTGGCTGGAACTGTGGGGCATTTGCGGCGACCATAGGGCTCTTGTCCGAGTTAAAGCATCGCAGGAGTCCGCGTGCCGCAACACACCCCCGATCTGCCTCCCGAACTGCGGCCACTGGCCGAAATGCCCCTGTTGAAACGGCTCGCCGCCCGATTATTCGGTCACGGCCTGACGCGCCTGCGGGCACAGCACCGTTTCTCATGGCTGCATGGCCAGGCCGACGGCTTTCGCAGTGGCCACACGGCCGGCGTGGAGTATGGCTATAAGGAAGGCAAGGCGGATGGTATCGAGGAAGGCCGCCAGGTCCTGCTGATTCGTGACTTCCGGCCGGATGAGCACACTGCGCCGGGTGTTGACGACAATCTGTTCGATGATTGGCGCCTGCCGCTGACCGCCGAATTGAAAAAACGCATCAAGGCTGATGTGGCGCGCCTGCTGCCGGCCCATGCCCAGCCGAGTGCGGCGCAATGGAAGATGATTTTCAGCGACACGCCGTCCACCTCGGTGATCGCCGGCGCCGGCGCGGGTAAATCCACCTCGCTGGTGCTGCGTATCCTGCTGCTGACCCATTACCTGGGCTTCGAGCTGAGCTCGATGACGGTGGTGACCTTCACCCGTGAGTCGCGCAAGGACTTCATCAACAAGCTCATGGAAATTCTCGCCTTGTGGGGCCAACCCCTTGGTATGAAAGACGCGCAAGCGGTGGTGCGGACCTTTCACTCACGCATCCTGCCAATGGTGCGCAGCCTGCCGGGCCTTGAACGGCTGCAGGCGTTCGAGAACCTCAATGCGCGGACCGAAGCGGGCTTTGATGAGGCCGACAGCAACCCCTTCGAATTGCGGATCAACGACGCCCAGCGCCAGCAACTGAATGCCTGCTATCACCGGCTGCATGGCCGCCATGAACGCTTCCGCGAACTGATCGCCCCGCTGGCGCGCCATGCCCTGCAACTCAAGGAGCTGGAGCGCGATCACCCGGACGTGCAAAAACGCGTGGCGGTGACCGAACTGGCGGCCAAGCGCGATGAAGAACTCTGCGATGTGATCGAAGACCTGTGGTTTCGTGCCGGCGCCTGGCCGATCAAGGGCATCGAGCCCAATCGCCAGACGTTCGATATCAACGGCGCGAAGTTTCACTGCCATGGCTACATTGCCGAACTGGATGCCTGGGTCGTACTGGGCTTCGACCCGCGGGAAAATGCCCAGGTCAGTCGACCCGGGTCCAAGCTGTCAGTACGTGCCGAATGGGCGGTAAAGCGAACCCTATTTCAAGCTTTCTGTCGTAAACCATTGATATGGCTAGAAAGCTACGAGTCTTCCAGGCGGCTTTTAAGCAGCCTGGCAGGTGACGCAACAGCGGGCCCGGGCTTCGATTACAAGGTCAAGGGCGAGCTGGGTTCGGCACCGTTGCTGGACAGCTTTGTTGCCGCCGCCGGGTTCATCGAGAACCTCGGGCTGGATGTGCCCACCGCCGTGGGCAAGATGAGTTTTGCCAAGGATGATCCAGACCGTTTTTACTTCGAGGCACTGAGCATTTTCTGGAAGGCCCTCGAAGATCACTTGCTGGACCAGTCGCCACCGGTCATGACCTACAACCGGATGTTCTCGCTGTTTGGCGAAAACACCCCGGAGAACCTGAAGTTGCTCAGCGACCCGCTGCTACGGCCGATGTCGCACCTGATGATCGACGAATTCCAGGACGTATCGCCGCAGATCGTCTCGTGGATCCGGGCCAGCCTGCGGGAGATCCGCAGCCGCGGGCCGGCCATGCACGTGGGGCGTGGGGCCCAGCGCTCTTCGCTGTTGTGCGTGGGCGATGACTGGCAGTCGATCTATGGCTGGCGTGGCAGTTCGCCCAAGTATTTCATGGAGTTCAACAAGGAGTTCCCGTCACCCACGACCACCCGGGTGATGCTGGGCGAGAACTACCGCAGCCATCAGCACGTGATCGATGCTGCCGAGCACATTGTGCGGGCGGCCCCGGCCATCAGCGGCAAGAAAGCCAAGGCCAGTGGAACCGCGAAGGAGTTGGTGCCGGTCACGGTGCGTGACCGTGACGATGCGGCGCTGGGCCAACAACTGCTGGCGCACTATCAAAAGGGTGATTCGGTGTTAATGCTGTATCGAAAAAGCAGCGATAAGTCATTGATGCAAGAGCATATTCAGTCGGTAATTAATGTGGATTCTAGTTTGCCGTACGGCAGCCGCCGGCTCAAGCAACTGACTTATCACAGCGCCAAGGGCCTGCAAGCGGATGCGGTATTCCTGCTGGGTGACTGCCAGCACTTGACCAGTTCGCCGTACAAGAACCAGGTCTACCGCATGGCAGGACTGGGCAAGGACGGCGATACCGAAGCTTACGACAGCGCGCAGAAAGACGAAGTGCTGCGCCTGGCCTACGTGGGCATTACCCGGGCGGTGAGCCATTGCTATTGGTATGTCGACGGCCAGGATGGCCAAGGGGTGAATGTGCCAAAGGCTTCGGACCGGGTTGCCGGGGACAAACCGTTTTTTGACGACCAGCGCATCAGCAAATCATAAGGGATGACGTTGAATCCTGTGGCGAGGGAGCTTGCTGTGGCGAGGGAGCTTGCTCCCGCTGGAGTGCGCAGCGCTCCCAGGATTTTGGGGCTGCTACGCAACCCAGCGGGAGCAAGCTCCCTCGCCACAGGATACCTGCGTTGCCAGATCATGCCCGCAGCGACAGCGGCGGCACAAACGACTCCAGTTCATCCTCAACCGCCTCGATGATCCGTTCCACGTCAGCAGCGTTCATCACCGTGGCGCAAGGGATACCGGCAATTGCAATCAGGGTTTCTCCGCTGGCGCGGTCGAACAGGCGGGCGATCATACTGCCGGGAGCATCCATGCTCGCCTCAAAGCCCATGGGATGAAAGTGCCAGCGCATCAACTGGCAGGCATTGGGGAATGTCACTTTGTTCATGTTGCCCACCTTGTTCATTGAGCGCTTCCTTTAGCTCGCTGCAGGGGCGCCATGACCGTCACTGGTCCTGGCCGTCGTGAGCATTAAAAATAGCATTCGTTCGCATCGGGCATGGGAGTTTTTTCGTCCCGTCCGGCAGTTGTTTTCAATAACGTTGATATGGGTCACGTGCTGCGTGGTATTAAGCGAAAGGCCATTAGTCGGAAATATCAAATGGCCGTTGAGCGGGTACGGGCAGTTGGGCAAGCTGCCTCTTTTTTCACCGGCGTAGAGCGCTCAATGCAAGACATCATTCCGGATGACTCCCAGAAAACCCAAGCTACGGCCAAGCTGGTACTGCGTCACCATCTGTGCTGGCGGGATCGGGACCTGGATGGAGTGATGTCGTACTACCATCCGGACATCCAGTACCACGATTTCTTCCAGAACCGCGTGGTGGGTGCCGGCGAGCTGCGCGAATACCTGCAAGCCAGCATGCCCCGTGGCGCCGACGAAGCGATCGAACACACCGACCGCATCCGCGCCGACGGCGACACCGCGTTCATCCAATACCGCATCACCTTGCGTGGCGGCCAGGGCCTGGTGTCGTTTCGCACCAGCGAAGCGATTACCGTGCGCGATGGCTTGATCTGGCGGGTCAACGAGTACGCCTCCCTGGTCCACGAGCAGTCTGCCAGCCGCCGCGAGACCACACGCCCGACCGTCAGCCGCCTGGGCCTGTCGCCGCAGCAACTGAGCTACATGGCCAACGACCTGCAACAGTACTTCGAGCGCCAGCAACCCTATCTGGACCCCGAGCTGGACCTGCAACGGGTGGCGAAGGAGTGCGGGTACAGCCGCAACCAGATTTCCTACCTGTTGAACCAGGTGCTGGGGCAAAGTTTTTATCGCTACGTCAACCAGGCACGCCTCCAGCATTTGCTGGCTGCACTGGAAATGGCCGCGCCGCCGATCCGCATCGACGAACTGGCGTTTGCCGCCGGCTTCAATTCGACGTCGGCGTTCTACAGCAGCTTCCGCCAGCACACCGGCCAGTCGCCCAAGGCCTACGTCAAACAAATTTCCCTGCGTGCACGCGCGCAAGACAGCCCCTGAGGCCAGGCTCTAGGATCACTGCCATCGAAGTGTGGTGGTGGAGCTTGGCATGCCTGCATGGCGCAATATCAGTTTATGGATGGACCAGCTGGACGAGCCGCTGCTGGCACGCGCGTCCCTGGAGCAGGACCTGGACGTCAACGTGGCCATCATCGGCGCCGGCTACACCGGGCTCTGGACCGCGTATTACCTGAAGCGCCAGGCGCCTGAGCTGAAAATCGCAATCATCGAGGCGCAAACCGCCGGGTTCGGTGCCTCGGGCCGTAACGGCGGCTGGCTGATGGGCAATCTGCTGGGAGAGGACCGCCTGTTGGCCGGCCTGACCCCGGAACAGCGCCGGGCCTCGTTCGACCTGCTGCACGCCATCCCCGACGAAGTCGCGCAAGTGATCGAGCGCGAAGGCATCGACTGCGACTACCGCAAGGGTGGTGTGCTGTATTGCGCCGCGCGCTACCCCGAACAGGAAGCCACCCTGCGTGCGTACCTGGCCAAACTTCACAGCCAGGGCCTGACCGACGACGACTACCGTTGGCTTGGCCCGCAACAACTGGCCGAGCAGATCCGTATCGCCAAGCCTTATGGCGGCATCTATGCACCCCACGTTGCCACGATTCACCCGGCCAAGCTGGTGCGCGGCCTGGCGCGGTTGGTGGAGCGGATGGGCGTCAAGATCTACGAAAACAGTCCCGTCACTCATTGGCAGTCCGGCAGCCTGCGCACGGACAAAGCCTCGGTGCGCGCCTCCTGGGTGGTGCCGGCCGTGGAAGGGTATGCCACCACGCTGGCTCCGCTGGGGCGCTATCAGTTGCCGGTGCAAAGCCTGATCGTTGCCACCGAGCCGTTGCCGGCCAGCACTTGGGACGAGATCGGCCTGAATCGTGGCCAGGCGTTCGGCGAGAGCAGCCGGCAAGTGACTTATGGCCAGCGTTCGGCGGACAACCGCCTGGTGTTCGGCGCTCGCGGGGGTTATCAGTTTGCCGGCAAGTTGCGGCACAACTTCGAGCTCACCGACAGCGAAGTCGAACTGCGTCGCTACCTGTTCGGCGAACTGTTCCCGCAGCTCAAGAAAGTCCGGATCACCCACGCCTGGGGCGGCAACCTGGGCATGTCCCGGCGCTTCAAGCCGCACATGCTCTGCGATCACGCGGCAGGCATCGCCCTGGCCGGTGGTTACGGCGGCGAGGGCGTAGGCGCCAGCAACCTCGGTGGCCGCACCCTGGCGGACTTGATCCTGGGGCTCGATACGCCGTTGGTTCGCCAGCCATGGGTGATTCAGCCGGGCCGGCTGGACGGGCTCAAGGCCTGGGAACCGGAACCCTGCCGCTGGCTGGGCTACAACGCGATCATCCGCAGTTTTGTGCATGAGGACCAGGTGTTGGCCAACCCCAATACCGCCCCGTGGCGCCGCAAAATGGCCAGCGGGGTTGCCGGGTTCATGGAAGGTTTCATGCACTAAGTCGTTTCAATCACCACAGGTATGAACATGAGCATTACCCAGTTCAAAGACACACTCAGCGCCCATTTGCCGGACTCCTCGCCCGTCGCCGTGCCACTGGGCACACCGGTGGCGGTGGCCTCGACCTTGAGCGTGGAACGTAGCGACGGCGTCGAAACCGGCATCTGGGAATGCACGCCCGGGCGCTGGCGCCGGCAGATCAAAGCCCAGGAGTTTTGCCACTTTATCCAGGGACGGTGCACCTTCACCCCCGACAACGGGGAAATGCTCCACATAGAAGCCGGCGACGCACTGATGTTGCCGGCCAACAGCACCGGTATCTGGGACATCCAGGAAACCGTGCGCAAGACCTATGTATTGATCCTCTGATTCTTTGATCTTTGATCGCCTGCCATAAAAACAGCCCTAAAACCGCCAGGAAATCGAACCATGAGACCCATTGCCCTGTTGCCGCTGGTATTCGTCGCCACCCTCAGCCAAGCCGCCGAGACGGTGAAGATCTACAACTGGTCGGACTATATCGCCCCCGACACCACCAAGAACTTCCAGAAAGAAACCGGCATCGGTTTCACCTACGACGTGTACGACAGCAACGAAACCCTCGACGGCAAGTTGATGACCGGCAAATCCGGCTATGACGTGGTGTTCCCCTCCAACCACTTCATGGCCCGGCAGATCCAGGGCGGGGCGCTGAAGAAACTCGACAAGAGCCAGTTGCCCAACTGGAAAAACCTCAACCCGGTGCTGCTCAAGGCCCTGGAAAACAACGACCCGGGCAACGCCCACGGCTTCCCGTACCTGTGGGGCAGCACTGGTATCGGCTACAACATCGACAAGGTCAAGGCGGTACTCGGCGACAACGCACCAGTGGATTCCTGGGACCTGATCTTCAAGCCCGAGAACATGCAAAAACTGCAGAAGTGTGGCGTCGCCATCCTCGACAACGGCCCGGAACTGCTGCCCGCGGCCCTCAACTACCTGGGCCTGCCGCACCACAGCAAAAAGGCGGAAGACTACAAAAAGGCCGAGGACCTGCTGATGAAAGTGCGGCCGTACGTGGCGTATTTCCACTCCTCGAAATACACCGCCGACCTGGCCAACGGCGACATCTGCGTGGCCGTGGGCTTCTCCGGCGACATCCTCCAGGCCGAAAGCCGCGCCAAGGAAGCCAAGAATGGCGTGAATATCGGCTACAACATTCCCAAGGAAGGCGCCGCCATCTGGTTCGACATGGTCGCCATGCCCGCCGATGCCCCGGATGAAAAAGCCGGCTATGCCTTCATGAACTACCTGCTACGCCCGGAAGTGATGGCCAGCATCACCAACTACGTGCACTACGCCAACGGCAATGCCGCGGCGGACAGCCTGGTGGACCCGGCAATCAAGAGCGACACCAAGGTGTACCCAAGTCCGGAAATGATGGGCAAGTTGTTCGCACTGGAAGCAATGCCACTGAACATCGACCGGATTCGTACGCGGGTGTGGAACACCATTCGTACCGGGCGTTGATGATCGTTCCCACGCTCCGCGTGGGAATGCATCCTGTGACGCTCCGCGTCACGACTTCAAAAGCGCATGCGGAGCGTCCAGGGCGGCGTTCCCACGCCGCGGAATCAAGGATTCTCCAAGTCATGCCCCAACGACTGGATAAACAACGAAAACAGCTCCGGCTGCGACGAGATATCCAGCTTGGCATACAGGTGCCGGCGGTGAACCTTGACCGTATCCGGCGAGATATTCAGCCGTTCGGCCATGGCTTTTGACGAAAACCCGCGCAACACCAATCGCGCTATTTCCAGCTCCCGTTCCGACAACACACCACAGCCGAAATGACTCAACGCGTCCCGTATCTGACTGGCCATTTCCGCCGGCGCGGCCACCCGTTGGGTGCTTTGCTGCCAATGCTGCTGCATCAACGGCAACACCCAGGCCGCGAGCGTGGTCATCAACCCCGTTTCCTCGCCGGTAAACAACCGCTGCATTCCCAACGACAGCGATAACGTCCCCGCACCCGGCAATTGCAGGATGAATTGCACCTCGTCTTCCAGCACGTTGTCGTGGAAGTAATTGAGGAAGTATTCACTCTGGCGAAAATGATCCGGCGCCACTTCCTCAAGGCGGTACACGCCACTGGCATACCCCTCGCGACACGCCTGGAAAAACGGGTCCAACAGGTACAAGCCATTCAGATAAACCAGCATCGACGCCGGTTTGCTGCTCGGTTGTGCGTCGTATTCTTCCAGCGCTTCGGGCGGGCCATCGGCGGGGTAGAAGATCGCCAGGGCATTGTCGAAGGGCAGGCATTGGTGCAGCAACAGCACCAGTTGCTTCCAGAAACGCCCGGTGCCGATCTGTGCAACGGTACGCCCCAGGCCCGCGTGCATGCCGACTTCCCTGAACAGGCTCATGTGCAGCTCCACGCTAAGGATTCAGGCCGCAAGGGTTCGACTTTTGCCCGGCGGCGTCAAGGGGAGTACTCCAATAGGGGAATTGGCCGATCTACACAGAGTGTTTAAGTTGGCCGTCAGTCAGTGGGGAACATACCCTGCGCCGCTTCACCTTTTCGTTTCTGCCTCAAACCAAGAACAATCAAGAGGATAACGATATGAGTGCTCCTTCCACGCCCGACGGCGTGCTGAAACCCACCCTGAGCGTATTCGATGTAGTGGCCATCACCGTCTCGGCGGTCACCCCGGCCAGTTCAGTGTTCGTGATTGCGCCGTTTGCCATCCAGCAGGCCGGCAGCGGGGTGTTCCTGGCCTTTGTGATGGCCGCCTTGCTCGCGCTGATGTTCGCCTTTTGCTACGCCGAACTCGGGCGTGCCCACAACAGCGCCGGCGGCGAATACGTGTATGCCAAGCGGGTGTTCGGCGGCATGGCCGGCTACGCGACATTCCTCACGGTACTGGTGATGCTGCTGTTTATCCCGCCGGTACTGGCCACCGGGGCGGCGACTTACCTGAATAACGCCCTCGGCACCCAATTCGATTCGCAAACCGTGGCCCTGGTGATTGTGGTGTGCAGCTACGCCCTGGGTATCCTCAATATCAAGCTGAATGCCTGGATCACCGGCACCTGCCTGCTGCTGGAAGTGGCGGCGTTGCTGGTGATCGTGTTTATCGGCTTCGGCAACCCGGTGCAGCCGGTCAGCGTGCTGTTGCAACCGCAAATCGTCGAGAACGGCGTGCTGCACCTGGCGCCCTGGGCGCTGGTCATCGGCGCGGT
Organism: Pseudomonas sp. C8002; assembly: GCF_013385765.1. NCBI lineage: Bacteria > Pseudomonadati > Pseudomonadota > Gammaproteobacteria > Pseudomonadales > Pseudomonadaceae > Pseudomonas > Pseudomonas sp. C8002. The sequence continues at coordinate 137,236 of NZ_JACAPJ010000031.1, forward strand.
GGGCATCGGCCTGTTCTCGTTCAATGGCTACGGTCCCGCCGTATTGCTGGCAGAAGACATGAAGTGCGGCGGCAGGGGCGTGCACAAGGCAGTGTTGTGGTCCCTGGGCCTGGTGGTGGTCATCGAGCTGGTGCCGATCACCGCCATGCTGATCGGTGCGCCATCCCTCAGCGCGATGATCAGCAGCCCCGACCCGATCGGCTACCTGCTGACCAGCCACGGCAACGAAACCCTGTCGCGGCTGGTCAGCGCCGGGATCTTCCTGTCGGTGTTCAACGCCATCGTCGCCATCGTCATCCAGATTGGCCGGGTGGTGTTCAGCAGCGGCCGCGATGCGCTGTGGACACCCACCATCAACAAACTCTTCACCCGGATTCATCCACGCTGGGATTCCCCGTGGTTGGCTACGCTGTTCCTGGCGGTCCCTTCGGCATTGCTCAGCTTCAGCTCCAACCTGGCGGACCTGACGTCTTTCAGCGTGCTGCTGATCATGCTGGTGTACCTGATCGTGGCGTTGAGCGCGTTGATGAGCCGGGTGTTGCTGCGTGACCGCGAGCACCCGTATCGCATGCCGTTGTGGCCGGTGCCGGCCTTGCTGGCGGTGCTGGGCGCCGGCTACCTGTTGGTGACCCTGGCGATTGCCGCCTCGGTTCGCGACATCATGATTATCATCGGCCTGTTGGCACTGTCGGTGATCCTGTATTGCATCAGTGGCCGGTTGAGTCCGGCGTTTCAGAAACTGTAAGGAGTGGTTATGCGTGCACGTCAATTGGGCATCACCTTGGGACTGGGCACACCCGGTGAGTTGAATGCCATCACCGACGTTCCAGGGGTTCGGGTCGGCCACAGTACGATCAAGACCCGCATCGACGGCAAACAGGTACGTACCGGCGTGACGGCGATCCAGCCCCGGGCCGGTGCCGCGCGGTATCAGCCGTGTTTTGCCGGCTACCACGTGCTCAACGGCAATGGCGACGCCACGGGCCTTGAGTGGATCAGCGAATCGGGGTTGCTGACCACGCCGCTGGCGATCACCAACACCCACAGCATCGGGATTGTGCGCGACACGCTGATCGCCCTGGAGCGCGAAAGCCTCGAAGACCCCGCCGTGTACTGGTGCATGCCAGTGGTGATGGAAACCTACGACGGCTTGCTCAACGATATCTGGGGCCAGCACGTCGGCCCGGAGCATGTGCGCGAGGCGCTGGCCAACGCCGAATCCGGGCCGGTGGCGGAGGGCGCCGTGGGCGGCGGCACGGGGATGATCTGCCATGAGTTCAAGGGGGGCATCGGTACCGCGTCACGGCGCTTGCCGGCGGAGCAGGGGGGCTGGACCGTCGGTGTGCTGGTGCAGGCCAACCATGGCAAGCGCCAGGAACTGCGCGTGGATGGTTACCCGGTAGGCCGGCAATTGATGGACATCCCGTCACCCTTTGCCGATCGCGGCACACCCGGCATGGGCTCCATCGTGGTGATCATCGCCACCGATGCGCCGTTGCTGCCCCATCAATGCCAGCGCCTGGCACAACGCGCGTCCATCGGGATTGCGCGCACGGGTGGCGGTACCGAGGACTCCAGCGGGGACCTGTTCCTGGCGTTCGCCACCGGCAATCAGGATTTGCCGGTGGCCGACTACGGGCGCAAGGGCTCGCCCCTCAGCACAGCCCTGCAAATGGTCAATAACGACCACATTTCACCGCTGTTCAGCGCGGCGGCGGAGGCCGTGGAAGAGGCGATCATTAATGCCATAGTGGCCGGCGAAGACATGACCACCGACCAGGGTGTGCGGGTGCCCGCGCTGGATGCCCACACGCTCCTGCAGGCATTGCGCCAAACCGGCTGGCGCGGCCAGTAAGTAAACTAAGTCTTGTCCCGGTAATACGGGACAAACACTTAAATAGTGGCTATTCAATACTAACAATGACACGGTGACACTTTCTTAGTGCACCTCAGTCAATACTTTGGATCCATTCGTGGCTAAATGTCTTTAGGAGTATTTAATATTTAAATAGCTGGATTTTAATAACGCGCTATTTACCAGTGTTTGCAGGTTTTGTTCACCGGCCCAACTTTATCCTTGGATAAAAACCGCTGGACGAATGATTTCAGGTTGTGTCAGTTTTCTTTCGCCTTCAAAAGGGGCGAGTGATCGGACTTACTCGCCAGAGTGGGTCCGGTCGGACAAAAACTGTTCCACTTGCAAACAAGGAAGTACGTTTATGTCAAAAGTAAAAGACAAAGCTATTGTGTCGGCGGCTCAAGCAAGTACCGCTTACACCCAGATCGATAGCTTTAGCCATCAATACGACCGCGGTGGCAACCTCACGGTCAATGGCAAACCGTCGTTCACCGTTGACCAGGCCGCCGACCACCTGCTGCGTGAGAACGCCGCGTACCGGGACGTGGATGGCAACGGCAAGATCGATCTCACCTACACCTTCCTGACTTCGGCTTCGAACGCGACCATGAACAAGCATGGGATCACCGGGTTCAGCCAGTTCAACACCCAGCAGAAAGCACAGGCCGTACTGGCCATGCAATCCTGGGCCGATGTGGCCAATGTCACCTTCACCGAGAAAGCCTCGGGCGGTGACTTCCACATGACCTTCGGCAACTACAGCGGCGGCCAGGACGGCGCAGCGGCCTTTGCCTACCTGCCAGGCACCAACGCCAAGTACAACGAAAGCGGCCTTGACGGCACTTCCTGGTACCTGACGAACAACAGTTACACGCCGAACAAGACCCCGGACCTGAACAACTATGGCCGGCAGACCCTGACCCACGAAATCGGCCACACCCTGGGCCTGGACCACCCTGGCGACTACAACGCCGGGACCGGCAACCCTTCGTACAAAGACGCGGACTATGGACAGGACACGCGTGGCTACAGCGTCATGAGTTACTGGAGCGAGAGCAACACCAACCAGAACTTCAGCAAAGGTGGGGTAGAAGCCTACTCGTCCGGCCCGCTGATCGACGACATCGCCGCGATCCAGAAGCTCTACGGCGCCAACTACAACACCCGTGCCGGTGACACCACCTATGGCTTCAACTCCAACACCGGGCGTGATTTCCTCAGCGCCACTTCATCGGCCGACAAGCTGGTGTTCTCGGTGTGGGACGGTGGCGGCAACGACACCCTGGACTTTTCCGGTTTTACCCAGAACCAGAAGATCAACCTTAATGAAACCTCGTTCTCCGACGTTGGCGGCCTGGTGGGCAACGTTTCCATCGCCAAGGGTGTGACCGTGGAGAACGCCATCGGCGGTTCGGGCAACGACCTGCTGATCGGTAACGCAGCCGCCAACGTCCTCAAGGGCGGTGCCGGCAACGACATCATCTTCGGCGGCGGCGGTGCAGACCAGCTGTGGGGCGGCTCAGGCAACGACACCTTCGTGTTCGGCGCCAGCTCCGACTCCAAGCCGGGTGCGGCCGACAAGATCTTCGACTTCACCTCGGGTTCCGACAAGATCGACCTCACCGGCATCACCAAAGGTGCAGGCCTGACCTTCGTCAACGCGTTTACCGGTCATGCCGGCGACGCGGTGCTGTCCTACGCTTCGGGTACCAACCTGGGCACATTGGCCGTGGACTTCTCCGGGCACGGCGTGGCGGATTTCCTCGTCACCACCGTTGGCCAGGCAGCCGTCAGCGACATCGTGGCCTGATACACGCGTAAAGGAGGGTGGCGCACACGCGCCGCCCTCTGCCCTTGCATCCACCCCATGAACGGGCGAAGGTGATGACGCTATTTCGCAGTACCGTGGCCTGGAGTTTCCAGGTGTTGCTTATGTCGGCAGGAGCCACAGCAATGGCAAGCAGTCTGGTTTTACCTACTTCCGCGCAGTTGGCCGGGCATTGGGCGCTGCATCAGCAAGAGCAGGTGTGCGCACTGGATTTGATTGAGCAGGCTAACGCGTTGGGGGGCGATGTGGAGTGCGCCGGACAATGGCTGGGGGAAGCCCCCGTTAGTTGGACGCCTACTCCCGATGGTATTTGGCTGATGAATGCCGAAGGCACCGGCATAACCCATTTGAATCGCCAGAAAGAAGGCGAATATGAAGGTCGCGCAAAAACCGGCGCGGTATTGATATTACAACGCGCACCGTAATAGTTCGTTATATCGATATAACCCGATTTTAATGTTTGCCCGCCCCTTATTGGGGCGCTCGGTAAACTATTGCGCGTCATTCGGCTCAGGGAAGATCAGGCAACATGGCGAAGACCACTCCCGTTGCACCATTGTTCAAGGCACTCGGCGACTACAAAAGTATTCTGATCAGTATTGGCTGTTTCACGGCATTGATTAACGTATTGATGTTGGTGCCGTCGATTTATATGTTGCAAGTCTACGACCGCGTGCTGTCTTCACAGAACGAAACCACCCTGGTGATGTTGACGCTGATGGTGGTGGGGTTCTTCGCCTTTATCGGTGTGCTGGAGGTGATCCGCAGCTTTATCGTGATTCGCATCGGCAGCCAGTTGGAGCGGCGTTTCAACCTGCGGGTCTACAAGGCCGCTTTCGAGCGCAACCTGCAACGGGGCGAAGGCCATGGCGGGCAATCCCTGGGGGACCTGACCCACATCCGCCAATTCATCACCGGGCCTGCGCTGTTCGCGTTTTTCGACGCGCCGTGGTTTCCGATCTATCTGTTCGTGATTTTCCTGTTCAACGTATGGCTTGGGGTCCTGGCCAGTGCCGGTGCCGTGCTGCTGATAGCCCTGGCGTGCCTTAACGAATACCTGACCAAAAAGCCTCTGGGTGAAGCCAGCGGTTATTCCCAGCAATCCACCCAATTGGCCACCAGCCATCTGCATAACGCCGAAACCATCCAGGCCATGGGCATGCTCGGTGCATTGCGCAAGCGCTGGTTCAAGGTGCATTCGCAGTTCCTGGGCCTGCAGAACAAGGCCAGCGACACCGGCTCGATCATCAGTTCCCTGAGTAAATCCCTGCGCCTGTGCCTGCAATCGTTGGTGCTGGGCCTGGGTGCGCTATTGGTGATCAAGGGCGACATGACCGCCGGGATGATGATCGCAGGCTCCATTTTGATGGGCCGGGTGTTGAGCCCCATCGACCAGTTGATTGCCGTGTGGAAGCAATGGAGTTCGGCCAAGCTGGCCTACCAGCGCCTGGACAACCTGATGCGCGAGTTTCCGCCCCAGGGCGAGCAGATGGCCTTGCCGGCGCCCAAGGGCAATGTGAGTTTCGAGCAAGTCAGCGCAGGCCCGCCGGGGCGACGTGTGCCGACCTTGCATCAAGTCAGCTTCAACCTGACTGCGGGCGAAGTGCTCGGCGTGCTGGGTGCTTCCGGCTCCGGCAAATCAACCCTGGCCCGCGTGCTGGTGGGCGTATGGCCAACCCTGGCGGGCACCGTGCGCCTGGACGGAGCCGACATTCATCGCTGGGACCGCGACGACCTCGGACCGCATATCGGTTATCTGCCCCAGGACATCGAACTGTTCAGCGGCAGCATCGCCGACAACATCGCGCGCTTTCGTGAAGCCGACCCGGAGCGGGTGGTGCAGGCCGCCCAACAGGCTGGTGTGCACGAATTGATCCTGCGCTTGCCCCACGGCTACGACACCGTGCTCGGCGACGAGGGCAGCGGCCTGTCCGGTGGGCAGAAACAACGGGTCGCCCTGGCCCGCGCGCTGTACGGCGGGCCACGCCTGATCGTGCTCGACGAGCCCAACTCCAACCTCGACACCGTGGGTGAAGCCGCCCTGGCCAGCGCGATCATGCAGATGAAAGCCCAGGGCAGCACGGTGGTACTGGTGACTCACCGTTCCTCGGCGTTGGCCCAGGCCGACAAGCTGCTGGTGCTGAACGAAGGTCGTTTGCAGGCATTTGGTCCGAGCCAGGACGTGCTGCGCGCACTGTCCGGCCAGCAGGAAGCACCACGAGAAAAGGCCGGGGTCAGCCTCAGCCGTCAGTATCAAGCCGGAAGGAATCCAGGCGCATGAGCAGCGACAGCAGCATTCAAATCAACCGCGATTACGAACAGACCCATCCCGAGCACGACGCGCGTTTCTTCGCCCGCATGGGCTGGCTGCTGACGGTGGTCGGCGCCGGCGGGTTTTTCCTCTGGGCCAGTCTGGCGCCGCTGGACCAGGGGATCCCGGTACAAGGCACGGTGGTGGTCTCGGGCAAGCGCAAGGCGGTGCAAACCCTGAGCCCCGGCGTGGTCAGCCGGATCCTGGTGCGTGAGGGCGAGGCGGTGAAGCAGGGCCAGCCGCTGTTCCGTCTCGACCAGACGCAGAACCAGGCCGACGTGCACTCCCTGCAAGCCCAGTACCGCATGGCCTGGGCCAGCGTGGCACGGTGGCAGAGCGAGCGGGATAACCAGTCGACGATCACCTTTCCGCCCGAGCTGAGCGGCAACCCGGATCAAGCCCTGGCACTGGTCCTCGAAGGCCAGCGTCAACTGTTCAGTAGCCGCCGCGAAGCCTTTGCCCGGGAACAGGCCGGGATTCGCGCCAGTATCGAAGGCGCTACGGCGCAACTGAACGGCATGCGTCGCGCCCGTAGTGACCTGACGGCCCAGGCGCAATCCCTGCGAGACCAGTTGAACAACCTGCAACCCCTGGCCGACAACGGCTACATCCCGCGCAACCGGCTGATGGAATACCAGCGCCAGTTATCCCAGGTGCAACAGGACCTGGCGCAGAACACCGGCGAAAGCGGGCGGGTGGAGCAGGGCATCCTCGAATCGCGCCTCAAGTTGCAGCAGCACAGCGAGGAGTACCAGAAGGAAGTGCGCAGCCAACTGGCCGACGCGCAGCTGCGCAGCCTGACCCTGGAGCAACAATTGACCTCCGCCGGTTTCGACCTGCAGCACAGCGAGATCAACGCGCCCGCCGATGGCATCGCGGTCAACCTGGGCGTGCACACCGAAGGCGCCGTGGTGCGTGCCGGTGAAACCCTGCTGGAAATCGTGCCCCAGGACACCCGCCTGGAAGTCGAAGGGCGCCTGCCAGTGCACCTGGTGGACAAGGTCGGTGCGCACTTGCCGGTGGACATTCTCTTCACCGCCTTCAATCAGAGCCGCACGCCGCGGGTGCCGGGGGAGGTGAGCCTGATCTCCGCCGACCAGATGCTCGACGAAAAAACCGGCATGCCTTACTACGTGCTGCGCACCACCGTCAGCAGCAGCGCCCTGGAGAAACTCCATGGCCTGGTGATCAAGCCGGGGATGCCCGCCGAGATGTTCATCCGCACCGGCGAGCGCTCCTTGCTCAATTACCTGTTCAAGCCGCTGCTGGACCGCGCCGGCTCGGCATTGACCGAGGAATGAGCATGAAGCCGATGTTCATCGCCTTGCTGCTCGCCTGCGGCAGCGCCCAGGCCGCCATGGGCCCGTTCGATGTCTACGAACAGGCCCTGCGCAACGACCCGGTATTCCTCGGCGCCATCAAGGAACGCGACGCCGGCCTGGAAAACCGCACCATCGGCCGCGCCGGCCTGCTGCCCAAGCTCTCGTACAACTACAACAAGGGCCGCAACAACTCCCAGGCCACCTTGCCCGACGGGCGCGGCGGCAATTATCACGATGACCGCAACTACAACAGCTATGGCTCCACGTTCACCCTGCAACAGCCGCTGTTCGACTACGAAGCCTATGCCAACTACCGCAAGGGCGTGGCCCAGGCACTGTTTGCCGACGAGAGCTTCCGCGACAAGAGCCAGGCGCTGCTGGTGCGGGTGCTGACCTATTACACCCAGGCGTTGTTTGCCCAGGACCAGATCGACATTGCCCGCGCCAAGAAAAAGGCCTACGAGCAGCAGTTCCAGCAGAACCAGCATCTGTTCCAGCAGGGTGAGGGCACCCGCACCGACATCCTGGAAGCCGAGTCGCGTTATGAGCTGGCGACTGCCGAGGAAATCCAGGCGCTGGATGAACAGGACGCCTCGCTGCGCGAACTCGGGGCGCTGATTGGCGTGCAGAGCGTCAACATCAACGACCTGGCGCCGCTGAACCCGGGTTTTGCCGCCTTCACCCTGACCCCGGCCAATTACGACACCTGGCACGAACTGGCGCTGACCAACAACCCCAACCTGGCCTCGCAACGCCAGTCCGTGGAAGTGGCGCGTTATGAAGTGGAGCGCAACCGTTCGGGGCACCTGCCACGCATCACGGCGTATGCCAGCTCGCGCCAGCAGGAATCCGACAGCGGCAACACCTACAACCAGCGCTACGACACCAACACCATCGGCATCGAAGTCAGCATGCCGTTGTATGCCGGTGGCGGCGTCTCGGCTTCCACCCGCCAGGCCAGCCGCGCCATGGAGCAGGCCGAGTACGAACTGGAAGGCAAGACCCGCGAAACCCTGATCGAACTGCGACGCCAGTTCAGTGCTTGCCTGTCGGGCGTCAGCAAGTTGCGGGCGTATCAAAAGGCGCTGACTTCGGCTGAAGCGCTGGTGGTCTCGACCAAGCAAAGCATCCTCGGGGGCGAGCGGGTCAACCTCGATGCGCTGAACGCCGAGCAGCAGTTGTACAGCACCCGTCGCGACCTGGCCCAGGCACGGTACGACTACCTGATGGCCTGGACCAAATTGCATTACTACGCGGGCAACTTGCGTGACACCGACCTGGCCAAGGTGGACGAGGCGTTTGGTCCTGAGAGCCGCTGATGCCTGGACGAGTAGCACTTGGTGCAAGGGAGCTTTGGTGGCATGGGCGCTTGTTTTGGCAAGGGAGCTTTCTGTGGCAAGGGCGCTTGTTGTGGCGAGGGAGCTTGCTCCCGCTGGGCTGCGTAGCGGCCCCAAGATCTTGGGAGCGCTGCGCACTCCAGCGGGAGCAAGCTCCCTCGCCACAGGTATTTCAACAATAAGAAAAGGGACTCTTCATGATCACTGGTTCACCTTGCTTCAAACCCTTCACCGCAGGCTCCTTGCTGCTGCTGTCAGTGGCGGCCCACGGGCAGTACATCGAAGCCGGAAAAGTCGGCGACCCCGGCAGTTGGCGCACCGCCGAGTTCCAGAGCGACTGGGGCCTGGACCGGATGAAAGCCAACGAGGCCTATGCGAGCGGCATCACCGGCAGTGGCGTGAAGATCGGCGCCCTGGACTCGGGTTTCGACCCCAACCATCCCGAAGCCTCAAAAGACCGCTATCACGCGGTCACCGCCAGTGGCACCTATGTCGATGGCAGCCCCTTCACGACCACCGGCGCGCTCAACCCAAACAATGACTCCCACGGCACCCACGTGACCGGCACCATGGGCGCGGCCCGCGATGGCGTGGGCATGCACGGCGTGGCGTACAACGCGCAGATCTACGTCGGCAACACCAACGCCAGCGACAGCTTCCTGTTCGGCCCCACGCCAGACCCCAAGTACTTCAAGGCGGTGTACAGCGCGCTGGTGGATTCCGGCGTGCGCGCGATCAATAACAGTTGGGGCAGCCAACCCAAGGATGTCAGCTACCAGACCATTGGCGACCTGCACGCTGCCTATGCCCAGCACTACAACCAGAACACCTGGCTGGATGCCGCTGCGGAGGTGGCCAAGGCCGGGGTGATCAACGTGTTCAGTGCTGGCAACAGCGGCTACGCCAACGCCAGCGTGCGTTCGGCCTTGCCTTATTTCCAGCCGGAGCTGGAAGGCCACTGGCTGGCGGTATCGGGCCTGGACAAGGCGAACAACCAGAAATACAACCAGTGCGGCATCGCCAAGTACTGGTGCATTTCCACCCCCGGGGCGTTGATCAACAGCACCATTCCCGATGGCGGTTATGGGGTGAAATCCGGCACCTCGATGTCGGCGCCCCATGCCACCGGCGCACTGGCGCTGGTGATGGAACGCTATCCATACCTGAACAACGAACAGGCCTTGCAGGTGCTGTTGACCACGGCCACCCAGCTCAATGGCGCGGTCACCGATGCACCGACCACTCAGGTCGGCTGGGGCGTGCCGGACCTTGGCCGAGCAATGCACGGGCCCGGGCAATTGCTCGGGCCGATGAATGTCACGTTGGCGGCCGGGCAGGGCGATGTGTGGAGCAATGCGATCTCCGACAAGGCGCTGATCCAGCGTCAGGCCGAAGACAGCGCCGAAACCCTGGCCTGGCAGCAAACCCTGCGCGACAAGGGCTGGGAGAACGGCGTGGGCGCCGGCGCGAGTCAGCAGGACCAGACGGACTATGCCGTAGGCACTGCCCGTGCTGCAGCCGCGGCCCAGCGTATCTACGAAGGCAGCCTGACCAAATCCGGTGCGGGCAGCCTGATCCTGGCGGGCGAAAACACCTACCGTGGCCCGACCACCGTGAATGGCGGCCGGTTGGCGGTGAATGGCTCGCTGACGTCCGCGGTGACGGTCAATGACAGCGGCACGTTGGGCGGCTCCGGTCGCATCGCGGCGTTACAGGTCAATAGCGGCGGCACCGTGGCGCCGGGCAATTCCGTGGGCACCTTGCAGGTGGCCGGGGATGTAAACCTCGCCGCCGGCTCCACCTATGCGGTCGAACTCACCCCCACCACCAGCGACCGGATTGTCGCCACGGGCAAGGCAATCCTCGGCGGCGGCACCGTGACCCTGGCCCTGGAAAACAGCCCGACCCTGCTCAGCCTGCAACAGGCGGAAAGCCTGGTGGGGCGCCAGTACAACATCCTCCAGGCGGCTGGCGGGATCCAGGGCCAGTTCGGTGCCGTGTTGCCCAACTACCTGTTCCTCGGCGGCACCCTCGACTATGCCGCCAACGGTGTGCAACTGGGCATTGCCCGCAGTGATGCGAGTTTCGCCAGTGTCGGTGCCACTCGTAACCAGCGTTCGGTGGCGGCGGCCGCCGAGCAGTTGGGCGCCGGTAATCCGGTGTACGAAAGCATCCTGCGGTCAGACTCGGCAGCCACGGCGCAGTCGGGTTTCCAGCAGCTGTCGGGAGAAATCTACCCGGCCATCGGCACAATGCTGATCAATGACAGCCGCCAGGTACGCGATGCCGTGGGCGAGCGCCTGCGCCATACGCCGGTTACCGGTGAGAGCAACGTGTGGGTCAAGGCGCTCGGCAGTTGGGGCAAGACCGACAGCCGCAGCGACACGGCAGGCTACACCAGCTCACTGGGCGGCATGCTGGCCGGTGTCGACGGCGCGCTGGACGAGCAGACCCGTGCCGGTCTCGTGGCCGGTTACAGCGACAGCTCGCTGAACATGGGCAGCGGCACGCATTCATCGGCGTCCATCGACAGCTACCACCTCGGCGCCTACGCCGGGCATGAGCTGGGCAATTGGCGCTTGAACGTCGGCGGTGCCTACAGCTGGCATCGCGGCGACGTGAAACGCGACTTGCAGTACGGCGAAGTCAGCGGCAAGCAGAAGACCAAGCTGGATGCGCGCAGTGCCCAGGTATTTACCGAAGCGGCCTACCGTTTGAACGTGTCCTCGGTGGCGCTGGAGCCGTTCGCCAACCTGGCTTACGTGCATCTGGACAACGAACGCTTTCACGAGAAGGGCGACGCCGCCGCGCTGGAGCGTGGCAGCGATAGCCGCGATGCAGTGCTGAGCACCCTGGGCCTGCGGGCGGCAAAAACCTTCCCCCTCAATGACCGCCAGCAACTGGACGTTTCCGGCTCGCTGGGCTGGCAGCACAGCCTGAGTGCCGTTGAATCCGAAGAGCACCTGGCGTTTGTCGCCGGAGGGCCGTCGTTTGCGGTGCAAAGCTCGCCGTTGATGCGCGACGCGGCATTGGTGGGCGTGCAGGCGAGCCTGGCGTTGAGCAAAAGCACACGGGTCAACCTCGACTACACCGGCCAATTGGCTGGCCGGGAAAAAATCCAGGGTGTGGGGTTGAGCCTGAACTGGCAGTTCTGAGCAAGATCCTGAGACCGAAAGAGGTCAACTGTGGGAGCGGGCTTGCTCGCGAATGCGGTGTGTCAGTCGACGCACCTGTAACTGAGCCACCGCATTCGCGAGCAAGCCCGCTCCCACATGGGGTCGGCGACGCTTGGGAGAAACGTGATTTATACAAGTGCAATAAAAACTAAGGAAGGTCACCGTGAAAAAAGCAAAACGAGGGTTTCAATCCGCCATCCCAACAGGCCCGGGCTACCCGCTCAAGGCCCTGAGCTGCGTGCCATACGGCGCGTTGCTGTGTTGCCTGGCCAGCCTGGGTACCGCCCAGGCCGCACCCTACGTGGAAACCGGAAAACTGGGAGATGCTGCCAGTTGGCGCAGTAATGAATTCAAGGCCGATTGGGGCCTGGGCGCCGTGCATGCAGATGCCGCCTACGCCGCCGGCTACACCGGCAAGGGCGTGAAGCTGGGGATCTTCGACCAGCCGGTGTATGCCCAGCATCCGGAATTCGCCAGCCCCGGCAAAGTCGTCACGATCGTGACCGAAGGCATTCGCCAATACACCGACCCGTACATCCCGGTGAAGGCCGGGGATGCGTTTCGCTACGACGGCACGCCTTCCCTGGGTTCCAACGGCAAGCTCGGCAATCACGGCACCCACGTAGGCGGCATCGCCGCGGGTAACCGCGACGGCGGGCCAATGCACGGCGTGGCGTTCGATGCGCAGATTATCAGCGCCGAAAACGGTGACCCGGGCCCCGAAGACGGGATTATCCTGGGCAACGACGGTGCGGTCTACAAAGCCGGTTGGGACGCGCTGGTGGCCAGCGGCGCACGCATTATCAACAACAGCTGGGGCATCGGCATTGGTGACCAGTACGCCAAGGGCGGCCGAGATCCGGCATTCCCCAACTTCACGGTCAATGAAGCCCAGGCCCAGTTCAATAACATTCGGCCGATCCTTGGGACGATCGCAGGTGGCGCTTATCAGGGCGCCATTGATGCGGCCCGCAGCGGCGTGCTGACGATCTTTGCCGCCGGCAACGACTACAACCGCAACAACCCGGATGCGATCTCGGGCCTGGCGTACTTCGTGCCGGAGATTGCACCCAACTGGCTGTCGGTGGCGGCCTTGCAACAGAATCCCGACACCGCCAGTTCCGATCCTTACGTAATCAGTACGTTTTCCTCGCGCTGCGGGTATGCCGCCAGCTTTTGCGTCGCGGCCCCTGGCACCAAGATCTACAGCTCGGTGATCAACGGCACCTCCCTGGAAAACCTGACCACCGACTACGCCAATTTCAACGGCACCTCCATGGCCGCGCCGCATGTGGCCGGCAGTGCAGCGGTGTTGATGGAGCGCTTCCCGTACATGAGCGGCGACCAGATCTCCACGCTGCTGAAAACCACCGCGACCGACCTCGGCGCACCGGGCATCGACTCGCTGTACGGTTGGGGCATGATCAACCTGGGCAAGGCCATCAACGGCCCGGGGATGTTTGTGACGGCTGAGGATATCCCGGCGGAGTTTCGTATCGACGGCGCCTACGGCTCCGGCCAGTTTGTCGCAGACCTGCCAGGGATTGGCGCCGTGGTGGATGCCGGCAAACCGACCCAGCGCACGTGCACCGATGTGCATTGCGGGCTGGATGTGTGGAGCAACGATATCTCCGGGCATGGCGGCCTGACCAAGCAGGGCATTGGCGCGCTGGTACTGACCGGCACCAACACCTACAGCGGCCCGACCCTGGTCAACCAAGGGTTGCTGGCGATCAATGGCTCGATCACCTCCGACGTTACCGTCAGCAGCAGCGGCGTAGTGGGTGGTTCCGGGCGCATTGGTTCGCTGACAGCGAACAGCGGCGGTACCGTGGCGCCGGGCAACTCCATCGGCACCCTGAACGTGGCCGGGGATGTGAGCTTCGCGGCGGGCTCCACCTATGCGGTGGAGTTGTCGGCCACCAACAGTGATCGCATCGTCGCCGGTGGCAAGGCCACCCTCAGCGGCGGCACGGTGACCCTGGCCCTGGAAAACAGCCCGACGCTGCTGACCCAGACCCAGGCCGAAAGCCTGATCGGTCGCCAGTACAACATCCTGCAGGCTGCGGGCGGGATTACCGGCAGCTTCGGTTCGGTGCTGCCCAACTATCTGTTTATCGGCGGTACCCTGAACTACGCCGCCAACGGCGTGCAACTGGATGTGGGGCGCAATGCCAACACCTTTGCCAGTGTGGCCGCCACCCCGAACCAACGTTCGGTGGCCGCTGCTGCCGAGCAGTTGGGCGCGGGCAACGCCGTGTACGAAAGCCTGTTGCTGGCGCCGAATGCGGCCTCGGCCCAGGGTGCATTCCAGCAGCTGTCCGGGGAAATCTACCCGGCGCTGGAAACCGCGTTGGTCAATGACAACCGCTACCTGCGCGAAGCCGTGGGCGAGCGTTTGCAGCAAGGGCAAATGGGCGCATCGAGCCAGACCGTCGACAGCCGTGGCAACGTCTGGGTCAAGGCGTTGGGCGCCTGGGGCAAGACCGACAGCGGCAGCGATACGGCGGGCTACACCACCTCCATCGGCGGCATGCTGGCGGGTGTGGACGGCGCGTTGGATGAAGACACCCGTGTAGGCCTGGTGGCGGGGTACAGCGATACATCGCTGAACATGGGCAGCGACACCCATTCCCGGGCATCGGTGGACAGCTATCACCTGGGTGCGTATGCCGGGCATGAAATCGGTGCCTTGCGCTTGAGCGGTGGTGCGACCTACAGCTGGCACCGCGCCGATGTGAAGCGCGAGCTGCAATACGGTGAAGTCGCCGGCAAGCAGAAAGCCAAGGTGGATGCCCGCAGTACCCAGGTGTTTACCGAGGCGGCGTATCGCCTGAACCTGCACCCCCTGGCCCTGGAACCGTTCGCCAACCTGGCGTACGTGCATCTGGATGCCGATGGGTTTACCGAGAAGGGTGATGCGGCGGCCTTGAAGGGCCGGGATGACAGCCGCGATGTGGTGTTGAGTACCCTGGGTGCTCGAGCGCTGAAAACCTTGAATATCAATGACCATCAGCAACTGGAGCTTTCCGGCACCCTGGGTTGGCAGCACAACCTGAGCAGCGTCGATTCCGAGCGGCACCTGGCGTTTGCCTCGGGCGGCCCTTCGTTCACTGTGGAGAGTTCGTCGATGGTGCGTGATGCGGCATTGGTGGGGGCGCGGGTCAGCCTGGCGTTGAGCAAGGAGGCGAAGGTGAATCTGGATTACAACGGCCTGCTGGCCAGCAAGGAGAAAGTCCATGGGGTGGGTTTGAGCCTGGACTGGGCTTTCTAAACACCGCAGTTGGAAATGTGGGAGCGGGCTTGCTCGCGAAAGCGGTGTGCCAGTCGGTGGATGGGTTGACTGATCCACCGCCTTCGCGAGCAAGCCCGCTCCCACATTGATCCGGTTCCAATCGTCCATTTGTGCAGATTCGGCTTTCTCGACAATTCCAACAAAAGAGAGGCAATACCATGGGTGTTTTCGACTATAAAAACCTCGGCACCGAGGGCTCCAAAGCGTTGTTCGCCGATGCCATGGCGATCACGCTGTACTCCTATCACAACCTGGACAACGGCTTTGCCGTGGGTTACCAGCACAACGGTTTTGGCCTGGGGCTGCCCGCCACTCTGGTGGGGGCGCTGCTGGGCAGCACCGATTCACAGGGGGTGATTCCGGGCATTCCCTGGAACCCGGATTCGGAAAAAGCCGCCCTCGAGGCGGTCAACAAGGCCGGCTGGACGCCCATCAGCGCCAGTACCCTGGGCTACGGCGGCAAGGTGGACGCCCGGGGCACGTTCTTCGGTGAAAAGCCCGGCTACACCACCGCGCAGGTGGAAGTGCTGGGCAAGTACGATGGCGACGGCAAGCTGCTGGAAATCGGCATTGGTTTTCGCGGGACTTCGGGGCCTCGGGAAACCTTGATCAGCGACTCCATCGGCGATCTGGTCAGCGACCTGCTGGCGGCGCTGGGGCCCAAGGATTATGCGAAAAACTACGCCGGCGAAGCCTTCGGCACCTTGCTCAAGGATGTCGCGGCGTATGCCGGCAGTCATGGGTTGACGGGCAAGGACGTGGTGGTCAGCGGCCATAGCCTGGGTGGCCTGGCGGTCAACAGCATGGCTGACCTGAGCGGTAATAAATGGTCGGGGTTCTACAAGGACTCCAACTATGTGGCTTATGCCTCGCCAACCCAGAGTGCCGGCGACAAGGTGCTGAACATCGGTTATGAAAACGACCCGGTGTTTCGCGCGCTGGACGGTTCGTCGTTCAACTTCTCGTCACTGGGCGTGCACGACAAGCCCCATGAGTCGACCACGGACAATATCGTCAGCTTCAACGATCACTACGCGTCGACGCTGTGGAATGTCCTGCCGTTTTCCATCGTCAATGTTCCCACCTGGCTTTCTCATTTGCCCACCGGGTATGGGGATGGCATGACGCGGGTCCTGGACTCGCAGTTCTACGACCTGACCAGCCGGGACTCAACGATTATCGTGGCCAACCTGTCGGACCCGGCCCGGGCCAATACCTGGGTGCAGGACCTCAACCGCAATGCCGAGCCGCACAAGGGCAACACGTTCATCATCGGCAGTGATGGCGATGACCTGATTCAGGGTGGCAAGGGCGTGGATTTCATCGAGGGCGGCAAGGGCAATGACACTATCCGCGACAACAGCGGGCATAACACCTTTCTGTTCGGCGGGCAGTTTGGGCAGGACCGGGTGATTGGTTACCAGTCCACCGACAAGCTGGTGTTCAGGGACGTGGAGGGCAGTGCGGACTGGCGTGACCATGCCAAGGTGGTGGGGGGCGATACCGTGCTGAGCTTTGGCGCGGACTCGGTGACGCTGGTTGGCGTTGGGCTCGCCGGGGTTTGGGGCGATGGGGTTTCCATCGGCTAAGTAGCGCCACGGATTGATCGTTCCCACGCTCTGCGTGGGAACGCCGCCCCGGACGCTCTGCGTCCAACGGCCAACCCACGGTTTACGTCTTGCGTAGTGGTGACGCGGAGCGTCACGGGATGCATTCCCACGTAGAACGTGGGAACGATCATTGCAAAGAAACGATCATGGCAAAGAAAAGTGGGAGCCGACGGGCTCCCACTTTTTATTTCTCCTTCATCACGGTCGCGACGTCATCGGCCTTGACGCGAATATGCTTGCCGGCGATATCGGTGAATTCGTAGAAGCCATCGGCGGTTTTCGCGTTGGGCACGTCCTTGGTCAGGTATTGAGTGCCGTTCTGCAACGTCACCACCGTCTGCGTGGAGCAACCGGCCAATACCAGCAACGTCAACATACCCACCGCCAGACCCAAATTCTTCATGCTCATAACCCTTACCCTGATCCTTCGAAAACCCCGCACCTGAGCGGTCGGGGGAGACTCATTTAATGTGGCTGACAGCCATCTGATCATTATTACGCAAAAAGTTGCGTGTGCCTTTGATCTATTACTGATTGCAACAGTCGGTCAGGGACGGCACTCTGTATGCATAAACAGTGGTTGATCCAGTGCCTGAAATGTCCAATCCCCTAGAAGATCCGCTCTATTACCTGCATAACTTCCGCCAAGTGCTCGCCTGGCTGGGGCAGCGTTATGCCGATTTGCTGGCCCCGGACGAAGAGCATTTCATTCAGCAATTTGACAGCTTGCCGCAGGCATCCCAGGCGTTACTGGTACGCATGGTGATGCGCAAGGGCGCGCATTTCCGGGCGGGCAAGCTCAACTATGTCGAGATCGGCGCGGTACACGAGGCGGTTGTGCCTTTGCTGGAACAGGGTTGGGTGACGGATCAATGCCTGTTGTCGTTCGCCGAGTTGTTCGGCCTGTTGCAGAAAGCGGAAATCCTGGCGGCGTTCAAACCCTGGATCGAGCAACCCAAGGCCAGGAAGGCGGACTGGCTGGAAACGCTGTCAACGCAGTTTTGTGAACTGCGTCACTTCCAGCACTGGTGCCCGGACCTGGCCGATCAGCTTTACAGCCTCACCGTGATGGAACTGTGCGACCGCCTGCGCCTGATGTTCTTCGGTAATCTCTATCAGGACTGGTCGGAATTTGTGCTGGCGGACCTGGGGATCTTTACCTACGAGAAAGTCGAATTCTGCGCCGAATCCCGCGGTTTGCGCAGCCGTGACGATGTGCACGGCTTCCTGTTCCTGCATCAGTGCCAGCAGGCCTTTGAAGCGGGCGAGGCACTCGATGGCGTGCTGGAACAAATCGCTACCTTGCACACCGACAACCCCTGGCTGGAGAAACGTCGGGCCAAGTTGTTGTTCCAGGTGGGCCAGTATTGTGAGCGCAGCGCCGAGTTGGCCCTGGCAGAAGCTATCTACCGGGGCTGCACCTATCCCGGCGCACGGGCGCGGCTGATCCGGGTGCTGGAGCGCCAGGAGGATTTTGCCCAGGCGATGGGGCTGGCCCGTGAGGCGCAACAGGCCCCGGAAAGCGCTGCCGAACAGCAGCACTTGCTGCGCGTGATACCCAGGCTGCGACGCAAGCTCGGCGAGCCGGCGCTGCCCAGGGCAAAACCCCGCGAGATCGTGCGCCTGGACCTCGAACTGCCGGCTCCGGAACCGATGATGTCGGTGGAGTATTGCGTACAGGCGCACCTCAGCGACGATGGTGCACCCGTGCATTACGTCGAGAACAGCCTGATCAATTCGCTGTTTGGCCTGCTGTGCTGGCCGGCGATTTTCGCGCCGTTGCCGGGGTCGTTTTTCCACCCGTTCCAGCGCGGGCCGGTAGACCTGCACAGCGAGGATTTTCATCTGCGGCGCGCCGAGCTGTTCGCCGAGTGCCTGGGCCAACTGGACGATGGGCGCTACAAGCACACCATTCGCCAGCGTTATGTAGACAAATGGGGCATCCAGTCACCCTTCGTGTTCTGGAACGTGCTCAGCGAAGAACTGCTCGACCAGGCCCTCGACTGCCTGCCAGCGGCGCACCTGCGCCACTGGTTCGAACGCCTGCTGCTGGATATCCGCGCCAACCGCGCCGGCATGCCCGACCTGATCCAGTTCTGGCCCGAAGAAAAAACCTACCGCATGATCGAAGTCAAAGGCCCCGGTGATCGCCTGCAGGACAACCAGTTGCGCTGGCTGGAGTTCTGCGGCGAACACCAGATGCCCGTCACTGTGTGTTATGTGCGCTGGGCGGGGCAGGCCGCTTGAGCTACAGCGTTGCGGTGCGTGCGTTATGTGAATTCACCGCCAAGGTCGGCGACCTCGACCTGCGTTTTACCCCGTCTCCCAGTGCCCAGGAAGGGATTGTCGGCCACCGCACCGTGGCCTCGCGGCGCAGCGCCCATTACCAGAATGAAGTCGCGCTGGAGGGCGAATACCAGCAGTTGAAAGTCCGGGGCAGGGCGGATGGCTACGACCCGGACCGCAACCAGCTGGAAGAGGTGAAAACCTATCGCGGCGACCTGGACAAACAACCGGCCAACCACCGGCAACTGCACTGGGCCCAGGTCAAGGTCTACGGCTGGTTGATGTGCCAGAAGCTCGGGTTGTCGGAGATTGTCCTGGCGCTGGTGTACTTCGACATTGTCGGCGAGCACGAGACGCTGCTCAGCCAACGGTTTCAGGCTGACGACCTGCAGGCATTCTTCGTGCAGCAATGCACCCTGTTCCTCGGCTGGGCCGAACAGGAAATGCACCAGCGCGAAGCCCGCAATGCCGCAGCGGTTGCCCTGGGCTTTCCCCATGCGGCGTTTCGCCCGGGCCAGCGCGCCCTGGCGGAAACGGTCTACAAGGCGGTCAGCACCGGCCGCTGCCTGATGGCCCAGGCGCCTACCGGAATTGGCAAGACCGTCGGCACGATTTTCCCGATGCTCAAGGCCATGGCATCGCAACAGCTGGACAAGGTGTTCTTCCTGACCGCCAAGACCCCGGGCCGCAAACTCGCGCTGGATGCGGCGCAGGTGCTGTATGACAGCAGCCCCGATCTGCCATTGCGGGTGCTGGAGCTGGTGGCGCGGGACAAGGCCTGCGAACACCTGGACAAAGCCTGCCACGGCGACTCCTGCCCACTGGCGAAGGGTTTTTATGACCGCTTGCCGGCGGCCCGCGAAGCTGCTTCCCGCGTGCGCCTGCTGGACCAGCGCAACCTGCGGGAAGTCGCCTTGGCCCATGACGTCTGCCCCTATTACCTGAGCCAGGAAATGGCACGCTGGGCCGACGTGGTGGTCGCCGACTACAACTATTACTTCGACTTCGGCGCCATGCTGTTCGGCCTGGCCCAGCTCAACCAGTGGCGCGTCGCGGTGCTGGTGGACGAAGCCCACAACCTGGTGGAGCGTGGCCGCTCGATGTACAGCGCGGCCCTCGACCAGTACACGCTCAAGACCCTGCGCGAGATCGCACCCGAGCCGCTGAAAAAGCC
Organism: Pseudomonas sp. C8002; assembly: GCF_013385765.1. Taxonomy (NCBI): domain Bacteria; kingdom Pseudomonadati; phylum Pseudomonadota; class Gammaproteobacteria; order Pseudomonadales; family Pseudomonadaceae; genus Pseudomonas; species Pseudomonas sp. C8002. The sequence goes on from NZ_JACAPJ010000031.1 coordinate 157,433, forward strand.
GCTCCAGCGCCTGAACCGTGAGTGGAATGCCCTGCACAAGGAGCAAGTGGCGCCTTATCAGGCCTACGCCCAGAAACCCGACAAACTGCTGCAGGCGCTGAGTCTGTGCACCAGCGCCATGGGTGAATATTTCAACGACCATCCCGAAGCACTCAATGGCGAACTGCAAGCCTTCTACTTCGAGGCGTTGCAGTTTGCCAAGGTCGCCGAGCTGTTCAACGAACACTTCATTTTCGACATCAGCAAACGCGAACTCAGCGGCAAGCGCAGTTCATCAAACCTGTGCCTGCGCAACGTGGTGCCCGCCGAATTCATTCGGCCCCGGCTGACAGCGGCCCGCAGCAGCGTGTTGTTTTCCGCAACACTGAGCCCGCGGCACTACTACGCGGACTTGCTGGGAATGCCGCCCGACACGGCCTGGGTGGATGTGGAATCACCGTTCAAGGCCGAGCAGCTGCGGGTGCATATCGTCGACCGGATCTCCACCCGGTTTGTGCATCGCCAGGCGTCCCTGGAGCCCATCGTCGAGCTGATTGCAGCGCAGTTTGCCCAGGCGCCGGGCAACTACCTGGCGTTTTTCAGCAGTTTTGATTATCTGCAGCAAGTGGCGCAATTGCTTGCCGAGCGACACCCGCGCATCCCGCTGTGGCAGCAATCACGGGGCATGGCCGAGGCGCAGCGCCAGGGGTTTCTCGACCAGTTCACCCAGCACAGCCAGGGCATCGGTTTCGCCGTGCTCGGCGGGGCATTCGGCGAAGGCATCGACCTGCCGGGCACCCGGCTGATCGGCGCGTTTATCGCCACCCTGGGCCTGGCGCAACTCAACCCGGTGAACGAGCAGCTCAAGCTGCGGATGGGCGCGATTTTCGGCGCCGGTTATGACTACACCTACCTTTATCCGGGCATCCAGAAGGTGGTGCAAGCCGCGGGCCGGGTGATCCGCAGCCAGCAGGACCGAGGGGTGGTAATGCTGATTGATGACCGGTTTGGCGAAGCGCGGGTGCGGCAGTTATTACCGCGCTGGTGGTCGATCACTGCGGCGGATACACCGCATCCCGCAACTGGTGGGTGAACTGGCCGGACATGCCTTCGTAAGCCGTATTGGTCAGTGCCACCACCGTAAGCTTCTGCTGCGGGTCGACAAACCAGCTGTGACCGTAGGCGCCGCCCCATTCAAAGGTGCCCCGGGATTGCGGTGTGCCTGTCAACGCCGGGTCATCCAGCACCGCCCAGCCATAACCGAACCCCCAGCCCGGGTCCTGGGTTTGCGCCTTGGCGCCGACCGAATCGGTGACCATCAACTGCACGCTGTGTGCCGACAGGATCGGAGCGCCGCCCCGGCGAATGGTTTCCAGGAACCGCGCAATATCACCTGCCGTCCCGGCCATGCCTGCGCCGCCGGAAGGGTAGGCCTGGGGATCGAGAATCCGCCGCACATCAAACAGCGCGGTGCTGTTGCCCGAGGTGATCGTGGCCTTGTCGACCATGCGCAACGGCTGTGGCGAGCCATCCTGATAGGCGGCGGACAGGCGTTTTATATCCGTCACGGAAAACCCGGTATCGCTTAGCCCCAGTGGTTCGGTCACCGAGTCGCGGAGCAATGCCGGCAGGCTCTGGCCGGACGCCTTTTCCAGCACCGCACCCAGCACATCGGTGGCCATCGAATACTGCCAGCGGGTACCCGGCGGGTAACTCAAGGGCACGCTGGCGATGCGCTTCAGGTTCTCGGCAAAGCTGATTTCCGGCTCGCCCAAACCATCGGAAACCCCGGCGGTGCGGTAGGGTCCGTGCGGGCTTTCCAGAAATCCATAGCTCAGGCCGGCTGTGTGGTTAAGCAACTGGCTGACGGTGATCACCGGGATGGTGCCATCCGCCAGCTTGGGATTGAAGTCGGGCAGCCAGCGGCTGACCGGATCGTCCAGGCCCAAGCGACCTTGTTCCACCAGGTGCATCGCGGCGGCGGATACCAGCGGTTTGGTCACCGATGCCAGGCGAAAGATCGTGTCCTCTGTCATCGGGCGCCCGTCTTCGCGGTCCGCCAAGCCGGCAGCACGGTGATAAACCAGCTGCCCGTCCCGCAGCACCAGCACCACGGTGCCCACCAGGCGATTGTCGGCAATGGCGCTGTCGACCACCGCATCCACGCGCTTGGCGAGCAGCGGGTCGTGGCTGTCGGCGCAGGCGAGGGTGGCGCAAAGGGAGGCGGCAAGGGGCACGAGGTATCTGGCAGGAGGCTGCATGGTTCAGGTCGCTCATTGGCAGTGCATGACTGCCAAATATGAACGCTGGGGTCCCGGACTACAACGTGACATTGCACAACTGCTGACTCACTGCCCATAAGCGTTCGGCGTGCTCCGGGTCGACAGCCCAGGGTCTTACTCCGTTGCGCCGGGTGTCATCCTGCGACGAAGCGGCCACATCGCAATCTTCGCAGTAGAGTCCGCCCATGCCCTCCAGTTGCGAGCTGACAGCGCACCACACCGAGGTCGCGGCGCCTTGCTCGGGGCTCTTGTAGTGACTGGCGCGGCGGATATTGCCGTGCTCATCCAGTGCGCCGACGAATGCCAGGTCGTCCTTGTCCAGGTAGCGGATCAAGTCGGTGAGGATTTCCCCCGGGTGCACGGAAAATGCGCGCACACCCTCCGCTTTACCTCGTCGGTCCAGTGCTACCGCGAACAGTGCGTTGGCGGTTTTTGATTGGCCGTAGGCGAGCCACTTGTCATAGGGGCGGTGTTCAAATTGCGGGTCATCGAAATGCACAGGGCTGAGACGATGGCCGAGGGATGATACCGAAACCACTCGTGCGCCATTAGCCTCACGCAGCGCCGGCCACAACCGCGCGGTTAGCTGGAAGTGGCCCAGGTGGTTGGTGGCGAACTGCGCTTCGAAACCTCGCGTATCCCGTTGCAGTGGTGTGGCCATGATTCCGGCGCTATTGATCAGAAGGTTCAATGCCCGGTCGCTGGCGAGGAAGTTTTCGGCAAAACGGTCGATGGAAATCGGGTCGAGTAAATCCAGGCTGGCGTGTTCAACACCGATGATGCCCGAGAGGTTGCGTTCGGCCTTTTCAGGATCCCGCGCGGGAACGATCACCTGCGCACCCGCGTCGACCAACACGCGAACCGTTTCCAGGCCAATGCCAGAGTAGCCACCGGTGACAATCACCGTCTTGCCTCGCAAATCGCTGCCCGCCAAGGCTTGCTGGGCGGTAGTGCCGGCATCGAAGCCGCTGCCAATTGGGGTTTGTTTGTCAGCCATGAAAGATCTCCTTATGGGAGGCCTAGAGTCTCTCGCTGGAGCCCGGACGCGGAATGCCCTAGAGTCCGTGTTTCTGTCGCGATCGTCCGGAGCTTTTATGGATACCCTTTCCGATGTGCTGGCACTGTTAAAAAGCCATCGCTCGACCTTCGCCGGCCTGAAGGCTGGGGGCACCTGGGCCATTGACTTTGCGGCGCCGGATGGCATCAAGTTCAACGCGGTGGTGGAGGGTAGTTGCTGGCTGGAAGTGGAAGGGCTGGCAGTACCGATACGCTTGTATGAGGGAGATTGTTTCCTGTTGACCCAGGCACGCCCGTGGAGGCTGTCCAGCAATCTGTGCCCTGAAGGACTCGATGCACGTGAGGTGTATGCCGATGCGGTGGGAGGCATCGCCACGGTGGGTGCCACGGTGGATCTGTTCTTGATCGGCGGACGATTTATCTACGGGGACGACGCCCGACTGTTGCTGGATAGCCTGCCGCCGGTGTTGCGGGTGAGTGCCAACTCCGAACAGGCCGCCGTGTTGCGTTGGTGCCTGGATCGCCTGGCCCGGGAATACGCCAGCCCGTTACAAGGCGCGGCGCTGATGACCGAGCATTTGGCGCAAATGATGCTGGTGCAAATCCTGCGGCTCTATCAATCTTCCATGGGCACCCATACCACCGGCTGGCTGGGAGCCTTGGCGGATCCAAGGCTGGCCCCGGTGCTGCGGGAAATTCACGCAGCACCCGCCCGGCGCTGGACATTGAGTGAAATGGCCGGCCTGGCGAGTCAATCCCGCTCCACCTTCGCCTTGCACTTCAAGCAACGGGTAGGGCTGGCACCGCAGGAATACCTGACCCGCTGGCGTATGCACCTGGCGGTACAGGCCTTGAAAGCCAGCGACAACAGCGTGTCCACGATCGGCCAGTCCCTGGGTTATCAGTCAGACAGCGCTTTCAGCAATGCTTTCAAGCGCGTAATGGCATGTTCTCCCCGGGAATACCGCGAGCGAACCCCACACAAGGAACCCAGTGATGAGCGAAATCCAGCAGCAGAAGGTCAAGGTCAACGGCATTGAGTTGAACGTGCACATCGCCGGCCCCGAGAGCGGCCCGCCGGTGTGGTTGCTGCATGGGTTTCCCGAGTGCTGGCACTCCTGGCGCGAGCAGATTCCGGCGCTGGTGGCCCAGGGTTATCGGGTGTTTGTCCCGGAAATGCGCGGCTATGGACAATCCAGCGCGCCGCCGGAAGTGGCCGACTATGACCTGCTGACCCTGTGCGCCGATATCCAGGGCGCCATGGACCTGTTCGGGCATCGCCGGGTCGTCATGATTGGCCATGACTGGGGCGCCGTGGTGGCCTGGCACCTGGCGTTGCTCGAGCCAGAGCGCGTCAGCCAGCTGGTGACGATGTCGGTACCGTTCGCCGGACGCTCCCGCAGGCCGGTGATCGAGATCATGCGCGAACTGTACGCCGATCGCTTCAATTACATCCTGTACTTCCAGGCCCCGGGTGTGGCTGAAAAGGAACTGGATGCCGATATCGAGCGGACATTACGGCTGTTCATGCAGGACCAGGACGTTTTCCTGCAGAAGAAACCCGCCAGCGCGAAGCTGCTGGAAGGTGTGCCGCTGCCCGGTACGCTCCCGGCCTGGTGCAGCCAGCAGGACCTCGACGTGTATGTTCAGACCTTCGCCAATGACGGCTTTCGCGGCCCGTTGAACTGGTACCGCAACTTCGAACGCAACTGGCAGCTCACCGAGTTCCTCGCCGGCAGGCAGGTGCTGCAGCCGACGCTGTTCCTGATCGGTGACCGCGACCCGGTCGGCGTGTTCGAAGCCCACACCCTCAAGCGCATGCCCGACGTCGTGCCGAACCTGCAACAAAGCGTCCTGCCCAACTGCGGCCACTGGATTCAGAACGAGCAGGGGCCCAAGGTCAACGAACTGCTGCTCGGGTTTCTAGGGCGAACGTGAACGTCGCGCCGCGTCCTGGCACATCGATCAGGCGGATTTCCTGACCGTGCAGTTGCAGGATCCGGTGCACGATGCGCAAGCCCAGGCCGCCATCGCGTCGAGCCCCACCAATGGTGAAGGCGCGCAGGAACAGACCTTCGCGCAGATCCGCCGAAATCCCGGGGCCGCTGTCGCTCACCGTGACTTCAACAAAACCGGACTTGGGGGCCAGGGTCACTTCAACTTCGCCATTGGGCGGGGTATGGCGCAGGGCGTTATCCAGCAGGTTGGTGAGTACCCGTTCGATCAGCCCCAGGTCGGCCAATACGGTTGGCACCACCGGTGGCAGGCTGGCGGTGAGGGTGATCGCCCGGGCTTCCGCGGTCAGTTCGAACTTCTGGAAAATGTCCTGCACCAGGTCGGGTAACGAAAAGCCTTCGATGACCGGCTGCACAAACCCGTGTTCCAGGCGTACCAGTTCCAGCAGCGACTGGGCCAGCCCGCCGACCTTGCGGCTCTGGTCGAGGGCGATGCCCAGGTAACGCCGGCGTTCCTGCGGGGTCAGGCTGGCGTCTTTCAGGGACAGGGTTTCCAGGTAGCCATGCAAGGAGGCCAGCGGTGTGCGCAGGTCATGGGAAATATTCGCGACCATCTCCCGGCGTTCCTGCTCTTGATGGGTGATGGCGCGCCACTGTTCACCCAGGCGGTTCTCCATCTGCACGAAGGCGTGGTCGAGCACGGCGATTTCATCCTGGCTGGCAACCTCGGGCGCCACGGCCTGCGGGACTTTCGGTGCGCCGTTGATGTCGAACTGGCCGACCTTCTCGGTCAGTTGCCGCAAGGGCCGGGTGATCCAGGCGAACGCGGTCAAACCCGCGAGCAAGCACAACAATGCCACCAGGGCGATGGACCACAGGGCGATGTTCAGTGCCATGCCGGTGGCATCCCGGGCGTCGAACACATCATGGGCTTCGCCCAGCAGCACCACATACAGGTAGCCGGCCTGCTGGCCGTTGACCCGCAGCGGCGCGGCGCTGAACACCTTGAGGCCGTCGACGCTGCGCGGGTCGTCGCCGAGGATCGGCAGCATCGCGCCGCTGAGGAAACGGCGCACCGGCTCCAGGTTGACCTGGTCGCGGCGCAGGTGGCCGCTGGGCGCAGCGTTGCCGACCACACGCCCGTCAATGTCCAGCAGGTACACCTCGACACTCGGGTTTACCAGCATCAACTGGCTGAACAGGTTGCGCACCGCGTCCGGCTTGAGACCGTCGGCGTCCATCAACTGCGTATCCCGGGCGATGTGCGCGGCGAGGTCGCGGGACAGGCCTTGCACCACTTCCAGTTCATGCATGTGGTTGGAGCGCACTTGCAGCCAGGCCGACGTGCCGCTGCATATCAGCAGCAACAGCGCGAACACCAGGGACAGGCGCTGGGTAAGGGTCAGCCTCATGCCGATTGCTCGGCAAACTTGTAGCCACGGCCCCACACCGTGAGGATGCGCGCCGGGTTGGCCGGATCGGCCTCGACCTTGGCCCGCAGGCGGTTGATATGGGTATTGACGGTGTGTTCGTAACCTTCGTGGCTGTAGCCCCACACGGCGTTGAGCAGGTCCATGCGCGAGAATACCTTGCCCGGTTGGCGGGCGAAAAAGTACAGCAGGTCGAATTCCCGGGGCGTGAGGTCCAGCCGCTGGCCTTGCAGGGTGGCGTCACGGGTCAGCGGGTTGATGAACAACTGGCCGAGGTCGAGGCTGCCGGCGTCCATCTTCAAGTTGCGCGCCATGGCGTCGACCCGGCGCAGCAGCGCCTTGACACGCGCCACCAGCTCCGGCATGGAGAAAGGCTTGGCCAGGTAGTCATCCGCTCCCAGCTCCAGGCCGAGGATGCGATGCAACTCGCTGGAGCGGGCACTGGTGATAATGATCGGCGTGTAGCGCGTCATCGCCCGGGCCCGTCGGCAGATCTCCAGGCCGTCGACGCCGGGCAGCATCAGGTCCAGGATCAACGCATCCCAGCCGCCTTGCTCCAGCAGGCGCAGGCCTTCGTCACCATCGGCACTGTGAACCACCTCGAACTGCTCGTCCCGCAGGTGCAGGCAGATCAAATCGGCAATATGGGCATCGTCCTCGACCACCAGGACACGTTTGGGCTGATCCATTGATAAAAACCTGTCTTCTTGATTCGCGCATTGTGCGGCTTTTGCAACAGTGTAGTTATCACGAATTGTTTAACTCTGCGTGAGGATTCCGCGACCACCCCGGGCCTAACCTTACTCATCGCAACGGCAAAAGTACGCCCCCCTCATTGTGGCGAGGGAGCTTGCTCCCGCTGGGTCGCGCAGCGGCCCCAAAAAAGCCGGGAGCGCTGCGCACTCCAGCGGGAGCAAGCTCCCTCGCCACAGTTTGTTTATCAGCCATAGGGGCTTCGCCAGCAATCCGCACTTGTGTGAGGAGCAACTCATGTATTCACGTCGACAGATCCTGCTCGCCGGCGGCGGCCTCGGCCTCGCAGTAATCGCCGGTGGCCTGCTGCAAAAAATCAACGCCGGCCCCGCCCTGATCGCCGAAGCCGAAGCCGCCGAAAATTTCGAAGTCAGCCACACCGACGCCGAATGGCGCACCCTGTTGACCGCCGAGCAGTACGCGATCCTGCGGGAGGAGGGCACCGAACGCCCCTACAGCAGCGCCCTTAACAGTGAACACCGCAACGGCACCTTCGCCTGCGCCGGTTGCGCGTTGCCCCTGTACGCCTCGGCCACCAAATTCGAAAGCCACACCGGCTGGCCCAGCTTCTGGCAACCCCTGGAAAACGCCGTGGCCAGCCACGTCGACACCTCCTTCGGCGTGGTACGCAAGGAAATCCACTGCCGCCGCTGCGGCGGTCATCAGGGCCACGTGTTCGATGACGGCCCGGCACCCACCGGCCTGCGCTACTGCATGAACGGCGCAGCCATGACGTTCACCGCGACTTAATTCAATGTCTTCCTATAAGGGTCTACCCCATGTGGCTTTTGGTTCTCGCATATCTGGGCGGCGTGCTGACGATTGTCAGTCCCTGCATCCTGCCGGTTCTGCCTTTTGTCTTCGCTCGCACCGGGCAGCCGTTTTTGCGCAGTGGCTTGCCGCTGCTGCTGGGGATGGCGATGACCTTCGCCCTGGTCGCCTCGCTCGCGGCGGTGGGCGGCGGTTGGGTGGTGCAAGTCAATCAGTACGGTCGCTGGCTCGCGTTGCTGTTTGTTGCGCTATTCGGGCTGACGCTGCTGCTGCCAAGCCTGTCCGAGCGCCTGACCCGGCCGCTGGTGGCCGCGGGCAGTCGCCTGTCGGAAGCCGCCGGGGCCGATTCGCGGCCGCGTCCGGGCGCATCGTTCCTGATCGGCGTGGCCACCGGGCTGCTGTGGGCGCCGTGCGCCGGGCCCATCCTCGGGCTGGTGCTGACGGGCGCCGCGCTGCAGGGCGCCAGTATCGGCACTACCTTGCTCTTGCTGGCCTACGCGGCAGGGGCTGCCACCTCCCTGGCCTTGGCGCTGCTGGTCGGCGGTAAAGTCTTCGGTTTCATGAAGCGTTCGCTGGGCGCTGGTGAATGGCTGCGTCGTGGTCTCGGCGCCCTGATGTTGGCCGGTGTGGCGGCCATCGCCCTGGGCCTGGACACCGGGATCCTGGCGCGCCTGTCGACGGCGTCAACCGGTGGCCTGGAACAAAGCCTGGTGGAGAAACTCAGCGCCAAGCCTGAACAGAAGAGCGGGGCGATGATGGCCGGCGGCGCGATGATGGCCGCCAACCGCAGTGACACGCTGCCAGTGGAAGGCCAGTTGCCGCCGCTGGACGGTGCCGTGCAATGGCTCAACTCCGAGCCACTGACTGCCGAGGCGTTGAAAGGCAAGGTGGTGCTGGTGGATTTCTGGACCTACTCCTGCATCAACTGCCTGCGCACCTTGCCGTACGTCAAGGCCTGGGCCGAGAAATACCGCGACCAGGGCCTGGTGGTGATCGGTGTGCACGCTCCGGAATTCGCCTTCGAACGCGACGTGAACAACGTCACCAAGGCCATGAAGGACCTGGGCATCACTTACCCGGTGGCCATCGACAACAACTACAAGATCTGGCGCGCCTTCAACAACCAGTACTGGCCGGCGCATTACTTTGCCGATGCCAAGGGCCAGATCCGCTATCACCATTTTGGCGAGGGTGACTACGCCGAGTCCGAGCGAGTGATCCAGCAACTGCTGCGTGAGGCGGGCGCTACCAAGGTGGCGGGCGGCTTGATCGAAGCCGATGCCAAGGGCATCCAGGCCGCACCGGACATGAACGAAGTGCAGTCGCCGGAAACCTACCTGGGCTTCCAGCGCGCCGAGAACTTCGTGACCACCGGCACCCTGGGCACCGACAAGGTGGTGAACTACCCGGCAGCCGGCAACCTGGCCTTGAATAACTGGACCCTGGAAGGCCCATGGAACGTCGGCGGCCAGCAAGCCACCCTCGCAGCGGCCAACGGCAAGATCGTCTACCGCTTCCACGCCCGTGACCTGCACCTGGTGCTGGGCCCGGGCGCCGACGGCAAGCCGGTGCGCTTCAAGGTCAGCATCGACGGCCAGGCGCCGGGGGATGCCCACGGCACCGACGTCGCACCGGATGGCAGCGGCACCGTGACCGAACAACGTTTGTATCAACTGGTGCGCCAGCCGGGCGCGGTCAAGGACCGGACCTTCACCATCGAGTTCCTGGACCCGCAAGTGGCGGCCTATGCCTTCACCTTCGGCTAACCCATAGCGAAATTTTGCATGGTTAACCCGATCAATGTAGGAGCTGGCTTGCCTGCGATAGCGATGTTGAATTCACCACCTCAATCGCAGGCAAGCCAGCTCCCACAGTTGACCGCATTTATCCTGATGTTTCGGAGTGACTGAGATGAAACTGCTTAAGTACTTACCGGCCCTGGCGTTCGCCGCCTTTGTCGGCCACAGCTCGGCGTTCTCCTTCGGCCCGTCCGACGACGCCGTGGCCATCGCGCCGCCGGCCATGGACCTGCCGGCAGACGCGAACAACCTGCAAACCGCGGTCTTCGCCGGCGGCTGCTTCTGGGGCGTGCAGGGTGTGTTCCAGCATGTACAAGGGGTGAAAAACGCCGTCTCCGGCTATGACGGCGGCGCGGCGAGCACCGCGCAGTACGAAAGCGTCAGCGGCGGCGATACCGGCCACGCCGAGTCCGTCGCCGTGACCTACGACCCAAGCAAGGTCAGCTACGGCAAGCTGCTGCAGATCTACTTCTCGGTCGCTCACAACCCCACGGAACTCAACCGCCAGGGCCCGGACAGCGGCACCCAGTACCGCTCGGCGATCTTTGCCCAGAACGCCGAACAGCAAAAAGTCGCCCAGGCCTACATCGCCCAGCTCGACGCCGCGAAAGCCTTCGACAAGCCGATCGTGACCAAGATCGAGATGGGCAAAGCCTTCTACCCGGCGGAGTCCTATCACCAGGACTTCCTGACCGAAAACCCGTCGTACCCCTACATCGTGATCAACGACCTGCCAAAGGTAGCCCAGCTGAAAAAATTGTTCCCTGAGCAGTACCGCGCAGAACCGGTACTGGTGAAAAACCAGTAGACCTTTGATCGTTCCCACTTTCGACGATCGTTCCCACGCTGGACGATCGTTCCCACGCTCTGCGTGGGAATGCCGCCAGGGCGCTCTGCGTCCGCTCTTGAAGTCGTGACGCGGAGCGTCACCGGATTCATTCCCACGCGGAGCGTGGGAACGATCAGCGTGGGAACGATCATCACGATCATCAGACGACTTCAAGGTAGGAGCTATGAATCGCCCGCGCCAACTCCCGCACGGTGTCGATAAAATCCGTCAACCGGCTATGCAGCCCATCCTCCAGAATCTCATCAATCCCCGTATACCTCAGCCGCGCCTCAAACTCCGCCGCCAAACGCTGGGCCGTACGCCCATAACTCCCCGGCAGGTCCGCCAGGATATGGCTCAACTCCTCGATACACGCATGCAACGAGCGCGGCACATCACTGCGCAACAGCAACAACTCCGACACCGACCGCGCATTCAGCGCATTCGGGTACAGCTCGGTATACGCCTCAAACGACGACAGCGCCCGCAACAACGCGCTCCACTGGTAATACCCGCGTGCCGAAAGGTCGCTGACTTCCTCGGACTCTTCCCCAAACATTTCATACCGCGCGTCCAGCAACCGCAACGTGTTATCCGCCCGCTCGACAAACGTCCCCAGCCGAATAAACCGATACGCATCGTTACGCATGATCGTCCCGGACGTCGCCCCACGAAACAGGTGCGAGCGCTGCTTCACCCAGTCACAAAAGTGGCTGATGCCATGCCGCGCCAACCCGCCGGCCGCAATACTGCGCATCTCCAGCCAGGTGGCGTTGAGGTTTTCCCACATATCAGCCGTGATCCGCCCCCGTACCGCATGGGCATTACCCCGTGCAGCCCGCAGGCAGTTGTAGATACTGGCGGGGTTTTCCTCGTCGAGGGCGAAGAAGTGCAGCATGCGCTCGGCGTCCAGTTGCTGATGGCGCTCAAGGTAACTGTCCAGGGTGCCGCTGCTGAGCAGCGACATGGCCAACTCGTCCAGCCCGTCACTGCGCCCGGCCTGGGGCATCAACGACAGCGAATAACTGACTTCCAGCATGCGCGCCAGGTTCTCGGCACGCTCCAGGTAACGGGACATCCAATACAGATCTGCGGCGGTTCTACTCAGCATACTCAGCCCTCCACCACCCAGGTGTCCTTGGTTCCGCCGCCTTGCGACGAGTTGACGATCAATGAGCCTTCGCGCAGCGCCACGCGGGTCAAGCCACCGGGTACCAGGCGGGTTTCCTTGCCCGAGAGCACGAACGGTCGCAGGTCGATATGCCGCGGCGCGATGCCGTTTTCGACAAATGTCGGGCAAGTGGACAGGCTCAAGGTCGGTTGGGCGATGTAGGCGTGAGGGCGGGCCTTGATACGCTGGCGGAAGTCCTCGATCTCGGCCGCGCTGGACGCTGGGCCCACCAGCATGCCGTAGCCGCCGGAACCCTGGGTTTCCTTGACCACCAGTTCCGGCAGGTGCGCCAGTACGTGGGACAGCTCATCCGGCTTGCGGCACTGGAACGTCGGCACGTTTTGCAGGACCGGCTCTTCATCCAGGTAGAACCGGATCATTTCCGGCACGTACGGGTAGATCGACTTGTCGTCCGCCACGCCGGTGCCGATCGCATTCGCCAGCACTACGTTGCCCGCGCAGTACGCCGCGACCAGGCCGGGCACACCGAGCATCGAATCGGGGTTGAAAGCCTGCGGGTCGAGGAAGGCATCGTCGATGCGGCGGTAGATCACATCCACGGCCTTGGGGCCGTCGGTGGTACGCATGAACACCTTGAGGTCGTGCACGAACAGGTCGGCGCCTTCCACCAACTCCACGCCCATTTCCCGGGCCAGGAATGCATGCTCGAAGAACGCGCTGTTAAACCGGCCCGGCGTCAGCACCACCACATTCGGGTTGTCCAGGCGGCTGGAGCTTTTCAGGGTCTTGAGCAGCAGGTTGGGATAGTGGTCCACCGGGGCGATGCGTTGCTTGGCGAACACCTCGGGGAACAGGCGCATCATCATCTTGCGGTCTTCGAGCATGTAGCTCACGCCGCTGGGGGTACGCAGGTTGTCTTCGAGCACGTAGTAGGTGCCGTCGCCATCGCGCACCAGGTCGACCCCGGAGATGTGCGAGTAGATATCGCGGTGCAGGTCCAGGCCGACCATGGCCTTCTGGTATCCCTCGTTGCCCAGCACCTGATCGGCGGGAATGATCCCGGCCTTGATGACGCGTTGGTCGTGGTAGATGTCGGCAAGGAACATGTTCAGCGCATTCACCCGCTGGATACAGCCACGCTCGATGACACTCCACTCACTGGCGGGGATGCTGCGGGGGATGATATCGAAGGGGATCAGGCGCTCGGTGTCTTGCTCGTCGCCATACAGGGTGAAGGTGATCCCGGCGCGGTGAAACAGCAGGTCGGCTTCACGGCGGCGCTGGGCCAGCAGTTCTGGCGGCGTGTTGGCCAGCCAGCGGGAGAATTCCTGATAATGCGCACGGCAAACGCCTTGTGCGTCATTCATTTCATCAAAGAAAGATCGAGCCATTCCAATTACCTTGTCAGTGCCGGGACTAACTGCGCTTTGGCACTGCCGCTTTAGAAAACGCATTTTTTTATGAGCCCGTGGCTGATGGTGCCAGCAGGCCTGGTCCTTACTTTCTTTTGGGGTGGGCTCTGGGTCGGGGGGTAACGATTGCTCCTGTATCCGGGCAGATAAAGGACTAAAGCAATGCCTGTGCCATCCACCTTGTGGCGAGGGAGCTTGCTCCCGCTGGGCTGCGCAGCGGCCCCAAAAAAGGAATCAGACCGCTGCGCACTGGAGCGCTGTCCCGGTCCAGCGGGCCCAAGCTCCCGCGCCACCGATGCGGCCCTATCGCCTCAAAACGGTGCACTGATTACTTGAACTTTGCACCAGCCCGGTTCTTCTAAACTGCTTCAAATGCCAGCACGGAGCACGGATGTGCCCAGAATCATCTCACCCGACACCCCGGAATCGAGCCTGACCGACCACAGCGAACACAACGCTAAGATTTTCGGTTCGCCCAAGGACCGTCTCGACTTTTACCGGCGTGAAATCCAGTACGAAACCAGCATCCTGGCCAACCGCACCGACGCCTACCTCACGGCCCAGTCATTCCTGGTGATCGCCTTCGTGTCCGGCATGGGCAACCTGAACCCCGAATGGGGCAAGCTGTTCACCCTGGTGGTGCCCGTGTTCCTGGCGACCCTGGGCATTCTCAGTTCCCTCAACGCCTGGCCGGGGATTCGGGCGGCCTACGAAATCATCGACCACTGGCATTACAAGCAGAGCGAACTGCTGCGCAGCGAGCCGGTGATGGGCCTGGCCTACGATGAGTCGCCACTGTTCAGTGAGATGGAGTCGTCCCACAAGGGCTATCGCAAGTCGCTGTTGTTCTCGATGCGCGCGCCCTGGCTGTTCATGGTGTTCTGGGTGATGCTGGGGGCCTACGCGTTTTACATCCAGGTGGACAATCCCGGCTCATAAGCAATTGGAACTTCACCGACCCGCACGGGACCTTACCTTTACGCAGTCTGCGTTTTCCAACAGAGGTGAGCCATGAGCACAGACAACGACCCGCAAACCAGCAATCGTAACGATCCCGCCATCGACCGCGGCGAACCGGCCCCCGGCACCGCGGCCGACGCGCCAAAAGACCCCAAGCCTGCCAGCGACCCCAAGGCCAAGGAAAACGACTACAGTCCAGACTTCAAGCCCGAGCGCGAGCCCAAGCCTGAAACCGATGCCGATATCGATACCCAAGGCGGTTAGAGGAGACGGTGATGTCAGTTGAAATAGACGAAGACGATGAACTCAATGACCCGGGCAATGAAGACCCGGGTTCATTGATGGATGATGCCGAAGTACCGCTTAACGACCTGGATGATGCCGCTGACGTCGGCAACACTGAAAACCAGGAGTAGACGTCATTGTTGTGCCTGGGCACGTCGTTCATACCACGCCAGCATCGGCTGCGTGCTGAGACCATGAACGACGATGCTCAGGGCAATGACTGACAGCGTCAGGTTCACCGCGACCGCGCTGCTGGTGCCCACCAGCCCGTGGTTGATGGCATAGAACAGGTAGTAGATGCTGCCGATCCCGCGAATCCCGAACCAGCCCACCAGCCCGCGCTGATGGCGATTCAGCAAGCTGCCCCAGGGTATCGACAGCACGCTGAGGGGGCGAATCACACAAAACAGCACCGCCCCCACCGCCAGGGCCCGCCAGTCCCAATGGCTGACCAGCACCACGCCCAGCAGGGTCACCAGGAACACTTCCATCGAACGCTCCACCAGCCCACCAAAGGCGAGCATGTCGCCCATCATCACCCCGGCGGCGATCTGCGTGTCCTGCAGTTGCCCGACATCGCCATGCAACGCATGCTCCGGCTCAACTTCCATGTGGCCAACCACCGGCTGTGCCAGATGTTCCGCCGGGGTTTGTGAGTTGCCTGTGGACTTGAACTCGGCCTGGCGCAGCCCGAGGCCGGCGGCAAATACCGACAGGAAGCCGTAGCCGCCGATGGCTTCGGCCACCACATAGGCGAGGGCGATCAAGGCCAGCGTCAGGTAGTCATTCGGTGACAGGGTGCTGTCGGCATTGGTGATACGCATCTTCAGGGTGACGCGACCGATGCCACGCCCCATCCAGTAGCCCACGAGCAACCCGGCAGGTACGGCCCAGAGCAGGTTTTTCAGCACCCAGCCGCCCAGCCAGTCACCGTCGAACCCGCCGTGCTGCATGAAAATCAGCGCAAAGATCACGAACGGGAAGGCCGTGCCGTCGTTCAAGCCTGCCTCACCGGAAAGACCGAAGCGCAGCGCGTCATAATCCTGCGCGTTATTGACCTGCACCAGGCCCGCGAGCACCGGGTCGGTGGGCGCAAGGATCGCCCCCACCAGCAGTGAAACCCCCCACGACAACCCCAGCAGCCAATGCAGCACCAGGCACGTCCCGAGGATGGTCAAGAGCATCACCGGCCCGGCCATGCCAAACGCAATGCGCCAGGTTCGGTGCTTGAGGGGCAGGCGCAGTTTCAGCCCGCTGACGAACAGCGAAAACAGCACCGCGACTTCCGTCAGGTGTTCCATCCAACTGGCCGAGGCCTTGATGTCCAGATGCAGCAGGTCCATGCCCAGCGGGCCGATACCCACGCCGAGCAACAGGCACACCGCCGAGGTGGTGACCGGCATCCAGCGCAGGTAGGAGGAGGTGAGGGCGAGGGTGAGCAACACCGCGCCCAGTACGGCCATCCATAGGATGAAGGTCATTGAATAGTCCCGGGCATGGTCTGTGTGAACGTTTGAGGTTTGCCGGGAGAGAGAGGTTCAAAAAACGCGCATTGCCTGCTCGGGCAATGCGCGGTTTGTCAGGTCGCCAGGCGTGTTACGTTGGCATTGAGGGTGCTGTTTGGGGTGAAGGAGAAGGTGAACCCCGAGTCGAGAAACTTTTGCAGCCCGTCATTATCAAGACTGAATACCGTTGCACCGACCGATTGATCAAGAGTGCCAGTGGCATCGAACATGGCTTTGTCCAGGCCGGCTTGGTTGGTGTTGTAGATATAGAGTTTTCCATCACTGCTCTTTTGAATATAGGCGGTGTGTACGATATTGCCGTCTGCTCTATTGCTCATGAAATTGATAACGCCTGATTCGGTAATGTCCGCGGGCCTGAATACGGCGCTGGTATTCTCGGCAGTAATACCCATCAGATCCTTGTAGCGTTGCGTGTAATTGGAATCCCCGCTCCTTACCACACTGCCCAGCACGGCCTCGCGAGTTTTCAACGGGAGTGCATTGTCTGCCATCCCGACGAACATGGTTTTTTCGTAGCAGATTGTCCCGGTGTATCCCGTTTTGGCATGGAGCTTCTCCAGTTTGTCGCGAAGCGCTTCTACCGGCACGGCGTCAGCTTTGAAATTTTCCAGCGGCTCGCCAAAGGGCTTTCTGGTTTTCACATTCAAGGCGTGCCAATTACCGGTGGCGTCATCAAACTTCGCAAACACCTTGGCTTCTTCGGTCGCATTGGCCGCCTTGTAAGTGCCTTCGGCAATGCCGGGCTTTTTCGCCAGTGACGTCAGGTCGACACTGCGCAAGGCGCCACGCAGATGATTGACGCCGTTACGTCCAGCGGCAAGCGTGGTGCGCCCCAGCTTCAATGCACTCCGGGCCAGATCATCAGCTCCGCTCAACGGATTGAAACTCCCCAGCGCCGCGCGCCCGACAATCTTCGCGCCCTGGGCGAACTTGCTGAAAGCCGATGCTCCGGCGGCCACGGCCTTGGCCCCCCTGGCTGCCGCACCGAGGCCCACGGTAAACCCAAATATATCCAGGGCCAGGTCGCCGACACCTTCGCCGATGTTGCCGTTTTGAAAGTTGACGATTGCCGACCTCAAGGGGATCAGGTTGAGGAGGAATTCATTGACTTTCTTGTAAAAGGGAACCTCGGTATCAAGCGTGGTGAGCCCCTCGGCCTCTTTTTTGAATGACCGAATATCAACATCCTTCACCATGGCATCGGCAATATAAGACGTTCGGGCACTGCCAAAGCTCTTGGGGTTGGCGGCCTGGATTTTTTCATCCGTCAACCCGGGTGCGTACTCGCCCGAAGGTATGACTTCTTCCAGGTCTTTATGGTAATGGGTGTGATTGGAAGGCTGTTTGCCTGCCGTGAAGTCACCCAGGTCCGTACGCTCGGTAATCTTTGCGGTCCTGAGATTGATTTCGTAGATGTGCACCTGGTTGTTGCGCCTGGTTTTCACCAGCAGGCAATTGTCGTCGGGCACCCGCTTGCGGGTTTCCTTGCCAAAGTTGTCCTTATCGACGTCGACTTCCCTGACCACTGTGATTTCGCCGTATTCCAGGTTTTTACGGTCTTCTTCAGGGAGCCGCGAAACCATCCACTTGACCTGGGTCGCGACGCTTTTTTCGATGCCGTCGGCGTATTCCCCGAACGCGTCCTGGAACACGTTCGGCATACTTGGCAGGTCTTTGGTTTTTTCCAGCACCTCGCTGAGGTTCAACGTACTGGATGAGGTCACCCAATGATTGTCAGCGGGGGGCGGGGGCCCAATTCCAAGTACCCCTACGGCCGGTGGTTCTTCGACGCCAGGTCGATGGTGAAGCGCGTCCTTCATATACAAGTCGAGGATCGAATAAGGCCCCGGGAAATCGCTATGGGCGGGTTCCAACGTGATGCTCTTGTCTTCCAGGGTTGCCGTATCCATGCCCGGCAGGGCTTTGCGCAATTGCTCCAGGGCCATTTCCTTGCGTAATGGCATCGGCATGCTCTGTGTTTGACTGGCCGCGCTCAGTTCGGTGATCTGCGCATCGAATGCATCGCGTACATCATTCATTTGGCCTTCGGTCACCGGATACGGCATACCGTTCGCGCTTCCCCAATCCTTGAGCGCCTCTTGCTGGGCGGCATATTCGACATAACGCTCCTGGGCGGAGACCGGCGCGACCTCAGCGTGGAGCATGACCTGCCCATAGGACATCCCTGCGGTTGAACCCGGAGACTGCGCTTCGATGCGTTCTACCGCGGTGACAAAACTGACCCAACTATGGGAACCCGGGGTGACCTGGTCCGGGATGTCTTTAACCAGGAACTCCGGAGCGCGGGTGGAGAGCAGCAGATGCGCTTGTAGCGCCGCTGCCTCGGGTGACGATGCCTTGCCGGTGCTGACAAGATGTTCGGCCAACCGGCTGACGATACCGGAGGCGGGTTTGCCCCAGGTACTGTTCCCGGTCACGGCAAAACCGGCGATGTGATGCCTGGACCTGGGGTCTGTCGCGCGGAACGAGTTGTCTTTGTCCACACTCATGGCTGCCAACAGCCAATCAGTGGCACTGCCTTTGATGGACTGCGCGTCAAATTTTGCCTGGAGGGCCTCGCCCAACGCCTTGCCCTTGGGGGAGCGGATCAGCGAGTCGAGCACCCGCTGCGGGTCAGCCAGCTCGGAAGGCGTGAACGACTTGCCCTGCATGAGGTATTCCACTACGTTCCTGGCGCCGTTCAAATCAACGTCGCCGATCTTGCCGCGGCGCAGGTCGGACCGCAGCTGATTCGCCGCCTCGGGCGCAAGCGGGGGCTGCCATTCCAGCGCACCGCCATAATTGCCATGGAGCGGCGCCTGGAGTTCAGGCCTGAGCAGATAATTCGTCAGGTTCTCCACCTCCTCGGGCGTGGTTGGCACGTCCCAGCCATTGATCTCAAGGAATTCCTTGAGGCTAATGGTGCTCCCTGAGTCGGTGCTCCCGACCTGGCGGTAAGCGCTGTCGGGGTGAAGCTCGACTTTATTCTTTTGCAGGTAGTCGAGAACGTCACCGCTCCCAATGCTGCCCGATCGAATCCGCTCAAGCAGGTAATTGAGTTCACGCCCCACGGTGTTCAGCGTCTGGGTATTGCCCACCAGGGCTTTCTGGCGCTCAACCTCATCCTCACCACGGGTTTCGTGCAGGTCCGCAAAACGCGGGCCGCTCACGCCGGTAAAAGCCTTGTCGCGCGCCAACTCATCTGCACGCTCGTGGGCATGATCCGGCAGGATATGTTCTTGCTCTTTGTAGAATTGGCTCACCAACCACAGGGGGGCACTGTTGCTGTTTTGGGAGAGCGGCGGTTTGAAGGGGATCGGGTTACCGTCGCCGATAACGCGTGCGGCGTCCCTGACCTGTGCGCCCACCTGCGCCCAGCCTTTGTCATCGGGGCCGTTGGGTTGCGCGGCGGCGGAGGGCCTGCGCTGGTAGGTGATCTTCCCGGTATTGGGGTCAATCATCACTGAATTGGGGTTTATCCCGTTTTCCCTCATCCAGTCACGGACTTGCGGAGACTCCATGGCACGCCCCAACTGCGACCACCACTGCCCGAACGTTGAGTTCGGCGGAATGTTCTCGACCATGATCGCGTCATCATGGCCGTCGCCCTTGACCTGACGCAGCGCGCTGGCTACCTGGCCTGCCAGTTCACCGTCGGCATCGGCACGCGGGCTGGGGATCCTGGTCCCGGGGGAGCCTGGCGCGGCATTTTCCGGCGCTGTGGCCTGGAGCCGCGCCGGGGGAAGCGGCTTGTCAGGTGCGTTCAAAGGAATGAAAGAAGCCGTAGCCTGAGTAGGAGCAATTGTCATAGGAGGGGATCCGGTAATTTATCGAGTACACCCAAGCAGCGCTTCGCACCAGCGGGTGTAACTCTTCGTACCCGATGCCCCCTCAGCGATTCCATCCCACTGGCATGCAGATTGATACGGCGTTTTACGCGCCCATGCTAAGGGCGCGCCGCGGTCCTCAGCCGAATCATGTCGATCAACTGGCGCAATCCCGGCTGCGACTGACGCCGGCTGGGGTAGTACATGCACAGCGGCGCGCCGATGCAGGCCCAGTCGGGCAGCACTTCCAACAGGCGCCCGTCGGCCAGTTCCGCCAGCACGCGATTCTCCAGGCAGTAGGCGATACCCACGCCTTGCAGGGCCGCATCAACGATGGTCTGGGTGTCGGCCGCGCTGAAGTGGCCGGGCACATCGAGCCGCTGTTGGCGTGCGCCATTGCCCAGTTCCCATTTGTAGGTGGTCTTGTCGCCCAGGTACATGCGTACACAGGAGTGCGTGAGCAAGTCCCTGGGCACTGCAGGTGTCCCTGCCTGTGCGAGGTAGGCCGGGGAGGCGACCATGATCCAGCGCAGCTCGCCGGTCAGCGGCACGGCCACCATGTCCTGGGGCACCGTGGCGCCATAGCGGATTCCTGCGTCGTAGCCCTCTGCGACGATGTCGAGCATGCGGTCCTCGATCATCACGTCCAGGCGCAGTTGCGGGTAGGTGCGGGTGAACTCGCCGAGCACCGGCGAAATCAGCAGCACCGCGGCATCCCGGGGTACGTTCAGGCGCAGGCGGCCAATCGGCGCCTCGCGGTACAGTTCGAGGGTGTCGAGGCCGTCCTGGATCGTCGCAAAGCCGGCACTGAGTTTTTCCGCCAGTACCACGCCGGCATCGGTAGGCTCTACGGCGCGGCTGGTGCGATACAGCAATTTGACCCCCAGGCGCGTTTCCAGGTTGCGCATGGTGTGGCTCAGGGCCGAGGTGGTGACGCCAAGTTCATTGGCGGCATGCCGGAAACTGCGGCGACGGATGATCGCCATGAAGACATTCAGGTCGGCCAACTCGGAGCGATTGAACGCAGCCATATCAAGCACCTTTTATGGGGTTTGGGTTGCACGCGGCGTTGAGCCCGATTCAACCACGGATGATCTAGAGTAATCGTTTTTTTACTGATTGTTTCTGGCGGAGGCTTTTTCATGAGTATCGAAACCATCAAGATCCCGGGCATCGACAAGGCCGTCTCGCGGATTGCCCTGGGCACCTGGTCCATGGGTGGCTCGATGTGGGGCGGCGCCGATAATGAGGTCTCGGTCAAGACCATTCGCCATGCGCTGGCCAGCGGCATCAACTTTATCGACAGTGCGCCGGTCTACGGCCTTGGGCTGTCGGAAGAACTGATCGGCCGGGCCCTGCGCGGCGTACGCCACACGGCGGTGATCGCCACCAAGGCCGGGTTGCAATGGGACGACGGCACGGTGCGCCGCAATGCCACGGCCCGACGTATCCGCAAGGAAATCGAAGACTCACTGCTGCGCCTCGAAACCGACTACATCGACCTCTACCAGATTCACTGGCCCGACCCGTTGGTAGCTCAGGAGGAAACCGCCGGCGAGCTGGAAAAACTGCGCCGTGAAGGCAAGATCCTTGCCGTGGGGGTGAGCAATTATTCGCCTGCGCAAATGGACGATTTCCGCCAGTACACGCACCTGGACACCGTGCAGCCGCCCTACAACCTGTTTGAGCGGGCGATCGACAGCGATATCCTGCCGTACGCCAAGCAAAATTCACTGGTGGTTTTGGCTTACGGTTCGCTGTGCCGGGGTTTGTTGAGCGGCAGCATGCACGCGGCCACGGGTTTTACCGGGGATGACGTGCGCAAGCTCGACCCGAAATTCAAGGCGCCACGCTTTGAGCAGTACCTGGCGGCGGTCGCGGCATTGGACGTGTACGCTCGCGAATGCCACGGCAAGTCTGTGCTGGCCCTGGCGTTGCGCTGGGTGCTGGACCAGGGCCCCACGGTTGCACTGTGGGGCGCCCGCCGGCCGGAGCAGCTCAAAGGCGTTGAAGATGCGTTCGGCTGGCAGCTCACGGCCGACGACCTGCAACATATCGACCGTATTCTGGCCAGCACGATAAAAGACCCGGTAGGGCCGGAGTTCATGGCCCCGGCCCAGCGTTAACCTTTGCGACAGGGATGTCTTGCAGCTTGCAAAACAATACAAGACATTCCTTTGGCGTTGAGGTTTTTGGCATGAAGCGCGGTCCCTTGTTCAAGATCATGGGTGGTTTGCTGTGTGTGGTGGCGGTGGCAGCCGCCTGGAAATGGCGTGGCAATCCCGATGTGCTGTGGCAGATCGTCAGCCGTCAATGCGTGCCCGACCAGCACCAGCACCAGAATCCGCGCCCCTGCCTCGAGGTTGATCCGGACAAGGGGTTCGCGCTGCTCAAGGACCTCAACGGCCCGTACCAGGACTTACTGATCCCCACCGATAAAGTCACCGGAATCGAAGACGTCGCGCTGGCCCGGGACTTGTTGCCGCATTACTTTGCCCAGGCGTGGAAACACCACGATGTACTCTCGGCCGGCCTGCAAACGCCGATTGCCGACCGTTATGTATCCCTGGCGATCAACTCGCGGTATGGCCGCACGCAAAACCAGTTGCACATTCATATCGCCTGCCTGCGCCCCGACATTTTCAACACCCTCAACGAACGCGCGGCAACCCTCGACGAGCACTGGCAAACCCTGCCGGTAAAACTGCAGGGGCATACCTACAGTGCCCGTACGTTGTCGGCGGTGGAATTCGACCTGCGCGACCCATTGGCCATCCTGAATGACTACGTGCAGGCCCAGGGCGACGCCATGGCCAGTTACAGCTTGCTGTTGGCACCGGCGGCGAACGGCAACTTCGTACTGTTGACCACGCGGTTGACGCTCAAGGAATGGAACCTGGCCTCCGCCGAAGAACTGCAGGACCGCCAGTGCAACCTGATGGACAAACCACCACAACGACCTGTTTTAGCTGTTAACGACATCCGGTGAAGTTTGCCGTTGAACGAGTGTTCAGTTTCAATTATGTTGGCTGCACCCCCTGCCTGGTAACAGGCGGGCTTGCGCTTTTTCTGATTGAACGAGAGGCACTGGCATGCGGTTTTCACCTTTTGTCGAGCGAATTGCAGGGCAGGGCGTAGCCGCCTGGGACATCCACCACGCCGCCTTCCAGGCCAGCAGCAAAGGCGAAGACATCATCATCCTGAGTGTGGGCGATCCGGATTTCGCCACACCCTCGTTCATCACCGACGCCGCCGTCGAGGCCCTGCGCCAGGGCGACACCCACTACACCGAAATCCCCGGCCGCCCGGCACTGCGCGATGCCATCGCCGCACGCTACAGCCAGTCCCTGGCTCGCCCGCTCGACGCTGAAAACGTCATCACCGTGGCCGGTGCGCAGAACGCCTTGTTCGTCACCTCGCTGTGCCTGTTGCAGGCCGGTGATGAAGTGATCGTGCTCGACCCGATGTACGTCACCTACGAAGCGACCCTCAAGGCCAGCGGCGCAACGCTGGTGCGGGTGCCGTGTTCCGCCGACTCGGGCTTTCGCCTCGACCCGGCACTGCTGGCTGCCGCCATTACGCCTCGCACCCGGGCGATCTTCTTCTCCAACCCCAACAATCCCACCGGCGTTGTCCTCAACCCTCAGGAATTGCAGGTGATCGCCGACCTGGCGATCGAGCATGAACTGTGGGTAGTGGTGGACGAGGTCTACGAAAGCCTGGTGTTCGATGGCGAATACCATAGCCTGGCCGCGTTGCCGGGCATGGCCGATCGCTGCATCGTGATCGGCAGCCTGTCCAAGTCCCATGCCATGACCGGCTGGCGCATCGGCTGGATCGTCGCCGCGCCTGCGATGGTGGCCCACGCGGAAACCCTGGTATTGAGCATGCTCTACGGCTTGCCGGGGTTCGTGATGGAGGCCGCGACCGCCGCCGTGCTGGCCCACGATGAAGTCACCCAGGGCATGCGCGAAACCTACCGCCGTCGCCGCGACCTGGTGGTAGCAGGCCTCGGCGGTTGCCCGGGCATTCACGTGCGGGCCCCGCAGGCAGGCATGTTCGTGTTGGTGGATGTGCGGGACACCGGCCTCGGCTCCCTGGATTTCGCCTGGCGGTTGTTCCGCGAAGCAGGGGTTTCCGTGCTGGATGCCGCGGCCTTCGGCGAGCCGGCCCAGGGTTTTGTGCGGCTGTCGTTTACCCTGGGTGAAGCGCGACTGGCCGAAGCCTGTGAACGTATCAGCCGCTTCGTCGCCAAGCTCGGCGGAGAACCGCGAATCGAGCCTGCGGCGAAAATCATCAGCGTACAGCCGGTGGCTGCGAAGAAGATGATCGAGGTGCTCGATCTGCATAAACGCTTTGGCAATATCGAGGTGCTCAAGGGTATCTCCCTGACCGCCCACGAAGGCGAGGTGATCTCGCTGATCGGCGCCAGCGGCTCGGGCAAAAGTACCTTGCTGCGCTGCATCAACATGCTCGAAGTGCCGGACCAGGGCAGCATCCACGTCGACGGTGAAAGCATCAAGCTCAACTACGGCCGGCCCGGTGCACCGCTGGTGGCCGACGCCAGGCAACTGGTGCGGATTCGCTCGACACTCGGCATGGTGTTCCAGAACTTCAACTTGTGGCCCCATCGCACTGTGCTGGAGAACCTGATCGAAGCGCCGACCCAGGTGCTGCGCGAAAGCCGGGCCGAAGCCATCGAGCGCGCCGAAGCCTTGCTCGACCGGGTTGGCCTGGCCGCCAAGCGCAATGAATACCCGGCGTTCCTCTCCGGCGGCCAGCAGCAGCGGGTGGCCATCGCCCGAGCCCTGGCCATGCGCCCCAAAGTCATGCTGTTCGACGAACCCACCTCGGCCCTCGACCCGGAGCTGGTGGGCGAAGTCCTGCGGGTGATTCGCTCCCTGGCCGAAGAAGGCCGCACCATGATCCTGGTGACCCATGAAATGGCGTTCGCCCGGGATGTGTCATCCAAAGTCGCGTTTTTGCATCAAGGCCTGATCGAGGAAACCGGCTCGCCGGACTCGGTGTTTATCGACCCACGCAGTGAACGTTGCCGGCAGTTCGTCAACGCGCATCAAACTCGCTAACTCCAAAAAAAGACGGGGCAAGATCATGAAATCCAAACGATTGGCAAAGTGGTTGAGCAGTGCTGTGTTGATGCTGGCGGCAGGTACTGCGTTGGCGGCGGAGAAACCCATTGTGTTCGCGGTGGCGGCAGAACCCTACCCACCGTTCACGGTAAAGGGCGGCAATGGTGAGTGGACGGGCTTTGAAGTCGACCTGATCCATAAGCTCTGCGGCTTGATGAAGGCTGAGTGCCAGATCAAGGAAGTGGCCTGGGACGGGATTATTCCGTCGCTGCTGGCGAAGAAAATCGACGTGATTTTCTCCTCGATGTCGGTCACCGAAGAGCGTGAAAAACAGATCGCCTTCAGCCGCGCCTACTACGATTCTCTGCTGGGCATTGCCGGCCCCAAGGGCACCACGGTCGAAGTCTCGCCGGCAGGGCTGAAGGGCAAGATCATCGGCGTGCAGATCTCCACGGTCAGCGCCAACTACCTGAAGAAGTACTACGAGAATATTGCTGACCTGAAGTACTACGACACCCAGGAATCGGCCAACGCCGACCTGATTGCCGGGCGCACCGACCTGATGATGGCCGACGGCGTCGCCATCGCCATGATGGTCAAGACCCCTGAGGCCCAGGGCCTGGCCGAAATCGCCGAAGTGCCTTACGACCCGATCATCGGCCGCGGCGTGGGGGCTGGCCTGCGCAAGGAAGACACCGAACTCAAGGCCCGGCTCGACAAGGCCATCGGTGAGTTGCTGGTGAGCAAGGACTACGCCGACCTGTCCCAGAGCGTGTTTGGGGTATCGGTGAGCCCGTGCAAACGCGCCGATACGCCTGCCTATGTGAGCAAAGTCTGCGACAGCCCCTACACAAACTAATCCTTTAGAGAGGGCGTTTTTGTGGTGAGGGAGCTTGCTGTGGCGAGGGAGCTTGCTCCCGCTGGGGTGCGAAGCGCCCCCAAAAAATGGGCCTGCTACGCAGTCCAGCGGGAGCAAGCTCCCTCGCCACAGCAAGCTCCCTCGCCACAGCAAGCTCCCTCGTCACAGGGTCACCGCGTGTCATCGAAATAGGGAGCCGCGATGTTCGATCTACTCAGCTTCAGCGAACAAGGTTGGGGCAACGCATTGCTCAAGGGGTTATGGATGACCCTGCAGATCTCCGCCGGCTCGTTTGCGGTGGGGCTGCTGATCGGCCTGGTGGTGGCCTGCGCCAAGCTCAGTGCACCGCGCCCGATAGCCATGCTGATGCGCGGCTACACCACGGTGTTTCGCGCGGTGCCCGAGTTGCTGCTGATCCTGCTGCTGTATTACGCAGGCTCGATGGGCCTCAACGCATTGATGCTGTGGTTGGGGTTTGCGCAGTTCAACATCAGCGGCCCGCTGGTAGCGGTCCTGGTACTGGGGCTGGTGCAAGGCGCGTACGCCTCGGAGATTTTCCGCGCGGCGATCCTCGCGATTCCCCATGGCCAGATCGAAGCGGCGCGGGCGTTTGGCTTGAGCGGCTTTGGCCTGTTCCGTCGGGTGACCCTGCCGATCATGGCACCATACGCCCTGGCGGGGATGTCCAACCTGTGGATCAATCTGATCAAGGACAGCGCGCTGATCAGCGTAGTGGGCACCAACGAACTGCTGTATACCGCCAAACAGGCGGCGGGCTCGACCCGGCATTACCTGTTGTTCTACCTCACGGCCGCCGCCTTGTATTACCTGGTGACACTGGCCTCCAACTACCTGTCCGGGCGCCTGGAGCGACGTATTCGTCGCTGGATGCCGGTTGTCGAGTGAGCCGCACATGCCTGAGTGGATAAGTTATTACGCAGGACTGATCGCCAAGGGCTTGCAGACGACGCTGTCGCTGCTGGTGATCTCGGCAGTGCTCGGCTTCGCCCTGGCGGTGCTGGTAGCGCTGGCGCGGCTGTCCCGGCGCAAGTGGCTGGCCCGTTGCGCACTGGGCTACACCAGTGTGCTGCGGGGCACGCCGTTGCTGATCCAGATCTACATCTTCTATTACGGCCTGGGCAGCCTGTTTGCCCAGTTCCCGATGATTCGCGGGAGTTTCCTCTGGCCGTTCCTGCGGGACGGTTACTGGTACATCGTGTTCGCCCTGGTGTTGTCGGTGGGCGCGTACGTCGGTGAAGTGATTCGCGGCGGGCTGCTGGCCGTGCCCAAGGGTGAAATGGAAGCCGCCTCGGCGTTCGGCATGACGCCACGCCAGGCACTGTTGCGGGTGCGCCTGCCACGGGCCATGCGCCTGCTGCTGCCGACCCTGGCGGGGGAGACGGTGATGCTGCTCAAGTCCACGGCGCTGGCCTCGACCATTGCGGTAGTCGACCTGCTTGGCGCCGCCAACGTGGTACGCGCCCAGACCTTGCAGATCTACCAGCCGCTGCTGCTCGTGGCCGGGGTCTACCTGTGCCTGACCTTTTTGATTGAAGCCCTGTACGCGATTGCCGAGCGACGCGGCACACCGTTGCGCAGGTCTGCCGGATGAAAACCGATCGCTCGTTGCAAGGGATTGCCCTGTGCTCGCTGGCCTATGCGTTCCTGGCGCTGCAGGACGCCGGGATCAAATGGCTGGTGGCCGACTACTCAGTGTTCACCATCCTGTTCTGGCGCAGCCTGGTGGTGGTCGCCGCGTGCGTGATCGCCGGGCGAATGGGTTTGCTCAAGCGTGCCTGGCACTCGGTCAGCCGCAAGCTGTTGATCATTCGCGGCCTGCTGTCGCTGCTGGCCTGGCTGCTGTACTACACCGCCGCCAAGGACCTGACCCTGGCGGAAATGACCACGCTGTATTTTTCCGCACCGATCATGGTCACGTTGCTCGCGGCATTGATCCTCAAGGAGCGCGCCAGTCGCGGCCAGTGGATTTCGCTGATCATCGGCTTTGTCGGCGTGGTGATCGCCTGTCGCCCCAGCAACATGCTCGACCCATTGCCAATCGCCCTGACATTGGCGGCAGCACTGTGCTGGGCGTTTACCTATATCCAGTTGCGCCAGGTGGACGACAACACCTCGGTGCTGGAGCAGATGCTGATCACCAATGTGGTGTTTGTGATCTGCATGGCGCTGACGCTGCCCTGGACCCACACGCCATCGCCGACCCCGGCATGGCTGGGGATGCTCGGCGCGGGGCTGGTGGGCGGGATTGGCCAGTTCCTGCTGTTTGCGAGCTTCCGCCGGGCCACGGCGCCGCTGCTGGCGCCGTTCGAGTACACCGGGTTGATCTGGGCGTTCCTGCTCTCGAGCCTGGTCTGGGGCACGGTGATGGACGTGTCGCTGATTTTCGGCGCCGTGCTGATCGCCATCAGCGGCACCCTGGCCATGCTCAGCGCCCGGCACCCGGTGTCACAGGATGTGGTCGGCGCCGAATGCTCCGTGACGCAGCCCCTGTATCCAGCAACGGCAGATGTGCAGCCCGTTGGCGGGGCTGAAGGTGCCGGGGTTGAGGCACCACTCGAGCCAGAGTCCGTCGAGCATCGCCGATAAGCCGATGGCGGCCAGGCGCGTGTCGTGGATCACGAAGCCTTCGCTCTCGGCCAGGTCGTCGAGCAACTGGCGGATCAGGTCGAGGTAGGCGCGGTAGCTTTTTTCATGGGAGTCATTCACGTGGTTCGAGTGGCGGATCAGGCTCCAGAACACCACCCAGACGCCCAACAGTTTCGGGTCCATGACCCGCGAGGAAAACGAACCGGCGAGGAATGCATCGAGCCGCGCGGCAGGGCCCACGGCCTGGTCGACTTCCTGCCACAGGGCGGTGGTCAGTTCGCTGGCGAGTTTGTGGTAGGTCTCGGCGATCAGTGCATCGATGCTGCCGAAATGGTGATTGAGCAACCCCACCGAAACCCCGGCTTCAGCGGCGATGCGCCGCACGGAAATGCCGGCATGCCCGTCACGGGCGAGGCTGGTGAGGGTGGCGGCAATCAACAGGTCGCGACGGTCTTCGGCCACAGGCACACCCTCGGTGAAGATACATGGTTGAACGTGTGTTCAATATATACCTGCAGAACCAACAAGAGGAGGGCAACGGCATGGCAAAAGACCTTTCGTGGCAAGTCCCCGGGGATTCCGGGAACACCCTGCACATTGGCGCCTGGCGCTTCGAGGGTGACGGCAGCGGGCCTCGGGTGCACCTGCAGGCCGGTGTGCATGCCGATGAAATCGCCGGAATGCTGGTGTTGCATCAACTGCTGCCGCGTTTGCAGGCCTGCCAGGATCAGGGGCGGCTCAAGGGCACGGTGACGGTGGTGCCCCAGGCCAACCCGTTTGGCATTGGCCAGTTTCGCCAGGGGCGGTTGTTGGGGCGGTTTCACGAAGCCACCGGGCAGAATTTCAACCGGGCGTTTGATCATTCATTGGCCATGGAGCGGCCGGCCAGCAACCTGGCGCAATGGCAGAAAAGCCTGGTGCAACTGGCCGCCGATGCTGACCTGGTGCTGGACCTGCACACCGATGATGAAGCCCTGCCATATCTCTACATCCACCGCAGCTTTTGGCCCGCGGGCCGGGCGCTTGCGGCGGCGTTGCAGGTGGATGTGGTGATTGTCTGGGACGAGGGTGGTGATGGGTCGTTTGAGGAGACCATCATTGATCATGGGCAGCCGCGGTTGGCGGCGACGATTGAATTGCGTGGGCAGGCGGATGTGAGTGATGCCCTGGCCGGGCAGGATGGTGATGGGATCTGGGCTTGGCTCTGCGCCAGCGGGGTGATTGATGAGGCGCCGGTGATTGCTCAATGGCGGGGGCAGGTGGTGGACATGGGCTGCATGGAGACCATCCTGGCACCGTGTGCCGGGGTGTTGGTGTTTGAGAAAGGTTTGGGTGAACAGGTGGAAGAGGGTGAGCGGTTTGCGCGGATTATTCGGCGGCCTGG
This sequence comes from Pseudomonas sp. C8002, assembly GCF_013385765.1. Classification (NCBI taxonomy): domain Bacteria; kingdom Pseudomonadati; phylum Pseudomonadota; class Gammaproteobacteria; order Pseudomonadales; family Pseudomonadaceae; genus Pseudomonas; species Pseudomonas sp. C8002. Next base: position 187,330 of record NZ_JACAPJ010000031.1, read on the forward strand.
GGATCCGGCTTCTGAGGTTGTGCTGCATGCGGCGCAAACCGGGCGGATGGTGACGGGGCATCGGGAGCGGCTGGTTTCACAGGGTTCGGTGGTGGCCAAGTTTACCGGGACGCGGTTGTCTGAGGGGTACAGCGGGGGGGTGTTGGATCCTTAGGCGGGAGTACATATCCGTTTCTTCGGTTATGGCTGGTATTGGTTCCGCTCTTACAGCG
>NZ_JACAPJ010000032.1:0-5626 GCF_013385765.1 Pseudomonas sp. C8002
CCAAAACAAAACCCCTGACTGCATAAGCAATCAGGGGTTCTGGAATTTAATCTTGACGATGACCTACTCTCACATGGGGAAACCCCACACTACCATCGGCGATGCATCGTTTCACTGCTGAGTTCGGGATGGGATCAGGTGGTTCCAATGCTCTATGGTCGTCAAGAAATTCGGGTACTGAGTCGTGGCCAGCTGGCCTCGCTTCAGCAAATTGGGTATGTGATAGCTTTCGGTGTTTTGCAAGATCTCGAACTTTCGGTTCGTTTCGTCTTCACACACCGCAATCTGGTCTCTTCGACGCAAATTGCTTGGGTGTTATATGGTCAAGCCTCACGGGCAATTAGTATTGGTTAGCTCAACGCCTCACAGCGCTTACACACCCAACCTATCAACGTCGTAGTCTTCGACGGCCCTTCAGGGAACTCAAGGTTCCAGTGAGATCTCATCTTGAGGCTAGTTTCCCGCTTAGATGCTTTCAGCGGTTATCTATTCCGAACATAGCTACCCGGCAATGCCACTGGCGTGACAACCGGAACACCAGAGGTTCGTCCACTCCGGTCCTCTCGTACTAGGAGCAGCCCCTCTCAAATCTCAAACGTCCACGGCAGATAGGGACCGAACTGTCTCACGACGTTCTAAACCCAGCTCGCGTACCACTTTAAATGGCGAACAGCCATACCCTTGGGACCGGCTTCAGCCCCAGGATGTGATGAGCCGACATCGAGGTGCCAAACACCGCCGTCGATATGAACTCTTGGGCGGTATCAGCCTGTTATCCCCGGAGTACCTTTTATCCGTTGAGCGATGGCCCTTCCATACAGAACCACCGGATCACTAAGACCTACTTTCGTACCTGCTCGACGTGTCTGTCTCGCAGTCAAGCGCGCTTTTGCCTTTATACTCTACGACCGATTTCCGACCGGTCTGAGCGCACCTTCGTACTCCTCCGTTACTCTTTAGGAGGAGACCGCCCCAGTCAAACTACCCACCATACACTGTCCTCGATCCGGATAACGGACCTGAGTTAGAACCTCAAAGTTGCCAGGGTGGTATTTCAAGGTTGGCTCCACGCGAACTGGCGTCCACGCTTCAAAGCCTCCCACCTATCCTACACAAGCAAATTCAAAGTCCAGTGCAAAGCTATAGTAAAGGTTCACGGGGTCTTTCCGTCTAGCCGCGGATACACTGCATCTTCACAGCGATTTCAATTTCACTGAGTCTCGGGTGGAGACAGCGCCGCCATCGTTACGCCATTCGTGCAGGTCGGAACTTACCCGACAAGGAATTTCGCTACCTTAGGACCGTTATAGTTACGGCCGCCGTTTACCGGGGCTTCGATCAAGAGCTTCGCGTTAGCTAACCCCATCAATTAACCTTCCGGCACCGGGCAGGCGTCACACCCTATACGTCCACTTTCGTGTTTGCAGAGTGCTGTGTTTTTAATAAACAGTCGCAGCGGCCTGGTATCTTCGACCGGCATGAGCTTACGGAGCAAGTCCTTCACCCTCACCGGCGCACCTTCTCCCGAAGTTACGGTGCCATTTTGCCTAGTTCCTTCACCCGAGTTCTCTCAAGCGCCTTGGTATTCTCTACCCAACCACCTGTGTCGGTTTGGGGTACGGTTCCTGGTTACCTGAAGCTTAGAAGCTTTTCTTGGAAGCATGGCATCAACCACTTCGTCATCTAAAAGATAACTCGTCATCAGCTCTCGGCCTTAGAATCCCGGATTTACCTAAGATTCCAGCCTACCACCTTAAACTTGGACAACCAACGCCAAGCTGGCCTAGCCTTCTCCGTCCCTCCATCGCAATAACCAGAAGTACAGGAATATTAACCTGTTTTCCATCGACTACGCTTTTCAGCCTCGCCTTAGGGACCGACTAACCCTGCGTCGATTAACGTTGCGCAGGAAACCTTGGTCTTTCGGCGTGGGTGTTTTTCACACCCATTATCGTTACTCATGTCAGCATTCGCACTTCTGATACCTCCAGCAAGCTTCTCAACTCACCTTCACAGGCTTACAGAACGCTCCTCTACCGCATCATCCGAAGATGATACCCGTAGCTTCGGTGTATGGTTTGAGCCCCGTTACATCTTCCGCGCAGGCCGACTCGACTAGTGAGCTATTACGCTTTCTTTAAAGGGTGGCTGCTTCTAAGCCAACCTCCTAGCTGTCTAAGCCTTCCCACATCGTTTCCCACTTAACCATAACTTTGGGACCTTAGCTGACGGTCTGGGTTGTTTCCCTTTTCACGACGGACGTTAGCACCCGCCGTGTGTCTCCCATGCTCGGCACTTGTAGGTATTCGGAGTTTGCATCGGTTTGGTAAGTCGGGATGACCCCCTAGCCGAAACAGTGCTCTACCCCCTACAGTGATACATGAGGCGCTACCTAAATAGCTTTCGAGGAGAACCAGCTATCTCCGAGCTTGATTAGCCTTTCACTCCGATCCACAGGTCATCCGCTAACTTTTCAACGGTAGTCGGTTCGGTCCTCCAGTTAGTGTTACCCAACCTTCAACCTGCCCATGGATAGATCGCCCGGTTTCGGGTCTATTCCCAGCGACTAGACGCCCTATTAAGACTCGCTTTCGCTACGCCTCCCCTATTCGGTTAAGCTCGCCACTGAAAATAAGTCGCTGACCCATTATACAAAAGGTACGCAGTCACAGAACAAAGTCTGCTCCCACTGCTTGTACGCATACGGTTTCAGGATCTATTTCACTCCCCTCTCCGGGGTTCTTTTCGCCTTTCCCTCACGGTACTAGTTCACTATCGGTCAGTCAGTAGTATTTAGCCTTGGAGGATGGTCCCCCCATATTCAGACAAAGTTTCTCGTGCTCCGTCCTACTCGATTTCATGACTAAGAGATTTTCGCGTACAGGGCTATCACCCACTATGGCCGCACTTTCCAGAGCGTTCCGCTAATCTCAAAGCCACTTAAGGGCTAGTCCCCGTTCGCTCGCCACTACTAAGGGAATCTCGGTTGATTTCTTTTCCTCAGGGTACTTAGATGTTTCAGTTCCCCTGGTTCGCTCCATACACCTATGTATTCAGTGTAAGGTAACCATCTTATGATGGTTGGGTTCCCCCATTCAGACATCTCCGGATCAAAGTCTGTTTGCCGACTCCCCGAAGCTTTTCGCAGGCTACCACGTCTTTCATCGCCTCTGACTGCCAAGGCATCCACCGTATGCGCTTCTTCACTTGACCATATAACCCCAAGCAATCTGGTTATACTGTGAAGACGACATTCGCCGAAAATTCGCAATTACTTACAAATTTTACCTTAGCCTGATCCGTTACCAGTGAAAGTAACGTTCAGTCTATCTTTCTATCACATACCCAAATTTTTAAAGAACGATCTAATCAAAGACTAGAAATCAACATTCACCATCACATCGATGGAATGCTCATTTCTAAGCTTTCAAGACAGAAGCAGTAGTGGTGGAGCCAAACGGGATCGAACCGTTGACCTCCTGCGTGCAAGGCAGGCGCTCTCCCAGCTGAGCTATGGCCCCGTATTTCTACAGGCGTTTCCCACACAAAATTGGTGGGTCTGGGCAGATTCGAACTGCCGACCTCACCCTTATCAGGGGTGCGCTCTAACCAACTGAGCTACAGACCCAATTTCGGGCTGCTTCTTTATCGTCTTCTTCAATGAATCAAGCAATTCGTGTGGGAACTTATGGAGCAGCTGATGTCGTCGATTAAGGAGGTGATCCAGCCGCAGGTTCCCCTACGGCTACCTTGTTACGACTTCACCCCAGTCATGAATCACACCGTGGTAACCGTCCTCCCGAAGGTTAGACTAGCTACTTCTGGTGCAACCCACTCCCATGGTGTGACGGGCGGTGTGTACAAGGCCCGGGAACGTATTCACCGCGACATTCTGATTCGCGATTACTAGCGATTCCGACTTCACGCAGTCGAGTTGCAGACTGCGATCCGGACTACGATCGGTTTTCTGGGATTAGCTCCACCTCGCGGCTTGGCAACCCTCTGTACCGACCATTGTAGCACGTGTGTAGCCCAGGCCGTAAGGGCCATGATGACTTGACGTCATCCCCACCTTCCTCCGGTTTGTCACCGGCAGTCTCCTTAGAGTGCCCACCATTACGTGCTGGTAACTAAGGACAAGGGTTGCGCTCGTTACGGGACTTAACCCAACATCTCACGACACGAGCTGACGACAGCCATGCAGCACCTGTCTCAATGTTCCCGAAGGCACCAATCTATCTCTAGAAAGTTCATTGGATGTCAAGGCCTGGTAAGGTTCTTCGCGTTGCTTCGAATTAAACCACATGCTCCACCGCTTGTGCGGGCCCCCGTCAATTCATTTGAGTTTTAACCTTGCGGCCGTACTCCCCAGGCGGTCAACTTAATGCGTTAGCTGCGCCACTAAGAGCTCAAGGCTCCCAACGGCTAGTTGACATCGTTTACGGCGTGGACTACCAGGGTATCTAATCCTGTTTGCTCCCCACGCTTTCGCACCTCAGTGTCAGTATCAGTCCAGGTGGTCGCCTTCGCCACTGGTGTTCCTTCCTATATCTACGCATTTCACCGCTACACAGGAAATTCCACCACCCTCTACCATACTCTAGCTCGTCAGTTTTGAATGCAGTTCCCAGGTTGAGCCCGGGGATTTCACATCCAACTTAACGAACCACCTACGCGCGCTTTACGCCCAGTAATTCCGATTAACGCTTGCACCCTCTGTATTACCGCGGCTGCTGGCACAGAGTTAGCCGGTGCTTATTCTGTCGGTAACGTCAAAACAGCAAAGTATTAATTTACTGCCCTTCCTCCCAACTTAAAGTGCTTTACAATCCGAAGACCTTCTTCACACACGCGGCATGGCTGGATCAGGCTTTCGCCCATTGTCCAATATTCCCCACTGCTGCCTCCCGTAGGAGTCTGGACCGTGTCTCAGTTCCAGTGTGACTGATCATCCTCTCAGACCAGTTACGGATCGTCGCCTTGGTGAGCCATTACCCCACCAACTAGCTAATCCGACCTAGGCTCATCTGATAGCGCAAGGCCCGAAGGTCCCCTGCTTTCTCCCGTAGGACGTATGCGGTATTAGCGTCCGTTTCCGGACGTTATCCCCCACTACCAGGCAGATTCCTAGGCATTACTCACCCGTCCGCCGCTCTCAAGAGAAGCAAGCTTCTCTCTACCGCTCGACTTGCATGTGTTAGGCCTGCCGCCAGCGTTCAATCTGAGCCATGATCAAACTCTTCAGTTCAAACATCTTTGGGTTTTTAAGAAACCCTAAACTTGGCTCAGCAATCGTTGGTTACATCTTTGATTTCTCGCGGAGTAACTTGTGATGCTGATAATCTTGTTGACTATCAGTCTGACTCCACAAGCACCCACACGAATTGCTTGATTCAGTTGTTAAAGAGCGGTTGGTTAAGATCTTTCGTCTCAACCGAGGCGCGCATTCTACAGCAGCCTCATTTGCTGTCAAGTGATTATTTTCAGAAGTTTTCAAAGTTTCCTTTGTAACTTCAACCACTTGCGCTTCCGATCTCTCGTTAGCGGGAGGCGAATTCTACAGCGTTACACGCTGCTGTCAACACCTCTTTTTCTCCGCTTTCGACCGAGAAGATCGAAACGTTAA
>NZ_JACAPJ010000033.1:0-24874 GCF_013385765.1 Pseudomonas sp. C8002
CCGGAGTGAGGGCACACCGAGCCCAGGCGAGGTGCCGAGTGGTGGGGCAAGAGCGTTTTGCTTACTTTTGCGCTCTTCAAAAGTGAGCCGCTGTAAGAGCGGAACCAATCGAAGCCATCACCCAAATAACGGATATGCCCCCCATCCAACAAATACGAAAGTTCCCCCACGCCAGCCGCTTTGTCCCCGCTTCCCATGTCACCCCCCACCCCCCGAATCCTCTAATTTCCCAACCCTGCGGGAAGCCTCCCGGCCCACGACTGCGCCCGCGCTTTAAACCGGGCCTCCCAGGCACTTACGCGACAGCTGAAAACGGACTTTCTCCTCAACCGTATCCGACTCAAAAAAGCAGGTTACCCCATGCAGTTCAGCAAATTACTGGCAGCTCTTTCCACCCACCCGATCCGCCTGCAAATGGACGAAGGCGACCTGATCATCCTGGGTGACGACGACGCGCTGGATGACGCCCTATGGGACCAACTGATCGCCCACAAACCCCAACTGCTCGACCTCGTCGCCCAACACGGCGGCGACTGGCTCAGCCCGGCCTATCGCATCACCCCGGACATGCTGCCCCTGGTCAACCTCGACCAACCCGCCATCGACCGCATCGTCGCCGCGATCCCCGGCGGGGCGGCGAATGTGCAGGATATCTACCCTCTGGCGCCCCTCCAGGAAGGCATGCTCTACCACCATCTGTCAGCGCACCAGGGCGACCCCTACGTGCTGCACGCGCAGTTCGTGTTCGACAGCCGTGCCCGTCTTGAAACCTTCGCCCAGGCCTTGCAATGGGTCATCGACCGCCACGATATCCTGCGCACCTCGATGGCCTGGGATCGCCTCGACGAACCCCTGCAAGTCGTCTGGCGCAAGGCCTCGCTGGCCTGCGAAGAAGCCCGCCTCGACGGCGATGTACTGACCCAACTGCAAGCCCTCTACGACGCCCGCAACTACCGCATGGACCTCGGCCAGGCCCCACTGCTGCGCCTGGTGTTCGCCGAAGACCCGCGCAACCAGCGGGTGGTCGCCATGCTGCTGTTCCACCACACCATCCTCGACCACACCGCCCTCGACGTAGTGCGCCGGGAGATCCAGCTGCACCTCGCCGGCCAGACCGAACACGCCAGTGCACCGGTGCCGTTTCGCAACTACATCGCCCAGGTCCGCCATGGCGTCAGCGAACAGGCTCACGAAGCGTTCTTCCGCGAGATGCTGGCCGATATCGACGAGCCAACCCTGCCGTTCGGCCTGCAGGATGTGCAGGGTGACGGGCATGGCATCGACGAAACCCGCATTGCCGTCGACGGCGATCTAAGTCGCCGTCTAAGGGCCCAGGCGAGACCGTTGGGTGTCAGTCCCGCCAGTGTGATGCACCTGGCGCTGGCCCAGGTGCTGGGCAAGGTCTCGGCTCGCGAAGCCGTGGTATTTGGCAGCGTGATGCTCGGCCGCATGGGCGCGGGCGAGGGTGCCGACCAGGCCCTGGGCATGTTCATCAATACCCTGCCGCTGCGGGTGGATGTAGGCGAACAAGGCGTGCGCGCCGCCGTGCACACCACCCACAAGCGCCTGACCGAACTGCTCGATCACGAACACGCCTCCCTGGCCCTGGCCCAGCGTTGCAGCGGTGTGGCCGCACCCACGCCGTTGTTCAGTGCCATCCTCAATTACCGTCACAGCGATGCCTCGGACACCCAGGCGGTGATCGACATCGCCGAAGGCATCCAGGTGTTGGGCGCCGAAGAACGCACCAACTACCCGCTGACGGTCAACGTCGATGACCTGGGCGAAGGCTTTGCCTTTACCGTGATGGTGGACGCCTCCATCGGCGCGACGCGCATTGCCGGTTACCTGCACACCGCCCTGGAAAACCTGGTGCTGGCCCTGGAACAAACGCCAGATGCACCGTTGCACAACCTGGGCATCCTGCCTGCCGCCGAACGCCAGCATCTGCTGCATGGCCTTAACGCCAGCACCCAGCACTACGCCGATTCAGCCCTGATCCACCAGCAAGTCGAAGCTCATGCCGCCAGCCATCCCGAAGCCATCGCGCTGCGCTTTGAACACGAACACCTGAGCTACCGCGAGCTGAACGAGCGCGCCAACCAGGTTGCGCATTGCCTGCTCAAGCATGGCATCCGCCCCGACGACCGGGTGGCGATCTGTGTCGAACGCGGGCTGGAAATGATCATTGGCCTGCTGGGGATTCTCAAGGCTGGGGCGGGTTATGTGCCGATCGATCCGGCCTACCCGCTGGACCGTATCGCCTACACCCTGAAAGACAGCGCGCCGCTGGCGGTGCTGGTGCAGGACGACACCCGCCACCTGGTGGGCGACGTCACGTCGATCGACCTCAACAGCCTGCAGCACGAGCCCATCGTCAACCCCAACGTTGCAATCAGCGCGTCCAGCCTGGCCTATGTGATCTACACCTCCGGCTCTACCGGCCTGCCCAAGGGCGTGATGATCGAACACCGCAACGTCGCGCGACTGTTCAGCGCCACCGAGCATTGGTTCAAGTTCAACGCCAATGACACCTGGGCGCTGTTCCACTCGTTTGCCTTCGACTTCTCCGTGTGGGAGATCTGGGGCGCGCTGATGCATGGCGGGCAGTTGCTGGTGGTGCCGCAGTTGGTCAGCCGCTCGCCGGACGAGTGTTACGCACTGCTGTGCGAAGCCGGCGTCAGTATTCTCAACCAGACCCCGAGCGCGTTCCGCCAGTTGATCGCGGCGCAGGGCCGCAGCCAGCAACTGCACTCGCTGCGCCAGGTGATCTTCGGCGGTGAAGCCCTGGAACCGGGGATTCTCAAGCCGTGGTACGCCCGGGTGACCAACGCCGGTACGCGGTTGGTCAACATGTATGGCATCACCGAAACCACCGTGCATGTGACCTACCGTGCCCTGGAGGCGGCGGATGCACAGCGGGTGGGCGTGAGCCCGATTGGCGTGCGCATTCCCGACTTGCAGCTGTATGTGCTGGACGCCCGCCGCGAACCGGTGCCGAGCGGCGTAGTCGGGGAGTTGTACGTCGGCGGTGCCGGCGTGGCGCGGGGTTATCTCAACCGCGATGAGCTGACGGCCGAACGTTTTCTGACGGATCCCGCAACCGGCCTGCGCCTGTACAAGACCGGTGACCTCGGCCGGATGCTGGCCGACGGCAGTGTCGAGTACCTGGGGCGCAACGACGACCAGGTGAAGATTCGCGGTTTCCGTATCGAACTGGGGGAAATCGAAGCACGCCTGGCCACCTGCGAAGGTGTGCGCGAAGCCGTGGTGATTGCCCGCGAAGACGAACCGGGCGACAAGCGCCTGGTGGCCTACGTGATTGCCCAGCCTGAACACACGCCCACTGCCGCTGAGCTGCGTGACCACCTGCTGCTGTCCCTCGCCGAGTACATGGTGCCCAGCGCCTTTGTGCTGCTCGACGCGTTCCCGCTTACCACCAACGGCAAGCTCGACCGCAAGGCCTTGCCGGCACCGGACGCCGATGCCCTGGCCCGTCGTGGTTATGAAGTGCCACAAGGCGCGGTGGAAGCCGCGATCGCGAATCTCTGGCAAGACCTGCTGAAGGTCGACCGGGTCGGGCGCCAGGACAACTTTTTCGAGCTGGGCGGCCATTCGTTGCTGGCGGTCAAGCTGATCGAGCGCATGCGCCAGCTCGAGCTGAGCGCCGATGTGCGGGTGCTGTTCGGCCAGCCGACCCTGGCTGCGCTGGCCGCTGCGGTGGGCGGGCAACATGAAGTGCAGGTCCCGGCCAACCTGATCGGCGAAGCGACGCGGCACATCACCCCGGACATGCTGCCGCTGGTGAATCTCGACCAGCAGGCCATCGACCATATCATCGCCAGTGTCCCCGGCGGCATCGCCAACGTACAGGACATCTACGGCCTGGCCCCGTTGCAGGCCGGCATCCTCTACCACCACCTGGCAACCACCGAAGGCGATCCCTACGTGTTGCAGGTGCAGTTCAGCTTCAGCGGCCATGAGCCGGTCGAGGCGTTTATCCGTGCGCTGCAAAGTGTGATCGAGCGCAACGATATCCTGCGTACCGGGATTGTCTGGGAAGGCCTGGACGAGCCGGTGCAGGTGGTCTTGCGCCAGGCGCTGCTGGTGGTTGAGCAGGTTGAAGCCGATCCTTCCAGTGCCGTATTGGCGCAACTGCAGGAACGCTTCGACCCACGCCACTACCGCCTCGACCTGTCCCGCGCCTCGTTGATGCGGTTTGCCTACGCCGAGGATCACGGCCGTTACGTCGGCATCCTGCTGCTGCACCACATCCTGCTGGACCACACCGCGTTGCAGGTGCTGGTGGAGGAAATGAGCGCGAGCCTTGCAGGCGAAACCGGCTTGCTGCCCGACGCCGTGCAGTACCGCAACTACGTGGCCCAGGCGCGCCTCGGTGTGAGCGCTGCGCAGCATGAGGCGTTCTTCAGCGAAATGCTCGGCGACATCGACGAGCCGACCCTGGCCTTCGGCTTGCAGGACGTGAACCGCGACGGCAGCGGTGTGCGCGAAGCACACGTGGCATTGGAACCGGCCCTCAGCCTGGGCCTTCGCGAGCAGGCCCGGCAACTGGGGGTGAGTGCCGCAAGCCTGGTGCACCTGGCATGGGCCCAGGTCCTCGGCCAGGTCTCGGGCCAGGACGACGTGGTCTTCGGCACCGTGCTGCTGGGCCGGCTGCACGGCGGCGAGGGCGCCGACCGGGCGCTGGGAATGTTCATCAATACCTTGCCGTTGCGGGTCAGTGTCGGCGCGGTGGGCGTGCAGGCTGGCGTGCGCGCCACCCATGCGCGGCTGGCACAGTTGCTGGGGCATGAACATGCGTCCTTGTCCCTGGCCCAGCGATGCAGTGGCGTGTCCGGTGCGCTGCCGTTGTTCAGCACCTTGCTCAACTACCGCCACAGCGCGCCGGGTGAAGCGCCGGGCGCCAGCCCGTTCGCCGACGCCGGGATCGAAATCCTCAGTTCCGAGGAGCGCAGCAACTACCCGCTGGTGCTGAACGTCGACGACCTCGGCGCAGGCTTTGCCTTGACCGTGCAAGGCGTGGCGGAGGTGGATGTGCAGCGCGTCGGCGACTACATGCTCAGCGCCTTGCGCAACCTGGTCACGGCACTGCAACAGGCGCCGACCACACCGCTGCATCAAGTGTCGATCCTGCCACCCGCCGAGCGGCATCAAGTGCTGGTGGACTTCAACGCCACTGCCCGCGCCTACCCGGCTGCGCACACCGTGCACGGGATCTTCGAAGCCAGCGTCCTGACCAGCCCCGACGCGCTGGCGGTGGTGCACGGCGACGTGTCGCTTACTTACCGCGAACTCAACCTGCGGGCCAATCGCCTGGCCCACTATTTGATCGACCAGGGTGTAAAACCGGGCGACAGCGTGGCCATCGCGCTGCCACGTTCCATCGACCTGCTGGTCAGCCAGCTGGCCATCCTCAAGTGCGCGGCGGTGTACGTGCCGCTGGACATCAATGCGCCGGACGAACGCCAGGCGTTCATGGTGCAGGACAGTCACGCCGGGCAGGTGCTGCGTGATCTCGACGGGCTGAACCTCGACAATCAGCCGGTCCATAATCCGAACCTGTCCCAGTCTGCCGAAAGCGTGGCGTACATCATGTACACCTCCGGCTCAACCGGCGCGCCCAAGGGTGTGCAGGTGCCCCATCGCGCCGTCTCTCGATTGGTGATCAACAACGGCTATGCCGACTTCAATCACCGCGACCGGGTGGCCTTCGCCTCGAACCCGGCGTTCGACGCCAGCACCCTCGACGTGTGGGCGCCGCTGCTCAATGGCGGCTGCGTGGTGGTGGTCGAGCATGCCACGTTGCTGTCCCAGGCCGCGTTTGGCGCCCTGTTGCAGGAGCAATCCGTCAGCGTGTTGTGGATGACCGCCGGGCTGTTCCATCAGTACGCCGACGGGTTGATGCCGATGTTCCGGCAACTGCGCTACCTGATCGTCGGCGGCGATGTGCTCGACCCGCAGGTGATCGCCCGGGTGCTTGAGCACGGCGCGCCGCAGCACCTGCTGAATGGCTATGGCCCCACCGAAGCCACGACGTTTTCCACCACCTTCGAGATCAAGTCGGTGGGTGAGGGCGGTATTCCGATTGGTCGACCGATTGGCAACAGCCGTGCCTACGTGCTGGATGCACGGCAGCAGCCGGTGGCGTTGGGCGTGGTTGGCGAGCTGTACATCGGTGGCGCGGGTGTGGCCAAGGGTTACCTGAACCAGCCGCAATTGACCGCCGAGAAATTTATCGTCGACCCGTTCGGCGATGGGCTGCTGTACCGCACCGGCGACCTGGCGAGCTGGCAGGCGGACGGCACCTTGCTGTACCAGGGCCGCAATGACCATCAGTTGAAAATCCGTGGTTTCCGTATCGAGCCGGGTGAAATCGAAAGCTGCCTCGCCAGCGTTTCCGGCGTCAAAGACACGGTGGTGCTGGCCCGTGAAGATGAGCCCGGCGACAAGCGCCTGGTGGCTTACTACACCGCCCAGGCGCCGCTGGGCATTGAAGCGCTGCGTGCGCACCTGCAAAGCCGGCTGCCGGACTACATGGTGCCGTCGGCCTATGTCTGGCTGGAACTGTTACCGCTGACCGCGAATGGCAAGCTGGACCGCAAGGGCCTGCCTGCGCCGGATCAGGCGTCGCTGCTCAGCCGTGGTTTCGAAGCCCCGGAGGGCGAGGTGGAAACCCTGCTGGCGCAAATCTGGCAGGACGTGCTGAAGGTCGAACGGGTAGGGCGCTTTGACCACTTCTTTGAACTCGGTGGCCATTCGTTGCTGGCGGTGAGCCTGATCGAGCGCATGCGCCAGGCGGGCCTGAGCGCCGATGTGCGGGTGCTGTTCAACCAGCCAAGCCTGGCGGCGCTGGCGGCGGCGGTGGGCAGTGGCCGGGAAATCGTGGTGCCGGCCAACGGCATTGCGCCTGGCTGCGAGCACATCACGCCGTCGATGCTGACCCTGGTCAAGCTGGACCAGCCGGCCATCGACCGCATCGTGGCCACGGTGCCCGGCGGTGCGGCCAACGTGCAGGATATCTACCCGCTGGCGCCGTTGCAGGAAGGCATCCTCTACCACCACATCAGCGCCGAACAGGGTGACCCCTACCTGCTGCAATCGCGCATGGCGTTTGACAGCGTCGAGCGTTTGCAGGCCTTCATGGGCGCGCTGCAAAAGGTCGTGGCGCGCCACGATATCCTGCGCACCGGCGTGGTGTGGGAAGGCTTGGACAGCCCGGTGCAAGTGGTGTGGCGTCATGCCGAATTGGTCGTACAGCACATCCCGCTGGACCCGGCCGATGGTGATGTGATCGAACAACTGCACGCGCGTTTTGATGCCCGCCACTATCGCCTGGATATCACCCAGGCGCCGCTGCTGCGTATGGTGTATGCGCAGGACCCGGCCAACCAGCGGGTCGCGGCGATCCTGCTGTTCCATCACCTGGCACTGGACCACACCGCCATGGAAGTGGTCGGCCAGGAAATGCGGGCGTTCCTGTTCAACCAGGCCGATGACTTGCCGGCCGCGGCACCGTTCCGTCACTACGTGGCCCAGGCTCGCCTGGGTGTCAGCGCCCAGGAACACGAGCAGTTCTTCCGCGAAATGCTCGCCGATGTCGACGAGCCCACGCTGCCCTTCGGCGTGCAGGATGTGCAGGGCGATGGCCGGGATATCGAAGAGGCCGAATTGCCCGTCGATGCAGGGCTGGCGCTGCGGGTTCGTGAACAGGCGCGGCAACTGGGGGTCAGCGCTGCGAGCCTGATGCACCTCGCGTGGGCCCAGGTCCTCGGGCTGGTGTCGGGCCGTCAGGACGTGGTGTTCGGCACCGTATTGATGGGCCGCATGCAAGCCGGCGAAGGTGCCGACCGGGCATTGGGCATGTTCATCAACACCTTGCCGCTGCGGGTGGAGGTGGGTGCCGACGCGGTACGTGCCGGCGTCAAGGCGACCCACGCCCGGCTCAGTGCCTTGCTGGGCCATGAGCATGCATCCCTGGCGCTGGCCCAGCGGTGCAGCGGCGTGCCGACCTCGATGCCGTTGTTCAGTGCCTTGCTCAACTACCGCCACAGCACCCCGGGCGAAATGGCCCGCGACGGCCACGGTATCTGGGAAGGTGTGCAATTGCTCGGCGGCGAAGAGCGCAGCAACTACCCGCTGACCTTGAGTGTGGACGACCTCGGTACGGGCTTCGGCCTGACGGTACTGGCGCTGGAATCCATCGGCGCGCAGCGCCTGTGCGACTCCATGCACAGTGCGCTGGAGCAACTGGTGGAGGCCCTTGAGCACGCGCCGCAAACGCCGTTGCATCAGTTGCCGGTACTGCCTGCCCGCGAACGCGAACACCTGCTGCGCAGCTTCAACGCCACCGCCCGCGATTACCCGCAAGGGCAGACCCTGCACGGCGCTTTCGAAGCCCAGGCCCTGCGCCTGCCGCAGGCGATTGCCGTGAGCCAGGACGGCCAGCACCTGACGTACCAACAGCTCAACCAGCGCGCCAACCAACTGGCCCATCACCTGCTGGCGCTGGGCGTACAGCCCGACGACCGTGTGGCGATCTGCTGCCGACGCGGCCCGCAGATGCTGGCGGGCCTGCTGGCGATTCTCAAGGCGGGCGCGGCCTACGTCCCGGTAGACCCGGCCTATCCGGCCGAGCGCATCGCTTACCTGCTGCAAGACAGCGCACCGGTCGCGGTCCTGGCCGAAGAGAGCACCCGTGGCGTGCTCGGTGATGTCGCCATCGTCGATCTGCATGGCGCCTATCCCGACGGCACCAATCCCCACATCTCCAGCCTGACCCCGGCGAACCTCGCCTACGTCATCTACACCTCCGGATCCACCGGCCAGCCCAAAGGCGTGATGGTGGAACACCGCACCGTGGAAAACCTGGTGCATTGGCACTGTGAAGCTTTCGACCTGCAGGCCGCCAGCCACACCAGCAGCGTGGCCGGCTTCGGTTTCGATGCCATGGCCTGGGAAGTCTGGCCCGCACTGTGCGTGGGGGCGACCTTGCACCTGCCACCGGCCCATGTCGGCAATGAAAGCATCGACGAACTGTTGGCCTGGTGGCTGGCCCAGCCGCTGGACGTGAGCTTCCTGCCCACCCCGGTGGCCGAGTACGCGTTCAGCCAGGACCTTGAGCACCCAAGCTTGCGCACCCTGTTGATCGGCGGTGATCGCCTGCGCCAGTTCAGCCATGAGCGACGTTTCGCGGTGATCAACAACTACGGCCCCACCGAAGCCACGGTGGTCGCCACCTCTGGCCGGGTGCGCGCCGGCCAGCCGCTGCATATCGGCAAGCCGATGGCCAATGCCACGGTGTACCTGCTGGATGCACAACAACGGCCGGTGCCGGTGGGTGTGGCCGGTGAGCTGTATGTAGGCGGCCGCGGCGTGGCCCGCGGCTACCTGAATCGCCCGGACCTGACCGCCGAGCGATTCCTCGATGACCCGTTCAACCCGGGCCGCATGTACCGCACCGGCGACCTGGCGCGCTGGCTGCCGGATGGCAACATTGAATATCTGGGCCGCAACGACGACCAGGTAAAAGTCCGGGGCGTGCGCGTCGAGCTGGGAGAAATCGAAACCCGCCTGGCCGCCGTCGACGGCGTCAAGGAAGCCGTGGTGCTGGTGCGCGACGGCCGCCTGGTGGCCTGGTTCACCGAACAAAAACCGCTGGTTATCGAAACCCTGCGCGCCGAGCTGCACAGCCAACTGCCCGAGGCCATGGTGCCGGTGGTCTACGTCAAACTCGACAGCTGGCCGTTGACCGCCAACGGCAAGCTTGACCGCAAGGCGCTGCCGGCACCGGATCAGGCCGCCGTGCTCAGCCGGGAATATGAAGCCCCACGCGGCGAAGTCGAGACCACCCTGGCGCGGATCTGGGCCGAGGTGTTGCAGGTGGAGCAAGTGGGCCGCCATGACCACTTCTTCGAGCTGGGCGGCCATTCCTTGCTGGCGGTAAGCCTGATCGAGCGCATGCGCCAGGCCGGCCTCAGCGCCGATGTGCGGGTGCTGTTCAGCCAGCCGACGCTGGCGGCATTGGCAGCGGCAGTGGGCAGTGGCCGGGAAGTGGTGGTGCCGGTGAATGCCATCGCCGCCGATTGCCCGCGCATCACGCCCTCGATGCTGCCATTGGTGGAGCTGGATCAGCCGATGATCGACCAGATCGTCGCCAGCGTGCCGGGTGGCGCCGCCAATGTGCAGGATATTTACCCGCTGGCACCGTTACAGGAAGGCATTCTTTACCACTACATCACGGCGGAGCAGGGCGATCCGTACCTGCTGCAATCGCACCTGGCATTCGATACCCAGGCGCGCCTGGACAGCTTCGCCCAGGCCTTGCAGCAGGTGATCGACCGCCACGACATCCTGCGTACCGGTGTGGTCTGGGAAGGCTTGGCGCAGCCGGTGCAAGTGGTGTGGCGCAAGGCTCGATTGACGGTCGAAGCGCTGCATCTGGACGGTGATGTGCTGGCCGGCCTGCATCAGCGTTTCGACGCCCGGCGCTACCGGCTGGACATCGCTCAGGCGCCGCTGATCCGCCTGATGTACGCCAACGACCCGGCCAATCAGCGGGTGGTGGCGGTGCTGCTGTATCACCACATCGTGCTGGACCACACCGCGTTCGACGTGGTGCTGCGGGAAATGCAGGGCTACCTGCTGGGGCACCCCGCACCGCAGTCCGCGCCGATGCCTTATCGCAACTACGTGGCGCAGGCGCGACTGGGTGTCAGCGAGCAGGAACATGAAGGGTTCTTCCGCGAGATGCTTGGCGATATCCACGAGCCGACGCTGCCGTTTGGCTTGCAGGATGTGCAGGGCGATGGTCGGGATATCGAAGAATTCACGCATCACCTGGACGCTGCCCTCAGCCGGCGCCTCAGGGCCCAGGCACGCCTGCTGGGCGTGAGCACCGCGAGCCTGTTCCACCTGGCATGGGCGCAGGTGTTGGCGGTGACGTCGGGCAAGCCGAATGTGGTGTTTGGCACGGTGCTGGTCGGCCGGATGCAGGGCGGCGAGGGCGCGGACCGGGCCCTTGGCGTGTTCATCAACACCCTGCCATTGCGCCTGGATATCGACGGGCAAGGCGTGCGCGACAGCGTGCGCAGCACCCATGCCCGGCTCACCGCGCTGCTGGGCCATGAACATGCTTCCCTGGCCCTGGCCCAGCGTTGCAGCGGGGTGGCGGCGCCGCTGCCGCTGTTCAGCTCGATGCTCAATTATCGCCACCGGGGCGGCGCCACCCGTTCACAGGACGCGCAGCACGCCTGGGAAGGCATGCAGACCCTGACCAATGACGGGCGCACCAACTATCCGTTGACCCTGAACGTCGATGACCTGGGTGATGGTTATGACTTCACCGCGTTGACCCCGGCCCAGGTAGGCGCACAACGGGTCTGCGGTTATATGCAGATGGCGTTGACCCAGTTGGTGGAGGCCCTGGAGCACGCGCCGCACCAGGCCCTTGACCACCTGCCGATCCTGGGGGATGCAGAGCGTCAGCAGCTGCTGTTTGATTTCAATGCCACCGAGGTTGACTACGACCTGGCGCAGACCCTGCACGGCCTGTTCGAGGCTCAGGTCGAGCGCACGCCGGATGCATTGGCGGTGAAGGCGGGTGAGCAATGCCTGACCTATGCCGAGCTGAACCAGCGCGCCAACCAACTGGCGCACCACCTGCGGGAACTGGGCGTGCAGCCGGATGCGCGGGTGGCGATTTGCGTCGAGCGTGGACTGGAGATGGTCATCGGTCTGTTTGCGATCCTCAAGGCCGGCGGTGGTTATGTGCCGCTGGACCCGGCGTACCCGCTGGATCGCCTCGCCTACATGCTGCAAGACAGCCAGCCCGCGGCGCTGCTGGTGCAGGGCGCTACCCGTTCGTTGCTGGGCGACGTGACGGTGCCGGTGGTGGATCTTGACCAGAACACCTGGGCGCACCAGCCGGTGTCCAACCCACAGGTTCCCGGGTTGACCGCGCAGCACCAGGCCTACGTGATCTACACCTCCGGCTCCACCGGCCAACCCAAGGGCGTGATCAACGAGCACGCGGGTGTGGTCAACCGCTTGTTGTGGATGCAGGACGCCTACGGCCTGAACGCCACTGATGCGGTACTGCAGAAAACCCCGTTCAGCTTCGATGTGTCGGTGTGGGAGTTCTTCTGGCCCCTGTTCACCGGTGCGCGGCTGGTCATGGCACGCCCCGGCGGGCACAAGGAGCCGGCTTACCTGTGCGAGGTGATCGCGGCAGAACAGATCACCACCTTGCACTTCGTGCCGTCGATGCTCGATGTGTTCCTGGCCCACGGTGATGTCAGCCAGGGCGCCGGGCTGCTGCGGGTGATGTGCAGCGGCGAAGCCTTGCCCGGCGGCCTGGTGCGGCGCTTCAAGCAGCAATTGCCCGGCATCGGTTTGTACAACCTCTATGGCCCGACGGAAGCCGCGGTGGACGTGACCGCCTGGAACTGCGCCAGGCCCGTGGTGCCGGACAACACGCCTATCGGCAAGCCGATTGCCAACACCCGCATGTACCTGCTGGATGCCCGGTTGCAACCGGTGCCGCTGGGCGTGGTGGGCGAGCTGTTTATCGCCGGTGTGCAAGTGGCTCGCGGTTACCTGCACCGTCCCGAACTGACGGCCGAGCGCTTCCTCAAGGACCCGTTCAACCCAGGCCGGATGTACCGCACCGGTGACGTCGGGCGCTACCTGCCGGATGGCAATATCGAGTACCTGGGCCGTAATGACGACCAGGTGAAAATCCGTGGCCTGCGTATCGAACTGGGGGAAATCCAGGCGCGGCTGACCGAGTACCCACAGGTGAAGGAAGCGGCCGTGTTGGCCCGCGACGAACGCCTGGTGGCTTACTACACCGGAGTGCCAGCCGATATCGAACAACTGCGGACGCACCTGCTGGCGCGCTTGCCGGACTTCATGGTGCCCGCGGTATTCATCCATCTCGACGCTCTGCCCCTGAGCCCCAACGGCAAGCTCGACCGCAAGGCCTTGCCGGCGCCGGGTGTGGAATCGCTGATCGTGCGCGAGTACGAAGCCCCGGTGGGCGCTACCGAAATCACCCTGGCGCGGCTGTGGGCCGAGCTGCTGAAGGTGGAGCGGGTCGGGCGTCACGACAACTTTTTCGAGCTGGGCGGGCACTCGTTGCTGGCCGTCAGCTTGATCGGACGCTTGCGTCAGGAAGGCATGGAAGCCGATGTGCGGGGCCTGTTCGAACAGCCGACCCTGGCCGGCTACGCCGCAATTACCGAACGAATGGAGATCGTCCTGTGAGCATCATCGAACTGTTGGCGACACTCAAGGCCAAGGATGTGCAACTGGCGCTCAAGGGCGATCAGTTGTCGGTGCAAGGCAACAAGCAGGCCCTGAGCGACGCGGCACTGGTGGCTTCGCTGCGCGAACACAAGCCGGCGCTGATCGAGCTGATCAAGGCCGGGGAGTACTCGGCCACCAAGGCCGGTGAGGTGCAGGTGCCGGCCAATGGCATTCCACCGGGCGCTACCTCGATTACCCCGCAGATGCTGAGCCTGTCGACCCTCAGCCAGGCGTCCATCGATCGCATCCTCGAGACCGTCGAGGGTGGCGTCGCCAATGTGCAGGACATCTACCCGCTGGCACCGTTGCAGGAGGGCATCCTCTACCATCATGTGAGTGCCGAACACGGCGACCCGTACATCATGCAGTCGCTGTTTGCCTTCGACAGCCTTGAGCGTTTCGAGGGCTTTGCCCTGGCCTTGCAACAGGTGATCGACCGTCACGACATCCTGCGGACCGGCGTGGTGTGGGAAGGCCTGGAAGAGCCGTCGCAAGTGGTCTGGCGCACGGCGCGCCTGCCGGTGCAGGCGATTGAACTGGACCCGGCAGACGGCGATATCGCCGCCCAGTTGCATCGCCTGTTCGATGGCCGCCACTACCGCATGGACGTGACCCGCGCGCCGCTGCTGCGCCTGGTGCGGGCCTGGGATGAAGCCGGCCAACGGGTGGTGGCGATGCTGTTGTTCCACCACATGGCCCTGGACCACAGCGCGCTGGAAGTGGTCTGCCACGAGATGCAAGCCTGCCTGCTGGGCAGGGCGGCTGAACTGGGCCAGGCGGTGCCGTTTCGCAACTATGTCGCCCAGGCGCGCCTGGGCATCAGCGAGCAGGAGCACGAAGGGTTCTTCCGGCAGATGCTCGGCGACATCAGCGAGCCGACCTTGCCCTACGGCCTGCAGGATGTGCAGGGCGACGGCGACAACATCCAGGAGATCAGCCTGCCGCTGGCCCCGGAGCTGAGCCGGCGCTTGCGCGCCCAGGCCCGGCAGTTGGGCGTCAGCGCCGCGAGCCTGTTCCACATGGGCTGGGCCCAGGTGCTGGGAGTGCTGGCGGGCAAGGAACAGGTGGTGTTCGGCACGGTGCTGATGGGCCGCATGCAGGGCAGCCACGACACCGACCGTGCCCTGGGGATCTTTATCAACACCTTGCCATTGCGGGTGGATGTAGGCGCCGAAGACGTGCGCACCGGGGTCAAGGCGACCCATGCCCGGCTGACCACCTTGCTGCGTCACGAACACGCGGCGCTGGCCCTGGCCCAGCGTTGCAGCGGTGTAGTGGCGCCGACGCCGCTGTTCAGCGCGTTGCTCAACTACCGCCATAGCGCAGGCGGCGCGAGCGCCGAAGCGGTCTCGGCCTGGCAGGGTATTCAAGCGTTGCGCTCCGAGGAACGCACCAACTACCCGTTGACCCTGAGCGTCGACGACCTGGGCGAAGACTTCAGCCTGAGCCTGTTGGCCTGCGCCCAGGTTGATCCGCAGCGGGTGTGCGCTTATCTGCAAACTGCCCTGGAGAATTTGGTACAGGCGCTGGAACAGGCACCCGAAACACCCTTGAATCGCTTGTCGGTGTTGCCCGAGGCGGAGCAGCGGCACTTGCTGGAGCAGTTCAACGCGACAGCCATCGACTTCCCCCAAGGCACCACCCTGCATGGGCGTATCGAGGCCCAGACCCTGCTGACCCCGGACGCGGTGGCCGCGGTGTATCAAGGCCGCCAGCTGACCTATGCCGAGTTGAATCAACAAGCCAACCTGCTGGCCCATCACCTGCTGGCGCTGGGGGTAAAACCCGACGATCGCGTGGCCATCGTTGCCCGGCGCGGGCTGGACACCCTGGCCGGGTTGCTGGCGATCCTCAAGTCCGGCGCCTGCTATGTACCGGTGGACCCGTCGCACCCGGCCGAGCGCCTGAGCTACCTGCTCGGCGACAGCGCCCCGGTCGCGGTACTGACCCAACATGCACTGCTGGAGCGCCTGCCCGCGCTCGATGTGCCGGTGATCAACCTGGACCGTTTTACCTGGCACCACCATTCGGCGAGCAACCCGCAGGTGGCCGTCACGCCCGCCAACCTGGCCTACGTGATCTACACCTCCGGCTCCACCGGCCTGCCCAAGGGCGTGATGGTGGAACATCACACCGTGGCCAACCTGGTGGACTGGCACTGCACCGCGTTTGACCTGTGCGCAGGCCGTCACACCGCGAGCGTTGCCGGGTTTGGCTTTGACGCGATGGCCTGGGAAGTCTGGCCGGCACTGTGCGTGGGGGCCACCTTGCACCTGCCGCCGGCCCACGACGGCGCTGAAGATATCGACGCGCTGCTGGACTGGTGGCGCGCACAACCGCTGGACGTGTGTTTCCTGCCCACGCCGGTGGCCGAATATGCGTTCAGCCAGAACATCGAGCACCCGACCCTGCGCACCTTGCTGATTGGCGGCGACCGCCTGCGCCAGTTCACCCGGGCCCAGCGTTTCGAGGTGATCAACAACTACGGCCCCACCGAAGCCACGGTGGTCGCTACCTCCGGGCGGATCGAGCCCGGGCAGCCGTTGCACATCGGCAAACCCATCGCCAATGCCACGGTTTACCTGCTGGACGAACAGCAGCGCCCGGTGCCCTTGGGGGTTGCCGGTGAACTGTACGTGGGCGGCAAGGGCGTGGCGCGGGGTTACCTCAATCGCCCGGAAATGACCGCCGAACGTTTCCTGGATGACCCGTTCAATTCGGGCCGTATGTACCGCACCGGCGACCTGGCGCGCTGGTTGCCGGACGGAAATATCGAGTACCTGGGCCGCAACGACGACCAGGTGAAAATCCGCGGTGTGCGCATCGAACTGGGGGAAATCGAAACCCGCCTCAACCAACTGCCTGGTCTTCAGGAAGTGGTGGTGCTGGCCCGTGAAGACCAACCGGGCCAGCCCCGGCTGGTGGCTTACTTCACCGAAAACCCGCAATTCGAACCGCTTCAGGTGGGCGAGGTTCGTGCCCATCTGGTGGCGCACTTGCCGGACTACATGGTGCCGGTGGCCTACGTGAAACTCGATGCGTTGCCCCTGACTGCCAACGGCAAACTGGACCGCAAGGCCCTGCCAAAGCCGGACCTGGCCGCCGTCTTCACTCGCGAATACGAGGCGCCTCATAACGATATCGAAACCGTCCTCGCGCAGATCTGGGCCGATGTGTTGCAAGTGGAACGTGTTGGGCGCCAGGATCATTTCTTTGAGTTGGGCGGCCATTCGTTGCTGGCCATGCGCATGGTGTCCCAGGTTCGCCAGCAACTGGGGGTCGACCTGGCACTGGGCGAACTGTTCGCCAATGCCGAACTGGCGGCGGTGGCGCAGGTAGTGGCCCAGGCCGGGCGCAGCACCTTGCCGGATATCCTGCCGGCAGCGCGGGATACGGAGTTGCCGTTGTCGTTTGCCCAGCAACGCCTGTGGTTCCTGGCGTTGATGGAGGGCGCCAACACCGCCTACAACATTCCCATCGGCCTGCGCTTGCGCGGGCAGTTGCACGTCGACGCGCTGCAACGGGCCCTGGCGCGGATCGTCGCGCGGCATGAGACCTTGCGCAGCCGGTTTGCCCAGCAGGATGACGACGCCCAGGTGCTGATCGTGCCGCCTGAAGAAGTGATGCCCCTGCAAGTCCAGGACCTGCGTCGCCACCCCGAAGCACAGCAGGTGCTCGACGCGTTGATCCAGGGCGAAGCCTCGGCGCCTTTTGATTTGCAGCGCGGCCCGCTGTTGCGCGGGCGCCTGGTGATCATGGCCGACGATCATCACGTGTTGCTGCTGACTATCCACCACATCGTGTCCGATGGCTGGTCCATGGGCGTGCTGACCCGCGAACTGATGGCGCTGTACCAGGCGTTCAGCCACGGTGAGGCTGACCCACTGCCGCCGTTGCCGATCCAGTACAGCGACTTTGCCGTATGGCAGCGCCTGTGGCTGAGCGGCGAAGTGCTGCATCGCCAGAGCAGCTACTGGCAACACACCCTGGCCGGTGCGCCGGCGTTGCTGATGTTGCCGACCGACCGTCCACGCCCGGCCCAGCAGGACTACGCCGGCAGTAGCGTCGAGGTGCACCTGGATGAGCGCCTGACCGCCGGGCTCAAGGCACTCAGCCAACGTCACGGCACCACACTGTACATGGTGATGATGACGGCGTGGGCCTCGTTGCTCGCGCGCTTGGCCGGGCAGGAGGAAGTGGTGATTGGCTCGCCCGTCGCCAACCGCCAGCGGGCCGAGGTGGAAGGCCTGATCGGGCTGTTCGTCAACACCCTGGCAGTGCGCATTGATACCTCGGGCGAGCTGAGCGCCGAGGCGCTGCTGGCGCGGGTCAAGGGGCTGGCGCTGGACGCCCAGGCTCATCAGGATCTGCCGTTTGAGCAGGTGGTGGAAATCACCCGGCCATTGCGCAGCCTGGCCCATAGCCCGCTGTTCCAGACGATGTTGACCTGGCAGGACAGTGACGCGCCGGTGCTGGCCCTCGGCGACCTGAGCCTTGAAGGCATTGTGGAGGACAGTCACTTTGCCAAGTTCGACCTGTCCCTGAACCTCGGCGAGACCCGGGGCGAAATTCGCGGCACCCTGGAGTACGCCATCGCGTTGTTCGACGAGTCGACCATGCAACGCTATGTCGGCTATTTCACCCGCGTGCTGCAAGCGATGGTCGACAACGATCAGGCGGTGCTGGAACACGCGGAGTTGCTCGACGATCAGCAGCGCCAGCATCTGCTGTTCGACTTCAATAACACCACAGTGGATTACAACCTCGACCAGACGCTGCACGGTATGTTCGAAGCCCAGGTGGCGAGAACGCCGGATGCGCTTGCGGTGAAAGCAGGCTCGGAGTGCCTGAGCTATCGCGAGCTGAACGAACGGGCCAATCAGTTGGCGCACCATCTGCGGGAGCTGGGTGTACAGCCGGATTCGCGGGTGGCAATTTGCGTCGAGCGCGGCCTGGAGATGGTCATTGGCCTGTTCGCAATCCTCAAGGCGGGCGGCGGTTATGTGCCGCTGGACCCGGCGTATCCGCTGGAACGTATCGCCTACATGCTCAAGGACAGCGCCCCGGCCGCCGTGCTGGTGCAGGGCGAAACCCGTTCGTTGCTGGGCGACGTCACGGTGCCGCTGGTGGACCTGGATCGGAACACCTGGCAGCACCAATCAACGTCCAACCCACGAGTGGATGGGCTGACCGCGCAGCATCAGGCCTACGTGATCTACACCTCGGGTTCTACCGGCCAACCGAAAGGCGTGATCAACGAGCACGCGGGCGTGGTCAACCGCCTGCTGTGGATGCAGGACGAGTACGGACTGACTGCCCAGGACAGGGTGTTGCAGAAAACCCCGTTCAGCTTCGACGTGTCGGTGTGGGAGTTCTTCTGGCCGCTGTTCACCGGCGCGCGGTTGGTGATGGCGCGTCCTGGCGGGCATAAAGACCCGGCCTACCTGTGTGAGGTGATCGAGGCGGAGCAGATCACCACGCTGCACTTTGTGCCGTCGATGCTCGATGTGTTCCTGGCCCACGGCGACGTCAGCCAGAGCGCCGGGCTGGTGCGGGTGATGTGCAGTGGTGAAGCGTTGCCAGGCAGCCTGGTGCGCCGCTTCAAACAGCAGTTGCCGGGCATCGGTTTGTACAACCTTTATGGCCCGACGGAAGCGGCGGTGGACGTGACGGCGTGGGATTGCGCCGGGCCCGTCACGCCGGACAACACCCCCATCGGCAAGCCGATTGCCAACACCCGCATGTACCTGCTGGACGGGCAGTTGCAGCCTGTTCCATTGGGTGTGGTGGGCGAGCTGTTCATCGGCGGTGTGCAAGTGGCGCGGGGTTACCTGCACCGTCCTGAGCTGACGGCCGAGCGCTTCCTCAAGGACCCGTTCAGCGCCGGCCGGATGTATCGCACTGGCGACGTCGGGCGCTACCTGCCGGACGGCACTATCGAGTATTTGGGCCGCAACGATGACCAGGTGAAAATCCGTGGGCTGCGCATCGAGCTGGGTGAGATTCAGGCGCGACTGCTGCAATACCCGCAGATCAACGAAGCCGCCGTGGTCGCCCGCGATTCACGGCTGGTGGCTTACTACACCGGCGTACCGGCGCAAATCGACGCTTTGCGCAGCCATTTGCTGGAACACCTGCCGGACTACATGGTACCGGCCACCTTCATGCACCTGGAGGCCTTGCCCCTGAGCCCCAATGGCAAGCTCGACCGCAAGGCACTGCCGGCGCCAGGCCTGGAATCGGTGAGCGCCCGGGAGTACGTCGCGCCTGTGGGGGAAACCGAAATCACCCTGGCCGGCCTGTGGGCGGATTTGCTCAAGGTGGAGCGTGTGGGTCGGCACGACCATTTCTTCGAGCTGGGCGGCCACTCGCTGCTGGCCGCCAGCCTGATTGGCCGCATGCGTCGGGTCGGGTTGTCGGCGGATGTGAAAGTGTTGTTTGGTCAACCCACCCTTGCAGCCTTGGCGGCTGCCGTGGGTGGTGGTCGCGAAGTGGTGGTGCCAGCCAATGGGATCGCCGCGGATTGCACGCGGATCACCCCGGACATGCTGACGCTGGTGAACCTGAAGCAACCCGCCATCGACCGCCTTGTCGCGACCATTCCCGGTGGCGCGGCCAACGTTCAGGACATTTACCCGCTGGCGCCGTTGCAGGCCGGGATCCTGTATCACCACCGCGCAGTGCAACAGGGTGACGCGTACCTGTTACAGGCGCAGTTTGCCTTCGCCAGCGTCGAGCGCCTTGAAGCGTTTGCCCAGGCGTTGCAAGCGGTGATCGAGCGGCAGGATATCCTGCGCTCGTCGATGCACTGGGACGGGCTGGAAGAACCGGTGCAGGTGGTGTGGCGCCAGGCTTCGCTGCGGGTTGAGGCGATTCAGGCGACGGGCAATGTGCTGGAGCAATTGCAGTCGCGCTTCGAACAGCATCGGCTGAACTTGGCTCAGGCACCGCTGATGCGCCTGGTGTACGCCGAGGACCCGGCCAACCAGCGGGTGGTTGCGTTGTTGCTGTTCCATCATCTGGTGATGGACCACGTGGCACTGGAAGTATTGCAGCACGAGATGCAAGCCTGTCTATTGGGCCGGTGCGAGCAATTGGGTGCGGCGGTGCCGTATCGCAATTATGTGGCGCAGACGCGGTTGGGCATGCGCGAGGAAGAGCACGAAGCGTTCTTCCGCGAGATGCTCGGGGAGGTCGATGAGCCGACGCTGGCATTGAGTGCACCGGGTGAAGCGCAACAGGCACATTTGCGCGTCGACCCGCTGTTGAACGGGCGCCTGCGCACCCTGGCACGGCAGCTTGGGGTGAGTGCTGCGAGCCTGATGCACCTGGCCTGGGCGCAGGTGCTGGGCAAGGTTTCCGGCCGCGAGCAGGTGGTGTTCGGCACCGTATTGCTGGGCCGGCTGCAAGGCGGCGAAGGCGCCGAACGTGCCTTGGGCGTGTTCATCAACACCTTGCCGCTGCGGGTCGACCTGGGTGAGCGCACGGTGCACGCAGCGCTGATGGCCACCCACGCAAGCCTGACCCGGTTGCTCAGTCACGAACATGCGCCACTGGCCCTGGCCCAGCGTTGCAGCGGGCTGCCGGCCAATACGCCGCTGTTCAGCGTGCTGTTCAACTATCGCCACAGCGCCCCGCACGCTGGCGGCGTAGCCGAGGCGTGGCAGGGCATGCAGGTGCTCAAGGCCGAGGAACGTACCAACTTTGCGCTGTCCCTGAGTGTCGATGACCAGGGCGACGGGTTTGGCTTTGACGCCATGGGGCAGGGCGCGCCACGCCTCTGCGAGTACCTGCATGTTGCCCTGGAGCAACTGGTGCAGGCCCTGGAACAGAATGCAGGGGGCTCAATCAGCCAACTGTCGATTCTGCCGGCGGCGGAGCGTGAAAAACTGCGGATGGAATTCAACGCCACCCAGCGCGAATTCCCTCACGAACATACGGTGCAGCGTTTGTTCGAAGCCCAGGCCCAGGCACGCCCGGGTGCTATCGCAGTGGTGCATGGTGAACACACCCTGAGTTACGGCGCGCTGAACACCCGAGCCAACCAGTTGGCGCACCACCTGCGCAACCTGGGCGTGCAGCCCGGCGACCATGTGGCGATCCTGTTGCCGCGCTCGATTGACCTGTTGCTCAGCCAACTGGCAATCCTCAAATGCGCGGCGGCCTACGTGCCGCTGGACATCAACGCCCCGGCCGAGCGCCAGGCCTTTATGGTGCAGGACAGTGGCGCGGTGTGGCTGTTGACCCACAGCAGCGAGCCTGTCGCTTACCCGGCCCGACGTATCGACCTCGACACCCTGGCGCTGGACCCGCAACCGAGCCACAACCCGGACCTGTCGCAGTCCTCGGAGCGCGTGGCGTACATCATGTACACCTCCGGCTCCACCGGCACTCCCAAAGGCGTTCTGGTACCGCACCGGGGCATCACGCGGCTGGTGATCAATAACGGCTACGCCGATTTCAACGCCCATGACCGCGTGGCGTTCGCTTCCAATCCGGCGTTCGACGCGAGCACCATGGACGTGTGGGGCCCCTTGCTCAACGGCGGCCAGGTGCTGGTGATCGACCATGCGACCTTGCTCGACCCCGGCGCGTTTGGCCGGGCACTGAAGGCGGGCGGGGCGACGATCCTGTTCGTCACCACTGCGCTGTTCAACCAGTACGTGCAATTGATTCCCGACGCGTTGGCCGGGCTGCGCATCCTGTTGTGCGGCGGCGAACGGGCCGACCCGGCGGCGTTCCGCAGCCTGCTGGCCCAGGCGCCGGCACTGCGGCTGGTGCATTGCTACGGCCCGACGGAAACCACCACTTACGCCACCACGCATGAAGTGCAGGCCATCGCCGCCGATGCCGAAAGCGTGCCGATCGGCAGGCCGATTGCCAACACGCAAATCCACCTGCTGGATGCGCACTTGCAGCCGGTGCCGCTGGGCGTGGTCGGGGAAATCTGCATTGGCGGGCATGGCGTGGCCAAGGGGTACCTGAACCGGCCGGAGCTGACGGCCGAGAAGTTTGTCGATGATCCGTTTGGCGATGGCTTGTTGTACCGCACCGGCGACCTTGGGCGCTGGTCGGCGGACGGACTGCTGGAGTGCATCGGGCGTAATGACGACCAGGTGAAGATCCGCGGCTTCCGCATCGAGTTGGGCGAGATCGAAGCACGCCTGGCCACCTGCAGCGGCATCAAGGATGTGGTGGTGCTGGCACGAGAAGATGCGCCGGGGGACAAGCGCCTGGTGGCGTACTACACCGGCGAGCCGCTGGCCATCGAAGTGTTGCGCAGTCATCTGCTGCAGCACCTGCCGGACTACATGGTGCCATCGGCCTATGTACCGCTGGAAAAAATGCCCCTGACAGCCAACGGCAAGGTCGACCGCAAGGCCCTGCCGATGCCCGCGCTGGAGGCATCGGCGAGCCGCGTGTTCGAGGCGCCGGCGAACGAGCTGGAACAGACCCTGGCACGCCTCTGGGCCGAGGTGTTGCGGCTGGAGCAGGTCGGTCGGCATGACAGTTTCTTTGAACTGGGTGGCCATTCGTTGCTGGCGATCCGGCTGGTCAACCTGATGGAAGAGGCGGGGCTTGAGGTGTCGTTGGCCGAGCTGTTCCAGCACGCCAGCGTGGCCTCGGTCGCCTCGATGCTCGGTCAGCGCACGGCGCGGGAGGACAACAGCTCGCTGATCACCGTACGCGCCAGCGGCAGCCAGCCGCCGTTGTTCCTGGTGCATGAGTTCAGCGGCATGGACGTGTATTTCCCGGCGCTGGGCCGGCACCTGCCGGGGGACTACCCGATCTATGGCTTGCCCGGTGCACCCCTTGGCGAGGTGCAGTTGCAGACCATGGAAGGCCTGGCGGCGCGGCTGGTGGGGATTATCCGCTCGGTGCAGCCCCATGGGCCGTATCGGCTGGCGGGTTGGTCGTTCGGCGGGGTGTTGGCCTATGAAGTGGCGATGCAACTGCAGGGGCTGGACGAACCGGTGGCATTCCTCGGGTTGATCGACAGCTACGTGCCGCGCATGACCGACCAGGGCAAGGCGCGCTGGAGCGGGCCGGATGCCCTCAAGCGGCATTTGCTGTTGCAGTGCACGGCGTATTGGAAGGCACAGGGAGGTGTGGATGAGTTGGCGAGCCTTGAGCAACTGGAAGCGGACATTGGACAGCTGGACTTTGCGGGTTTGCTGCAACGCTGCCGCGATCGGCATTTGTTGTACGCGCAGATGGCGGCGGCTTCGGACGCGGACCTGTTGAGTTTTATCCAGCGGGAAGTCGGGCATGGGCATGCGTTGGCGCATTACAGCCTGTTCCCGATGCCACTGGCGGTGCACTTGTTCAGCGCCGCCGAGCGGCCGACGGAACTCTCGCGGCGCAGCCTGGATTTGGGATGGGATGAGGCACTGGCCGTGGGGCAATTGCGCCGCATTGAGGTGCCGGGGGATCACCAGAGCATGATGCAGGCACCGCATATCCAGGCGCTGGGGCAGGCGATGGTTGAGGCCCTGGCGTTGAGTGAGGCGCCGGCTGTGGCGGTGCATCAGCCGCTGTTGCGGATCCAGAGTGGTCGCGCCGGGCAGGCACCGATCTTCTGTGTACCGGGGGCGGGGGATAGCGTGACGGGGTTTGTGGGGTTGACCGAGGCGTTGGGCCGGGACTGGCCGATCTTTGGCTTGCAGCCCCGTGGGCTGGATGGGGAGGTGGTGCCCCATAGCCAGGTTGAGGCGGCGGCGCGCTGTTATTTGCAGGCCCTGGAGCAGGAATGTCCTTCGGGGCCAGTGCATTTGGTGGGGCATTCGTTTGGCGGTTGGGTGGTGTTCGAGATGGCCACGCGGTTGCAGGCTCAGGGGCGTGAGGTGGCGTCGTTGACGTTGATCGACAGCGAGGCGCCCGGGGGCAATGGGGTGGTGGGCCGGCCCTATACCACGACGGCGGCGTTGTTGCGGTTGGTGGAGTCGATGCAGGTGGCTTCGGGTAAGTCGCTTGGGATTGATGCGGTGGATTTTGCCGGGCGCGATGAAGTGGAGCAGCGAAGGTTGTTGCATGGGGGGATGGTGGGGGTTGGGTTGTTGCCTGCGCGGTCTTCGGTGGAGGCGATGGATGGGCCGGCGCGCACGTATGCCTCGGCGTTGCGCACGGTTTATCGGCCTGGTCGGCGGTATGAGGGGGTGGTGCGGTTGGTGTTGGCGGAGGATCCGACCCTCGATGCGGCGGGTAATCAGCGGGAGCAGGGGTTGATGGTTGAGGGGTGGCGCGGGTGCGTGGGGGTGTTGGAGGTTTGGTATGGGCCGGGGAATCATTTTTCGCTGCTCAAGGCGCCGAACGTCTTTAGTTTGGCGGCTTGGTGGCGGGATGGGGTTGTGGTTGGGGAGCGGGTTTCGTGAGTGTACATATCCGTTGCTGCGGTAACGGCCACTTAGGGTTCCGCTCTTACAGCGGGTCACTTTTGGCAAACGCCCCAAAAGTAACCAAAAGGTCTTTGCCCCACCACTCGGTGCCTCGCTCAGGCTCGGCATGCCCGCACTCCGGCACGCTTGCGCGGGCCGCCGCGACGGGCCAT
>NZ_JACAPJ010000033.1:24927-25226 GCF_013385765.1 Pseudomonas sp. C8002
CGGGGCCCGCAGATCAAGATCAAGATCAAAAGCACGGCGGCCTGAAAGCCGACCTGAGTGTTAGAAGCAAAGGCAAAAGCTGCTTTTCTGTAGGAGCTGGCTTGCCTGCGATGCAGACACCTCGGTGGATCAGGCAGACCCAGTTGATGCCATCGCAGGCAAGCCAGCTCCCACATTTGACCGTGCCCGCTCTTGATTTGGCTTGTGCCTTTGCTTCACCACACTCAAGCCGGCTCTCAGGCCGCTGTGCTCTTGCTTTTGCTTTTGACCTTGATTTTGATCTTGGGCGCCCCGTTAAA
>NZ_JACAPJ010000033.1:25358-31961 GCF_013385765.1 Pseudomonas sp. C8002
CTGTAAGAGCGGAACCCATATCAGCCGTTACTAAAAAAACGGATATGTACTCCGAGCCAAAAGCCGGACCAACTTCAACGTCTTCTGTGGTCACTTATGGAAAAGTCAAAGCTTCGCAAAACAGGAATGGCCCTGGCCCTGGCAATCGCCGCCGCCCTGACCATCTACACCGTGCAGGCCCCCGCAGACGCGCCGCAATACCTGACCGCCACCGCCGAGCGCAGTGACATCGAAAACGCCGTCCTGGCCACCGGCCTGCTCGAAGGCGTCAAGCAGGTCGATGTCGGCGCCCAGGTTTCCGGCCAACTCAAATCCCTGAAGGTCAAGGTCGGCGACAAGGTCAAGAAGGGCCAATGGCTGGCCGAAATCGACCCGTTGATCCTGCAGAACACCCTGCGCAAAGCCCAGGTCGACGAAGAAAACCTCCAGGCCCAACGCCGCGCCACTGCGGCGCAACTCAAGGAAACCAAATCCGTCTACGAACGCTATCAGGGCCTGCAAGAGGACGAATCCGTGTCCCGCCAGGACTTCGAAACCGCCGAGTCCAATTACGAGGTACAGCGCGCCAACCTGATGTCCCTCGACGCCCAGATCAAAAGCGCCCACATCCAGATCGACACCGCCAAGATCAACCTGGCCTACACCCGCATCGTCGCGCCAATCGACGGCGATGTAGTGGGCATCGTCACCCAGGAAGGCCAGACCGTGATCGCCAGCCAACTGGCACCGGTGCTGCTCAAGCTCGCCGACCTGGACACCATGACCGTCAAGGCCCAGGTCTCCGAAGCGGACGTGATCCACATCAGTCCGGGCCAGCAGGTGTATTTCACCATCCTCGGCGAGGCCGACAAACGCTACTACGCCAAATTGCGCGGTACCGAACCTGCCCCGCAGAATTTCCTCGAAACCCAGACCGCCGGCACCCCCAAGCAAAACACCGCGGTGTTCTACAATGCGCTGTTCGACGTACCCAACCCCGACCACCGCCTGCGCATCGCCATGACCGCCCAGGTGCGCATCGTGCTCGACACCGCCAAGGCCGCACTGACCGTGCCGGTGGCCGCACTCGGCCCGCGCAATGCCGATGGCAGTTTCCCGGTGCGGGTGCTGGACGCCAAGGGCAAGGCCAACACGCGGCAGGTGCAGACGGGCATCAACAACAACGTCAAGGTGCAGATCCTCGATGGCCTGGCCGAAGGCGACAAGGTGGTGATCGGCGACCCATCGCCTGCCGTGGCGGGGGGCTGATTGATGACTCAGCCACTGCTGGAGCTTAAAGGCATCGTGCGCAGTTTCATGGCCGGTGACCGCGAATTCATTGCGCTCAAGGGCATCGACCTGACCATCCACGCCGGGGAAATGGTCGCGATCACCGGGGCCTCGGGCTCGGGTAAATCCACCCTGATGAACATTCTCGGCGGCCTCGACTACGCCACCGCCGGCAGCTACAAGATCAATGGCATCGAAACCCGCACCCTGGGGGATGAGCAACTGGCCGAGCTGCGCCGCGACTACTTCGGTTTTATCTTTCAGCGTTACCACTTGCTCGCGCACCTGAGCGCGTTGCACAACGTGGAAATGCCGGCGATTTATGCCGGTACGCCGGAAACCGCCAGGCATAGCCGCGCCGGGGAATTGCTGGCACGCCTGGGGTTGTCGGGGCATTTGACCCATCGCCCGAGCCAGCTGTCCGGCGGCCAGCAACAGCGCGTGAGTATCGCCCGGGCCTTGATGAACGGCGGCGAAGTGATCCTCGCCGACGAACCCACCGGCGCCCTCGATACCCACAGCGGCAAGGAGGTGATGCGCATCCTGGCCGAGCTGCACGCCGCCGGGCACACGGTGATCATCGTTACCCATGACCCGAAAGTCGCGGCCAATGCCCAGCGGATCATTGAGGTGCGCGATGGCGAGATCGTCAGTGACCGCGCCAATCAGAGTGTCGGCCTCGACCTGCCCACCGAAGCGCCCATCGAGCCCAAGCGCAGCGGTGCGCGCAAGTTGGTGGCGAGCCTCGGGCTGTTCAAGGAGGCCTTCAACATGGCCTGGGTGGCGCTGATTTCCCATCGCATGCGCACCTTGCTGACCATGCTCGGCATTGTCATCGGCATCACCTCGGTGGTGTCGATCTCGGCCATCGGCGAAGGCGCCAAGCGCTATGTGCTCAAGGACATCCAGGCCATTGGCAGTAACACCATTGATATCTTTCCCGGCAAGAGTTTTGGTGACAGTCGTGCGTCAGCCATCGAGACGTTGTTGCCGTCGGATGTGGATGCGCTGAACCAGCTGTATTACGTCGACAGCGCCACGCCGGTGGTGGGGCGCAACCTGTTGCTGCGTTACGGCAATATCGACCTGGACGCCCAGGTCAATGGGGTCAGCGATCGCTATTTCCAGGTCAAGGGCCTGAAGCTCGAAGCCGGAATTACCTTCAGCGAAAGCGACGCCCGGCGCCAGGCCCAGGTGGTGGTGATCGACCACAACGCGCGCCATCGGCTGTTCGCGCCCGGCGTGGATCCGTTGGGCCAGGTGATCCTGGTGGGCAACCTGCCCTGCACCGTGATCGGGGTGACGGCCGACAACAAAAACATGTTCGCCGCCAGCAAGGCGTTGAACGTGTGGGTGCCGTACGAGACGGCAGCGGGGCGGCTGTTGGGCCAGCGTCATCTGGACAGCATCACGGTGCGCATCAAGGACGGCCAGCCGAGCAAGGTGGTGGAAGAGAACGTCACCAAGCTGATGTTGCAACGTCACGGCACCAAGGACTTCTTTACCAACAACCTCGACAGCATCATGCAGACGGTGCAGAAAACCAGCCGTTCCCTGGCGTTGCTGCTGTCGTTGATTGCAGTGATTTCGTTGCTGGTGGGCGGCATCGGAGTGATGAATATCATGCTGGTGTCGGTGACCGAACGCACCCGCGAAATCGGGATTCGCATGGCAGTGGGCGCGCGGCAATCGGATATTCGCCAACAGTTCCTGGTGGAAGCGGTGATGGTCTGCCTGATTGGCGGGATGATCGGCATCTCGCTGTCATTCGCCATCGGCTATCTGTTTTCGTTGTTTGTGAAAGAGTGGGAAATGGTGTTTTCCCTGGGCTCGGTGGTGACGGCGTTTGCGTGTTCAACGTTGATCGGGATTGTGTTCGGGTTTGTGCCGGCGCGGAATGCGGCGCGGTTGGATCCGATTGAAGCCCTGGCCCGGGATTAGGCCGGGAAGAGATCAAAAAATGTGGGAGCGGGCTTGCTCGCAAATGCGCTGGATCAGTCACACATGTATTGACTGACACTGCGCATTCGCGAGCAAGCCCGCTCCCACATTTGTTCCTCGGTGTTCTAGAGAGTGGCGTTTTCTTCTGTGGAATACATCCACCGCATCAATGAATGCCGGCCACTGATGCCCATTTTGATCGCTGCCCGCTTGAGGTAGCTCTCGATGGTATTGACCTTCAGTGCCAACTGCTCCGCCAGTTCCGGCGCGGTACGCCCGGCCAGCAGCCCCACGCACACCTCAAGCTCCCGGCTGGACAGGGCCAGCCCCGATTGCGCGAGGCGCTCTTCAAAGCGCCGGCGCAAGGTGTCGATGCCTTGTTGCTGCGGCGCTTCGCTGTCCGGATCGCTGGGTTGCAGGGCGCTGATGTGTTTTTCAACCATCGGCAGCAGCAGGGAGGAGAAGTCTTGCAGGATGATCCGCTCCTGCTGGGAAAAACTTTCGCAGGGGTTGGAGCGATACACCGACAGCACGTAGCTGACGTCATCCTTGCGCCGGGTCAGGTGCAGTTGGGCGGCGGCCTGGGCCTCTTCCTGCCCTGGCAGCGGGTCGGTGTACACCGGGCTGATCCCCGTCATTCGCGAACTGCCTGCCTTGCGCGGTGAACTCACAGGCATTTGGGTGATGTGCGTCGCGTCGACCGCCAGTTGGGTGAGGATCAGGTCATGCAGCATGCGCGGGAAATGCCGGCTGCCGGTGCTGGCGATGACTTTGCCAATGTGGGGGAACAGGTGTGAGTTCATCATTTCATCCATGAGTTTCAATGAGGGCGGCGTACAGGGCAGTGATCTCCATGACTGCCGCCTCGTATGCTAGTACAGGCTTTCGCAAACGGGCCAATGAATGGATCAAATTTTTTGCGGTGCAGGGCGCAACGGGAGAAGCCCGACCTTTTCAGGCCGGGCTATTGATAAACGTCGCGCCTGCCTGTGAATTTACTTCAAGCGTGATGAACGTTGTGTTGCACCGCCCGGGATTTCGGCTTTACGGCACAGGCCTGCAGGGCTTGGGCAACGTCGGCCAGCAGGTCGGCGACATCCTCAAGGCCCGCCGAGAGTCGCACCAGCCCTTCGGAAATCCCGTGGTGGGCGCGCTGCTCCGGGGTGTAGGTGGAGTGGGTCATGCTGGCCGGGTGCTGGGCCAGTGACTCGGCGTCCCCCAGGCTCACGGCCCGGGTGAACAGCTTGAGGGCGTTCATGAAGCGTCGGCCCATGTCGATGCCGCCCTTGAGTTCAAACGCGATCATGCCGCCGGATTGTTTCATCTGCCGCGCGGCCAGTTCGTATTGAGGGAAGGAGCGCAGGCCGGGGTAGGTCACCCATTCCACCAGGGGATGGGCCTGCAAGGCTTCTGCGATGGCCAGGGCGTTGCTGCAATGGCGGTCCATGCGCAGGGCCAGGGTCTTGAGGCCGCGCATCAGCAGGGCGGCGTCCTGGGGTGACATCACCGCACCGGTCAGGTCCTTGAGCCCTTGCAGGCGAATGCGCTGGGCCAGGGCCTGGCTGCTGACGGCGATGCCGGCGGTGATATCGCCGTGGCCACTGAGGTATTTGGTGGCCGAGTGCACCACCACGTCGGCGCCCATTTCCAGCGGGCGTTGCAGGTAGGGCGTGCAGTAGGTGTTGTCCACCACCACGGTGATACCGGGTTGCCGGTGGGCGATCTCGGCGACGGCGGCGATGTCCACCAGTTGCAGGTTGGGGTTGGCCGGGGTTT
Organism: Pseudomonas sp. C8002; assembly: GCF_013385765.1. Lineage (NCBI taxonomy): Bacteria > Pseudomonadati > Pseudomonadota > Gammaproteobacteria > Pseudomonadales > Pseudomonadaceae > Pseudomonas > Pseudomonas sp. C8002. The sequence continues at coordinate 30,345 of NZ_JACAPJ010000033.1, forward strand.
CGAAGTAGATCATGCGCGTGGCCGGGTTGATGGCCTCGCTCAGGGCGTTCAGGTCGGTGAGGTCGACGTGGCGCACCTTGATGCCGAATTCGCCGATGCCGTGGTGCAGCAGGGCGAAGGTGCAGCCGTAGAGGGTCTGGCTGACGATGATTTCATCACCTGGGCGCAGCAGGGTCCAGAACGTCGCGGCAATTGCGCCCATGCCGGAGCTGAAGGCGACGGCGGCTTCGCCGTTTTCCAGGGTGGCCATGCGCGATTCCAGCAGGGCCAGGGTGGGGTTGGAGATGCGGGTGTAGAAGTGTCCGCTCTCTTCGCCGGCGAAGCAGGCGGCTCCGTATTCGGCGGTGGGGAAGGCGAAGGTTGCCGTCAGGTAGATGGGCGGCACGAGGGCGCCGTGGTGGTCCTGGGGGTCATAGCCGTGGTGGATGGCGCGGGTGGAAAAGCCGAACGTGTTGTGTTTATTTTTCATGGTCGGACGCTCCTTATTTCCTACAATGCTATGCTTATAACGGCGGCCGAACGTTCCATAGTTTGCTGGGAAAGGCCGGTAGATTGGGATGAAAAACAATAAAAACGACGTTTTGAGGCAAGATATGCCCATGCATCTGGATCGGACTGACAAGGCACTTTTAAACGCCTTGCAGGGTAATGCGCGGTTGACGGTGGCGGAGTTGGCGGAGCGGGTGTCGCTGACCACTTCGCCGTGTTGGCGGCGGGTGAAGAACCTTGAGGACAGCGGGGTGATCGGCGGTTATCAGGCGATCCTGTCGCCCAAGGCGCTGGGGTATGGGGTGACGGCGTTTGTCAGCATCATGATGGATACGCACTCCCGGGAAGTTGCCCGGGCGTTTGAGCAAAGGTTGTTGGAGATTCCCGAGATTGTGGCGTGTCATAACGTTTCGGGGCGGTATGATTTTTTGTTGGAAGTGGTGGCGAAGGATCTGGAGTCGTTTGGGGAGTTTGCGCGGGAGGTGTTGCAGGGGTTGCCGTGTGTTAAGGAGATTTACTCGAGTTTTTCTTATAAGTCGGTGCGGCCGTTGCGGGTGATTCCTTTGCCGGAGTGATGGTGTGTGTATCCGTTATTTGGGTAACGGCTGCTTATGGTTTCGCTCTTACAGCGAGTCACTTTGCAAAAGCGGCAAAGTAACCAAAGCGCTCTGCCCCGCCTGTCGGCACCTCGCCTAGGCTCGGTGTTCCCTCACTCCGGCATTACTCCGCGGGCCGCCGCGACGGGCCATCCATGGCCCGGCGCGGCTAAACCGGCGTCCTGCCGGTTTACCCGCTCCGCAATACCTGCGTTCGGCCTCGGGCTTATTGGGGCAGTCAGATCAAGATCAAAATCAAAAGCACGGCGGCCTGAGAGCCGACCTGAGTGTTTAAAAGCCAGATCAAAAGCCAGAGCGAAAGCAGAGCAGCTTTTCTGTAGGAGCTGGCTTGCCGGCGATGCAGACACCTCGGTGCATCAGACACACCGAGGTGATGCCATCGCCGGCAAGCCAGCTCCTACAGTGAACCGTGCCCGCTTTAGCTTTTGATTTAGCTTTTAACACTCAAGCCGGCCGGCAGGCCGCTGTGCTCTTGCTTTTGATCTTGATTTTGATCTTAGGCGCCCCGTTA
>NZ_JACAPJ010000034.1:0-384 GCF_013385765.1 Pseudomonas sp. C8002
CCCGCGGGCCGCCGCGACGGGCCATCCATGGCCCGGCGCGGCTAAACCGGCGTCCTGCCGGTTTACCCGCTCCGCAATACCTGCGTTCGGCCTCGGGCTTATTGGGGCAGTCAGAGCAAGATCAAGATCAAAAGCAAGAGCACGGCGGCCTGAAAGCCGACCTGAGTGTTAAAAGCAAAAGCAAGATCCAGAGCGAAAACAGATCTGCTTTTCTGTGGGAGCGGGCTTGCTCGCGAAAAACCTGAGAGCGCCGCGTTCATCCAGAATGCCCGCGTCATCGTTAACGACCTTCGCGAGCAAGCCCGCTCCCACATTTTTTGGACCGTGCCCGCTTTAGATTTTGATTTTGCTCTTCAACACTCAAGCCGGCCGGTAGGCCGCTGT
>NZ_JACAPJ010000035.1:0-25474 GCF_013385765.1 Pseudomonas sp. C8002
GCGTGGGTAACCCGGCAGGACGCCGGGTTAGCCGCGCTGGGCCAAGGATGGCCCATCGCGGCGGCCCACGGTCCAAAGCCGGAGTGAGGGCACACCGAGCCTAGGCGAGGTGCCGAGTGGTGGGGCAAGAGCGTTTTGCTTACTTTTGCGCTCTTCAAAAGTGAGCCGCTGTAAGAGCGGAACCCATATCAGCCATCACCCAAATAACGGATATGCCCCCAATCAGCGAGTCTTCACCGCCTCAACCCACCCCGGATCCAACCGCGTCTGGTCAGGCTCAATCCCCAACCCCCGCATCCTCTCCAGATGCTCATCAACCTCCCGCACCAACTGCGCCTGAGAACTCGAATTGGCGTCCAGTTCGTGCATCTGCATCAACCCAAGGTGATAAAACCGCAGCAACTTGATCGCCACCGGATCATTCGCCTTCACCCCGTCAGTCACCTTGTGCATCACATTAGTCACACTCATCAGGCTGCGCTTGAGCTGCCACCCATACACCGCCGGCGCGAACCATGCCTGGTTCCAGAACGGCCCCCGCACCAGCCCTACGGTAATCAACACCCCGGCAAACACCCCGCCCACATTAAAGCGAAAATTATCCCCCCCAGGCTCACCAAACAGCATCACCGCCAGGCTGGAAAGCACCATCGCCAACACCACAAACAACCCCGCGACTATCAACGTACTGCGTCGCGTCTGCTGGCGAAAAACAATCGGGTCGCACGGTTTGAGCTCAAACATCCAGGGTCAGTCTCCATGGCACAAGTAGGGTTATAACGCCGGCCAGCATCTTCTCATGCTTCACCCGTCGGAGTGACGGTAATCAGGTTGAACGATGGATCAGCGCAATTTCTCTAACCCCTGTAGGCAACCGACCCCCAAGTGAGGTGAACCATGACCCGGTACCAGCAACAGTCGCCCGGCACACCCAACCCCGACCGCACGCCCGGCGAAGAGGAGCGTGACAACGACGCCCTGCGCCCCAACGACCCGGCCGAACGGCAAGACGAAGAAGAGCAGGTCGAGGAAGACCTGGAAAACCTGCACGACAAGGCCCGCCCGCTGTAGACCCGGCGCGCCAAGGAGGTAGTTATGACTAATCGTACAAGCGGCCCGCATTCATCCGAGCATTCCAGCGGCAAGGACGAATTGGGTTTCGACCCCGATTCCCCGGACGTCGCAGACCCACAGGTCGACCCGGTAGGTCCCGCCATTGCCCCGTTGGACAAGCCAGAAAAAACCGGCAAGAAGCCGGCCTATGATCCCCTCGGTGATCTGAAAAAGTGAAACAAGCCCCGCCGTCGTGCGGGGCTTTTTATTCCTCAACCAAGCCGTTTCGGGGCTGTCCATGTCACCTCGGTGATGCCGAACTTCTCCGCCCAGGGACGAGTGGTCTTTTTCACCCGCTCGTGGCCCGGCCGGCCTATCCGCCCCACGTGGGCAATGTCGGCGTCAACGGCCGCCCAATGCCACGCTTCGGCGTTGTTCATGACCTCGGCACGCACCACAAAGGTTTTTGGTTCGCCGTGTAGCAAGTAGTGGATGGTGTAGATCATTGCGGTACTCATGATGCCTCCCTGTCTTGTAGTGAATGGATATAAATCAGTTCAGAAAGGTTCAGAAAGTTTGTGCATCTGAGGACTTGCATTTGATTCAACCCACAATTGGCAAATAACCGCCGTCAGGGTATTAGTGGTGCTTTCGCCACCGACTCCAGGATTGCGTCATGCCAGAGCTGACCCACAGCCGCCTCTACCTGCAACGTCTGGGCTACGACACGCCGCCTCCGCCCACCCTGCAAACCCTGCAGGATCTGCAGTTGCGCCATGTCAGCACCTTCGCGTTTGAAAGCCTGTCGACCCTGCTGCACGCACCGGTGCCGATCGATTTGCCGAGCGTCGAACAAAAAGTCCTGTTCGACGGCCGTGGTGGTTATTGCTACGAGCTGAACCAGCTGTTCCTGGCCTTGTTGCAGGAGTTGGGCTTCGAGGCGCGGGGCATTACCGGCCGTGTGGTGATGGGGGGGCCACCCGATGCACTGACGGCGCGCACCCATCGGCTGAGCCTGGTGACCCTGGACGGCGTGCGTTACATCAGTGATGTCGGCTTTGGTGGCATGGTGCCCACCAGTCCCTTGCAACTGGACACCGATGCCACCCAGGCCACCGCCCATGAACCCTATCGCCTGAGCCTGAACGAGGGCAGCTACACCTTGTGGGCGCAGGTCGCCGGTGAGTGGCGCGGCTTATATGTGTTCGACCTGCAGGTGCAGTCACACTTCGACTACGAGATCGGTAACTGGTACGTCTCCACCCACCCGGATTCGCCGTTCCTCGGCCAGCTGAAAGTCGCACTGATTGGCCCGGGATTTCGCCGCACGCTGAACAACGGGCAGTACGCGATTCACTACCTGGACCGGGCCAGCGAAAAGCGTGCAATCGAGGACGTCGAAGAGTTGCTGAACCTGTTGCAGGCCAGCTTTGGCATTCGCCTGCCGGCGCATCCGCAGTTGCGGTCAATTCTCGGTCGTTTGCTGGCTCCCGTCCAAGACGCTTGATATAGAGCCTTCGCTGAACCGTTTTACCTCGAAAAAGGTGCAAATTAATTCGAACCTTTCGCCAAAACGAGGGTTCGAAGCGTTTCCTGAATAATTTGCCACCTGCAATGGAGACGTAAAACGATGTCCAAACTATTCGGAAAGATCCTCAAGAATTCCTCGGTCCTGGCCTTGATCGCGGCACCTGGTGTGGTGTTCGCCGCAGCGCCGACCGACCCGATTTCCACCTTCGGGATCCTCGGCAGCTACAACGACTTCAAACTCGAGGGCGGTAGCCAAAGCGACAAGGACCACATGCCTGAAGCCGGCCTGTTCTATAACTTCGGCAACAAGCTGACGGCTGAATCCGGCTTTATCTACCAGGCCGGTATCGAAGCCAAGTACGGCGAGAAGAGCGACAACAAGCTCAAGGAAGGCCAGGCCGACCTCGACCTCGGCTGGCGTGCCGCGCTGGATGCGCGCAACTTCGTCGACGTGCTGGTGGGTGGCGGCTACAGCTGGACCCGCTACGAGCCGGACTCGGGCGACTACGACATGAAACTCACCAACAAATCGCCGTTCGCCAAGGCGGCCCTGGGCTACAACCACCAGTTCGACGACATGACCATGCGTGTTGAACTGGGCGCCCGCCATACCATCGACGGCCGCGCCAAGCTCAAGGTCGACGGCATCGGCAGCGACACCGTGGACCTCAAGGACCGCACCAACCCGTACGCCGAAGTCAGCCTGCTGATGAACCAGAAAGGCGACCTGCCGGTGATGGCGGGCCTGTACTACACCCGCACCGAGTACAAGCTCGATGACGATTCGTACGTGGCCGACAACACCAAGCTCAAGCGTGACGAGTACGGGTTCAAGGTCGGTATAGCCTTCTAAATCTGCCTGACTGATTGTTCCCACGCTCTGCGTGGGAATGCATCCCGTGACGCTCTGCGTCACAACGCGGACGCAGAGCGTCCAAGGCGGCGTTCCCACGCAGAGCGTGGGAACGATCAGCCGCTGAAGCCTGTCCGCCCAAGCCCCCCTTTCTGTCCCCCAATACCCTCAACGCCGCGCCCTGGCTGCCTTAGTGTGGATCACGCTTTCACACAATAAGAGAGAAGGTGGCTATGCGGGCAATCAACCCCCGTCGCATCAGTCTGCTGCTGGCCGTGACCTGCCTGCTGACAGCCTGTGGCGACAAACCGAAACACCCCCCCGAACGTGCCACGGCGGCCAATGCCATGCCGAGCGACGCAGCCCTGGCCCAGGTCTACGACACCAGTTGCAAGCTGTGCCACGCCAACCCGGCCTCCGGTGCGCCGCTGACCGGTGACGGCCCGGCCTGGAGCCCGCGCCTTGCCCAGGGCCCGGACACCCTGCTGGACCACACCATCAACGGCTACAACGGCATGCCGCCGATGGGCCTGTGCGTGCAGTGCTCCGAAGAGCAATTCCTGGGGCTGATCAGTTTTATGTCGGGTCAACACATCCAATAAGAATAACGGGGTAGGCGATGGGGCTTTCACGGCGAGAATTATTGCAGCGCGGCGCGGTAGCCGGCGCGTTCATGGCATTGACCAGTAACCCGGTGCTGGCCCAGCTGGCCCGGGCACCGCGGCTGATTCCCTGGCGCAATTGGTCGGGGGCGCAAACCTGTCTGCCCCTGGCGCGGCTGGCGCCGAAGAACCTTGATGAACTGGTGCAGGTCATCGGCCAGGCACCGGGCAAGGTGCGGCCGGTGGGCTCGGGCCATTCGTTCAGTGCCCTGGTGCCCACCGACGGCACGCTGCTGTCCCTGAGTTACTTCAATGGCCTGCTGGATCACGACCCGCAAACCGTGCAGGCCACGTTCGCCGCCGGTACGCCGATGTCACGCATGGGAAAGGCGTTGAAGGACGTTGGCCAGGCGTTGCCGAACATGGCGGATATCGACTACCAGACCCTAGCCGGGGCGATCTCCACTTCCACTCATGGCACCGGCGTGGGCTTCACCTCATATTCCGGTTGCGTCACCGGCCTGCAACTGGTGACCGCCCAGGGTGAGGTGCTGGAGTGCGACGCCAACCGCCACCCCGAGGTGTTCAGTGCCGCCCGGGTGTCCCTCGGCGCCCTCGGCGTGGCCACCCAGGTCCGCCTGCAAAACCGCGCACCGTACCGCCTGCGGGAGCGCCAGTGGATCGCCAAGACTGAAGAACTGCTGGAGGACGTGGCAAAGAACACCCGGGAAAACCAGCACTGGGAAATGCTCGTGGTGACCCATTCCGACTACGCCCTGTCCATCGCCCTGAACGAAACCACCGACCCCGAAACCCCGCCCATCGACCCGGCGGAGGCGGGCGGCAACGAGTTTGTGTCGATCATCGAGAAACTCGACAAATACGGCAGCGATTTCCCTGAGGCCCGGCGTACCTTGCTCAACAGCCTGCGCTTTTTTGCCAGCTTCGATGACCGCGTGGCCGAGTCGTTCCAGGTGTACGCCAACGTGCGAAACGTGCGTTTCAACGAGATGGAATATTCGGTGCCCGCCGAGCACGGACCGGCATGCCTGCGGGAAATCCTCAAGCTGATCAACGACAAGGACCTGCGCACCTGGTTTCCCATCGAGTACCGCTACGTCAAGGCCGATGACATTCCGCTGAGCATGTTCGAGGGCCGCGACAGCTGTTCGATTTCCGTGCACCAGCACTACACCATGGACCACCACAACTTCTTCGCCGCCGTAGAACCGATCTTCTGGAAATACGCCGGTCGCCCGCACTGGGGCAAGTTGCACACCCTCAATGCGCGCACTTTGCAGCCGCTGTATCCGCGCTGGGAGGAATTTACCCGAGTGCGCCGCGAGCTGGACCCCAGCGGCAAATTCCTCAATGCGCACCTGTCGTCTATTCTGGGAGTGGCCTGATGAACCGCAGACATTTCATGCTCGGCACCGGCGTGTTGCTGGTGGGTGGTGCCATCTTGCTGAGGCCGGGCGACCGCGGCAGCCCTTACACCGAGTATTTCCGCAGCCTCAACCAGGAACTCAAGGCCCATGGGCCGATGCGCCCGGTGATGCTGATCGACCTCGATCGCCTGGACCACAACATCGACGTGGTGATGCAGTCGGTGCAGCGCGGCGGCAAACACCTGCGGCTGGTGGAGAAATCCCTGCCGTCGCCGGGGCTGCTGGCGTACATCGCCAAGCGTGCCGGCACCCAGCGCCTGATGTCGTTTCACCAGCCATTTCTGAATCACGACGCCCAGGTGTTTCCCGACGCCGACATCCTGCTGGGCAAGCCGTTGCCGGTGCGTTCCGCCGAGTTGTTTTACCAAACCCACAAGGGCCCGTTCGACCCGTCCCGCCAGCTGCAATGGCTGCTGGACACGCCCGAGCGCCTGCAACAATACCTGGCGCTGGCCCAGGGGCTGGGCACCAAACTGCGGGTCAATATCGAGCTGGATGTGGGCCTGCATCGCGGCGGCATCAGCGACAACGCGGTGCTGGGGCAGATGCTGACGATGATCAGCGCGCATCCGCAGCAGCTGGAATTCAGCGGGTTCATGGGCTACGACCCGTTCGTGGGCATGGGCGTGCCGGGGATTCTCGGCTCGCCCCAGGACCTGTTCGACAAAGTCATGCAGCGCTACAACGGCTATGTGGATTACACCCGCCAGCACTTTGCGCCGCTGTGGCGCGACGGGCTGACGTTGAATACGGCAGGCAGCCCGAGCTATCGCATTCACGAGCAGGAGAAGCTCAGCAGCGAGGTGTCGGTGGGCACGGCGTTGCTCAAGCCGACGCACTATGACTTGCCGTCGCTGAGCGAGCATGTGCCGGCGGCCTATATCGCAACGCCCGTGTTGAAAAGCACCGGGCCGGTGGACATTCCGGCGCTGGACGGCAAGTCGCGGTTGTTCTCGTGGTGGGATGCGAATCAGCGCGCCACGTTCTTTATTTATGGGGGCAACTGGATGGCGGAGTTTGAATCGCCCAGGGGGTTGCAGAGCAATGACCTGTATGGGCGCAGCTCCAATCAGGAGATGGTCAATGGTTCGCCCAAGGTGGGGCTGAACGTGGAAGACCAGGTGTTTCTGCGCCCGACCCAGAGTGAGTTTGTGCTGCTGCAGTTCGGCGATTTGCTGGCAGTACGGGGCGGGAAAATCGTCGATACCTGGCCGGTCTACACCTGACAACGCCGTCCCACTGTAGGAGCAAGCTTGCTCGCGAAAAACCCGAGGACGACGCGTTCATCTAGACAGCCCGCGTTATCGTTGACGTTTTTCGCGAGCAAGCTCGCTCCTACAGTTTTTGTCGGGTTTACAGGGCAAACGGAATCGTCAACTTCGCCCACAACATGTCGCCTTCCGGCCGGTTCTGCACATCAAACTCCTTGGCCCAGCGCACCTCGGCACTCGCATACTTGAGGAAGGTGAAATACACCGCCGGACCGATCGCAAACACCTGGCCCTTGACCCCGTCATCCACATCTTCGCCATAGATGTTCACCACGGTATGCCCGTATTGCTTATCGTCGGTGGTCTGCTTGAGGTAGTAGCCGTTGAGCCCAAGGCTGAGGTTATCCGTCACCTTGTAGCTGGCCGAGTAGTCGAAGTGAAAAATCTGCCCCGACCGGTAATGGGTGTCGGGGTTTTCCTTGTTGAAGCTGTAGGTGGTCTTGATCGACAGCTCAGTGCGCTCGTTGGGCATCCAGGTCGCCGACACCAACGGTTTGTAGGTGTAGAAATTGTTGCTGGTATTGGCCAGGCGCGTGGCGTCGTATTCGCCGGTGGGCAGGGTGATTTCCAGGGCGGTGCCCACTGTCAGGTTCTTGCCCAGGTCCCAGAGGATGATCGGCGCCACGGTGGTGTCGCCCATGCTTTCCCGGGTGTCGGACATGCCGAACAGCGACACCTGTTGCTTCAGGTACGGCTGGGCGATGTAGCCGCCCAGGCGCCCGCCGAATACCCGCAACGGGCTGAGGTAATCCAGGCGCGGGATGATCGCGTCGGACTTGATCTTCACGTCCGGCACCTTGCCACCCAACGAGCTGATATCGAGCTTCCTGGCTTCGTAATGGTTGTAATAGATGTTGAAGGCGAACATGTGGTCGGGCAGGTTGTTGACGTCCAGCGGCAGGATGTAGAAGCCATCGGTGCCGGGGCCGATGTTGTCGACGCCGCCTTCGGTGGCCAGGGCCGGCAGGCTGATGAGGGTCAACAGGGCGAGTTGCACGGGGTAAAACGCACGGGTCGTGTTCATGTCTGGGCTCATTATTATTATCAGGACGACGCTGCCTATAGAAATAAGCCCTCGGCGCCCGGCGGGGCAGGGTATTGGCGGCCACATAGGGGGACTTTGGCGGACAGCTTTCATCCAGAGTGCAGCAGTTCTTGCAAGAGCCTATGATTGTCAGGATGTTTCCAAAACAAGAACTGAAGCACTCAGTCGGGAATCGAAGATCCATGCAAAGGAAAGCCGTTGATCCGCACTATGATCTGGCCCTGGTCTCGCCATTTCTGTTGCAAACCCTCGGCCAAGTGGTCGCGCAAAAAGGCGCGAGCGCCGAGCACCTGTGCCGTGGCCTGGGATTCACCCTGGCCGACCTGGACGACCCGGCCCAGCGCATTTCCTATCGCCAGGCGGTAGCGATGATCCAGCGTGCACTCAAGGTGTTGCCCGACCAGGGGCTGGGCCTGTGGGTAGGCCATCAGAACGTACTCGGCACCCTGGGCCTGCTCGGCCATGTGATTTCACTGTGCAAGACGTTGCGCGATGCGTTTGCCATCGGGGAACGTCATCAGCACACCTCCGGTGGTATCGCCACCTCGCGCACCCATGAAGGCCCCCAGGAAGTTTTCGTCGATATCGAATGCCTGCTGCCCTACGCCGAGGTGCAGGTGTTTGCCGCCGAGGAGTTTTTCGCCAGCCTGATGGTGTATGGCCGCGCCCTGGTGGGCGAGGGCTTCATGCCGCTGCGGGTCGAATTTATCCACGCCGCGCCCACCTATGTCGCTGACTATCACCAGCTGTTGGGTGCGGATGTGCGTTTTGGCTGCCTGCATAACCGCATGGTCCTGGCCAGCCACTGGCTGGATGTGCGGCTGCCCAATCACCATGCCCTGGCCTTGCGCCAGGCCCTGGAACTGCTGGAACTGGAAAGCGCGCAACTGCATCAGAAAATGGATTTGATCCAGGCGGTGGAGCGCGCGATTTCCCGGGATTTGCAGGGCAGCCAGCTGGAAAAGGTCGCCAGTGACTTGAACATGAGCGGGCGTACCTTGCGCCGGCGCCTGACCGAGCATGGGCTGACGTTCGAGGGCTTGCTGGAACAGGTGCGCAGGGCAAGGACCATGGGGTTGTTGAGCAACCCGGGGTTGTCCATCGAACGGATCACCGAGGAAGTTGGCTACAGCGATGTGCGCAGTTTTCGGCGGGCGTTCAAGCGCTGGACCGGGCTGAGCCCCAGTGCGTTTCGCGGTGAAGGCGCAGGGCCGGGGTGATCGTCAGGATTGGCCCCATTGGCTACCTGATCTTTCCCCGGATTGGCTATTTGTCCAATGCCCCCTCGTCACTACTCTAGACACCAATCCCCACTGTTCTGGAGTATCACCATGCAAGCTCGTACCGACTTCTACACCGCCTCCCCGGATGCCATGAAAGCCATGCTGGCCCTGGAGGCTGCCGTCGGCAAACTGTCCATCGAACTGCCGCTGCTGGAACTGGTGCGCCTGCGTGTGTCGCAGATCAACGGCTGCGCCTTCTGCCTCGACATGCACACCGCCGACGCCCGCAAGGGGGGCGAGACCGAGCGCCGCCTGTACACCGTGTCGGCCTGGCGTGAAACGCCGTTCTTCACCCCCCGTGAACGCGCCGCGCTGGCCTGGGCCGAAAGCCTGACCCTGCTGAGTCAGACCCACGCACCGGATGAGGACTTCACCGAACTGGCCGCCCACTTCAGCCCGCAAGAGCAAGTCGACCTGAGCGTGGCGATCGCCACCATCAACAGCTGGAACCGTCTGGCGGTGGGTTTTCGCAAGATGCCTAAATAACCCGACAAGACGCCGGGATGACTGATCGTTCCCGCGCTCTGCGTGGGAATGCCGCCCCGGACGCTCTGCGTCCAGCGGGCGATGCAAGGCTCAAGTCTTGCGTACGGGTGACGCGGAGCGTCACGGGATGCATTCCCACGCAGAGCGCGGGAACGATCAATGAAGCCGATCTACCACCGGGTTACAGCCAGTCGGCATTCACTTGAAGTAACCCCGTGGCGTGGCGCCGGTCATGGCCTTGAAGAAGGCGATCAGCGCACTGTCACTGGCAAAGCCCAACTCAAAGGCGCAGTACCCGAGACTGCGCCCGGTGGCGAGCAACTCGATGGCGCGCATCAGGCGCCACTGCTGGCGCCATTGCTGATAGCCCATGCCGGTTTCCCGCTGGAAGATCCGGCCGATGGTTTTGCCGCTGGCGGCCACCTGGCGTTGCAAGGCTTGCAGCTCCGGTGGCAGCGCGTCGAGGTTCTGCAATAACGGCGCCAGGCGTTTGTCCGTGGGCAGGGGCAGCAGCAGCGGTTGCTCGACTGCCTCGCGGATTTCACTCAGGCACAGCGCCAGCAAATGCGCGTATTTGCCCTGTTGCCAATCGGTGTCGAACGCCGCCATTGCCATGGGCTCCAGCACCGCCCGCAGCAGCGCACTCACCTCAATCACCCGCACTTGTGCCGGCAACTGCCCGGCCAATGCCGGGCTGACATACACCGAACGGTAATCCACGGTCTGTTGCATCACTGCCCGGTGCGGCACACCGCCGGGAATCCACGCTGCCCGAGTGGGCGGCAACAGGCACAGTTGGTTGGCCAGGGTAATGCGCGTGCAGCCCTGTTGGGTGAACAGCAATTGCCCGCGCTGATGCTGATGTACACCGGAGTCGTGATCACCCAGCAGGGCGGCGATGCCCACCACGGGCGCGTCGAAGCGGTCGGGATCGAAAGGTGTCTGCGCCGCCAGCCATGCCATGGGATGTCCGATTTCATTGATAAGGTGTCGAAGTCTGGATAATACGCCAGCTGCCGCTGTTTAGACTCCCTGGCCTGTTTACTCGTGAAGAGCGTCTGGATGATGTTGAAAAACTTGCTGGTGCTGGCGGTGGCGCTGCTGATGTTCCCGCAAATCGCACAAACCCTGTATAGCCCTGCGCTGGCGGATATCGGCCAGGCGTTTGCGGTAGGGCCCGAGGCGGCGGGGCAGACCTTGTCGGTGTACTTTCTGGCCTTCGCGTTCGGGGTCGTGGTGTGGGGACGCTTGTGTGACCGCTTCGGCCGGCGCCCGGTGATGCTGGCCGGGTTGGCCCTTTATGGCGCGGCCACAGCGCTGGCCTTGGGCGTGCGTTCGTTCAACGGCCTGTTGCTGGCCCAGGCGGTGGCGGCGTTTGGTGCGGCGGTGGGGTCGGTGGTGACGCAAACCGTGCTGCGCGACCGCTTCAGCGGTGCCGGGCTGGCGCAGGTGTTTTCAGTCGTGGGCATTGCCCTGGCGGCCAGCCCCGCCATTGGCCTGTTCACTGGCGCGGGCCTGGTGCAGCACTTTGGCTATCGCGGGGTGCTCACAGGCTTGTTGCTGCTGGCGCTGACGTTATTGGCCTGGTGCCTGTGGGCCTTGCCGGAAACCCGCCCGGCCTCGCTGCCCACAGCGTCGTTGCGCGGCACCCTGGGCCTGATGCTCAAGGATGCGGCGCTGTGGCGTTCGGTGGGGCTGGTCGCGGTCTTCAATATCGCGCTGTTCAGCTATTACAGCCTGGGGCCGTTTGTGTTCCAGCGCCTGGGGTTGTCTGCCGAGCAGTTCGGCTACAGCGGCGTCCTGCTGGCGTTGGGCTCGGGGCTTGGGGCCTGGCTCAACAAGGGGTTGCTCAAGCGCGGGGCCGGCAGCGAACAGCTGGTGCTGGCAGCCGGTGGCGTGATGTTAGTGGGCAGCGTGCTGGTGGTGCTGTTACAGGACCGTTGGCTGTTCGTGTTGCCGATGCTGTTGGTGGTCATGGCCTTCGGCATGGCGATTCCCAATGTCCTGGGGGCGGCACTCACGGCTTATCGCGACCGCCTTGGCACCGCCGGTGCCTTGTTCGGTTTGCTGTATTACCTGGTGATCGGGGTGGGGTTGACCCTGGCAGCCTGGGTCCAGCAGTTGGGCTGGACCCTGTTGGTGTGCGCCTTGGCGGCGCTATGCCTGGCGATCCCGCGTACCGTCAGAAATTGACCGTGGCACTCAAGCGCGCCGTCAACGGCGCACCCTGGAACAGGTAGTCATCGCCCATGTATTCGCCGGCATCGCGCCAGTAACGCTTGTCGAACAGGTTGTCGACGCTCAGGCGAAACACCGTTTCATAGCCATCGAGTTTGGTGGTGTAGCGGCTGCCGACGTTGACGATGGCGTAGTCGCCCACTTCCACATCACCGGTGCGATTGGCGTACTTGTTGGCGCTGTATTGCACGCCGCCGAGCAGCGCCAGGCCGTCGACCCAGGGCAGGGCGTAGTCGGCGTACAGACTGGCCCGCAGTTTCGGCACGTTGATCGCCTGATGGCCTTCGTATTCCGGCGTGCCGCTGCCCGTCACCCGTGCACGGATGGCCGCGACGCTGGCGGCGATCTGCAAGCGCTGGGTGGCCCAGCCGTTGGCGGACAATTCCAGGCCGGTGTTTTTCTGCTCGCCCTGTTGCACGTAGGTGTAGTCGCCGGCGGCGTCCGGCCTGGCGTACTGATAGGCCTGGCGAGTCTGGAAGATCGCGGCGGCAAAGCTGATGCGGCGCCAGTCGTATTTCACCCCGGCTTCGATCTGGCGGGAAACTGTCGGGGCGAGGGTTTCATCTTTATTCAGGGCAAACCACGGCGCGGTACCGCCCAGGGACAGGCCTTTGCTGTAGCTGGTGTAGAGCGACAGGTTTTCAATCGGTTTGTAGATCAGCGCCGCCTGGGGCAGGAACACATACTGCCGGGTGTGGCGCGACTCGTTGCCCTGATCATCGAAAGCCTTTTCGTCCAGGCGCACTTCGCGGCCGCCCACGATGGTCTGCCATTGCTCGTTGAAGCTGATGCGGTCGGTGACGAACAGGCCGTATTGGCGGCTGTCGAGGTTGCGATGACTATCGTTCAGGGGCTTATCGGTGGGCGCGAAGTTTTCCGGGTCCTGATTGATATTGCCGGAGCCAATCATCTCGTTGACCGATTCGCGCTTGTCCACCACTCGCCGAAACGCACTGCTGCCAAACGTCAACTCATGCCCCAGGCCACCGGTATTGAACAACCCGGTCATCGCGGCCTGGATTTCATCATCGCGCCGGGTGTCATCAGGGCTGCGGAAGTCATAGATATCGTAGTTGCCTTCCGGGCTGAAGTAGTTCGGTACCTTGGCCCCGGCACAGCTCGCGGACCCGTAGCAGCCCCACGCAAACGAACTGTAATCATCAATCACCACCTTGCTGCGCGCCGCGCTGACGCTGCCTTTCCACTGGTCACTGAAGCGATATTCAAACTTGCCGTTGAGGTTCAGCGAATCAATCCCTACCTGATTCGCACCGCTCTGATGCCCCAGCAGTTTTTTCGGCGACGCGTGGTGCGGCACCTCGGTCCCGCCCAGCAACTGATAACCCGGCACCGAGCGCTGTTGCTTGTTCTGATACTCGGCATCCAGCTGCAATACCGCGTCGGGGCTGATGTTCCAGTCGAACGCCAGGGACAGGAAATCCCGGTGGCCATTGGCATGTTCGACGTAGGAATGCAGGTCTTCATGGGCCACGTTGGCGCGCAGGCCGAACTGCTGCTCGCTGCCAAACCAGCCGCCCACGTCGGTGGCCAGGTAACCACTGCCGCGATCATCGGTGGACACCGTCACCGAGCGCACATCCTCCGGGCGCTTGGTCACGTAATTGATCACGCCGCTGGGCTCGGAAATCCCGCTTTGCATACCCGACAATCCCTTGAGCAGCTCCACACGCTGCTTGTTCTCCAGGGCAACGTTCTGCTCGCCGGTGATGGTGCGGCCATTGATCTTGTAGCTGCTGGCGGCATTCAGCGAGAAACCGCGCACCACGAAGTTTTCGTAGTAGCCGATGGGCGCATAGCTGTCGCCCACCGAGGCGTCATTGCGCAGCACTTCGCTGAGCAAGCGCGCCTGCTGGTCCTTGATCAACGACTCGTTGAACACCGCGATCGAGGCCGGCGTGTCGAGCAACGGCGCCTCATTGAAAGCGCCCACCGACGCGGTGTCGGTGTTGTAGCCGGATTCATCCTGGCCCTGGACCTTCACCTCCGGCAGCTCGATATCAGCCGCCTGGCTGCTTCCAATACCTGCGCTGAGCAACAGGCCGAGGGCAAAACGTGAAGGGGCAGCGGGGCGAAGACGCAAAACCATGGGGGAAGGCCTGAGAGCGCAGAGCGGAGGGCGCATAAGCTAGGCATAACGGCGGCGTTTTACAAGTTTTCGAGAATGGTTCGCTTTGAGACGACCCGTCTCAGCCCGCAGATCAATCCTGCTGCTGCTCGACAGCGGCCCCTGGCAACTGCGATAGACAAGGCTTCTCTCACCTTTGAAGGAGATCGTCATGAGTATCGCTGGAAAAGTTGCACTGGTGACCGGCGCCGGGCAGGGCATCGGCCGGGCCATCGCCCTGCGCCTGGCGCGGGACGGCGCCGACATAGCGTTGGTGGACATCAACAGCGCGAAGATTGAAGCGGTGGCGGCCGAGGTGGTTGCACTGGGGCGCAAGGCCTCGGTGTATGTCGCCGATGTCTCGAAGCTGGAGCAAGTGGTCGCGGCGGTGGACCATGCCCACCAGACCCTGGGCGGCTTCGACATCATCATCAACAACGCCGGTGTCGCACAGATTGACGCACTGCTGGACGTAACCCCGGAACAGGTCGACCGCACGCTGCGCATTAACGTGCAGGGCACACTCTGGGGCATCCAGGCCGCGGGCAAGAAATTCAAGGCGCTGAAGCAGAAGGGCAAGATCATCAATGCCTGCTCGATTGCCGGCCATGAAGGCTTTGCGTTGCTGGGGGTGTACTCGGCCACCAAGTTTGCCGTGCGTGCGCTGACCCAGGCCGCGGCGAGGGAACTGGCCAGTGACGGGATTACCGTCAACGCCTACTGCCCGGGTGTGGTGGGCACCGACATGTGGGTCGAGATCGACAAGCGCATGGCCGAGATTACCGGCGCCGAGGTGGGGGCGACGTACAAGAAGTATGTGGACGGGATTGCGTTGGGCCGGGCGGAAACGCCGGAGGATGTAGCGGGGCTGGTGTCGTACCTGGCGGGGCCGGATTCGGATTACATGACCGGGCAATCGCCGTTGATTGATGGCGGGATTCTGTACCGCTGAGCTGGCGGAATCACTCGGTCAAAAAATGTGGGAGCGGGCTTGCTCGCGAAGGCGGAGTGTCAGTCACCGGAAATGTTGACTGGTACACCGCCTTCGCGAGCAAGCCCGCTCCCACATTTTTGACCGTGTTGGGTCAGTGCTTGCCGGGCATGTCGATACCCAGTTGGTTAACCCGTCGATACAAGGTCGCCCTGGAAATCCCCAACGCCTGCGCCGCCGCCAGCGGCTTCCATCGATGCCGAATCAGTGCGTCCAGCACCAACTGCCGCTCAGGACTCACGCTTTCCGATGTTTTCACCGCAACCGCGTCACCACGAACTTCCACCGGCAAATCCGCCAATTGAATCGTCCCGCCATCGCACACCGCACACGCATACGCCAACACATGCCGCAGTTGCCGCACATTCCCCGGCCAGGCATAACCCAGCAGCGACTCCAGCGCCGCTGCCGCGATCCCGACCGCAACACCGCTGTGCCGCGCCTCCTGCTCCAGAAGCCGATTGATCAATGCCAGTTTGTCCATGCGCTCGCGCAATGGCGGCACACAGAACCGCGCACAGCCCAACCGGAAATACAAATCCTCGCGAAAGCTTCCAGCACTCACCAGCGCCGCCAAGTCCCGATGGCTGGCGCAGATCACCTGGATATCCACCGCCCGGGTTTTTGCCCCGCCCAGCGGCGCCACTTCACCTTCGGCCATTACCCGCAGCAGTCGCGTCTGCAACGCCAGCGGCATGTCGCCGATCTCGTCGAGAAACAACGTGCCGCCATCGGCCTGCAACAGCAGCCCGGTCATGCCCTTGCTGGAGGCACCGGTAAATGCTCCGGCCACGTAGCCGAACAGTTCGCTCTCGATCAGGTTTTCCGGGATCGCCGCGCAGTTCACCGCCACAAAGGGGCCGTCGCGACGGGCACTGCGTTCATGCAACTGGCGGGCAAACACTTCCTTGCCGGCGCCGGTTTCGCCCTGGACCAGCACCGGCAGGTTGCGGTCCTTGACCCGCACGGCCAGGCGCAGATGTTCTTCTACTCGCGGGTCTACCTGATGACTCGAAGACACCGTCGTACGTGCAGCCTTACGCCGCGGCGCGCTGACCCGTACCTGCAACGCCCCCGGCTCGCCGAGCCAATGCAACTGCTGCGTCGATTGATCGGTCACGGCGCGCAACGCGTCCAGGTCAAACACTTCGCCGATATGCTCCGGCAATTGCCCGAAGCGCAACCTCAGGGCCTGCCGCGCCTTGCTGTTCAAGGCTTGCAGCCGCCCATCCTGGTCCCACGCCAGCAGCATGTCCGGCTGGCTGTCGACGTAACCGGGCGTGCTGTGGGCCTGCAACACCCAATGTTGCCGGGCGCTGTGCATGAAAAACGCGTTCTCGATGGCCCGCGCGCTTTGCGCCACCATCTGCCGCACCAGGTGCTGGCTGCGCCGGTCATCCGGCGATTTCAGGGCTGAGGCGTCCATCACGCCCAGCAGGTTGCCCTGGGGATCAAAGATGGGTGCGGCAGAGCAGGTCAGGCCGATAAACGCCGCACGAAAGTGGTCGCGCTTGTGCACGGTGACCGCGGCCTTGCTGGTCAGCACCGTGGCCACGCCGCAGGTGCCTTCCTCGGCTTCCGACCAGCAGGTGCCGAGGTACAGGCCGGCCTTGCGGCAGTCGTTGCGAATGCCGGCGTCCACGCGGTGGTCGATGGTCTGGCCCTGGGCGTCGGTGAGCATCACGCAGTAATCGGCGTGGCGCACCCGGTTGTGAATCTGCCCGACTTCCTCACTGGCGATGCGCATGAACAGCTCGGCGCGTTCGCGGCATTCCTTGAGCAGGGTGCTGGTGAGGATGCGCGGCCCTTGCAGGGAACCGGGGTCGAGGTGGTGCTGCTCCATGGAGCGGCGCCAGGAATCAAAAATCAGCGACGGCACCGGAGCCTGGGGCAGGCGGTCGGCGTTGCGTACCACGCGGCTGACACAGTCGACATGGTCCTTGGAGTTCACGGCGAGCATGGAAGCCTCCGGTTCTCGATCCTTGTTGTTATGCCCGCCATTAAGCGCCCATGGGCCGGGAGGAACAAGGCCGGCCTGACCAACTGCCCGAGGTGAGACGCAGCGTCTCATTGCGCCTGAGACGCTGCGGGCAGGTTGCAACGGCGCGTCTCATTGAACGGTCCACAGTGGCACGTCCACGCTTCCAGGCAACTGCTCTGGGTCAAGGCTTTCCCGGGTTTTCCAGCGGATTGGCACAGGCCGTGCTGAGTGCCTTGCAGCTGGCCTGATCCAGCCTTTTGTGTGTCGAGACAACCTGGAGAACAACAAGATGTCCACTCACCTGTCCACCGATCAACTGCTCCATGCCTACACCGTGATGCGCACCATCCGTGATTTCGAAGAACGCCTGCACGTGGAATTCGCCACCGGCGAGATTCCCGGTTTCGTGCATTTGTATGCCGGCCAGGAGGCCAGCGCCGCCGGGGTCATGGCCCACCTCAACGATGAAGATTGCATCGCGTCCAACCACCGTGGCCACGGCCATTGCATCGCCAAGGGTGTGGACGTGTTCGGCATGATGGCCGAGATCTACGGCAAGAAAACCGGGGTGTGCGGCGGCAAGGGCGGCTCCATGCACATCGCCGACCAGGAGAAGGGCATGCTCGGCGCCAACGGCATTGTGGGTGCCGGGGCGCCGCTGGCGGCCGGTGCGGCCCTGGCGGCCAAGCTCAAGGGCAGCGCGGGTGTGGCGGTCGCGTTTTTCGGCGACGGCGGCTCCAACGAGGGGGCGGTGTTCGAAGCGATGAACCTGGCCTCGATCATGAACCTGCCGTGCCTGTTCGTGGCCGAGAACAACGGTTATGCCGAAGCCACCGGGTCCGGCTGGTCGGTGGCCTGCAAGGACATTGCCGAGCGCGCCGTGGGTTTTGGCATGCCGGGGGTGATTGTCGACGGCAACGACTTTTTTGCCGTGCACGCCGCCCTCGGCGTTGCGGTAGAGCGTGCCCGCAGCGGTAAAGGGCCGACGCTGGTGGAGGTCAAACTGAGCCGTTTCTACGGCCACTTCGAAGGCGATGCGCAAACCTATCGCGGCCCGGACGAAGTGAAAAACCTGCGGGAAACCGGCGACTGCCTGAGCCTGTTTCGCCAGCGCTGCACCGCCGAAGGCTGGCTCGACGCGGCTCAGTTCGAACGCATCGACACCGAAGTCGCGCAGCTGATCGAAGACGCCGTGCGCCTGGCCAAGTCCGATCCCAAACCCCAGGCCGCCGACCTGCTGAGCGATGTCTACGTCGCCTACCGCTAACCGCCACCCACTACAAAAACAATCCGTGGAGAAGTCATCATGGCTAGAAAAATCAGCTATCAGCAGGCAATCAACGAAGCCCTGGCCCAGGAAATGCGCCGCGACCAGAGCGTGTTCATCATCGGCCAGGACGTGTCCGGCGGCACCGGTTCGCCCGGTGAACAGGACGCCTGGGGCGGCGTGCTCGGCGTCACCAAGGGGCTGTATCCGGAGTTCCCCGACCGCGTGCTCGACGCGCCACTTTCCGAGGTCGGTTATGTGGGCATGGCCGTCGGTGCAGCCACCCGTGGCATGCGCCCGGTGTGCGAGTTGATGTTCGTCGACTTTATCGGCTGCTGCCTCGACCAGTTGCTCAACCAGGCGGCGAAGTTTCGCTATATGTTCGGTGGCAAGACCACCACGCCGCTGGTGGTGCGCGCCATGTACGGCGCCGGCCTGCGTGCGGCGGCCCAGCATTCGCAGATGCTCACCTCGATGTGGACGCATATTCCCGGGCTCAAGGTGGTGTGCCCGGCCACGCCCTATGACGCCAAGGGCATGCTGATCCAGGCGATCCGCGACAACGACCCGGTGATTTTCCTCGAACACAAAATGCTCTACAGCCTCCAGGGCGAAGTGCCGGAAGAGCTGTACACCGTGCCGTTCGGCGAAGCCAACTACGTGCGTGAAGGCAACGATGTAACCCTGGTGACCTACGGGCGCATGGTGCACATCGCCCTGGAAGCCGCAGCTAATCTGGCGCGCCAGGGTATCGACTGCGAAGTGTTGGACCTGCGCACCACCAGCCCGCTGGACGAAGACAGCATCCTTGAAAGCGTGGAGAAAACCGGGCGCCTGGTGGTGATCGACGAGTCCAACCCACGTTGCTCGATTGCCACGGACATCAGTGCATTGGTGGCGCAACGGGCATTCGGCTTCCTGCGCGCGCCGATCGAAATGGTCACCGCGCCTCACACGCCGGTGCCGTTCTCCGATGCCCTGGAGGACCTGTACATCCCCAACGCGGCGAAGATCGAAGCTGCGGTGCTGAAGATCGCCGACAAGAGGAATGCCGCATGATCCATACACTGACCATGCCCAAGTGGGGGCTGTCGATGACCGAGGGCCGGGTTGATGTCTGGCTCAAGCAGCCGGGCGACCCGGTGGAGAAGGGTGAAGAAGTGCTGGATGTCGAGACCGACAAGATTTCCAGCAGTGTCGAGGCACCCTTCAGCGGGGTGCTGCGGCGGGTGTTGGCCCAGAGCGATGAGACATTGCCCGTGGGGGCATTGCTGGCAATCGTGGTGGAAGGCGAGGCCAGCGAGGCCGAGATTGATGGGGTGATCGAGGCGTTCCAGGCGGGGTTCGTTTCCAGTGCCGCCGAGGCTGAAGCCAGCGGGCCATCGGCACAGAAGGTCGAGGTGGGCGGGCGCCTGCTGCGCTATCTGGACCTCGGGGAGGGCGGCACACCGCTGGTGCTGGTGCACGGCTTTGGTGGCGACCTGAATAACTGGCTGTTCAATCACCCGGTGCTCGCGGCTGAGCGGCGGGTGATCGCCCTGGATTTGCCGGGGCATGGCGAGTCGGGCAAGTACCTGCAAACGGGCGAGCTTGAAGAGCTGAGCCAGGCGATATTGGCACTGCTGGATTATCTGAAGGTTGACCGGGTACACCTCGCCGGGCATTCCATGGGCGGGCTGGTTTCCCTGAACCTCGCGCGGGTGGCACCGCAGCGTGTGGCGTCGTTGACCCTGATCGCCAGCGCTGGATTGGGTACGCAGATCAACAGTGACTACCTGCAAGGTTTTATCGACGCGAGCAATCGCAATGCACTCAAGCCGCAACTGGTGCAACTGTTCAGCGATCCGGCGCTGGTGACCCGGCAGATGCTGGAAGACATGCTCAAGTTCAAGCGCCTGGAGGGTGTGGAGCAGGCGTTGCGGCAGATCACCGGGGCGTTGTTCAGCGGTGGTCGGCAGTTGGTGGATCTACGCAACGTTGTCGGGCAGCAGCCGAGCCTGGTGATCTGGGGCAGTGAGGACGCAATCATTCCGGCGAGCCATGCCCAGGGGTTGGAGGCTCAGGTGGAGATACTGCCGGGGCAGGGGCATATGGTGCAGTTGGAGGCAGCGGAGCGGGTGAATCAGTTGATGCTGGCGTTTCTTCGGACCTGATCGTTCCCACGCTCCGCGTGGGAATGCCGCCTTGGACGCTCCGCGTCCCGAGGGTGACGCGGAGCGTCACAGGATGCATTCCCACGCGGAGCGTGGGAACGATCTTCAAGACCAGCGGTGTTTTTGGTGGCGCTTCAGGGTCTCGCTGGGCAACTCCTGAAACAACGCCCGATAACTGTTGGAAAAACGCCCCAAATGCCAGAACGACCAATTCATCGCCACCTCCGCCACGGTGGTGTCCACTGACGGCGGGCTCAACAACTCCCGCCGTGCACTGTTCAACCGGCGCAACCGCAACCACTGCGCCGGGCTCATCCCGGTATACGTCTTGAACCCGTGCTGCAACTGGCGCAACGGCACCCCGGCAATGCGCGCCAGTTGCAGCAGGTTGACGGTTTCATCCGGCACATCCGCCGCCCATTCGCCAATGCGCGCCATGATGATTCGCTCCTCGGTGCGCCGCTGCAATGAGCCCTTGTCGAGGCACACGCAGGCGTTGTCGAGGATGAACAGGCAATCGTCGAGCAACTGTTGCGTGAGGGCATCACGACTCGGCAGGTCCAGCGTCGCCGACAGCCGCGTCAGCGTGCCGCTGAGCCAGCGGCTGAACAACGGGTTTTGCAGGGAGTTGAGCGGGGCCATGAACAACCCCTCCAGCTTCGCCACATCCAGACCATGGCGCTGGACAAACTGCGGCCCGAACACCACTGCCACTTCGCGGTAGTTTTCCGGGGTGATCCAGGTGTTGCGGCTTTCGCCATTGAGCACGTACAGCGCGTTGTCGCTGCCATCGAAACAGAACGCCAGGGAACCCGGCGGCGCGTTGAAGTTCTGCTCCACCCGGGTGTTCATCCGCTCTTCGTACACCTCGACACCTTGCAGGTCGAGATAGCGGATCTGCCCGGCAAAATGCCCCGGGGACATCTGCTGGTACTGCTGCACCCAACCGGGTGTCGCACTGCATTGAGCGGCCACATCACCGGTGGTGAAGGCCTGTACGCGCAAAGCTGTTGCCTGTGTCATGGGTAACCTGGGCGCACTCTATTGGTGCGTTGTGGTTGGCGCAAAGTGGATAGATGCCGTTGGACGGCTGGCCCAAGATAGACCTCAATGCGCCGCGAGGGAAGCCCGCGGCGCAGCATCCAACCCATGACGAGGTCCTTATGAACGCCCCCTTCGATCAGCTGTCCGCCTGGCTGAAAGAACACAAGATTACCGAAGTCGAATGCGTGATCAGTGATTTGACTGGCATCGCACGCGGCAAGATTTCGCCCACCAACAAGTTCCTGCATGAGCGAGGCATGCGCCTGCCGGAAAGTGTGTTGCTGCAAACGGTAACCGGGGACTTTGTCGACGACGATATCTACTACGACCTGCTGGACCCGGCCGACATCGACATGATCTGCCGCCCGGTGTCCAACGCCACCTACGTGGTGCCATGGGCCATCGAGCCCACCGCCATCGTGATCCACGACACCTTCGACAAGCAGGGCAACCCCATCGAACTGTCGCCGCGCAACGTGCTGAAAAAGGTCCTGCAACTCTATACCGACCAGGGCTGGCAGCCGATTGTCGCGCCGGAGATGGAGTTCTACCTGACCCAGCGCTGCGAAGACCCGGACCTGCCGCTGAAGACCCCACTGGGCCGTTCCGGTCGCGCCGAAAGTGGCCGTCAGTCGTTCTCCATCGACGCTGCCAACGAGTTCGACCCGCTGTTCGAAGACGTCTACGACTGGTGCGAAGCCCAGGGCCTGGACCTCGACACGCTGATCCATGAAGACGGCCCGGCGCAGATGGAAATCAACTTCCGCCACGGCGACGCCCTGGACCTGGCCGACCAGATCACCGTGTTCAAACGCACCCTGCGCGAGGCTGCACTCAAGCACAACGTGGCGGCCACCTTCATGGCCAAACCGGTGGCCGACGAGCCCGGCAGCGCCATGCACCTGCACCAGAGCGTGGTGGAGATCGCCACCGGCAAACAGGTGTTTGTCGATGAACACGGCAACAAGAGCCAGCTGTTCCTCAACCACATCGGCGGCCTGCAGAAGTACATCCCCAAGCTGCTGCCGATGTTTGCGCCTAACGTCAACTCGTTCCGCCGCTTCCTGCCGGACACCTCGGCACCGGTCAACGTCGAGTGGGGCGAAGAAAACCGCACCGTTGGCCTGCGTGTACCGAGTTCCAGCCCCGACGCCATGCGCGTGGAAAACCGTCTGCCGGGCGCCGACGCCAACCCGTACCTGGCCATCGCCGCCAGCCTGCTGTGCGGCTACCTCGGCATGATCGAAAAGGTCGAGCCCAGCGCCCCGGTGGAAGGCCGCGCCTACGAGCGCCGCAACCTGAGGCTGCCGATCACCATCGAAGACGCCCTGGCGCGCATGGAAGAGTGCGACACCGTCAAGCAGTACCTGGGGGACAAGTTTGTGCGCGGCTACGTCGCGGTCAAGCGCGCCGAACACGAGAACTTCAAGCGGGTGATCAGCTCCTGGGAACGTGAGTTCCTGCTGCTGAGCGTCTGACGACTCGTCCGTAGCTTAGCGAGGCTGCGTCGGGCCCACCGCAATTGTGTCCGATACATCGCTACGCAGCCTCGCCAAGGCTCGACAGCTGCTACGGGCAGAATGGCTGGATGAATACATAAAAATCAATCAAGCAAAGGGGTGTCGATATGCGTCTGGTGAAAAAGCTTCTCCCGCTGGCCTTGGCGGCATTGTTCAGCAGCGCGGGCCACGCCGCGCAGACGGTCAGTGTGTACAACTGGACCGACTACATCGGTGAGACCACCTTGGCCGACTTCCAGGCCAAGACCGGGATCAAGGTGATCTACGACGTGTTCGACTCCAACGAAACCCTGGAAGGCAAACTGCTCGCCGGCCGTACCGGCTACGATGTGGTGGTGCCGTCCAACCACTTCCTGGCGCGCCAGGTAAAGGCCGGCGCGTTCCTCAAGCTGGACCGTTCGCAGCTGCCCAACTTCAAGAACCTCGACCCCAAGCTGCTCAAGCTGCTGGAGAAAAACGACCCGGGCAACGAGCATTCGGTGCCGTACCTGTGGGGCACCAACGGCATCGGCTATAACGTGGACAAGGTCAAGCAGGTGTTGGGCATCGACCATATCGACTCGTGGGCCGTGCTGTTTGAACCGGAGAACATCAAGAAGCTCCACGAGTGCGGCGTCGCGTTCCTCGACTCGGCGGATGAACTGTTCCCGGCGATCCTCAACTACATGGGCAAGGACCCGCGCAGCGAGAATCCCGAAGACTACAAACAGGCCGAGGCCAAGCTGCTGACCCTGCGGCCGTACATCACTTATTTCCATTCCTCCAAGTACATCTCGGACCTGGCCAACGGTGATATCTGCGTCGCCTTCGGTTATTCCGGCGACGTGTTCCAGGCGGCCAACCGCGCCAAGGAAGCCAAGAACGGCGTGAACATCGCCTACTCGATCCCCAAGGAAGGCAGCAACCTGTGGTTCGACCTGCTGGCCATCCCGGCGGACGCCGCCAACCCGAAAGCCGCCCACGCCTTCATCAACTACTTGCTGGACCCTGAAGTGATCGCCAAGGTCAGCGCCAGCGTCGGCTACGCCAACCCGAACCCGGCGGCCAAGGCCTTCATGGCCCCCGAGCTGGTGAACAACCCCGAGATCTACCCGTCCCAGGAAGTGCTCGACAAACTCTACATTTCCACCACCCCGACGCCCGCCGTCATGCGCTTGATGACGCGGTCCTGGAGCAAAGTGAAGACCAACAAATGAACCGTTCCTCCTCCGACCACGCTCGTTCCTATTACCTGGCTTCGGCCAACACCATGCCCCGGCGCCCAGCGCTGGGGGCTGACCTGACCGCCGATGTGTGTGTGATCGGCGGTGGGTTCACCGGGGTCAATACCGCCATCGAACTGGCCCAGCGCGGGCTGTCGGTGATCCTGCTGGAGGCCCGGCGGATTGGCTGGGGCGCCAGCGGGCGCAATGGCGGGCAGCTGATTCGCGGGATTGGGCATGACGTCTCGGGCTTTGCCAGGTACGTGGGAGAGGAGGGTGTGCGTTACCTGCAGCAGGCCGGGATCGATTCGGTGGCGCTGGTGGGCGAGCGGATTCGCGAGCACGGGATTGACTGTGATTTGCGCTGGGGGTTTTGCGAGTTGGCGAATACGCCGGCGCAGTTTGCGGCGTTTCAGGGGGAGCTGGAGAGCCTGGCTGCCTTGGGGTATGCGCCTGAAACGCGGTTGGTGGCATCGCAGGATATGGCGCAGGTGGTTGGCTCAGGCTTGTATGCGGGTGGCCTGGTGGACATGGGCTCCGGGCATCTGCACCCGTTGAACCTGGTGCTGGGGGAGGCTGGTGTGGCCGAATCCCTTGGGGTGCGGATCTTTGAAGACAGCCCGGTGCTGGAGTTGATCCATGGCGACACGGTGCAGGTGCGTTGCGAGTTTGGCAGCGTGCGCGCCGGCAACCTGGTGCTGGCGTGCAATGCGCATCTGGAGGAATTGGAGCCGAAGTTGAGTGGCAAGGTGCTGCCAGCGGGGAGCTACATCATTGCGACCGAGCCGCTGTCGGTTGGGGTGGCTGATCAGTTGATTCCGCAGAACCTGGCGTTGTGTGATCAGAAAGTGGGGTTGGATTATTACCGCCTTTCGGCGGATCGGCGGTTGTTGTTTGGGGGGGCTTGTCATTATTCGGGGCGTGATCCGGTGGATATCGCGGGGTATATGCGGCCGAAGATGCTCAAGGTTTTTCCGCAGTTGGCGAATACCGCGATTGAGTTTCAGTGGGGGGGGAAGATCGGCATCACCGCCAATCGCTTTCCCCAGGTGGGGCGCCTGAAGCAGCATCCGAATGTGTTCTATGCCCAGGGGTATTCGGGGCATGGGTTGAACGTGACTCACTGGTGTGCGCGGTTGTTGGCTGAGGGGATTCAGGCTGGGCAGAGCCGGGGGTTGGATATTTTCAGCCAGGTGCCGCATATGACGTTTCCTGGGGGGAAGGTGTTGCGTTCGCCGCTGCTGGCGTTGGGGATGTTGTGGTATCGGGTTCGGGAGATGGTGGGGTGATTGATTGTGTACATATCCGTTTCTTCGGTAACGGCCACCTAGGGTTTCGCTCTTACAGCGAGTCACTTTGCAAAAAGCGGCAAAGTAACCAAA
>NZ_JACAPJ010000035.1:25518-45226 GCF_013385765.1 Pseudomonas sp. C8002
CGGGCCATCCATGGCCCGGCGCGGCTAAACCGGCGTCCTGCCGGTTTAGCCGCTGCGCAATACCTGCGTTCGGCCTCGGGCTTATTGGGGCAGTCAGATCAAGATCAAGATCAAAAGCAAGAGCACGGCGGCCTGAGAGCCGACCTGAGTGTTAAAAGCCAGATCAAAAACCAGAGCGAAAGTAGAGCTGCTTTTCTGTAGGAGCTGGCTTGCCGGCGATGCAGACACCTCGGTCTTCCAGACACACCGAGGTGATGCCATCGCAGGCAAGCCAGCTCCCACATTTGACCGTGCCCGCTTCGTGCTGCCGGAGTGCAGGCACACCGAGCCTAGGCGAGGTGCCGAGTGGTGGGGCAAGAGCCTTTTGGTTACGTTTGGGCTCACTTTCAAAAGTGACCCGCTGTAACAGCGGAACCGGGCGATAGCCTGCCAGCCAACGAGCGGCGTGCCTGACGCACGCCGCTTGCCGGTCACATTTTGCTGTTCTCGCGAATATTCCATCCGTACTTGATCGCTCCCCCGTCCTTGCCACCATCCGACTTCTGCGGCTGATAGCTGACTTCCACCTTGGCGAAGTTCAGGCTGATTTCTTCGGTCAGCACGTCGCTCGTCGTTACCGCAGTGGTCTCGTAGGACGACACCATCACCTCCTTCAAAGTGATCACCAGATATTCCACCGCGCTGCTGCCGCCGGCCTTGCGCACCACAAGCCTTGCCTCGGGATAATGCTTGCCGGTGGAGCAGGCCATCATCAGGTTGGGCGTGGACTTGTCCAGGGCCTTGCTGATCGCCAGGTTGCCCATATTGACCTTGCCCGCACCACCGCCAGTGCCGGAATGCATGTTGCCCGACTGGGTCATGCGCCATCCCCATTTGTTGACTTCGATTTCATCTCGGTGTGCCTGATCCTTGGACTCACCCTTGATGTCTCCCAGCTTTAAAAACATATCAACGGCCATTGTTGCTCCCTGTTCCTGTGTTCGCCGGTAGTGGCGCGGGGCGTACTTTTCCTATTCGCACGATGGCCTACAAGAGGTGGGAACAGGATCAGGAAGTGCCTGTCGAGAAAAAGTAAAACATCCGACATTTTTTCGGGATATGGATTCTTTAGGCTCTGCGTTCTTGTGAAATCCCGGAGTAAAAGGAATGACTTCCAGCCTCTTGAAGGACGGTTTTCCCAGTGCACATCTCACCACCCGTGAGCGGATTGAAAGCAGCATCGACCTGCGGCGCCTGTTTGCAAGCATTGATGCCGATCCGGCGATTGCCGGGGCAGGGGTGGTGTATCTCGATGACCAACTGTGGCCGGTAACCTTGCGTGAGTTTCAACCAATTTGCAGCGTGCTACCCAAGCGAGTGATCTTGCGGGAAATGCCACGGTCCATGGCCCGCCTGGATTTTGTCCGGCAGTTGGAGCATGAACCGAGGGAGTCGCAGGTGGTGTTTGAGGCGGTGGGGATGGGGTTGGCGTGTACGAGTGCGGTGTTGGGGTGGTTTACGGCAGTGGGGGGCACTGCGGCATTACCCTTCACGTTGGGCACCAGTTCAGTGGTGACGGCAATTGGTGGGGCGGCCTTTCTTGCGGGCGCTGGCCAGTGCGTGAACGGTGTTTACCGAACGTTCAAGGAGGTGACTGAACCCTCCAGTGTCGACTGGTTGGACAGTGCCCCGTGGTATCAGCAGGTGACGCTGATACTGGATGCTATTTCACTGATTGGGGCGAGCACAGCGTTTCTGACAACGGTGAAGTGGGTCAGCGCGACCAAGGCGGCTACAGGAAAGAACTGGCGAGACGTACTTCGGGGATTAACTCGACAGGAGCGCGCCAAGCTGACGAAGGAATTACTCAGTATCAATCATCCGCATTTGACATCAAAAATGCTAAAGCTCAAACAGCTGTCTGGCGATTTGCCGAAGCGATTCACTCCCGTGCAGTTGCGGCAAACCACGCTCACTCAAATTAACGGTGTACTTGGCGCCTCTATGGCGGTGACAGGAAGTGCAATGGCCGGGAACCTTCGGGTCATTGCGGTGGGGCTTTATGAGGAGTTTGACGAATGATGTTTCTGATGACACTTCAGCAGTTCCGGGACTTTCTGAAACGCTATTTCCCCGTCTTTATGGCAGCCAATTTTGCTCAAATATTTGCGCTGGGATTTGGCGTCCCATTGATGTTCGACAGTTATTTTAAAGAGCTGTCCATTGACGAGAATCTCAGGTATTCGTATTTTTCGGCCCTTGGTCTGACGCTGCTCGCGTCCCATTGCAACTTCATGATCGCCCGCGGCTATCCAGGTTGGGTATGGATTCCCGTGGTGCTGATGACTCTGTGCCTGCTCGGCGTTCTGCCGACGATTGACTATCGCCCGCATAAGGTCTTCTACGTGTTGAGCATTCTGTTCCCCCTTCTGGCGCTGCTGTTGCTCAACAGCAAACGCCACCGTGAAGTGCGTAGCGAGTGGGTCAAGCTGCGTCAGAAGCGCCATCGGGTCATAGCGATCATTCGGGGCCGGCGCCAAAAAAAACAGCGCCAGTCATCAGCATGACGGTCTACCGCTCAATCGACCGACTCCACCGCGCATTCCACTCGGGCCGTGCCTGGTTCACCTGGTCCCAGTCAATCGAAATCGCCGTCTGCAAATAACTGTTCATCGCCTCCACCCGCGCCCGGGTTTTGTCGGTAGTCGGCGTCGTAGGATTCGAAGGAATCTGATCCCCCAGTTCCAAAGCCGGCGCCTGAGCCTCTGCGGTCAACAAGAACTGCGCCAGTTTTTGCGCCAACTCCGGCTGGTCATTCCGCGCAATCACACACTCCGCCACGTTCAACACCACCGCGCCTTCTTTCGGCTGCGCATACTCCATCGGCACACCCAACAACTGTTGCGTGGTCACCTGCGTCGGCGTCAGCGGAAAGATCGCCGCCTCATCCGTCTGCACCATCTCGGAAATCTTCGCCGAGCTGGCGATGTACTCCAGCACGTTGGGCCCGACGGTTTTCGGCCAGGCCTTGAACCCCGGCTCCACGTTGGTCTCGCTACCCCCCTGAATCCGGTTGAACATGAGGAACCCGTGCAACCCAAATGTGGACGAGGCCAACGACTGGAACACCACCTTGTCCTTGAAGCGCGGGTCGGCCAGGTCCATCCACGACGTCGGCGGCGCCCAGCCCTTTTCCTTGAACATCTTGGCGTTGTAACCCAACCCGGTCACCCCGAGCGTCACCGCAACCGCTTCTTCCTTGATCTTCGCCTTGGCCGGAATCTGATCCAGGGTCGGATTGGGCGTGAGCTTCTCGCACAACCCCATGGAAATCGCGCGGTACATGATGCCGTCGTCGAGGAACATCACGTGCATCTGCGGGTTGTCCTTGTTGGCCTGCACCTTGGCCAGGATATCCGACGAGGTGCCCGGCACGATCACCACCTTGACGTTGTTGGCCTTTTCGAACGCGGGCAGCACCTTGTCGGCGTAGACCCGCTCCATGGTGCCGCCGTTCATGCCCAGGTACAGCGTCGGTGCGGCGTGGGCCGCCGTGCTCAACAGGGCGAGGGACAGGCAAGACAGCGCAGTACGTTTGATCATGTGCATGAATCTTCCTCTCAGGCTTGGAAACGACGGATGGAAAATGCTTCGATGGGCTGCCGGCTGGCCCCCGTGCAGACGATCTCTGCCAGGGCTTCACCGACCGCAGGGCCGAGCTGGAACCCGGCGCCGGCAAAGCCGAAACCGTGGAGCAGGCCGGGTTGGGTGCTGCTGTCGCCGATCACCGGTTCGTGGTCGGGCAGATAACCTTCGGTGCCGCTCCAGGTACGGATCGCCTGGGCACCCTTGAGGAACGGGTACAACTCGCCGGCATTGCGCAGAATCTCCAGCACCGCCGCCTGACCCGGGCGGGCTTGTTGCGGGCCCAGGGCAAAGCCGCGCCCGCCACCGAGGATGCAATTGCCCCGGGCGACTTGCCGCGCATAAATCCCGCCGCCTTCCACCCCGGTGCTCACGTCCATCACCACCGGCAACGGCTCGGTCACCAGCATCGCCGGGTGCGCCGAGGTCATCGGCACCGGCTCGCCAAAGTGCGCGGCCACGGTGCCGGCCCAGGCGCCGGCGCAGTTCAGCAGCCAGGGGGCTTGCAGCTGCAGCCCATTGGCACAGCGCAACTGAAACCGCTGGCCGTCATGTTCAAGATGGGTGACTTCGGTTTGCTCCATCACCCGAGCACCGTGGCGTTGCGCCGCGCGGGCAAAGGCGGGGGAGACCAGGCGCGGATTGGCGTGGCCGTCTTCGGGGCATAACGACGCGCCGACTGCCACATCACCCACCCACGGGAACCGGGCGCGCAGTTGAGCGTGGTCGAGCATTTGCAGGCCCAGGCCAAAGCCGCGTGTAGCGTCGGCGTAAGCCTGCAGAGCCGCCAGATCGTCATGACTGCGGGCCAGTTTCAAATGCCCGGAGCGCACGTATTCGCCGTCAATGCCAATCAGCCCCGGCAAGTCGGACCATAGCTCATGGGCACGTTGCGATAGCGGCAGTTGGTGCAATGGCCGCCCCTGGCGCCGCACGCCGCCATAGTTCACACCACTGGAGTGCGAGCCACAAAAGTCCCGCTCCAGCAGCACCACGCGCCGACCTTTTTGCGCCAGCATCAAAGCCGCCGAGGCCCCGACAATCCCGCCACCCAACACGATCACTTCACTGCCGATCATGGCTGCACCTCCACGCCAAACGGCAAGGGTTTGATCGGTGCCTGGCCACGCAGGCGGCCAACGTTTTCAATCTCGCGGCCACTGCGCTGGGCAACGATTTCCGCCGCCGCCAGCCCGCACATCCGGCCCTGGCAGCGGCCCATGCCAACTCGGCAATGGGCCTTGACCCGGTTCACTTCCCAGTGGCCTTCGTCCACCACCGCGCGTACTTCGCCGACGCTGACTTCTTCACAGCGGCACAGGATCAGTTCGTCCGGAGCTTCAGCGGCCCAGTTTTCCGGGAAGGGGAAGGCGGTTTCCAGGCCGTGGCGAAAGCGCTGGATACCTGCCAGTTGTTGTTCCAGCACGGGCCCGCGACGGTGGTCGATGGCAACACCGCTGTCTTCGAGCAAGGCCAATGCCGCTCGCTCGCCGGCCATTTGCGCCGCATCGGCGCCCATGATTCCTGCACCGTCGCCAGCCAGATACACCCCCGCGACACTGCTACGCCCGGCCGCATCTCGCTGGGGCAACCAGGCGCGGTTCAATGCATTCCAGGCAAATTCACACCCAAGTAAATCCGCCAGTTGGGTCTCGCTGCGCAGGGCATGGGCGAAGGCCACGGCATCACAGGCGATTTCCTGCTGGTCCCAGTGGATGCCCGTCACTCGTTGCTCGCCGTTGATGTGCGACAACGTTGCCCCTTGATGCACCGGGATGCCGTGGGCCGTTAGCCAGGCGCGGTAGTACAAACCCTTGGCCAGGGTCGCCGGCTGGCCGAGCAATGCCGGCAGGGCGCGGCATTGGGCGCTGAACGGCGCGCTGTCGAGCACCGCCACCACCTTGGCCCCGGCCTTGGCGTACTGATACGCCACCAGGTACAGCAACGGCCCGCTGCCGCAAAACGCGACGCGCTCACCGATGGCGCAGCCTTGATACTTCAGCGCGATTTGCGCCGCGCCCAGGCTGTACACACCGGGCAGCGTCCAGCCCGGCACGGGCAGGATGCGGTCGGTGGCGCCCGTGGCGACGATGATCTGCGCGTATTCGATGCTTTCGGCGTGGCCGTTGTTGAGCATGTCCAGGCGGCCATTTTCCGCATTCCACACCAGGGTTTCCGGCCGGTAGTCGATCCGGGTGGCCAGCTCATCCATGGTGCGATGCAGCGCTGTCGCCTTGCCCGCTTCAAACCCATACAGCTGCTTGGCCGAGCGCTGGAAGTTCGCCGGCTGGCGCCGATAGATCTGGCCGCCACCGCGCAGGCTCTCGTCCACCAACACCGGGGTTACGCCATGGTCCAGCAAGGTCCGGGCTGCGGTAATGCCCGCCGGGCCTGCGCCCACTATCACCACGCTCTTCATGCCTGGCGCCCCGGGTCACGGCGAATCGCCTGGCCGTCTTCCAGCAAGGTCGAACAGGCGCGCACTCGCCGACCATCTTCCAGGCGTACCCAGCAATCCTGGCAGGCCCCCATCAAGCAGAAACCGGCGCGGCGTTCGGCGCTGAAATCACTGCCCCGCAGGTGCTCGGCGCAGGTCAGTACGGCAGTCAGCAAGGTGTCCCCAAGCAGGCCCGTGGCAGGCTGCCCATCGAGGGTGAACGCCAGGCTGGGCCGCTCGGTCTCGGCCAGTCGTTTGAACAGTGCCATCAATGTTTCCCTACCAACACGCGATCCAGGCCGTAGACCCGGTCCAGCAGAATCATGGCCGCCGCCGTCAACCCGATCACCAGCGCCGACACGGCCGCCATCATCGGGTCGATGGATTCGGTGGCGTACACGTACATGCGCACCGGCAAGGTCTGGGTGGCCGGCGAGCTGACAAAGATCGACAGGGTCACTTCATCGAAACTGTTGATGAACGCCAGCAACCAGCCGCCGGCCACGCCGGGCAGAATCATCGGCAAGGTGATCTGGCGAAACAGGGTGAAGCGGCTGGCGCCGAGGGATTCGGCAGCCTGCTCGGCGCTGCGGTCAATGCCGATGGCGGCCGCCAATACCAGGCGCAATACGTAAGGCGTGATGATCACCACGTGGGCCAGCATCAACCAGGTGAAGCTGCCGTTGACGCCCATCATTGCGAACAGCCGCAGCATCGCCACCCCCAGCACCAGGTGCGGGATGATGATCGGCGAGAGGAACAGCGCACTGAAGAAGTTACGGCCGGGGAACTGGTAGCGACTGATTGCCAGCGCCGCCGGTACCGCGATCAACGTCGCCAGGGTGGCGGCAACGAACGCCAGTACCAGGCTGTTGTAGAACGCCTGGATAAAGTCCGCGCGCTCGAACACCGCATGAAACCAGCGCAGGGAGAAGCCCGAAGTGGGCAGGCTCAAGGTGTTTTCCGGGGTGAAGGCCACGAGGCACACCACCACCAGCGGCGCCATCATGAACAGCACCACCAGGCCGTGAAAGCCCAGGGCCAAAGGACCGTTTCTGGACATCGTCTTATACTCCCAGGGACTTTTTGTAGCGGCCTTCGACCATGCGGTTCCAGCTCAGCATGATCAGCAAGTTGACCAACAGCAGCACCACCGCGATGGTCGCGCCCATGGGCCAGTTGAGTTCCGAGAGGTATTGGTCGTAGACCACCGTGGCGACCATCTTCAGCCGGCGCCCGCCCAGCAGGCCGGGGATCGCGAAGGAGCTGGCGGCCAGGCCGAACACGATGAGGGTGCCGGAGAGTACGCCGGGCATCACCTGCGGCAACACGATCTTGCGCATCACCGTGGCCTGGCTGGCACCCAGGGACAGCGCCGCCTGTTCCGCCGACGGGTCGAGTTTTTGCAGGGAGGTCCACACCGGGATAATCATGAACGGCAGCATCACGTGCACCAGTGCGATGATCACCGCGAACGAGGTGTACAGCAGCTTCACCGGTTTGCCGCCGAGGGCCTGGATCACCTGGTTCACCAGGCCATCGGCACCCAGCAGCAGGCTCCAGCCAAAGGCCCGCACCACCACCGAAATCAGCAACGGCGTGAGGATCAGGATCAGGAAGATCGAGCGCCACGGCGTGCCCATGCGGCTGAGGATGTAGGCCTCGGGCACCCCGATCACCACGCACAGCAAGGTCACCAGGGCACTGATCCAGAAGGTGCGCCAGAAGATCTCGTAGAAGTACGAGTCGCTGAACAGCGACAGGTAGTGGGCGAAAGTCCACTCATCGGCCTTCACCCCCACCTGATAGTCGAACACGTTGAACGACAGCACCAGCGTCAGGCCCAGGGGCAGGATCAGCAGCCCGAAAAACAGCACCAGCGCCGGCAACGACAACAGGTAGCCACGGCTCATGCGTGCACCTCATCGGCCGCCAGTACCCGCAGCAGGCTCGACTCCCAGTCCAGGCCTACCACTGCGCCGCAACCCAACGGCGCGCTGCCGTCGTTGCGGCGGACCACCGTCAGCTCGCCGATCTGGGTCTTGATGCGGTACAGCCATTGGCTGCCGAAGAAATAGCTGTCGAGGATCTTGCCTTGCAGGCGCCCTGAGCCGGCGGCCACCAGGTCGATCTTTTCCGGGCGCAGGCTTAGGGTCAGCTCGCCGTTGCCGGGCTCGAAGCGCACTTGCGGCGCGCCGAGTTGATCGAAGTCGCCCGCCAGCAGATTGGCCTTGCCGACAAAGTCCGAGATAAAGCGCGTGCGCGGGTGTTCATAGAGTTTGTACGGCGCGTCGATCTGGGTGACGCGCCCGGCCTGCATCACCACCACGCGGTCGCTGATGGACAGTGCTTCGGCCTGGTCGTGGGTGACCATCAGGGTGGTGATCCCGACTTCACACTGGATGCGGCGGATTTCGAACTGCATCTCTTCCCGCAGATTGGCGTCGAGGTTCGACAGCGGCTCGTCCAGCAGCAACACCGGCGGTTCGATCACCAAGGCGCGGGCCAAGGCCACGCGCTGGCGCTGGCCGCCGGACAGTTCCCGCGGGTAGCGCTCGGCGTGGGGCGCCAGGCGCACCAGTTCCAGCACGGTCTTGACTCTGCTTGCGATCTCAGTGGCAGGCACCTTGCGCATCTTCAGGCCGAAGGCGACGTTGTCGCGCACGCTCATGTGGGGGAACAGCGCGTAGCTCTGGAACACCACGCCCAGGCCACGGCTGGCGGGTTTGGCATGGGTGATGTCGCGACCGTCGAGGACGATCTGGCCACCGGTGACGTCGACGAAGCCGGCGATCATTTGCAAGGTGGTGGTCTTGCCGCAGCCCGAGGGGCCGAGCAGGGACACGAATTCGCCTTTTTCCACCGCAAGATCAGTGGCGACCACCGCGTCGACGGCGCCGTAGCGTTTGCTCAAGGCGTTGAGTTGGAGAAAAGCCATGTCTGCGTTCCACCTTTTTGAGTCGCGTCGAAACGCGCTTTTTTGTTTTGGGCAGATGCGAAAAGGGTATTGCGGGTGCGTTGGCGCTCGATCTTGAGTCGGCTGCCGTTAGTTGTTCATTTCGCCCCTGTGGACGCAGATTAGGGCGAAAGACTAGGATGGCGGAAGATGGAATTTCACTGGATAGAGTACTTTTTTCAGTTTCATTCACTGAACAGAATTTAGTGTGAGATATCGGCTTATGGATTCCACTGAGCGGAATGAAAGTGTCAAGGAAGTCGGCGCCGGTGGCGTCTCCCGGTTGTTTGCATTACTGCGCATCCTCGGCGCGGCGCCGGACGGTGGTGAACGGGTGACGCAACTGGCGCAGCAGGTGGGGTTGTCGCAACCTACCACCCACCGGTTACTGCGCAGCCTCATGGACGAGGGCATGGTGGAGCAGGACGCGCGCACCAAGCGCTATCGGCTGAGCCTGGAGTTCTTCGCCCTGGCGGCGAATGCAGGCAATACCGGCAATCTGCGGGACCTGGTGCGGCCGAGCATGTTGCGCCTCAGTGCTTCGCTGGGGGATTCATTGTTCCTGCTGGCGCGCAGCGGGTTTGATGCGATCTGCCTGGACCGCAGTGAAGGGCCGTACCCGATCCGTACCTTCACCGGTGACATCGGCGGGCGCGTGGCGCTGGGCGTAGGGCAGGGCAGTTTGGCGATCCTGGCGTTTTTGCCGGAGGAAGAGCGCGAGACGGTGATCCGCTACAACTTGCCACGGCTCAAGGATTTTCACCTGTACGACGAGGTGTTTTTGCGCTCGGAGGTAGAGAGTGTGCGGCGGTTGGGGTATGCGGCGCGCAATACCGGAGTGCTGGAAGGCATGGCCGGGTTGGCGGTGCCGATCCTGGACCGCAATGGGCATGCGGTGGCGGCGTTGAGCGTGGCAACCATCAGCGACCGGCTGGGGCCGGGGCGGTTGCCGACGGTGGTGGAGTTGTTGAAGCGCGAGGCGGCGGCGATCGGGCCGAAGATCAACCCGTTTGATCCGACGTTGCGCCGGCCGTCGCAGATCTTCGGTGGGTAGCAGTTATCAGCCACAACAGAGATCAAATGTGGGAGCTGGCTTGCCTGCGATAGCGGTGGGTCAGTCAACCTTTTTGTCACTGATAGACCGCCATCGCAGGCAAGCCAGCTCCCACATTAGATTGTCGCCATGGTTTGGGAGCGCACCGGACTCATCGCCGCCATCGCCACCGAAGTCGCCGCCGTGCGCGTCTCCACTCCCAGCTTCACATACACATGCTCCAGATGCTTGTTCACCGTCCTCGGACTCAACCCAAGAATGTCGCCAATATCCCGATTGGTCTTGCCACACGCCACCCAACGCAGCACTTCCACTTCCCGCTCCGTCAACTGAAACCGCGCCGACAATAGCTTGTGCGCCGGCTCATCCTCCAGGGTGATCACGCTCGGCTGTGTCGCCGCACGCGCCGACAGCAAAATCCGCGACGTACGCAAATGCGCCGCCACCCGCGCCAGCACTTCATCGGTCTGGATCGGCTTGGTCACGTAATCGCTGCCGCCCACCTCGAACCCCTGCACCACATGCTTGCTGTCGGTCAGCCCAGTCATGAACACCACCGGAATATCCGCGCTGGCCGGTTGTGCCTTGAGCCGGCGGCAGGTTTCAAAGCCGTCCAGCCCGGGCATCACCGCGTCCAGCAGGATCAAATCCGGGCGTCGGCGTTGCACGCGGTTCAGCGCGCTGAGGCCGTCCAGCGCCACCAGCACCATGTAGCCGGCGTCGTCCAGGGCGTCGGAGAGCATGGCCAGGTTGTCCGGGGTGTCGTCGACAATCAGCACCACGCCGGGCTCAGCGCTGTGGGTCAAGGCATTCATCTTCGGCCTCCTTCAGGATGCGGTTGAGTTCTTCCAGGCGAAAACTTTTCAGCAAGGCCCGGAGCTTGTTGATGAACGGTGCGGTACCTGGGCTGTCCAGCACGATGGCGTCGAGCTTTTCATGCAAACCACGCACATAGCCAATGGCGCTCAGTTCGGCGAGCACCGCGAGTTCTTCTGCGCTGGGTAGCGCGCCTTGGGTCGCGACCGGCGCGGCGAGCGGTGTGCGACGGCGCAGCCATTGCAAGTCCAGGTGCAGTTGCAGGCGTCCGAGCAGTTCAGGGGTACGCACCGGCTTGGCCAGGTAGTCGTTGCAGGCGCCGGCGATGCTGCGTTCGCGGTCGTCAGTGAAGGCGTTGGCGGAGATGATGATAATCGGCGCGGCAGACAGCGCATTACGCCGGATCATCCGGCTGGTGGCCCAGCCGTCCATGGTCGGCATCGAGAGGTCCATCAGGATCAGGTCCGGCGACAGCAGCGCTACCTGGCGGATCGCCTCCTGGCCGTTGCTGGCCTGGGACACCTCGAAGCCCAGGGGCGTGAGCATGCCGCTGAGCACCTTGCGATGGTCCACGTGGTCATCCACCACCAGGATGCGCCGTCGTTCGCCGTGGTAGCCGATGATGTCGTGCTCCACATGCACCACGGCTTGCGGCACGCGGACCTGGGACAGGAACAGCCGTACCTGGAAGCAGGTGCCCTTGTCCAGCTCGCTGACCACCCGCAATTCGCCGCCCATCAGCGAGGTCAGCATGCGTGTGATGGTCAGGCCCAGACCCACGCCCTTGTCCTGGCGCATCAGGTCGCCGCGTTCGAACGGCTGGAAAATCCGCTCGATCTGTTCGGGGTCAATCCCGATGCCGGTGTCGATGATTTCGAAGTTGGCGGTCTCGCGCATGTAGCTGACCCGCAGGCGCACCTCGCCGCTGTCGGTAAAGTTGATCGCGTTGCCCAGCAGGTTGATCAGGATCTGCCGCACGCGTTTTTCATCGCCGCGCACTACGGCGGGGATCTTGCCCACGCAGTCCAGGCGAAAGCGCAGGCCCTTGTCTTCGGCCTGGGGGGTGAACATCTGCTCCAGGTCGTGGATCAGTTCCGGGAAGGGGATTTCGGTGAGCTCCAGGCGCAGCTTGCCGGCCTCGATCTTCGCCACGTCCAGCAGGCCGTCGATCAGCGACAGCAGGTGCGAGCCGCTGCGCAGGATGGTCGCCAGGGCGTCCTGATGCTGTTCGGGCATGGCACTGTCGCGCTGCAGAATCTGGGTGAAGCCGAGGATGCTGTTGAGCGGCGTGCGCAGCTCGTGGGACAGCCCGGTGACGTAGCGACTCTTGGCCGCGTTCGCTGCTTCCGAGGCTTCCTTGGCCTGTTGCAGGGCCTGGTCGGTGAGGCTGTGGGCGGCGATCTCCTGCATCAGCAGCGAGGTTTGCCGGTCGGACTCTTCCTGGGCAACCCGCCGGCTTTCGCGGGTGAGTACTACCCACCAGGCGAGTACGGCGGCCAGCACCGAGAGCGTGAGGAACGCCTTGAAAAACGCCTGGTACAAGGTTTGCGAATGGGGCAAACCCTGGGCCGCCTGCATGTAGATCAGCGCCAGCGCCCCGGCGAGCATCAGCACCAGCGCCATCAACAATCCGAGGTAATGCGCCAGCCGCGTATGCAGGCGCGGTACCAACGTCGTCGGCAGCAACCAGCGCAACACCCCTTCGAACTGGCTGGCCAGGCGCGCGTGGGGTTTGCAACGGTCGCCGCAACGCGCATCCAGTGAGCAACAGAGCGAGCAGATCGGCGTGCTGTAGGCCGGGCAGAACGCCATGTCGGCGGTCTCGAACGGGTTGCTGCACAGCCCGCAGATCACCAGGCCGGTGCCGGGTTGCGGGTGAATCAATTGCGCCTCGCTGCTGCGCGCAATGTAGTAGCGGCCCTTGGTCAGCCACGCCAATAGCGGCGCCATGATTAACGCGGTACCCAGCGCGACAAACGGTGGCGCAGCCTGGGCCAGGGCGCCGAACAGGCCGAAGTGGGCGAGAATCGACAGCAGCGAGGCAATCAGCATCGAGCCGACGCCCACCGGGTTGATGTCGTAGAGGTGCGCACGCTTGAATTCGATGTGTTTGGGCGACAGGCCCAGGGGCTTGTTGATTACCAGATCCGCTACCAGCGTGCCGATCCAGGCAATCGCGATATTCGCGTAGAGCCCCAGCACCTGCTCGATCACATCGAACACGCCGAGCTCCATCAGCATCAGCGCAATGGCGACGTTGAACACCAGCCACACCACGCGGCCGGGATGGCTGTGGGTCACGCGGGCAAAGAAGTTCGACCAGGCCAGGGAGCCGGCGTAGGCGTTGGTCAGGTTGATCTTCATCTGCGAGATGAACACGAACAGCACCATCGCCCCCAGCGCCCATTCGGGAGAGGAGAACACATAGCCGAACGCGACGAGGTACATCTGGGTTGGCTCGGCGGCGCGCTCCATGGGGATTTCATGTTGCAGGGCGAGGAACGCCAGGAACGCCCCGGCGAACATTTTCAACGCCCCCGGCAAGATCCAGCCGGGCCCGGCGCATAACAGCGCGGCCCACCAGCGCTTGCGGTTGGCGCTGGTTTTTTCCGGAAGGAAGCGCAGGTAGTCCACCTGTTCGCCGATCTGCGTGACCAGCGACAGCGCCACGGTGCAGGCGGCGCAGAACGACAGCAGATTGAAGTCGCCGCCGTCGCTGCTGCGACCGACGAAGCTGGTCCAGTCGCTGAAGGCCTCGGGGTTTTTCCACAACACGAAGCCATAGGGCAGCACCAACAGCACCAGCCACAGCGGTTGCGTCCACAATTGCAGGCGGCTGATCAGCGTTACGCCGTAGGCCACCAGCGGGATCACCAGCAGTGAACAGATGACATAGGCGATGGCCAGCGGGATATGGAAATACAACTCCAGGGCCAGGGCCATGATCGCCGCTTCCAGAGCGAAGAACAGGAAGGTGAAACTGGCGTAGATCAGCGAGGTGATGGTGGAGCCGATGTAACCGAAGCCCGCGCCGCGGGTCAGTAGGTCCATGTCTACGCCATAGCGGGCGGCGTAGTAGCTGATGGGCAGGCCGGTGAGAAAGATCACCAGGCTGATGGCGAGGATCGCCCAGAAGGTGTTGGTAAAGCCGTAGCTCAAGGCCAATACGCCGCCGATGGCCTCCAGCGCCAGGAACGACACCGCGCCCAAGGCGGTGTTGGCGATGCGCAGTTCCGACCATTTGCGGAAGGACTTCGGGGTGTAGCGCAGGGCGTAGTCTTCCATGGTCTCGTCGGCGACCCAGGAGTTGTAGTCGCGGCGGATCTTGACGATGCGCTGGGTGCCGGGGAGGGGGTGCACGGTGGGGAACTCCTGCAAGGATGGGGAGATGGCAGCAATATTCGTGCCCCAGTCCTGCGGGGTGCGCTCTTCGTGGCGAGGGAGCTTGCTCCCGTTGGACTGCGAAGCAGGCCCAGCAAGACCACTTCATTTTCCAGGCAGAACCGGGTCGCCGGTTTTGGGGCCGCTGCGCAGCCCAACGGGAGCAAGCTCCCTCGCCACAGGGGTTTCCTTTCCCAAGGCGGGCGGGATCCTGCTCGAAAATGGTGCGCAACGGCATACGTCAAATGACGTACCCCGTTACGTCAGGCTGCGTATACCCGCCGTGGCCACCTGCCGCCATGCTGAACCCCTCATTGCAGAGGAGTCGCCCCATGGAATCACGATTGATCCGCTCCAAACCGTTGTTGGCCTTATCACTGCTGGCGGCGAGTCTGTTCAGCCATGGCGTCATGGCCGACAACGAAGGCCTGGCGGTGACGCCTACCGAAGTCACCGTCGGCCAGTTGCACTCGGCCACCGGCACCATGGCGATTTCCGAAACCGGTTCGATCCAGGCCGAACGCCTGGCCATCGAGCAGATCAACGCCTCGGGCGGGATCCTCGGGCGGCAGATCAAGGTGATCCAGGAAGACGGCGCGTCCGACTGGCCGACCTTCGCCGAAAAGGCCAAGAAACTGCTGGTGAACGACAAGGTGGCTGCAGTGTTCGGCTGCTGGACCTCCGCTTCACGTAAAGCCGTATTGCCGATCTTCGAGAAAGAAAACGGCCTGCTCTACTACCCGACCTTCTATGAAGGCCTGGAACAGTCGAAAAACGTGATCTACACCGGCCAGGAAGCGACCCAGCAAATCCTTGCCAGCCTCGACTGGATCGCCAAGACCAAGGGCGCCAAAACCTTCTACCTGGTGGGCTCGGACTACATCTGGCCGCGCACCTCGATGAAGATCGCGCGCAAGCACATTGAAAACGTGCTGCACGGCACCGTGGTCGGCGAAGACTACTACCCGCTGGGCAATACGCAGTTCGGTTCGCTGATCAACAAGGTCAAGCTGAAAAAGCCTGACGTGGTGTTTGCGGCCGTGGTGGGCGGCTCCAACGTGGCCTTCTACAAACAGCTCAACGCAGCGGGCGTGAATGCGTCCAAGCAAACCCTGTTGACCCTGTCGGTGACCGAAGACGAACTGCTAGGCATCGGGGGCGAAAACATGGCCGGCTTCTATGCCTCGATGAAGTACTTCCAGAGCCTCGACAACCCGAACAACAAAGCCTTCGTGGAAGCGTTCAAGGCCAAGTACGGCAAGGACGCAGTGATTGGCGACGTGACCCAGGCGGCCTACCTCGGCCCCTGGTTGTGGAAAGCGGCGGTGGAGAAGGCCGGCAGTTTCGACGTGGATAAAGTCGTCGCCGCATCGCCTGGCATCGAGCTGAAAAACGCGCCGGAAGGCTATGTGAAGATCCACGAAAACCATCACCTGTGGAGCAAGTCGCGCATTGGTGAAGTGCAGCCAAACGGGCAGTTCAAGGTGATCTACGAGTCGGATCTGATCGAGCCGAATCCGTTTCCGAAAGGCTATCAATAACCTCGGGTCTGGCGCTGATCTGAATGTGGGAACTGGTTTTGTGTGGGAGCGGGCTTGCTCGCGAAAGCGGTGAATCAGTGAGTGCATCCGGTACTGACACACCGTATTCGCGAGCAAGCCCGCTCCCACACAAGCCAGCTCCCACATAAAGCAGAAGCAGATTGCATTTCAACCTCCCGCTCAGGAGACCATCATCATGGAATGGCTATCGGAATTTGGAGCCATCGCGGCGATGCAGGGGTTCAACGGCTTGTCCGTGTTCTGCGTGCTGTTGCTGATGGCATTGGGACTGGCAATCATCTTCGGCCAGATGGGCGTGATCAACATGGCCCACGGTGAGTTCCTGACCATTGGCGCCTACACCACCTACGTCTGTTCCAGCCTTACCGCGCATTTCGCGCCGAGCTTTCAGCCGTACTACTTTTTCGTTGCCATTGCCCTCTCATTCCTCGTCGCCGGCGCCGTGGGCTGGCTGGTGGAATGGGCGATGATCAGCCGCTTGTACAAGCGGCCACTGGACACCTTGCTCGCCACCTGGGGTTTGTCCCTGGTGATGCAGCAAACCTTCCGCTCGGTGTTCGGCGCCCGTGAAGTGAGCGCCGAACCGCCGGCCTGGCTGATGGGTTCGGTGAACCTCAGCGACGCCATCGAAATCCCGCGCAACGGCCTGTTTATGATGGGCCTGACCGTGCTGCTGACCGGGGCGATCTTCGTCATGCTCTACCGTTCGCGCTGGGGCTTGCAGGTGCGCGCCACCGTGCAGAACCGCTTGATGAGCCGGGCGGTGGGCATCAACACGCGCAAGGTCGACCGCATGACCTTCGCCCTCGGCTGCGGCGTGGCGGGCGTGGCCGGTGC
This sequence comes from Pseudomonas sp. C8002, assembly GCF_013385765.1. NCBI lineage: Bacteria > Pseudomonadati > Pseudomonadota > Gammaproteobacteria > Pseudomonadales > Pseudomonadaceae > Pseudomonas > Pseudomonas sp. C8002. The sequence continues at coordinate 42,186 of NZ_JACAPJ010000035.1, forward strand.
GGCGTTCACCACCATCGGCTCCACCGGGCCGACCGCCGGTTCGCAGTACATCGTCGACACCTTCCTGGTGGTGGTGTTTGGCGGCGCGCAAAGCCTGTTCGGCACCATTGCCTCGGCGTTCGTGATTGCCCAGACCCAATCGCTGTCGGAGTTTTTCCTCAGTGGCTCGATGGCCAAGGTGCTGACGCTGTCGTCGGTGATCCTGATCCTGATGCTGCGCCCGCAAGGGTTGTTCTCCATCAAAGTGCGCAAGTAGAGGCGAACCGATGAAGGCTCTAGACAAACTGCTGGGCGGCCAGCAAAACCTGATCGGCATCGTGCTGTTGGCGCTGTTGATCCTCGTGGTGTTCCCGCTGACCCTGGACGCCTTCCGGCTGAACATGGTCGGCAAGTACCTGACCTACGCGTTCGTCGCGGTGGGCCTGGTGCTGTGCTGGGGCTATGGCGGGATTCTCAGCCTCGGGCAGGGGGTGTTTTTCGGCGTCGGCGGCTACTGCATGGCGATGTTCCTGAAGCTTGAGGCCTCGGACCCGATCAGCACCAAGATCCAGTCCACCCCGGGCATCCCGGACTTTATGGACTGGAACCAGATCACCGAATTGCCGTGGCTTTGGCAGCCGTTCCACAGCTTCACCTTCACCCTGTTCGCGGTGATTGCGGTGCCGGTGCTGCTGGCGTTCATCATTGGCATGGCGCTGTTCAAGCGGCGGGTGGGCGATGTGTATTTCTCCATCGTCACCCAGGCGATTGCGCTGATCCTCACGGTGCTGATCGTCGGCCAGCAAGGCCTTACCGGTGGTGTCAATGGCATTACTGACCTCAAGACCCTGCTGGGCTGGGACCTGCGCGGTGACGGCGCGAAGATGATCCTGTATTTCATCAACGCCGGGCTGTTGTTCGGCTGCATCTTCATTGGCCGTTTTATCCTCGCCTCGAAGCTGGGCCGGCTGTTGATGGCCATGCGCGACAAGGAAGAGCGGGTACGGTTTTCCGGGTATGACGTGGCCAGCTTCAAGATTTTCGTGTTCTGCGTGGCGGCGGCGTTCTCGGCGATTGGCGGGGCGATGTTTGCCTTGCAGGTGGGCTTTATGTCGCCGTCGTTCGTGGGCATCGTGCCGTCCATCGAGATGGTGATCTTTGCCGCGGTGGGCGGGCGCATGTCGTTGCTGGGCGCGGTGTATGGCGCGTTGCTGGTGAACTATGGCAAGACCTACTTTTCCGAATCCTTCCCCGAGCTGTGGCTGTACCTGATGGGCGGGTTGTTTATCGCCGTGGTCATGTACTTCCCCAACGGCCTGGCGGGGTTGTGGGACAGCCATGGTCGCCAGGCCCTGGCCCGGGTGTTGCGGCGCAAGCCGGTGGTCAAGGCCGAGCCCGCGAAGATCAAGCCCAAGGCTGAAGCCAAGATCCTGGAGACACAGCCATGACCGCCGTTGGTTTTGAAATGAAGAAACCGGTGTTGGCTATCGAAGGCCTCACCGTGTCATTCGATGGCTTCAAGGCTGTCGACAACCTCAACCTGTATATCGACCGCAATGAAGTGCGGGTGGTGATCGGGCCCAACGGCGCCGGCAAAACCACGGTGCTGGATTTGATCTGCGGCAAGACCCGCGCCACCAGTGGCAGCATCCAGTTCGACGGCCAGGAACTGACCAAAATGCGCGAATACAACATCGTGCGCGCTGGGGTAGGGCGCAAGTTCCAGAACCCATCGATCTACGAAAACCTCACGGTGTTTGAAAACCTCGAGATGTCGTATCCGGCCGGGCGCAAGGTGTGGGGCGCGCTGTTTTTCAAGCGTAATGCCCAGGTGATTGCGCGGGTCGAGGAGGTGGCGCGGGAAATCTTCCTCGGCGACTTGTTGCAGCAGCAGGCGGACCTGCTGTCTCACGGGCAAAAGCAGTGGCTGGAGATTGGCATGCTGCTGATGCAGGACCCTGAATTGCTGATGCTCGACGAGCCGGTGGCCGGGATGAGCGTCAACGAGCGGGCGCAAACGGCCGAGTTGCTCAAGCGCATCAGCCAGGGGCGCTCGGTGTTGGTGATCGAGCATGACATGGAGTTCGTCAAGAGCATTGCCCACAAGGTCACGGTGTTGCATCAGGGCAAGGTGCTGGCCGAGGGCAGCATGGAGTCGGTGCAGAGCAATCCGAAAGTCATTGAAGTGTATTTGGGCCACTGAGGAGTCGGGCATGTTCAAGATCGACAAACTGTCGTGTGGGTACGGGCAGAGCCAGATTCTTCACGACCTGGAGCTGGATGTGGCGAAGCGTGAGATCGTCGCGGTGATGGGGCGCAACGGGATGGGCAAGACCACGTTGTTCAAGAGCCTGATGGGTATTTTGCCGCAGTGGCAGGGGCAGGTCAGTGTGGATGGGCATGATGTGTCTGCGCTTGAAACCCATGAGCGGGTGGAGCGGGGGATTGCCTATGTGCCGCAGGGGCGGATGATTTTTCCCAGCATGAGTGTGTTGGAGAATATTCAGACTGGGTTGCCGGCGGCGGCCCGGGGCAGGGTGCCTGAGGATTTGTATGCGCTGTTTCCGGTGCTGTATGACATGCGTTCGCGCAAGGGTGGGAATTTGTCTGGGGGGCAGCAACAGCAGTTGGCGATTGCCCGGGCGTTGGCGACGAATCCCAAGGTGTTGTTGCTCGATGAGCCGACTGAGGGGATTCAGCCTTCGATCATCAAGGACATTGCTCGTACGCTTAAGGAGATTCGCAATTTGCGGGATTTGACGATTGTTGTTTCTGAGCAGGTGTTGTCGTTTACTTTGGAAATTGCTGATCGGTTTTTGGTGATTGAGAAGGGGCGGTTTGTGATTGAGGAAACTCGGGATCGGGTGGATGAGGCGACTATCAGTCGGTATTTGTCGGTTTGACCTGGCTGGGTACATATCCGTTATTTGGGTAACGGCGGCTTATGGTTTCGCTCTTACAGCGAGTCACTTTGCAAAAGCGGCAAAGTAACCAAAGCGCTCTGCCCCGCCTGTCGGCGCCTCGCCTAGGCTCGGCGTTCCCTCACTCCGGCATTACTCCGC
>NZ_JACAPJ010000035.1:45288-53856 GCF_013385765.1 Pseudomonas sp. C8002
TTATTGGGGCAGTCAGAGCAAGACCAAGATCAAAAGCAAGAGCACGGCGGCCTGAAAGCCGACCTGAGTGTTAAAAGCCAAATCAAAAACCAGAGCGAAAGCAGAGCTGCTTTTCTGTAGGAGCTGGCTTGCCGGCGATGCAGACACCTCGGTACATCAGACACACCGAGGCGATGCCATCGCCGGTAAGCCAGCTCCTACAGTGCACCGTGCCCGCTTTAGCGTTTGATTTTGCTTCTAAACACTCAAGCCGGAGTTAGGGCACTCCTCGCCTAGGCGAGGAGCCGAGTGGTGGGGCAAGAGCGTTTTGCTTACTTTTGACTGGGCCGGCATTCCGGCTGTTCAAAAGTGAGCCGCTGTAAGAGCGGAACCGATACAAGCCATCACCCAAATAATGGATATACACACCGCCCGTCACAGCTCCAGCCGAACCTGCGCACACAACCCCCCGCCGTCCCGGTTGCTCAACGTCAACTCCCCACCAATCGCCACCGCCAGTTGCTGGGCAATCGCCAACCCCAGCCCTGTACCACCAGTGCCACGATTACGCGAACTCTCCACCCGGTAAAACGGCTGCATCACCTGCACCAGTTCATCCTCGGCAATCCCCGGCCCCCGGTCCAGCACCTTGATCGAAAGCTCACCCGCCGCCGTCGACCCCACCTCCAACTGCGCCTCCCCGGCAAATTTCAGCGCGTTGTCCACCAGGTTCACCAGCACCCGGCGCAACGCATGGGGCCGCGTATCCAAAACCACCGCGCTTTTACCGGTCAAACTCACTTGCTTGTTCATATCCTGGTAATCAAACACCAGGCTGTCGAGAAACGCATCCAGGTCGATCCGGCAACTGGCCTCGGTGGACCCATGCACACTGCGGGCATACGCCACACCCTCGCGCACCAGATGCTCCATTTCCCCCAGGTCACTCCAGAGCTTTTCCCGGTCCACCGAGTCCTCCATGAACTCGGCACGCAATTTCATGCGTGTGATCGGCGTCTGCAAGTCATGGGAAATCGCCGCGAGAATCTGCATGCGCTCCTTGAGGTACTCGGCAATCCGCTTCTGCATTTCGTTGAACGCCGCCGCCGCATGCGCTACCTCGGTAGGGCCGGTTTCGTCCAGCGGCGTCGGGCGGGCATTCGGGTCGAGGGTTTCCACTGCCCGTGCCAGGCGTGTCAGCGGGCGGATGGCGATGCGCACGGCGATCCAGGTGCACACCAGCAACACCACCAGTTGCAGCACCAGTACCACCGGCAGCCAGAACGCAAACGGGATCGGCTTGGGATAGACATCAATCGTGACCGGGCTGCCATCGGCCAGGGTCAGGTGCGCCTGGAAGTGTTTTTGCAGGCCCGGGATGTCGCGGAACGTCAGCGGGTAGTGCTCGCCCAACGCATCGGAAATCGACGTCGCGGCCATGGGCACGTTGTAGCTGGCCATCGGCTCGCCGGGTTCGCCGGCATTCAGCAGGTAGCGGTAGGCGTTGCGGTCGAGGCGCGGCAGCCAGCTGGCACGCTCGGCGGCGGGCAGGCGGTCGAGGATCGCGATCGACGTCGATACGTCGTTTTCCAGGTTGCCCAGCATTACGCTGCGGGCACTCATGTAGCGCTCATAGAACTGCGCACTGAACGACAGGGCGTTGGCGCACAGCAGGCTGACGATGAAAATTACCGTCAGTTGCGCCGCGAGGGTGCGCGGCCAGCGGAACGTGAGGGTCATGCCGGGTCCCCAAGGATTTCCACGGCCAGGGAGAACACATAGCCTTCGCTGCGCACGGTCTTGATGTAGGCCGGTTCGCGGGCGTCGTCCAAAAGGCGCTGGCGCAGGCGGCTGACCAGCAGGTCGATGGAGCGGTCGAACAGGTCCGCGTCCCGGCCCTGTGTCAGGTTCAGCAACTGGTCACGGTTGAGCACCCGTTGCGGATGGTCGAGGAAGACGCGCAGCAAACGGTATTCGGCACCGCTCAAGGCCACCAGGGTGTTGTCTTCGTCCAGCAGATGGCGGGCGGTGGTGTCCAGGCGCCAGCGGCCAAAGCGGATCAGCCGGCCGCTTTCGGTCACCACCAGGTTTGGCGGCAGCATCCGTGTGCGCCGCAGCACGGCGTTGATGCGGGCCAGCAGTTCACGGGCGGCGAAGGGCTTGACCAGGTAATCGTCGGCGCCCATTTCCAGGCCGATGATGCGGTCGGTTTCATCGTTGCGCGCGGTGAGCATCAGGATCGGCGTGGCCTTGTGCTTGCCCACCCGCAGTTCGCGGCACAGCTGCAAGCCGTCGTCGCCGGGCATCATGATGTCCAGCACGATCAGGTCCACGGGCGTGGTGTCGAGGAAGCTGCGCATCTGCCGGCCGTCAGCCACCACGGTGGTGCGCAGGCCGTTCTTTTTCAGGTAGTTGCCCACCAGTTCGCGGATCTCCCGATCGTCATCGACAATCAGAATGTGATCGACGTGATCCATGCTGCCTTCCTCGTTGATTAGTCATTGATGCGCAGTCTAGCCACTGGCGGCGGGCTTGCCTTGTGCCCTTTGTATTGCAGTGTATCTGGCGGTGACGAGATACACATCGACGCAAAAATCCGGGCCTGGCCGACACAATCCGGATACCTCGCAAGGTTCAAATGAGCCCATCGAGGTAATCCGCCTCGGCCCACTTGAACCCCCGGGGAACCACCCATGACTATCAAAGCTGCCTATGCCAGTTGCCTGTTTGCCTTACTCACTGGCCTGAGTGTTGCCGCCCATGCCGAAACCACCGCCAGCCAGCCGGATATCCACCAGGTGCTGTCGATCTCCGAAGAGTCCGGTGGCGCGCTGTGCGGCATCGTCAACTCGAAACTGACCTACCTCGATTCCGAGGGCCAGCGCCACGTCCTCGACTACCGCAAATTTTCCAGCAATTGCCTTGAAGGCAACTGAGGAGACCGGCCATGACCCCACTCAACAGCTTTCTCAGCGCCCTGGCGTTTTCCCTGGCGGGTGTGGCGGCGGATGTGAATGCCGCCACCGCGAAAAAACTCACTGGCAGTGAAACCTGCTTCCAGAACACGCCGCTGGCGCAAAACGGCGCGGCTCGCAAACGCGCCGAAACACCCCCGGCCACGAGGTGACACCCATGAACTTCATCCGATACCTGCGCCGCTCAAAAGGCCTGCTGCTGTTGGCACTGGTGGTTGCCTTGGTCGGCGTGCCCAAGGCGGTGAACTACCTGATCAACAACGTCGATGCCGAAAGTTTCAGCCAGTCCGATGAGCGCATGCCTTCCCTCGACGGCGCGGTGGCCTGGCTCAACTCGCCGCCGCTGACGGCCGAGGGCCTGAAGGGCAAGGTGGTGCTGGTGGATTTCTGGACCTACGACTGCGTCAACTGCCAGCGCAGCCTGCCGTACGTCAATCAGTGGGCGAAGAAGTACGCCAGAGACGGGTTGGTGGTGATCGGTGTGCACACGCCGGAAAACGCCTATGAGAAAGTCCTGGATAACGTACGCAGCCAGGTCAAGAAGCTGGACATCCATTACCCGGTGGCCATCGACAACGACTACCGCATCTGGCGCGCCTTCGATAACCAGTACTGGCCGGCCCATTACTTCTTCGATGCCACCGGCAAAGTGCGCTACAGCCATTTCGGCGAGGGCCGCTACGACAATCAGGAGAAAGTCATCCAGGCCTTGCTGGAAGAAGCCAGGGCAGCGAACGCGCCAACCTAAGCTAATGCCAAAAAGGTATTTATTGCGGGGTTTTTAGATCGTTTAGCTTCACCACTCCACGTACCTGTTCATGGAGTGAGCACCCAATGTCGCACCCGCTGGCAATCAATACCTTGCCCCTGCTGGACCTGGCGCTGCTCGACGGCAGCCCGGCCCAGCGTGGGCAGTTTCTCGATGACCTGCGCCACGCTGCGCGGCATATCGGTTTTTTCTACCTCACCGGCCACGGCATCGACGCCGGGTTGCTCACCCAGGTGCAGCAGCAGGCGCGCCAGTTTTTCGCCTTGCCGGAGGCCGACAAGCTTGCTGTCGGCATGATCAACTCCCCACACTTTCGCGGCTACAACCGCGCCGCGTCGGAGATCACCCGGGGGCAGCCGGACCTGCGTGAACAGTTCGACCTCGGCGCCGAGCGCGAGCCGCTGCAACAGGGCCCGGACTCACCGGCCTGGTCGCGCCTGCAAGGCCCCAACCAATGGCCCGCCGCATTGCCTGAACTCAAGCCCTTGTTACTGGCCTGGCAGCAGGCGATGACGCAGATGTCCCTGCGCCTGTTGCGCTCCTTTGCCCAGGCCTTGTCGCTGCCGGAAAACGCTTTCGACCCGCTGTATGGCGCCAAGCCCAACGAACACATCAAGCTGATCCGCTACCCCGGCCGCCACGCCCAGCAGAGTCGCCAGGGCGTCGGTGCCCACAAGGATTCCGGCTTTCTCAGCTTCCTCCTGCAAGACCGGCAGGCCGGCCTGCAAGTGGAAGTGGAGGAGGGCCGCTGGATCGACGCCTTGCCGCGCCCCGACACCCTGGTGGTGAACATCGGCGAGTTGCTGGAACTGGCCACCAACGGCTACCTGCGTGCCACGGTGCACCGGGTCGAATCGCCGCCCCTGGGCAGCGAGCGTTTGTCCCTGGCGTTTTTCCTCGGTGCGCAACTGGACGCGGTGGTGCCGGTGTATCAGTTGCCGCCCGAGTTGCTGCGCGATGCCCACGGCCCCACCAGTGACCCGCGTAACCCGTTGCTGCGGGACGTCGGCTGGAACTACCTCAAGGGCCGCCTGCGTTCCCATCCGGATGTCGCCCAACGGTTTTACGCCGATGCCACGATTCCCCAAGCCCTGTCCGCCTGATAAGGAACATCACCATGCTCAAGAAAACAGCCCTGGCCCTGGCCGTCCTGATTGCCTCCTTCGACGCCCAGGCCGCCGAGGCCCTGCGTGTGGCGGCGGACCCGATTCCCCACGCGCAAATCCTCGAATACGTGCAGAAGCTCGACCCGCAGCTGCAGCTGAAAATCATCGAAATCCCCAACGGCGTGAACTCCAATGAACTGCTGGCCCACGGTGATGTGGACGCCAACTACTTCCAGCACTTGCCGTACCTGCACTCCCAGGAACAGGCTCTCGGCCAGAAATTCACAGTGGCGGCCACCGTGCATATCGAGCCGCTGGGTATCTACTCCCATCGCCACACCAGCTTTGCCCAGGTGCCGGATAAAGGCACCGTGGCCGTGCCCAACAACGTCACCAACCTGAGCCGTGCGCTGTACCTGCTGCAAGCCAACGGCCTGATCACGCTCAAGCCCGGTTTCAACGACCCGGCCAAGGACCAGGCAACGCCCAAGGACATTGCCGAGAACCCCAGGCACCTGAAGATCCTCGAGATCGAATCACCACAGATTCCTCGTGCCCTGGATGATGTCGACCTCGCCGTGATCAATGGCAACTACGCCCTCGAGGCCGGCCTGTCACCGGCCAAGGATGCCCTTGGGCTGGAAAAAGCCCAGGGCAATCCCTACGCGAATATCCTCGTGACCACCCCGAAATTGCAGGACGACCCACGGATCAAACAGCTGGCCAAGGATCTGAATTCGCCGGAGGTGGCCAAGTTCATCACCGAGAAATATGCAGGCTCGGTGATTCCGGTAGCTGTCGAATGATCGTCGTCGAGCAGGTCAGCAAAACCTACGCCGATGGCCAGCCGCCGGCGCTGGATAACGTGTCGTTGCAGATTGCCGACGGTTCGATCTTCGGGATCGTGGGGCGGAGCGGGGCGGGCAAGAGTACTTTGCTGCGCTGCCTGAACCTGCTGGAGCGCCCGACTTCCGGGCGCATCCTCATGGACGGCCAGGACCTGACGCTGCTCAGTGACAAGCAACTGCGCCAGCAACGCCAGCGTATCGGCATGATCTTCCAGGGTTTCAACCTGCTGCATTCACGCAACGTCGCCGACAATGTGGCGGTGCCCCTGGAAATCGCCGGTCAGCCCAAGGCCGAGCGCGTTGCCCGGGTCAAGGAATTGCTGGAACTGGTCGGCCTGAGTGACAAGGCGCTGGCCTTTCCGTCGCAACTGTCCGGCGGCCAGAAGCAGCGCGTCGGCATCGCCCGGGCACTGGCGGCGCGCCCGGATTATTTGCTGTCGGACGAAGCCACCAGCGCCCTCGACCCGGAAACCACCGCGTCGATCCTGGAACTGCTGCGCAGTATCAATCGGCAACTGGGGGTGACCATCGTGTTGATCACCCACGAGCTGGATGTGGTCAAGGCTATCTGCGACAGCGCGGTATCCCTGGCCAATGGGCGTGTGGTGGAAAGCGGCAGCCTGATTCAATTGCAGGCCGATCCCGCCTCAAGCCTGGGCCGCTCACTGGCCCCCAGCCTGCCAGCGGTGAGGGCAGTATGAAAACGGACTGGAACGACATCCTGCAACTGCTGCTCACGGCCACTGGCGAAACCCTGTACATGGTGCTGCTGGCGGCGGTCTTTACCTTGCTTATCGGCCTGCCCCTGGGGGTGCTGCTGTTTGTCAGTCGCCGCGGCGGGCTGTTCCCGCTGCCACGGGTGAACCGTGTGCTGGGTGCGGTGATCAACCTGGGCCGCTCATTGCCCTTTGTGGTGATGCTAATTGCCTTGATTCCACTGACCCGGTTGATCGTTGGCACCACATTGGGCAGCACCGCCGCCGTGGTGCCGATCACCATTGGCGCCTTTCCGTTCTTTGCGCGGATTGTCGAGAACGCGCTGGACGAAGTGGACAAGGGGCGCATCGAAGCCATCGTTGCCATGGGTGGAGATATTCGGCATGTGATCTTCAAGGTGCTGCTGCCGGAGGCGCTGCCTGCGTTGCTTGCGGGGTTGACCCTGACCCTGGTGATGCTGATCGGCTTTTCGTCCATGGCCGGGGTGATTGGCGGTGGCGGCCTGGGGGACCTGGCGATTCGTTATGGGTACCAGCGTTTCAATAACCAGATCATGGTGGTGACGGTGATTGTGTTGGTGGTGCTGGTCCAGGGCGTGCAAAGCCTGGGGGATCGTTGCGTGAGGTCGCTGGCGCATCGTCGATAAACGGTTATGTACTAATGAATTTTTAATATTTCTAGTTATATGCACGACTGGGTAAAGTTCCCTTACGTACCTTCACCTCGTCGCCGGGAAATACTCTTCATGAACCGTCCCCACGGGCATCCCACGCCGATCCTGACTTTGCCCCAGGGCGAAAAAGACCCGTTGTCGATTCGCGCCAAGGCACTGGTTTTTGCCGACCCGCGTTCCCTGCAACTGCTCGAATATTTGCAACGTGTCGGCCCCAGTGAAGCACCGGTGTTGATCAATGGCGAGACCGGCACCGGCAAGGAGCTGGTGGCGCGCTATATCCACAGCGCCAGCGGCCGCACCGGTGCGTTTGTGCCGGTGAACTGTGGGGCCATCAGCGAGAACCTTGCGGAAAGCGAATTTTTTGGGCATGAGGCCGGCTCGTTTTCCGGGGCCTCGGGGCGGCGGATCGGCTGGTTTGAAGAAGCCGATGGCGGCACCCTGTTCCTCGATGAGATCGGTGACTTGCCGCTGCCGTTGCAGGTGAAGCTGCTGCGGGTATTGCAGGAGCAGGAAGTGGTGCGAGTGGGGTCGCGCAAGCCGATCAAGATCAATATCCGGCTGGTGACGGCCACCAACATCGACCTGGAGCAGGCGGTGGAGGCGGGCAACTTTCGTCTTGACCTGTTCTATCGCATCAACGTGGCGCAGGTGCAGGTGTTGCCGTTGCGTGAGCGGCCGCTGGATATCCTGCCGTTGGTTGAGCATTTTCGGCGGCTCTACAGTGCCAGGCTGAAAATCGCTGAGCCGATGTTGTCGGAGTCGGCGACCCAGGCGTTGCTGGATTATCCGTGGCCGGGGAATATTCGTGAGCTGGAGAATGTGGTGCACCTGGCGCTTTTGGTGGCTGGGGACAGGCCGATCATGCCGTCGCACTTGAAGTTTTCTGCGGGGCTGAGTGCGATGCATGCCAGCGTTAACAGCGGGGCGCCGAGGATTCCGCAGGAGGTGGTGCGGGAGCAGTTGCTGCGGTTGTTCGAGGTGCCGGGGGATTCGTTGTTGCACGATATCGAGGATTTGATCGTGCGGGAGGCGTTTGCGTTTTGTGGGTTTAATCAGTTGCGTACGGCGGAATTGTTGGGGGTGACGCGCAATGCCATGCGGACGCTTTTGGTGAATCATGGGATGCTCAAGGGGCGGGTTAAACCCTGATTTTTTGGTGTACATATCCGTTATTTGGGTAACGGCTGCTTATGGTTTCGCTCTTACAGCGAGTCACTTTGCAAAAGCGGCAAAGTAACCAAAGCGCTCTGCCCCGCCTGTCGGCGCCTCGCCTAGGCTCGGCGTTCCCTCACTCCGGCACCGCGAAGCGGGCCGCCGCGATGGGCCATCCTTGGCCCAGCGCGGCTAAACCGGCGTTCTGCCGGTTTACCCGCTGCGCAATACCTGCGTTCGGCCTCGGGCTTATTGGGGCAGTCAGATCAAAAGCAAAAGCAAAAGCAAAAGCAAAAGCACAGCGGCCTCCCGGCCGGCTTGAGTGTTAAAAGCATAAGCAAAGACC
>NZ_JACAPJ010000036.1:0-23583 GCF_013385765.1 Pseudomonas sp. C8002
GCTTACTTTTGCGCTGTTCAAAAGTGAGCCGCTGTAAGAGCGGAACCCATATCAGCCATCACCCAAATAACGGATATGTACTCACCCCAGGGTCCGTAACAAAACCGTCATCCCCCTGGGCTAGGCTCGCGGGCTTGAATGCCCCCGAGTCCCAATCCATGTTCAAAGGCCTCCTATACGCCGCGCTGCTGTTCACCCTGACAGCCCACGCCGAAACCTGGCCGGAGAAGGAATGGTCCCAAGGCCAGCCCCTGACCGGCCCGGCAGCCAAGGCCTTGGATGACTACGCCTTCCCACCCCGCGACGACACCACCCGCAAGGGCGTCCGCACCGACGCCTTACTGGTCATCCGCGACGGCCAGATCATCTACGAACGCTACGCCGCCCCCACCACCGCCAGCACCCCGCACCTGACCTGGTCCATCAGCAAAAGCCTGATGGCCACCGTGCTCGGCGTGGCCTTCGGCGAAAACCGCTTCAAACTCACCGACCCCGCCGCGCGCTTTTACCCGCCGATGAAACAACACCCCGGCGTGACCATGGCCGACCTGCTGCACTGGGCCTCGGGCCTCGACTGGCAGGAAGACTACGAATACGCCCCGCTGAAATCCTCGGTGGTCGCCATGCTCTACACCCGCGGCCACCACGACATGGCCGAGTTCGCCGCCGACACCGCGACCTACAGCGCCCCCGGCCAGGCATTCCGCTACTCCAGTGGCGACAGCAATATCCTGTCCGCCACCCTCAAGGGCATGCTCGGCCACAAGGCCTACGTCGACTACCCATGGACCGCCCTGTTCCAGCCACTGGGCATCCACAACGCCACTTGGGAAAGCGATGCCGAGGAAACCTTCGTCGCGTCCTCATACGCCTACCTCACCGCCCGCGACCTGGCCCGCGTCGGCCTGTTGATGCAGCGCGACGGCCGTTGGGGCGAGCAACAGTTGCTACCCAAGGAGTGGGTTGCGTTCAATCGCCAACCGTTCGACAAGTACAAGGCGGGCCAGGACGAAGCCGTTCCGGGCGGCCAATGGTGGCTCAACCGCGAAGTGCAGGGCGCCGCCAGACCCTGGCCGGACGCGCCCGCCGACACCTTCGCCGCCCTCGGCCACTGGGGGCAGGCGCTCTACGTGATGCCCGAAAAACAGCTGGTCATCGTGCGCTATGGCGACGACCGCGACGGCAGCTATCGCCACAACGAACTCCTCAAGCGCGTCCTTGCAGCGGTGCAACCATGATCCGCCGTCATCCCGTCATCAGCCTGTTGATCCTGCTGTTACTCGTGTTGCTCGGCTGGGTCTGGCACGAGCGGGTCAATCTGCAAGCCTTCCCCGACATCATCGCGGCCTACACCGCCAAGGAGTACTGCTCCTGCCGATATGTGGAAGGCAATCCCGCTGATTATTGCCTGGGTTATGTGAAGCAATACGTGCCCACCAGCGCCTTCACCGACAACCCTGAAAAACACCTCGTGACCGCCAGCGGCCTGGGCCGCACACACAGTGCCCAATGGCTAGGCCAACGCGAGGGCTGCCGCCTCTTGCCCTAATGCAGCCACAGGTGGGGCTGAGGTTCCACAGGGTGGAACCACCTTTGATTGTCCTCCTGCGCACATCGCGGTTATCTGGCGGTGTGCAACGAACAAGAACGGGAACACCCGCCTGCGAGGAGAATCACCATGAGCCCACACCAGCACATCCTGGATTGGCTGAGCGATGTCGCCAGCGACCTGCACGCCGTGCGTCAGGACATTCACGCCCACCCCGAACTGGGCTTTGAAGAAAACCGCACCTCCGCCCTCGTGGCGCAATCCCTGCGAAGCTGGGGCTATGAAGTCCACACCGGTATCGGCCAGACCGGCGTGGTCGGTGTGCTGCGCAATGGCAGCAGCGCGCGCAAGCTGGGGATTCGTGCCGACATGGATGCCTTGCCGATCATCGAAAACACCGGCGCCAGCTACAGCAGCCAACACGCCGGCTGCATGCACGCCTGCGGCCATGACGGCCACACCACCATGCTGCTGGGCGCCGCCCGTTACCTGGCCGCGACCCGTCAATTCGACGGCACCCTGAACCTGATTTTCCAGCCCGCCGAAGAAGGCCAGGGCGGCGCCGAAGCCATGCTCGCCGACGGCTTGCTGGAGCGGTTTCCCTGCGACGCATTGTTCGGCATGCACAACATGCCGGGCTTGCCCGCCGGCCATCTGGGCCTGCGCGTTGGACCGATGATGGCCTCCCAGGACCTGCTCACCGTGACCCTCGAAGGCGTCGGTGGCCATGGCTCCATGCCGCACCTGACGGTCGACCCGCTGGTGGCCGCCGCCAGTATGGTCATGGCATTGCAGACCGTGGTGGCGCGCAATATCAATGCCCAGGAAGCCGCCGTGGTGACCGTCGGTGCCCTGCAAGCGGGCCAGGCGGCCAACGTGATTCCCCAGCAAGCACTGTTGCGTTTGAGCCTGCGTGCCCTGGATGCAAACGTGCGTGAACTGATGCTGGAGCGGGTCAAGGCGATCATCCTGACCCAGGCCGCAAGTTTCGGTTGCACCGCGCAGATCGAACATCGCCCGGCCTATCCGGTGCTGGTCAACCCTCCCGAAGAAACCGAATTCGCCCGCCAGGTTGGCGTCGCCCTGCTGGGTGAAGATGCCGTCGACGGCAACACCACCAAGCTGATGGGCAGCGAAGACTTCGCCTGGATGCTGCAACGCTGCCCCGGCAGCTACCTGTTTATCGGCAACGGCGTGTCGCGGCCGATGGTCCACAACCCCGCCTATGACTTCAACGACGACATCCTGTTGACCGGCGCCGCCTACTGGGGCGCGCTGGCCGAGAGCTGGCTCAAGCCCGCCTGACGACCTCTTTTTTCTGCCGCTGGACCCTTTTCCGACTGGTTGAATGGAGTGTTCCCATGCAGGCTTCAAAACAAGGTGTATCCCGCACCCGCCAAGTGGTGGCGGCGGTGATCGGCAATGCGCTGGAATGGTATGACTTCATCGTCTACGGCTTTCTCGCCAGCATTATCGCCCGGCAGTTTTTCCCCTCGGAGGATGAATACGCCTCGCTGCTGATGGCCCTGGCCACCTTTGGCGTCGGCTTCTTCATGCGCCCGGTGGGCGGGATTCTGCTGGGCATGTATTCGGACCGCAAAGGCCGCAAGGCTGCGATGCAACTGATCATCCGGTTGATGACCATCTCCATCGCCCTGATCGCTTTCGCCCCCAGCTATGCTGCCATCGGCATGGGCGCGCCGATGCTGATCGTGGTTGCGCGCATGCTCCAGGGCTTTGCCACCGGCGGTGAATACGCCAGTGCCACGGCGTTTCTGGTGGAGAGCGCGCCGGCCCATCGCAAGGGCCTGTACGGTTCCTGGCAGTTGGTGGGACAGTGCCTGGCGGTGTTCGGCGGCGCGGCGATGGTGGCGTTGGTCACGCACTTCTTCGAGCCGCAATCCCTTGAAGTCTGGGGCTGGCGCCTGCCGTTCATCTTCGGCTTGCTGATCGGCCCGGTGGGCTTGTGGATCCGCCGGCACATGGAAGACCCCGAGGAATTTATCGAGGCACACAAACAGGCCAAGGGTGCGGCGCCGAGCTTGATGGACGTCATCCGCGACCACCGCCGCAGCATCTTGGTATCGATGGGCCTGGCCTGTGGTGCAACGGTGTCGTTCTACGTGGTGCTGGTGAACATGCCGACCTTTGCCCACAAGAACCTCGGCCTGCCGTTGGACCAAGTGTTGATGGTGCAGATGTTCGCGGTGGCGCTGATGACCGTGGTGATTCCGCTGTCCGGCCTGCTGTCGGACCGGTTCGGTCGGCGCCCGGTATTGATGGCGTTCACCCTGGCGTTTTTTGTGATGGTGTACCCGCTGTATGTGTGGGTCGCGGCGGCACCGTCCATCGAGCGTTTGCTGGTGATGCAGGTGATGTTGTGCACTGCCATCGGCGGCTTTTTCGGCCCGGCGCCGACGGCCCTGGCCGAGCAGTTTCCCATCGAAGTACGCTCCACCGGGGTGTCAGTGGCGTACAACGTGGCGGTGATGGTATTCGGGGGCTTTGCGCCGTTGATCGTCACCTGGCTCAGCAAGGTGCTGGGCACGCCGGTAGCCCCGGCATTTTATGTGCTGTTCGCTTGCGTCCTGACGCTGCTGGGCACTTACTGCATGCATGAGGCGCCACGGGCGAAACGACCGGCGCCGTTTTCCAGCGAGGTGAAACCTTGAGTATTGTTGAACTGGATGCCATCGAACTGTCTCGGGCGATCCATGCGCGGCAGGTGTCCTGCCATGAAGTGATGCAGGCGTATCTGGCCCAGGTCGAACGCTTCAACCCGACGGTGAATGCGCTGGTCTCGCTGCGCTCCCATGAGGACGTGCTGGCCGAAGCGGCGCAGCGTGATCGCGAGTTGGACCAAGGCCAATCCCGTGGCTGGATGCACGGCATGCCCCAGGCGATCAAGGACCTGGCGGCGACCCAGGGCCTGCGCACCACCCTCGGTTCGCCGCTGTTCGCCGAGCATGTTCCTCAAGAAGATGCGATCAGCGTGGCGCGGGTTCGGGCCAGTGGCGCGATCATCATCGGCAAGACCAACGTGCCGGAATTTGGCCTGGGCTCGCAGACCTACAACAGCGTGTTCGGCACCACCGGCAACGCCTATGACCCGCGCCTGGTGGCCGGTGGCAGCAGCGGCGGCGCGGCGGTGGCGCTGGCATTGCGCATGCTGCCGGTAGCGGATGGCAGCGACATGATGGGCTCGCTGCGAAACCCGGGGGCATTCAATAACGTATTTGGCCTGCGTCCGTCCCAGGGTCGGGTGCCTCACGGGCCGGCGCCGGAGCTGTTCGTCCAGCAACTGGCCACGGAAGGCCCGATGGGTCGCAGCGTGGCGGATGTGGCGCGGCTGCTGAGTGTGCAGGCCGGCTATGACCCTCGGGTGCCGCTGTCGCTCAAGGAGGATCCGGCGATGTTTGGCGAGCCGTTGCAGCGCGACTTCAAGGGTGCGCGCTTGGGCTGGCTCGGGGATTACAACGGTTACCTGCCGATGGAAGACGGCGTGATGAGCCTGTGCGAATCGGCCCTCAAGGACTTCGCTGCGCTGGGTTGCGAGGTCGAGCACTGCCAACCGGAATTTTCTCTGGAACGCCTGTGGCAGACCTGGCTGGTGCACCGCCATTGGCTGATCCAGGGCTCCCTCGGCGCGGCGTACGCCGACCCGCAAAAACGTGCACTGCTCAAGCCGGAGGCGCAATGGGAAGTGCAGGGCGGATTGCAACTGAGTGCGGCGGACGTTTACCAGGCTTCGATCAACCGCAGCGACTGGTACCGCGCCCTCGGCAAACTGTTCGAACGTTACGATTTCCTGTTGCTGCCCACCGCCCAAGTGTTCCCTTTCGATGCACAACAAGCCTGGCCACGCCTCGTCGCAGGGCGCGAGATGGACACCTACCATCGCTGGATGGAAGTGGTGATCGGCCCCACCCTGGCCGGCCTGCCGAGCATGAACGTGCCGGTGGGTTTCAACCCCCGGGGCTTGCCCATGGGCCTGCAGATCATCGGCCCGGCCCAGGCGGACAGGACAGTGTTGCAACTGGCGTACGCCCACGAACAACTGACCCGCTGGGTGCAGCGGCGCCCACCCGCTTGCCTCTCGGCGACCGGTTGAGCCGCGACGGGCCTGTATCTTGCTGTGAAATCAGATCATCCATCGGCATCAAGGAGATCGACACATGGGCAGCGACGCCGAGACGGGAACCGTACGCTCAGTAGGGCGGGCACTGGCGATCATCGAATTGCTCGGCGAGCATCAGGCGCTGGGGCTGGAAGAGTTGCATTACCTGACTCACCTGCCCAAGGCCACGGTCTCGCGGATGCTGCTGACCTTGCAGGAACAGGGCTGGATCTATCGTGGGCTCAGCGACCGGCGTTACCGCCTGCGGGCCAGACGGTTGTTCGGCGACACCCAGCAACGCTTCAAGCGCCAACTGGTGGAAAGCGCCGCGCCGTGGCTGCTGGACCTCAGCGAGCGCACCGGCCTGGTGGTGGACCTGTCGAGCTTCGACGGCGAGCGCCTGGAAGTGATGGAAAGCGCGATCCCCACGGTGCTGCGCAAGCTCTACCCGAACAATTGCCAGATCGTCGGCCAGCATGCCAGCCTGTTTCACTCGGCCATGGGCAAGGCGTGCCTGGCGCAATTGTCGGCGGATGAAGTGCAGCGCCTGGCCGGTCGTGAGCATGTGGCGGAAGACGATCAATACCGGGCGTGTGAACAATCCCAGCACCAGGGGTTTGGCCAACGCACCGAAGGCTATTGGGAATATCCGGTGCGCCTGCCGTTCCTGATTCGCGCGGTGGCCTTGCCGGTGCGGGCCAATGGCCGGTTGGTGGGCAGCATGGCGCTGCATTGGCCGATGGATCAGGCACCGGTGGAACGGGTGCTGAGCCTGCACCTGGCCAGCCTGGAGTCGACGATTCGCGATGTGCAGCAGGCGTTGGCCTGACCACCGTTCCCCCGTAGGAGCGAGCTTGCTCGCGAAGAACTCACAGGCACCGCGTTCATTCAGAATGCCCGCGTCATCGTTGGCAACCTTCGCGAGCAAGCTCGCTCCTACAGGAGGTCTTTGTTACTGTTCGCCCAGGTTTTTTGCCCCACGAGTCTTTATGTCCCTGTTCAAACCCATGGCCTTCCTGCTGCTGGCCGCTGCCGCCGTGCCTGCCCATGCCGACTGGTACCTGGACAACGAGTCCTCGCGCCTGTCGTTCGTCACCACCAAGAACACCGACATCGCTGAAGTGCAGCGCTTCCTGGTGCTGCATGGCAAGGTCGACAGCAAAGGCGCGGCGCAGCTGGAAGTCGAACTGGAGTCGATCAACAGCGGCATCCCGCTGCGCGACGAGCGCATGCGCAATGAGCTGTTCGAGATCAAGACCTTCCCGGACGCGGTGATCAATGCGCAGATCAACCTGCAACCGATCAACGACCTGGCCCCCGGCGCGCAATACGAGCTGCGCCTGCCGCTGTCGGTGACCCTGCACGGCAAGACCCAGGCCTACAGCACCGAATTGCTGGCGACCCGCCTGGATGACCGACGCTTCCAGGTGGTCACCCTGGAGCCATTGGTGGTGCACGCCGAGGATTTCGATTTGCTGCCGGGGGTAGCCGCATTGCGCAAGGCCGCCGGGCTGTCGCAGATCAGCCTGTCGGTGCCGGTGGGTGCGGTACTGATTTTCACGGCGCGCTGACATGAGCGGCGCAGTGTTCCCGTGGCGCAGCGCCAACCGTTTCGAGCTGATGGTCGACGGCCCGAGTTTCTTCCCGCGCATGCTGGAAGGTATCGCCCAGGCTGAGCAACAGGTGGCGCTGGAGCTGTATCTGGTGGAGGCGGGCGCGTGTGCCGAGGCGATGGTTCAGGCCCTGGTGGCGGCCGCCGAACGTGGCGTGCGCGTACGTTGCCTGTTCGATGACTACGGCAGCCTGGCGTTTACCCTGGGCCTGCGTCGGCGGTTGATCGACGCCGGGGTGGACCTGCGATTCTACAACCGCCTGAGCTGGCGCCGCTGGATGCGCAACCTCTATCGGGACCACCGCAAGCTGTTGTTGATCGACCAGACCATCGCCGTGGTCGGCGGCACCGGCGTGACGGATGAATTCTGGACGCCCGGGGAAGACACCGCCGATTGGCACGAAGTGATGGTGCAGATTCGTGGCCCGCTGGTGCTGGATTGGCAGGCGTTGTTCGACCGTCAGTGGCTGGCGAACGACGATCGTAGAGCCTGGAAACCGGCCACGCATTTTGGCCTGCCACGGTTGCCCAAGGTGCCAGCGACAGGACCGGGGCTGGGGCGTGTGGCCTATGCCGACGCCCGCCAGCATCGGGATATCTTGCAGTCACTGATCCGTGCGCTGAACAGCGGCCACCAGCGTATCTGGCTGGCCACGCCGTATTTCCTGCCGACCTGGAGCGTACGGCGTGCCCTGCGCCGGGCGGCGGGGCGCGGGGTGGATGTGCGTTTGCTGTTGACCGGGCCACGTACCGATCACCCGTCGGTGCGGTATGCCGGGCACCGTTACTACCCGCGTTTGCTCAAATCCGGGGTGCAGATCTTTGAATACCAGCCGTGCTTCCTGCACTTGAAAATGGTGCTGGTGGACGATTGGGTGAGCATTGGCTCGTGCAACTTCGACCACTGGAATCTGCGCTTCAACCTGGAAGCGAACCTGGAAGCGTTGGACCCGGAATTGACGTTGGCAGTGGTGGCGAGTTTCGAGCGGGATTTTGCCCTGAGCCAGGCGGTGAGCCTTGAGGCATGGCAGTCGCGGCCGTTGTGGCGGCGGGTGAAGCAGCGGGTGTGGGGGTGGATTGATCGGTTGGTGGTCAACCTGCTGGACCGCCGCGGATAAGCCAGAATACCCCAATCAAATGTGGGAGCGGGCTTGCTCGCGAAAGCGGTGTATCAGTCACCTGATGTATCAACTGATCCACCGCATTCGCGAGCAAGCCCGCTCCCACATTTTGACCGGGCAAGACTTTAGAGCAGTTCGAAGCTCTGCTGCTTCACATCCTGCGAATCCAACCCGATCTGCACATTGAACTCGCCCGGCTCAGCCGCAAACTTCAGCTGGGTGTTGTAGAACTTCAAGTCTTCCTCGGTGATGGTGAAGTGCACCGCGCGCTCTTCGCCCGCCTTGAGCATGATCTTCTGGAAGTTCTTCAATTCCTTCACCGGGCGGATCATCGAGCCGGCCACGTCCTGGATATACAGCTGCACCACGGTTTCGCCATCGACCTTGCCGGTGTTTTTCACCACCACGGTGGCGTCGAGCTTGCCGGTCTTGTTCAGGGTGGTGGACGACAGCGCCATGTCCGACAGGCTGAAACTGGTGTAGCTCAAGCCGTAACCGAACGGAAACAGCGGCCCGGTGGTGTCATCGAAGTACTGCGAGGTGTAGTTGCCCGGCTTGCCCGGAGTGAACGGCCGGCCAATGCTCAGGTGGTTGTAGTAGGTCGGAATCTGCCCCACCGAACGCGGGAAGGTGATCGGCAGCTTGCCCGACGGGTTGTAGTCACCGAACAGCACGTCAGCGATAGCGTTGCCGCCTTCGGTGCCGGCGAACCAGGTTTCCAGGATTGCGTCAGCCTGTTCGTTCTCCTCGACAATCGACAGCGGACGGCCGTTCATCAACACCAGCACCAGCGGTTTGCCGGTGGCTTTCAAAGCCTTGATCAGGTCGCGCTGGCTCTGCGGGATGTTCAGGTCGGTGCGGCTCGACGATTCGTGGGACATGCCACGGGACTCGCCCACGGCGGCCACGACCACATCGGCGCCTTTGGCGGCCTTGACGGCTTCGTCGATCATGTCCTGGGACGAGCGCGGGTCATCCACAACTTCCGGGGCATCGAAGTTCAGGAAGTTGAGGTAGTCGACGACTTTCTTGTCGTTGGTGATATTGGCGCCACGGGCATAGATCACCTTGCCCTTGTCGCCGATCACGGCGTTCATGCCGTCCAGCAGGGTCACCGATTGCGCGGGTTTACCGGCAGCGGCCCAGCTGCCCATCATGTCGATCGGCGCCTTGGCCAGCGGGCCGACCAGGGCGATGGTCGCGTCCTTTTTCAGCGGCAGGGTGTTGTTCTGGTTTTTCAGCAGCACCTGGCTGCGGCGCGCCACGTCACGTGCGTCGGCGCGATGCAGGCGGCTTTCGGCGTAGGTGTCGGCCGGGTCATCCTCGGCCTTGCCGATGCGCAGGTACGGGTCGGCAAACAGGCCCATGTCGTACTTGGCGCCGAGCACTTCGCGCACGGCGTTGTCGATGTCGCTCTGTTCGATCTCGCCGGACTTCAGCAGGCCGGGCAATTCCTTGCCGTAGAGCGAGTCGTTCATGCTCATGTCGATGCCGGCCTTGATCGCCAGCTTGGCGGCTTCACGCCCGTCCTTGGCCACGCCGTGCTTGATCAGCTCGAAGATCGCACCGTGGTCGCTCACGGCCAGGCCCTTGAAGCCCCAGTCCTTGCGCAGCAGGTCGTTCATCAGCCAGGTGTTGGCGGTGGCGGGTACGCCGTTGATCGAGTTCAGCGCAACCATCACGCCACCGGCGCCGGCTTTGATGGCGGCGTGGTAGGGCGGCAGGTAGTCCTGGTACATCTTGACCGGGCTCATGTCGACCACGTTGTAGTCGCGACCGCCTTCCACCGCGCCATACAGGGCGAAGTGCTTGACGCTGGCCATGATGCTGTCGGCCTTGGCCGGGCTGCTGCCCTGGAAGGCCTTGACCATCACTTCGGCAATGCGCGAGGTCAGGTAGGTGTCTTCGCCAAAGCCTTCGGAGGTACGGCCCCAGCGCGGGTCGCGGGAGATGTCGACCATCGGCGCGAAGGTGATGTCGAGGCTGTCGGCGGCAGCTTCCTGGGCGGCGATGCGCCCGGAGTGGCCGATGGCGTCCATGTCCCAGCTGGAAGCCAGGGCCAGGCTGATGGGGAATATCGTGCGGTGGCCGTGGATCACGTCATAGGCGAAGAACATCGGGATCTTCAACCGGCTGCGCATGGCCGCGTCCTGCATCGGACGGTTTTCCGGGCGGGTAATCGAATTGAAGGTGCCACCGATGCGGCCGGCGGCGATTTCCTTGCGGATCAGCTCGCGGGGCATTTCGGGGCCGATGCTGATCAGGCGCAATTGGCCGATCTTCTCATCAAGGGTCATCTGCTTGAGCAGGTCACTGACGAAGGCGTCCTTGTCCTTGAGCACTGCGGGCTTTGTTTCGGCTAATACGGAATGAGTGGCCAAACTGACAACAAGGCCCAGCAAACACAGCTTCTTCATGAAAATCCTTTCTCGCAGCCTTGGGACCGGAGAGCGTCTATTGTTGTTCGGGTGTTGTTCAGATAAATACCGCACACTTCTGAACTCTTATTGGCGCTGGGCATCTTTTAGCTGATTGGCACGATGCAATCCAGTGGGTGGTGGCGGATTATGCCCTAAGCCCGTGGCTAACGCGTCAGTCGGTAAATTTCATAGGTTTGGCAGGAGAAACACCATGCAAGCAGCACAAGGTTACCGTTGGGGCTGGAAGGCCGTGGCATTGATACTGGTGAGCACCGTGCTGAGCGGTTGCGGCATCAACAAGATCCCGACCCTGGACGAACAGGCCAAGGCGGCCTGGGCCCAGGTGCAGAACCAGTACCAGCGGCGCGCCGACCTGATCCCCAACCTGGTGGAAGTGGTCAAGGGCTACGCCGCCCATGAACAGGACACCCTGACGGCCGTGATCGAAGCGCGGGCCAAGGCCACCTCGATCCAGGTGGATGCCAGCACCCTCGACAATCCCGAGAAACTCAAGCAGTTCCAGCAAGCCCAGGACGGTTTGAGCGGTGCCCTCAGCCGTTTGATGGTGGTGTCCGAGCGCTACCCGGACCTGAAGGCCAACCAGAACTTCCTGGCCCTGCAATCGCAGCTTGAAGGCACCGAAAATCGCATCGCCGTGGCCCGCCGCGACTTTATCCAGGCAGTGCAGGCCTACAACACCGAGATCCGCACCTTCCCTGGCCGCCTGTGGCACAGCGTGATGTACAGCGACTTGCCGGTCCGCGCCAACTTCGAGGCCACCAGTGCCGATGCCGATAAAGCGCCGCAAGTGAAATTCTGATGGGCAAGCGCGCTTGGCTGATGGCGGCGGTGCTGCTGGCCTTCAGCCTGACCGCCCAGGCCGCCCTGAATTTCCCGGCCCTGACCGGACGGGTGGTGGACAACGCCCAGATGATCGACCCGGCCGTGCGTGCGCAGCTGACCCAGCAGTTGCAGGCGCTGGAGCAGACCAGCGGCGACCAGATCGTGGTGGTCACCGTGCCCGACCTGCAAGGCGTGCCCATTGAAGACTTCGGTTATCAACTGGGCCGCGCGTGGGGCATCGGCCAGAAGGGCAAGGACAACGGCGCCCTGCTGATCGTCGCCCGGGATGAGCACAAGATTCGCATCGAAGTGGGTTATGGCCTGGAAGGCGTGCTCACGGATGCGCAGTCCTGGGTGATCATCAACCAGGTGATCGCCCCGGCGTTCAAGGCGGGCAACTACAGCAAGGGCATCAGCGACGGCGTGGCGGCGATGCTGCAGGTGGTGGGCGGCGATCCGCTGGCCGTACCGGCGCATGTGTCCGAGGCCAACTTCGCCAAGCAAAACCCGGGCATTTCCATTGGCCTGTTCATCCTGTTGCTGGCAGTGTTGTGGCTGTGCAATCGCATGGGCCTGCCCGTTGGCGCTATCCTGCTGGCGATTCTCAGCAGCAGCGGTCGTGGCGGCGGGGGAGGCGGTGGCGGTGGTGGCTTCAGGGGCGGCGGCGGTGGTTTTGGCGGCGGTGGCGCCTCGGGCGGCTGGTAATGACAATAACTAGAGAGCATCAACAACCATGGCATTACTGAGTCAACACGAGCAACGCCAGGTCGCCGAGGCGATCGCCCGGGTCGAGCAACAGACCGACGCCGAACTGGTGACCGTGCTCGCGGCCCGCGCCGACGACTACGCCTACATCCCGCTGTTGTGGGCCAGCCTGCTGGCGCTGGTGGTGCCGGGGATCATCCACTACCTGTCGGGCTGGTTGACCATGTACACCTTGCTGCTGGCGCAGTGGGGCACGTTCGTCGTGCTGTGCCTGGTGTTCCGTTTGCCCAGGGTCACCACGCGACTGATCCCGCGCTCGGTGCGCCATTGGCGCGCGTCCAACCTGGCACGGCGGCAGTTTCTCGAGCAGCACCTGCACCACACGCTGGGCAGCACCGGGGTGCTGATTTTTGTCAGTGAGGCCGAGCGGTATGTGGAAATCCTGGTGGACAAGGGGATATCCAGTCGCCTGGATGACAGCAGTTGGGATGCGATCGTCAAGGACTTCACCCGCCAGGTGAAGCAAGGCCAGACGTTGGCCGGGTTTGTGGCGTGTATTGAGGCTTGCGGGGAATTGCTCAGGGAGCACGTTCCGGTGACCCACGCACGCAATGAGCTGCCGAATCGGTTGGTGGTGTTGGAGTAGTGTAAAATTCCCGGCATTCCCTGCCCGAGGCGTTTTTGTTCATGTCTGCCACCGCTAAACCTGCCAGCCCCGCGCCGGATCATCACGCGCAGTTCCTCGAACTGCTGAGCGCGAGCCTTGAGCAAAACGCCTTTATCAAGCTGGTGCTGGCCAAGTACGTCGGCACCGAGCCTGATCTTCAGAAGCTGATCATCAAGCAGCTGACGGTCAAGGATCAGCCTTGCCTGTCCTTCGTCTATCGCTACAAGACCCGCGACATCACCAAGAACTTCTCCCTGGCCGACGGCGTGGCGGCAATTGCCGAGTTGTTGCCGGCGGCGTTCAAGAATGCGCACCTGCTGTCGGTGACCGACGAAGCCCAGCTGGAATACAGCAAGAAAAACAAAAGCTCACTGTTCAAAAGCAAGCCGCAGCAACTGCGCGAAGCGCCGTCTGCCGAGCACAACCGCGAGAAGAATCGCTTCCTGGACCTGACCCGGCCCTTCCTCGCCGACCTTGGTGTGACCAACGCCAAACACGAGCTGATCCCGGCGATGTCGCGCAAGTGGAAGCAGATCAACAAGTTCATCGAAGTGTTCAGCCATGCGCTGACCACCTCGCAGCTGAAGCTGGACCAGCCGGTGCGGGTCGCGGACTTTGGCTCGGGCAAGGGCTACCTGACGTTTGCCATCCACGACTACCTGCGCAACACCCTCAACGCCGACGGCGAAGTCACCGGCGTGGAACTGCGCGAAGACATGGTGACCCTGTGCAACAACGCCGCCGCCCGCCTGGACCACCCGGGGCTGGTGTTCAAGTGCGGGGATGTGCGCAGCGTCGCGCCCAGCGAACTGGACGTGATGATCGCCCTGCATGCCTGCGACATCGCCACCGACTACGCGATTCACACCGGCATCCGCTCCGGTGCGTCGATCATCATGTGCTCGCCGTGCTGCCACAAGCAGATTCGCCTGCAGATCCAGAGCCCGGCGCTGCTCAAGCCGATGCTGCAATACGGCCTGCACCTGGGCCAGCAGGCGGAAATGGTCACCGACAGTTTGCGCGCGTTGTTCCTTGAAGCGTGCGGCTATGAGACCAAGGTGTTTGAGTTCATCTCGTTGGAGCACACCAACAAGAACAAGATGATCCTGGCCGTGAAGCGTGCCGAGCCGGTGGACAACGCTCAACTCCTGGAGAAAATCCAGGAGCTCAAGGCGTTCTACAACATCACCGAACATTGCCTTGAAACCCTGCTGCGGGCGGACGGTTACCTCGCCTGAGTGCGACGCAAATCAAAAATGTGGGAGCGGGCTTGCTCGCGAAAGCGGTGTGTCAGTCACCTGATGTATCAACTGACCCACCGCATTCGCGAGCAAGCCCGCTCCCACATTAGATCGCGCTAGCCTTGGGAGCTGGCGCAGGCTTCACGCTGGTCTTGCGCCCCAACATCACCGTCACAATCACCCCGCAGGCAAACAGCCAGGTAATCGGCTCGATGTGTTCACCAAAAAACAGCGCCGAAAACGCGATGGTGAAAAAGATCTGCAACAGCTGAATCTGGCTGACCCGGGCGATGCCACCCATGGCGAGCCCGGCGTACCACGCAAAGAACCCCAGGAACTGCGAAAACAACGAGACATAACCAAACGCCCACCAGGTGCGCATGGAGATCGGCCCTTCGTGTTGCAGCGCCAGGTAGGCCACCGGCCCGATCAATACCGGCGTCGACAGCACCAGCGCCCAGCAGATTACCTGCCAGCCGCCCATCTCCTTGGCCAACCGGCCGCCTTCGGCATAACCCAGGCCACCCACGGCAATCGCGCCGAGCATCAACAGGTCGCCCGCCTGGATACTGCCGGCTCCGGTGATCAACGCATAACTTAGCACCAGCGCACTGCCCAACGCCGCGCAGGCCCAGAAGGCTTTCGACGGCCGCTCATGAGACAGCCACGCCGCATACAGCGCCACGCACAGCGGCTGCAATCCGTTGACCAGCGCGCCATGGGACGCGGGCAAGGTTTGCATGGCCCAGGCCGACAACACCGGGAAACCCAGGATCACCCCGGCAATCACCAGCGTCAGCCCGCGCACCTGGCGCCAGGTGGGCCAGCGCTCACGGCGCCACAGCAACAACGCCGCCGCCGGCACCGCCGCGAACAACGCCCGGCCCAGGCCATTGAGCAACGGGTGGATTTCCTGCACCACGATACGGGTGAAGGGCAGGGTGAGGCTGAAGATGACGACGCCCAGCAGGCCGAGGGCCATGCCGGTATTTTCGCGGGAGCTCATGGAAGGAACCAGAATCGAATGGGCCGGAAGTGGACGCTCATCTAGCCACAAAGCCCCGCAAACACGGGCTTACAGCTAGGTGCAGATTGAGCCGTACAGTTTTGAACGGGCGACTCGGTTCATGTGGGAGCTGTCGAGCCTTGGCGAGGCTGCGATGGGATCAACGCAGTTTACCTGTCAGGCCGAGGTGTCTGCATCGCGGGCAAGCCCGGCTCCCACACAAGCCGGGGTGCTGATGTAGTAGCGGGCCATTACCCGGATCAAGCCTGCGGGTCTATCTTGGCTACTCCTGTCTGCCCAACCGTTCAACCGGAGGAATGTCCCATGGCCGCGAAAAAAATCCTGATGCTGGTCGGCGATTACGTCGAAGACTATGAAGTGATGGTGCCGTTCCAGGCGCTGCTGATGGTGGGGCATACCGTGCACGCCGCGTGCCCGGACAAGTCCGCCGGCCAGACCGTGCGCACGGCGATCCACGACTTCGAAGGCGACCAGACCTACAGCGAAAAGCCCGGGCACCTGTTCGCCCTGAATGCGGATTTTGCCAAGGTGAACGCTGCCGACTACGACGCGCTGCTGGTGCCGGGTGGCCGTGCCCCTGAGTACCTGCGGCTGAACGAAAAGGTCCTGCAACTGGTCAAGGATTTCGATCAGGCTGGCAAACCCATCGCTGCCGTGTGCCATGGCGCTCAACTGCTGGCGGCTGCCGGGATCCTGGAAGGCCGCGAGTGCAGCGCCTACCCGGCGTGCGGGCCGGAGGTACGACTGGCGGGCGGTACGTTCATCGATATCCCGGTGACCGACAGCCACGTTCAAGGCAATCTGGTGACGGCCCCGGCGTGGCCGGCGCACCCAAGCTGGCTCGCGGGTTTCCTCGGGCTGCTGGGCACCAAAATCACCCTGTAAAGCGGAGGTCATCGCCATGTGCGAACTGTACGTCAAGGCCGACCCGATTCTGTACGAATCCCGCTCGCGCTCCCTGCGCATCTGCGGCGTGGTGACCACCGTGCGCCTGGAAAACCAGTTCTGGGACATCCTCAGCGAGATCGCCGAGGTGGATGGCATGACCACCAATCAACTGATCGCCAAGCTGTATGAAGAAGTGATGGATTACCGCGGCGAAGTGGTGAATTTTGCTTCGTTCTTGCGGGTGAGTTGCACGCGGTATTTGAGCAAGCAGCGGGTTCACGCCCCAGAGCTCAGCCTTGTGAATACAAGAAATGGCGCGCAGAAGATCTGAATGTGGGAGCGGGCTTGCTCGCGAAGGCGGTGTGTCAGGTAACTCATGTACCGACTGATCCAGCGCTTTCGCGAGCAAGCCCGCTCCCACATTGATTAGTAGGGGTCAGAAGAACCGCGTCACACTGATCTTCGCATCCCGGCCCTTGGTGTAGGCGCGGTCGCCGCTCAGGGCCGGTCGGAAGTTGTTGTTGAACAGGTTGTCCACGGTGAAGTTCACCTCGGTACCCTTGAGGTAAGCCTGTTGCGGCTTCCAGCTGGCGAAGAGGCCCTGGGTGTTGTAGCGCTTGTTGCCGTACTGGTCGTAGAACAGGTCGCCGATGCTGGTGCCCGGGCCGCCGGAATACTTGTCGCTCGGCAGGCGGCTGGTGGCGCCGATGAACTGCCCTTGCCAGCCTACCCGCATATCCAGGCTCGGGATCTTGGTGCCGAGCACCACCACCCATTTGGTTGGAGGAATGTCCCGCGCCCAGACGTCCGGCCCCCACGGGTTGGTGTAGGCGCCTTCATGTTTACCGGTGGTGTAGGCGAACGATACCGAGCCGAACACGTAGGTGGAGTCATAGAAACTCTCGGCCTCGAAACCCTTGATGGTCATGCCGCCGATGTTGCGGTAGTTGGACATCGCGCCCGGCGGGCAGGCGCTGGAAATCGTCCCGCCGTTGACCGCCTGGTTCTGGCAGCCCACGCCTGTGGCCTTGAAGATTTCGTCCTCGACCTTGTTGTGGAACAGCGTGGTACGCAGTTGCAGGTTGTCGCCGTGGGCGAACACGTCGGCGAAACTGGTGACGTTGCCCAGGGTGATGGAGGTGATGCGCTCCGGGTCCAGGTCCAGGCTGGTGGCGGTGCGGCTGCCCAGGCCCTGGACTTCATACTGCTCGTCGATCACTGGCGCACGCCAGGTGCGGCTCCAGTTGGCGAACATCGCCACGTTCGGGGTGATGGTCCAGTACGCCGCCAGGCGTGGCGACCAGCCGGTGTAAGTGCGGTCGCTGTAGTCATGGCCGATGGCCGGGTCCGGGTTGCTGTAGTACGGCGCGTCGTTGGCCTCGCCGCGGTTGCGCACATGGTCATAGCGCATCGACGGGGTAATGGTCACATCGCCCAGCGTCACCGCGTCCTGGATAAAGAAGCTGTTGGTGTCGACCTTGCCATGGGGCATGAAGCCCGGCTGGAAGTGCCCATAGTTGTATTTCGGGGTGTTGTAGGTGGCGCCGGGCATCCACATTTCGGTTTCCCGGGTGTGCTTGCGGATTTGCACACCGGTGGTCACCGCGTGCTGCAACGCACCGGTGGAAAACAGGCTGACGTTGCGTACGTCGAGGTTCTTGTCGTTATAGGAGGTGTCCATCTTGCGCCCGCCGGTGGCCAACTGGAAAAACGCCGTGGCGTCGCGCTCGTCGGTCTGGTCGGTATTGGATTCGGAGTACTTGATGGTCAAGTCCACCAGCGGGTTATTCATCGGCTGGTATTCGTACTTGCCGGACCAGGTGGTGTCGACGGTATTGCGGTTGGCCAGGAAGCGTTTCAGCGCGGCTTCGTAGCCATAGCGGTCGATGTTGGCCTGGGTCGGCGGCGTCGGGTAGCTGGCGGCAGAGAAGGGCGTCCAGCGCTGGCTGTTGGAGCGCGAATACGACAGACCCAGGCTTTGCTCATCGGTGAAGTGAGCATTGAACTTGAACAGTTTGCCGTCCACATTCTGGGCGCTGTTGGGCAGGCGCTTGGGGTTGATCGGGTACTGGTTGTTGTCGTTGGGCAGGGTGGCAGCCAGTTTCATGTCGCCGCCGTCGCGCTGGGTCAGGTAGGCCAGCGCGTCGAAGCGGCCGTCATCGGTACGCCCGTAAACGGCACTGCTGTAGACCTGCTCATGGTCGTTGCTGGAGTAGCCGTATTTGAGCATGGCACCGCTGTTGCGCCCGTCCTTGAGCAGGTCCGGGGCATCCTTGGTGGTCATGTTGACCGTACCGCCAAAGCCGCCGTTGCCGCTGAAGGGCGAGTTGGGGCCTTTCTCCACTTCGATGCTCTTGATCAGCTCGGGCTCGATAAACACAGTGCCCTGCTGATAGCGCTCAAAACCGCTTTTGGTGGCGCCATCGACGGTCAGCGGCACGTCTTCGGCGTCGCCGAAACCACGGATGTTGATGGTCTGGCCACCGGGCTTCAGCGAGCCGCCCTGGCTGATGCCGGGCAAGGTTTGCAGCAGGCTGGGGATGTTGTTGGACTGGTAGCGGTCGATGTCGGCCTGGGTCAGGGTGGAACGGCCGACGGTGGTGGAGTCGACCTCGTTGCCGGTGCCGATCACGCTCAGGGCGTCGAGCTGGATCGCGCTGCTGTTGGTGGTCTTGCCCTCTTCGGGGCGTACCACGTAAGTGCTGCCGACCTTGAGCAATACGAACTCGCCGTCCTTGAGCAGGGTGCGAATCGCCACTTCCGGTGTGAAGTCGCCATTGAGGGCTGGCGCCTGAATATTTTTCAGCAGCGCTTCATCGAACAGCAGCTGGATTTTCGCCTGCTGCGCCACCTGGCTCAGGGACGTGGCCAGGGACTGGGCCGGCAGTTGCAGCTTGAACGACTCTGCCTGGGCACTCAGGCTGAAGGCCAGGCAGGCGGCAATGGCGGTGGGTCGAAGAAACAGGTGCTGAACGTGGCAAGGCGCGCGAAACATGAAATCCCCCGGAGTAGCCAAATGGCCAGAAAGGTGTGCGTATCAAACGCAGACCCGAGGAAGACGCGGCAGGAAAAATAATCCTCACATGCGAATGCAAAATATTCTCAAATAAGAATTCCGCGGGGCTATTTGCGCGGTTCGATCCTGATATTGCCGTCGGCCAGGGCCACGGTTTTCACCGGCAACAGTGCCGGCAGGGCGTTGAGCAGGGCGTCCGGATCATTCACGTCCAGATTGCCCGAGACCTTCAACTGCGCCACCGCGCTGTCCACCAGCAACGGCGCCTGGGGCCGGTACAGGCTCAACTCATCCATCAGGCTGGCCAGCTCGCGATTACGAAACGACACGTGGCCGCCGCGCCAATCGGCGACCTCGCCGGCAGTGAGGGTTTGCTGCTGCAGCGTGCCCTTGGCATAACTGAACGTAGCGCGCTGATCGGCGCCGAGCAGGGTGGCCGGCAGCCTGGCATCCGGATCGAACGCCACTTGCCCATGGGCCACGCTGACCACCAGTTGCTGCTTGCTGCGCCGCACATCGAAGCCGGTGCCGACCACCCGCACATTGGCTTCACCGGCCTGCACGAACAGCGGACGCTCCTTGTCGGGCGCCACCTCGATATACAACTGGCCCTGATCCAGATGCACGATGCGCTGGTGACTGTTGAAGTCCACCCGCAGGCGCGTATTGGCGTTGACGTACAAGGTGCTGCCGTCGGGCAAATGCATGGTGCGCATTCCTTTGGCATGGGCCGCGACCTGGGCGTGGAACAGCTCGCGTGGGGCGCCGATGTTGCTCGTCAGCACGGCACACACCAGGGCGGCAGCCACCGCCAGGGCCGGGCGCCACACGGGTGGTTTGCGCACGGGCAGCGGTGTCGGTTTGTTCAGTTGCTGCAACTGGGCCAGGTCGGCCCACAGCTGTTCGAATTCGGCGTAGGCGCGGGCATTGGCCGGCTCGGACTGCCAGGCGGCAAACGCCTTGCGGTCGGCGCGACCGGCGTCATTGCGGTTGCGCGCAAACCAGCTGGCGGCCTGGGCATCGATGGAGTCGCTGGCCTCGATGTCACAGGTGTCGATGTCGCTCAGGCGGGTCATTCTGGCTGCTCCTTGCCCTGTTCTTGTTGAAGTCGCTGCTTGCAATGCAGCAAGGCAAAAGCGATGTGCTTTTCCACCATGCTGATCGAAACGCCCATGCGCTCGGCGATCTGCGCCTGGCTCAGGCCTTCGAAGCGGTGCAGCATAAGGGCTTCTCGTCTTCTCGGCGAGAGTTCAGAGAGGACTTCTTTCAACTGTTCCAGGCGTTGCAGGCGTTGCGCGGCGGCCATGGGATCGTCTCGCGAGTCGCTGACAGGTTCGGCATCCAGTTCGGCCTGTTGCTGGTGGACGGTGTGCCGCACCTTTTGTTTGCGCCAGTGATCGCGCAGCAGATTGCGCGCCATCTGGAACAGAAACGCCCGTGGCTGCTCGACCTGAGCCCGGTCGCGGTAGTCCAGCCATTGGGTGAAGACATCCTGGGTCATGTCTGCCGCGTCGCTGGCGTTGTCCGTGCGTTTACGCAGGAAATGCAGGATATCTGCATAAAACCCGCGAAAGGCATCGGCCGACAGCAGGTCGGGCTTGGGACGAGACATGGATATCCTTCTTGACGAAGCACGACGTGGAAAAGTCGCGAATGATATCGAGAATTATTGTCATTTGTCTCTATTGAAAATCCAAGGTTGGATGCGGACTAAACGTGGGAGCGGGCTTGCTCGCGAAGGCGGTGAGTCAGTCGACCTATTAATTGACTGACCCACCGCCTTCGCGAGCAAGCCCGCTGCCACATTTGGATTGCGTTTCAGCGCAACAGGGTCAGTAGCTCTTGCAACTGAACACGGCCTGCCTCAGCCAGCGGAAACACCGGCAGCCGTGGATCCCCCGACTCCAGGCCCGTCAGCCGCAAACCGGCCTTGATCGTCGCCGGCAAGCCACCTTTGAGGATGAAATCCAGCAACGGCAACTGGCGATAAAACAGCTCCCGCGCTTTCTCCAGGTCATTGGCCAAAACGGCTTCATACAAATCCAGGTTGAGCTGAGGAATCAGATTCGGCGCCGCCGTGCACCAACCTTTCGCACCCGCCGCAAACGCCTCCAGCGCCAGCGGATTGCAGCCGTTGTAGAACGGCACCCGGCCCTCGCTGCGCCGGTGTAATTGGTGCATGCGCTGAATATCCCCGGTGCTTTCCTTGACCATGGTCACGTTGTCGACGCTGTTGACGATGCGCAGGATCAAGTCCACCGACATGTCGGTGCCACTGGTGGCCGGGTTGTTGTAGAGCATGATCGGCACGCCGATGCTGTCGCCAATGGCCGCATAGTGGGCGAGGATTTCCGCCTCGCTGAGTTTCCAGTACGAGGCCGGCAATACCATCACCACGTCCGCGCCGTGGGCCTCGGCAAACTGCGCACGACGCACGGCCTTGGCGGTGGTCAGGTCGGAGACGCTGACGACGGTCGGCACACGCTTGCCCACCTTCTGGATGCTGTAGGCGGCGACTTCATCCCACTCTGCATCACTGAGATAGGCGCCTTCGCCGGTGCTGCCCAACGGTGCGACAGCGTGCACGCCGCTGTCGATCAGGCGGTCGATCGAAAGGCCCAGGGCGTCGAGGTCAAGGCGCTGTCCGTCCGTGCTGAACGGGGTAATGGTGTAGCCGATAATGCCGTGAATAGAAGGGCTGGACATGGAAAGGTCTCCGGTCGAAAAAGGGTTTCAGTTCAGGCAATCGGCGTGTTGGCGCAGGTTCTGCCGAGCGTAGTAGTTGAACGCGGCGCCGTGGCGCTTGGGCTTGGAAATCCAGTCATGGGCTTCGCGGCCCAGTTCCGGCAGGATCGGCTTGATCGTGCCGGCGGCCATCGCCAGCAGCTGCAACTTGGCCGCGCGCTCGATCAACTGCGCGATCACACAGGCTTCCTCGATGCTCGCCCCAGTGGACAATTGGCCGTGGTGGGAAAGCAGAATCGCGCGTTTATCCCCCAGGGCAGCGGTGATGATTTCACCTTCTTCGTTGCCCACCGGCACCCCGGGCCAGGCTTCGAGGAATGCGCAATCTTCGTACAACGGGCAGAGGTCCATGTGGGACACCTGCAACGGCACTTCCAGCATCGACAACGCAGCGATGTGGGTCGGGTGAGTGTGGATGATGCAGTTCACGTCCGGGCGACCGCGGTACACCCAGCTGTGAAAACGGTTGGCCGGGTTGGGCATGCCATGGCCTTCCAGCACCTCCAGGTCTTCGTTGACCAGCAACAGGTTGCTGGCGGTGATCTCATCAAAACCCAGGCCCAGTTGTTGGGTGTAGTAGGTGCCAGGCGTCGGGCCGCGTGCGGTGATCTGCCCGGCGAGGCCGGAGTCGTGGCCGTTTTCGAACAGGATCCGGCAGGTCAACGCCAGCTTTTGCCGGTCGGTCCACGTATTATCCGCCAGGGTGTTTTGCATCTGGGTCAGCGCCTGCTTGACCAGTTGGTCTTTCGGGAGTGCTAATGTCTTGGCCATATCAGTGTCCTTGTTCGTCGCAAATGACACTAAAGAGACTATATGACACAAGGTGTCATTAGCAAGCATTCATCATCGCCTCTTTAATGGATTAACCGCTGCGCATGTCTATCCGTTTGAAAATATTGAGAAAAAAACTTGGTGTGACGTTGGAGTCGCTCGCGGAAAAATCCGGGATGACCAAGAGTTACCTGTCGAAAGTCGAACGCGGGTTGAATACGCCGTCGATTGCGGCGGCGCTGAAACTGGCCAAGGCGTTGAATGTGAAGGTCGAAGAATTGTTCAGCGAGGACAATGTCAGCCTCGACAGCTACAGCCTGGTGCGCAGCCACGAACGGCAGGCGTTGTCGGGCACCGATGCATCACCGGGTTACGCGGTGCTGGCGCATCAGGTCAGTGAGCGTAGTTTGTTGCCGTTCATCATTTACCCGCCGGCGGAGTTCACCGACAAGACCTTCAAGGAACATTTGGGGGAGGAGTTTTTGTTTGTGCATGAAGGTCAGGTTGAGGTGGATTTCATGAGTGAGCGGGTGGTGTTGAATCGGGGGGATGCGTTGCATTTCAATGCGCAGAAGCCGCATCGGATTCGGTCGGTGGGGGAGGTTCAGGCTCAGCTTTTGGTGGTGGTGCATAGTGCTGAAGCGTGATGGTGGGGGTGGGGGTGGGGGCATATCCGTTATTTGGGTAACGGCCGCCTAGGGTTCCGCTCTTACAGCGGCTCACTTTTGAACAGCGCAAAAGTAAGCAAAACGCTCTTGCCCCACCACTCGGCACCTCGCCTAGGCTCGGTGTGCCCTCACTCCGGCTTTGGACCGTGGGCCGCCGTCATGGGCCATCCTTGGCCCAGGACGGCTAACCCGG
>NZ_JACAPJ010000037.1:0-61419 GCF_013385765.1 Pseudomonas sp. C8002
CGCCAGGTTAGCCGTCCTGGGCCAAGGATGGCCCATGACGGCGGCCCACGGTCCAAAGCCGGAGTGAGGGCACACCGAGCCTAGGCGAGGTGCCGAGTGGTGGGGCAAGAGCGTTTTGCTTACTTTTGCGCTTTTCAAAAGTGAGCCGCTGTAAGAGCGGAACCATAAGCGGCCATCACCCAAATAACGGATATGTACCCAGCCCTCAAAACCATAAAAAACACACCTGAACCATTGCGCTCACTTGAGTCCCCCACAGCACTGCCCCTAGATCCGCCGCAACATCAACGCCGCCACCGCACACGCTGCCAACGCCACACACGCCAGAAAGAACGCATCACTGTAGGCCATCAAAAACGCCTGATGGCGCGCACTCCGATCCAGCAGGTCCAACACCACCTGA
The DNA here is from genome assembly GCF_013385765.1 of Pseudomonas sp. C8002. Lineage (NCBI taxonomy): Bacteria > Pseudomonadati > Pseudomonadota > Gammaproteobacteria > Pseudomonadales > Pseudomonadaceae > Pseudomonas > Pseudomonas sp. C8002. Next base: position 404 of record NZ_JACAPJ010000037.1, read on the forward strand.
TGCTCCGGCAACTGCTCCTGCAGCACCCCGCCAGGCAAGCGCTGTTGCAGCACCGGGTCAAACAGCGTCACCGCCTCCCCGATCCGCGCCGAATGCACCCGCTCACGCACCACCACCAACTGCGCCAGTAACGCTGTTCCAACGGCGCCCCCCAGATTGCGCAGCATCGAGAACACCGCCGACGCCGACCCCGCCTGCGCCTTGGCCAGCCCATGCACCGCAAGCACCGACAACGCCACCATGATCAGCGGCTGGCCCATGCCGCGCACCACGATCGAGGGCACGATCACATTGCTGGCGCTGTCCGCCGACAAGTGCGCACCCATCCAGCAGCCCAAAGCCATGATCGCGAACCCCGAGGCCACCAGCATTTTGGCGCTGACCCACTTCATCAGGCGCGGCAAAAACGGCGCCATGATCAGTTGCACCAGACCATACGCGATCAGGCTCACGCCAATTTCGCTGGCGTTGTAGTGCTGCAATTGCGACAGGTAGTTGGGCACCAGGAACACCAGGCCATAGGTACTGGCGCCGAAGATAAACATCGCCACGCTGGCCACCCCAAAGTTGTAGTGGCCCAACAGTCGCAGGTTGATAAAGGCGTGCGCGCCCCATAATTGCCGGGCAACGAAGCCGATCAGGCCCACCACCGCCAGCAGTGTCATCCACACGATAAAGGGCGAGCCGAACCAGTCCTTGCGCCCGCCCTCCTCCAGCACGATCTGCAACGCACCCAGGCCCAGCACCATGCAGCCGATACCCAGCCAGTCGCCCTGGCGCAGCAGGCCCAACTGCATCGGCTGGCGGTCAATGGACCAGGCCACCGCCGCCAGCAACGCGATCCCCGGGAACAGTTGCAGGTAGAAGATCCAGCGCCAGGAATACGCATCGGTCAGCCAGCCGCCAATCGACGGCCCGGCGGCCTGGGCCACACTGTTGGCCAGGCTGAACAAGGCCATGCCCAGCGGGATCTTGCTGGGCGGCAGCTCGGTGATGATCAGTTGGAATGACAAGGGAATCAGCACCGCCCCGGCCGCGCCCTGCACCACCCGGATCAGGATCATCACTTGCAGGTTGGGCGACAGCGAACACGCCACCGAGGCCACCAGGAATATCCCCGAGCCCCACAACATCACCCGGCGCAGGGAAAACACCTGCACCAGCCACGCGGTGAGGGGAATCATGATGATCTCCGCCACCAGGTAAGCGGTGGAAATCCACGAACCCTCCTCAAACGTCGCGCCCAGTGCACCTTCGATTTCCGGCAGTGCGGCGCTGGTGACGTGCACGTTCATCCCGGCCATGAAGCAGCCGAACAGCCCGCCGATCACCGCGACCCAGGCGCGAAACGGCACACGCCCTTCAGCCTCCATGGACGTGCTCCTGGCTGGCGGCAGGGCGGGTGTCAACCGTGGCAATCACCGACATGCCCGGCAGCACCCGCGACTCACCGGGTTCCAGGCGAATCTTTACCGGAAACCGCTGGACGATCTTGGTGAAGTTGCCGGTGGCGTTGTCCGGCGGCAACAGCGCGAACACGGCACCGGAGCCGGGGGCGATGCTTTCGACTTTGCCGTGCCAATGTGCGCCGGCAAAACTGTCCACCGCGATTTCCACCGACTGCCCCGGCGCCATGTGCTGCAACTGGGTTTCCTTGTAGTTGGCAATCACATAGGCCTGCTCCACCGGCACCACAGCCAACAGCGGCAGGCCGGGCATCACGTATTGCTGGCGCCGGACCTTGCGCTGGCCCACCACGCCGTCAAAAGGCGCGCGGATCTCGGTGTCCTTCAACGCATTGCGGGCCAGCGCGAGGTTGGCCTGGGCCTCGCCGATGCGTGCCTGATGCTCGACGATTTGCGCCTGCGCCTGTTGCCGGCGTGCCTGCAAGACCTGCAACTGCGCCTGCTGCCGCGCGACCTGGGCGCTCGCCTGGGCCAGGGCCGCCTGGGCCTTGGCCTGGCTGGCGCTGACGGTTTCCAGGTGCTGGGCGCTGGCCACCTGTTGCGCGACCAGTTCACGATAACGCTGGTAATCGAGCCGCGCGCGCCGGGCTTCGGCCTCGCCACTGCTCAGTTCCGCCCGGGCCTGGGCGATGCGTTGCTGTTGCTCGCCCATTTGCGCGTCGAGGGTTTGCACCGATGCCTGCTGTGCGCTCGCTGCTGCTTGCGCCTGTTGCAGTTGCGCCTGGGCGCTGTTCAGACGCTCGGTGAAATCCCGCTCATCGATACGCACCAGCACATCCCCGGCCTTGACCGGCTGGTTATCTTCCACCAGCACCTGGGCTACATACCCGGCAATTCGTGGGCTGATAGCGACCCAATCAGCGCGCACATAGGCATCGTCGGTTTCTTCAAGAAAACGCCCCCATTGCCACCAGTACCCGGCAAAGGTTGCCAGCCCCACCAGCGTCGCGAGGGAAGCCGTGGTCACCAGGGCGCGACGATGACGTTGCATAACGGTCAGGCGAATGGGTTCAACAGCCTGGTTCATGGTTTGGCTCCATTGACAGCGACAGATAAGGGGGCGGTTGGATCGTCACGCTGCCAGCCGCCACCGAGGGCCTGGAACAGGTCGATCTGGCGGTTGATCAAGCGCAGGTCGGACTCGGCCACGCGGGCTTCAAGGCCCACCAGGCTGCGTTCGCTGTCCAGCAGTTGCAGGGCATCCAGCGCGCCGGAATGGTAGCCGCGGGAGGCCAGGTCGAAGGCGCGGCGGTTGTTGTCCAGGGCGGCGGCCAGGGCCTGCCCACGCTGCTGTTCGCCCTGGTACAGGGCCATGGCCTGCTCCACCTGCTTCAGTGCGTTGAGCACCGTACCGTCAAACCGTGCCAGGGCCTGGCGCGCTTCGGCCTGGCTCTGCCTGACCCGCGCCTGGGCGACCTGCCGGTTGGGAAAGCGCCAGGACACCAGCGGCCCGACGGAATACACCGTGGCGTAGCGGTCCCCGAGTTTGCCCAGGCTGCTGGCGGACGAACCGAGCATCGCGCCGAAGGTGATCCGCGGGTAAAGCTCGGCGCGGGACAGGCCCACCGTCAAGGTGGCTGCGCGCAATTGCCCTTCGGCGCGGCGGATGTCCGGCCGCCGTTGCAGCAGTGCCCAACCCTCGCCCACCGGCAAAGGCGCCTGCAACTGCGGGGCCTGGGTACAGCTGCGTGGCGTGACCTGCTCCGGCGGCAACCCGCTGAGCACGGCCAACTCATACAGCGCGCTGCTGCGCCGGGCCGTGAACATCGGCAACGGTGCCCGGGTTTCTTCCAGCAACCCTTGCAGGCGCGCCAGGTCGAGTTGCGTGGCCGCGCCGGCCTTTTGCAGCTTCTGCGTGACCGCGACGCTCTGCTCCAGCAGCTGCACCGAGTGCGCCTGCACCTGTTCGCGCACACCATAGACGCAGGCCTGGGCATAGGCGCGGGCCGTCTGCGCGGCCACCGTCACCCGCAGCTCATCCTCCAGCGCCCGCGCCACCTGGGCATCCGCCCGTGCCGCAGCGATGCGATAACGCACCTCGCCCCACAAATCGAGGGTGTAGCTCAGGGAAAACTCAGGCGTGTGGCTCCATTCGGCACCGGCATGACGGTTAGTCGCCTGGGCCAGCGTCTGGTCATCGCGGCTGCGACCGTAGGCCAGGCCATAGTCCAGGGAAGTCGACGGCAGGCGCTCGCCGTCTGCCTGTTCCAGCTGCGCCAGCAACGCATCGACATGGGCGGCGGCGGCTTCGAGGTCTTTGTTCTGGTGCAGGGCCCGCGCCACCAGGGCGTCCAGTTGCGGGTCGCGGTACAGCTGCCACCAACGGGCGGGCAACGCCTCGGCCGACTCGGCGGAGAGCCGCGGTGCAGGCTGCGCCGTGACGGTCGACGGTTGACCGGGCACACCAGTGCACCCGGCCAGCACACTCAACAGGGCGATGGGCATCCATGGGTGAAAAGAAGGGCTGTGCATCACAAGGCTCGCTCAAGAAGGAGCCTTGCAGATTAGGCAGATGGCCTGTCCGATTCGCCCGCGTCAGGGCCATGTATCGTCGCTAAACAGACAATAGCGTTACCTGACGCAACACTAAACTCCGGGCCGAAAATGACTTGGCGGATAACCCAGCGACTTGCGAAACATCGCACTGAACGCACTCGGGCTCTGGTAACCATGCTCCAGCGCCACCTCCAGGATCGACACGCCCTGGGCCAGCAACTTCAAGCTCAGGGCCAACCGCGCACGCTTGCGCCATTCACCGAAACTCATGCCCAACTCCCGCTGGAACACCCGGCTCAGGGTGCGGGCGCTCATGTTCAGGCTGTCGGCCCAGGATTCCAGGCTGCTGTCGTCAGAAGGGTTGCGGATGAAATGCGTGCACAGCCTGGCCAGCCGTGCTTCGCCGGGCACCGGCACGTGCATCGCCACCACCGGCGCGGCGAGCAGTTCCATGCGGATCAACTCGATCATGGCCTGCAGACGCGGGCTGTGGTGCCCGGCAATCTGCGTGGCGGCGACGATCAGCTCCCGCAGCAATGCCGACACTTCAATCACCTGGCAGGTGCGCCCCAGCCCCGGCTCGGCCTCGGGCATGAGGAACAGCGTGCGCATATGCACCTCGCCGGCCATGCGGATCTCATGCGGGGTGCCGGCCGGCACCCACAACGCATGCCCGGACGGCACCAGCCAACTGCCCTGGGCGGTGCTGACCACCATCACCCCGGACACGCCGTGGATCAATTGCGCCTGGGCGTGGCAATGGGGATGCACCACGTCATCGTTGCGGTAGTTGTCGGCGTAGGCTTCAAGCCACGGGCGGGGTGGGCTGTTCATCGGCTGAGGTCTCGCATCAATCAAGCGTCGATTCTAGCGAAAAGTCCTGTGGCAAAAACGATAGATATAGACAGCCATCGTCGCATTCCAGACAGCCGGTGAACTTGTGGGCCGCCCCGCCAGTCAGCTAGTTGGGCACTCTGAAAAAGGTTGGGTGGGCAATGCGCATTTCGTTGGAGCAACAAGTGGCGCTGGTGACTGGCGCCAGTTCCGGAATCGGCGCGGGGGCCGCCAAGGCCCTGGCCGAGGCCGGAGCCGCCGTGGTACTGAACTACAACGCCCAGGCGGCGCCGGCTGAAGCCCTGGCGGCGCAGATCAACGCCAACGGCGGCCGGGCCATTGCGATTGGCGCCGACGTGTCGAAAGAGGCCGATGTGGAGCGCCTGTTTGCCCAGACCCTTGATGCCTTCGGGCACCTGGACATCCTGGTGGCCAACTCGGGCATGCAGAAAGACGCCGCTGCCGTCGACATGACCCTCGACGACTGGAACACCGTGATCGGCGTCAACCTCACCGGCCAGTTCCTCTGCGCCCGCGCCGCGTTGCGCATCTTCAACCGCCAGGGCATCCGCGAAGGTGTTTCCCGGGCCGCCGGGAAGATTATCCACATGAGTTCGGTGCACCAGGTGATTCCCTGGGCCGGGCACGTGAACTACGCCGCGTCCAAGGGCGGCGTGGAAATGCTGATGCGCACCCTGGCCCAGGAAGTCAGCCAGCAGCGCATCCGCATCAACGGCGTTGCGCCGGGGGCGATTCGCACGGCCATCAACCGCGCCGCCACCGAAGGCGCGGCCGAGGTGGAACTGCTCAAGTTGATTCCCTATGGCCGCGTGGGTGACGTCGAAGATGTCGCCAATGCGGTGGTGTGGCTGGCCAGTGATGCCTCCGACTACGTGGTGGGCAGCACCCTGTTCATTGATGGCGGCATGAGCCTTTATCCGGAGTTTCGTGGCAATGGTTGATCTGAAAAACGAACCACAAAGTGCCATTGATGCCCACGGCATCATCGGCGACATGCGCAGTGCAGCGCTGGTGAACGACAAAGGCAGCATCGATTTTTTCTGCTGGCCGGAGTTCGACAGCCCCTCCATCTTTTGCTCATTGCTGGACTCCCCCGCCGCCGGCATCTTCCAGCTCACGCCGGACCTGCCCGACGCCCGCCGCGAGCAGATCTACCTGCCCGACACCAACGTGCTGCAAACCCGCTGGTTGAGTAATGACGCGGTGGTGGAAATTACCGATTTCTTGACCGTCAGTGAAGAAGTTGACGACCTGCCGATCCTGATTCGGCGGGTGCGGGTGGTCAGCGGCAAAGCGAGCATCCATATGCGCTGCGCAGTGCGTCATGACTACGCCCGCGCCCAGACCCGGGCCACTCAAGATGACGGCGACGTGTTGTTTGAGGCCGCAGACCAACCCGGCCTGCGCCTGACCAGCAGCCACACCCTGCAGTTGGATGGCGACGCTGCCGTAGCATCCTTTGAACTCGGCCAGGAAGAAGGCGCCGAGTTTGTCCTCGGCGGGCTGGACGATGCCCGAGTCAAAAACGACTGCACCGACCTGTGCCTGGAGCGCACCCTGAAGTTCTGGCGCGGCTGGATTTCCCAATCCAACTACCGTGGGCGCTGGCGCGAGATGGTCAATCGTTCGGCCCTGGCCTTGAAGCTTTTGACCTCGCGCAAACACGGTGCAATCCTCGCTGCCGCCACCTTCGGCCTGCCGGAAACACCCGGCGGCGAGCGCAACTGGGACTACCGCTACACCTGGATCCGCGACGCCTCGTTCACCGTCTACGCGTTCATGCGCCTGGGGTTTATCGAGGAAGCCAACGGCTACATGCGCTGGTTGAAAGGCCGGGTGGGTGACTGCTGCGATCAGCCGATGAAAATCAACATCCTGAACATCCTGTACGGCATCGACGGCCGCCAGGAACTGCCGGAAACCGAGCTGAGCCACCTCAGCGGCCACGGCGGCGCGCAACCGGTGCGCATCGGCAACGAGGCGTACGACCAGGTGCAACTGGATATCTACGGCGAGTTGATGGACGCGGTATACCTGGTCAACAAATACGGTGAGGCCATCTCCCATGAGGGCTGGAAACACACGGTGGAAGTAGCCGACCAGGTCTGCGAAACCTGGAACCACAAAGACGTCGGCATCTGGGAAATGCGCGGTGAGCAGCATCACTTCCTGCACTCAAGGCTGATGTGCTGGGTGGCCCTGGACCGGGCGATTCGACTGGCGTCCAAGCGCTCGCTACCGGCGCCGTTTGCCCGTTGGGACCAGACTCGCCAGGCGATTTATGCCGATATCTGGAGCAACTTCTGGAACGAAGAACGCGGCCACTTCGTGCAGCATATCGGCAGCACCGCGCTGGATGGCTCGATGCTGTTGATGCCACTGGTGCGCTTCGTTGCGGCGACAGACCCGCGCTGGTTGTCGACACTGGAGGCGATCCAGAAAAGCCTGGTGCGTGACGGCATGGTCTACCGCTACCGCAACGACGACAGCCAGATTGATGGGCTACAAGGCACCGAGGGCGCGTTTGCAGCGTGCTCGTTCTGGTACGTGGAATGCCTGGCCCGGGCCGGGCAAGTGGAGAAGGCGCATCTGGAGTTTGAACAGTTGCTGCGCTATGCCAATCCGCTGGGGTTGTATGCCGAAGAATTTGATAACCAGGCACGGCATTTGGGCAATACACCGCAGGCGTTGAGCCATTTGGCGCTGATCAGCGCAGCGACGTTTCTGGACCGGAAGTTGAGCGGGGTGAAGACGGTTTGGCAGCCTTGAGCCCGAGCACAATCTCAAGGCAATTGAGTAACCTTGTGGGAGCTGGCTTGCCTGCTCCCACATGACCGCGCCAGACTTGGAGACGAGGTGTACCCGGTGCACAATGCGTGGTCCTTCGATCTATACCAGGATGCCAATGCGCCAAGTCCTACTGATCATCGATGTACAACCCTCCTTCGCCCCGCCCGACTGGCTGGTAATCGGTATCAACGCCTTGCTGGGTCGCATGCCGTCAGTGGCCACCGTAGAGCGCCACGACGAAAGCATCACCCCGTTCGCCCGCCAACTCGGCTGGCAGCCGGCGCCCGACGACGATAGCCTGATCGCCGCCGACCATATCTTCATCAAACACGGCTACGCGCCCACGCCCGAGACCATCAGCCACCTGAAAAGCCTCGCGCCAGACCGGGTGTTGGTGTGTGGCATCCAGACTGACACCTGTGTGCTGGCGGCCGGGTTTGCGTTGTTTGATGCCGGATTACAGCCCACGCTGATCAGCGATTTGACTGTGGGTTCATCGCTGGATCGCTCGGGGAAACTGGGCGCGGATTTGTGGCGGCATCACTTCAAACATGTCATCAGCCACGCAGAGATTTAAGTCAGCCCCTCACTGTGGCGAGGGAGCTTGCTCCCGCTGGGTCGCGAAGCGGCCCCAAAAAGCTCAACGCCATCTAACTCAAAGAACACATTCAACAAAACCTGGGGCTGCTGCGCAGCCCAACGGGAGCAAGCTCCCTCGCCACAGGTTGTTTGGCAAAAAACACAAGATCTGTGTAGATCGGTCGCACCGTTTACGACACCGCTAAATATTCAAGGAAGGAATATGACCGCAATACCTGTGGCGAGGGAGCTTGCTCCCGCTGGGGCGCGAAGCGGCCCCAAAAGCTCAACGCCATCTAACTCAAAGAACACATTCAACAAAACCTGGGGCTGCTGCGCAGCCCAACGGGAGCAAGCTCCCTCGCCACAGGTTATTTGGCAAACATCACAACATGTGTGTATATCGGTTTCACCATCAACGCGAAACCTTCGGCCCATGCTGAGCTGGACCGAGACCTGGCAAAGCACTGACTTAAGGAGCATGGACGCATGACCGATCTTCATCAGGAATTCGAACGCAGTCACCTCTTCCACAAGGCGCGTATTGATCGGCGCTCTGCCGACGCATTACTCGGCGTCACTGCCGGCCTGGTCGCCGACGGAAACATCAATCAGATGGAAGCAGCGTTTCTAAAGACCTGGATAGAAACCCATCTGCTCCAGTTGGAAGACCCGGTGGTAAACATTCTTTATCAGCGCCTTGCCAGCATGTTGAGTGACGGTGCTCTCGACGCGGAAGAGTCCGCAGAACTGTTGGAAATGCTGCATCAGTTTTCCGGTATCTCGGTGGGGTCACCTCAACGCCCCTCTGCTGTCAGCAGCCTGCCGCTGAACAATCCGGCTCCGACACTGGAGTGGCAGGACCGGACTTTTTTGTTTACCGGTGTCATGGCGTACGGGCCTCGCAAGGAATGTGAGTTACTTGTCGTAGAACGCGGCGGCCTAATCGGTAACTCGGTGAGCAAGAAGGTTCATTTTCTCGTGGTCGGGAGCGTTGGTAATGAACAATGGCTCCATAGCTCATATGGAACGAAGATCAAAAAAGCCGTCGAGTTAAGAAATAGCGGTATTCCGATCGCTATCATCAGTGAAACCCATTGGCAGCAGGTGTTGTTCGGTTGATGCCCATTATCTCCATCCTGATTCACGTCCCCGACTGGCGTGCCGCCACTGAGTGGTACGCCACCGCCTTCTGTGCCGCCACACGCATCTACCACGAGCCCGATGATTTCGGTCATTTGGACGTGGGCGGCGTGGCCATCGAAATCGTGAACGCCGACAACAAGGTCGCCAGCGGTGCGGCGGGGTCGGTGGTGTATTGGCGGGTGGTTAACCTGCATCACGAGGTACAGCGACTGGTCACGTTAGGCGCCACTTTGTATCGCGGCCCGATGAAAATCCAAGGCGGCGAGTGGATGTGCCAGGTGCGCGACCCGTGGGGCAACTGCATCGGCTTGCGCCAGGCCGGTCTAGACAAGTCAAGCAATTGCAGCCTTTCGAACCACACTCGGTAACCCGCTTGGTCTACAGTTCCAACACTTTCCCTCCACCCTCGGAGCCTCCATGCCCACCCTCCAAATCCGCACGCCCATGCTCGATATCGCCTACGAAGCCCATGGCCCGGAAGGCGGTGAGGTGGTGATTCTGCTGCACGGCTTCCCCTACGACCCTCGTGGCTATGACGAGATCGCCCCGGTGGTCGCCGCACGTGGCTACCGGGTATTGGTGCCATACCTGCGCGGCTATGGCCCGACGCGCTTTATCAACGAACAGGTGATGCGCTCCGGCCAACAAGCAGCGCTGGCCAAGGATTTGCTGGATTTCATGGATGCCCTGTCCATCGAAAAAGCCACGCTGGTGGGCTATGACTGGGGCGGACGCGCGGCGTGTATCGTTGCGACGCTTTGGCCTGAACGGGTGCGCGGCCTGGTGACGGGCGATGGCTACAACATTCAGGATATCGCTGCGTCGACCAAGCCTCGGGCGCCGGAAACAGAACATCGGCTGTGGTATCAGTTTTACCTTCATACCCAACGCGGCGTCGACGGCTTGACCGCCAATCGTCGCGAGTTCTGCCAGTTGCTCTGGGCGCTCTGGTCGCCGTCCTGGGCCGAAGGGCCGAGCCTGTATGGCAAGACAGCGCCCTCGTTTGATAACCCGGATTTTGTCGAGGTGGTGGTCCATTCCTACCGTCATCGCTTCATGTACGCGCCGGGTGATCCGGCGCTGGAAAGCATCGAGCAGGCCCTGGTGCAGCCACCGCCGATTTCAGTACCGAGCATCTCGTTGTGCGGCGCTGATGACGGCGTAGGTCCGGCTCCGGTCGAAGATGACGACCTGGAAAATTTCAGCGGGTTTTATCGGCGCGAGGTGTTGGCCGGCGTGGGCCACAACATTCCCCAGGAGGCGCCCCAGGCAACCCTTGAGGCGATCTTCGAGCTGCTGAGCCTCAGCCCCCAGCCGAAATCCTGAAGCTGAACACGCTGCCCTGCCCCACCACGCTTTCAGCCCACAGGGTGCCGCCGTGGGCTTCGACGATGCCGTGGGAGATGTACAACCCCAGCCCGCTGCCGGTGGGGTTGCCCTCGCGTGAGGTCCAGTAGCGGTCGAAGATATACGGCAACTGCGCCGGGTCGATGCCGATGCCGTTGTCGCATACCCGAAACAGCACTTCGTCCCCCGCCGCCTCGGCAATCACCTCGATCACTCCGCCCACCGGGGTGAATTTCAGGGCGTTGCCCAGTAAGTTGGAAAACACCTGGAACAAGCGCTCCGGGTCGGCCTGGGCACTCAGCCCGTCCACTGAGCGCCAAGTCAGGTCCACACCCTTGGCAGCCGCCAGCGGTTGCCACATCGAACAGATCTGGTCCAGGGTTGCCGCCACATCGAGCCGTTGCAGCGAAACGCTGTAGCGCCCGGCCTCGATGCGCGAAATATCGATCAGGTCTTCCAGCAGCGTGTTCATGCGGGCGGTGGCGTTTTGCATGGTTTCAATCGCGGTGGAGAGGCGCCGGTTCGCCTTGTTGTCCTCGGCGGGCACCATGCTGCGCATCATGCCGCATTGCATCAGCAGGATGGTCAGCGGGCTGCGCAGGTCATGGGAGACCACCGCCACCAGCTCGTCACGCGCCCGCACCGCAGCATGTTCGCGTTGCACCTGGCGCGCCAGGTCATGCTCCAGGGCATTGCGCCGCAGGCTCTCCGCCGCCTGTAGCTCCGACAGCGACCAATACAGCGCCTTGCCATCGACCTGCTGCTTCCACAACTCAAACGACAGGCGCGGGCTCAAGGTCGTGCTGCCCGGTTCCTGATGTTTGACCGGCTGGCCGCTCCACTCCACCGAGGACTGGACCTCCGGGCGAAACCACATCACCGCGTTGTCCACCGGCTTGGGCAGGCAGAACGCCAACAGGCCGCTGGCATGGGCCTGGTAGGCCGCCGCCGGGGGAAAGTCCACCGACAATTGATGGCTGTGCACCACGCCTTTGCCCTGTCCGCGCACCCACTGGTACAAGGCGTGGATTTCAGCACGTGCAGGGCAAACGCCGAACACATGCAGGCGCTCTTCCACCCGTATCGCCAGGCCACCGGCGGCGGTCAGGTTCAGCAGCGTTTGCGCATAGGGCAACAGGCTTTCCATCACATCGCACTGGTCCGCGGTCATGGCGGCGACCAACTCTTCGACCATGGCGGCCTTGTCACGTTGTTGGCGGCGCTCCTGCTGCTCCTGGAGCAACGTGATCTGCATCGACAACAACTGGCCGATGCTGGTGCACGCCGTGCGCAGTTCATGGGGCACGCGCAACGGCTCACGGTGACCACAGGTGATCAGGCCCCAGAGCTGGTCGTCCTTGAGCAGCGAAATGCTCATGGAGGAACGCACGCCCATGTTCTTCAAATAATGGCAGTGCACCGGGGACACGCTGCGCAACACGGCGAAGCTGAGGTCCAGGGGCTGGCCGTTGTCGGGGCGCAGGGCCGGCAGGATCGGCACCGGCTGGTACTCGGCGTCGGGAATCGCGCGGATCCAGTTCAGCCGGTACAGCTCGCGGGCCTGGGGCGGGATGTCCGACGCGGGAAAACATAATCCCAGGTACGGCTGCATGCCGTCGCTGAGGGCCTCGCCAATCACTTTGCCGTGGCCTTCCTGCTCGAAGCGGTACAAGGTGACCCGGTCATAACCGGTGAGGCTACGAATCTCGGTCACGCTGATCTGGTACAAGCTGTCGAGCGTCTTGGCCGACTGCAAGCGGCGCAGCGTTCGGGACAGCTGCTTCACAGCGCTGTGCTCAAGCGTGAGGCTCCGCTCCAGTTCGAGAAACAGCAGGCCTTGATGACGATGCAGCAGGATGTCGTAGGCGTAGCCATCCAGCGTCAGTTGATGCACGTCCTCCTCAAAGGCGTCCAGGTCTGCCAGGGCACGACTCACCTGTACTGCCGCTTCGCTGCCCAGCACACTGGCCAGCGCCTGGCCCGACAGGCGTTGCGCGTCCAGGCCCAGCGCGACGCTCAGGTTGCTGCTGGCTTGCAGCACCTCAAGCGCCGGTTCGCTCAGCGTCAACAACAACCCGTGAGGCTGGATCGAGCCGGGGATATGGATGGGCTCGCTGGCGCAATCGTCGATCAGCGTATCGACCGTGGTCATCGCAGCACCCCGCAGCGGTCCAGCCACTGCTCGAAACACAGGAAGGTCGACTCGGCGACCTTCACCGCCTCCACGCGCTCGTACGCGGTTCGCAGCGGGTAAAGGCACGCCAGAAAACGCTGCCACAGGGCGCTGGTCTCGGCCCCGTACACATTCATGAACGCGCCGCCATTGGTGGAGCCCACGCCAATCTTGATCTCGATAAGGTCGCGCAACACCTGGCCGCCGAGGGTGGCGCCTTCCAGCACATAGAGGGCGCCCAAGGCCTGGGCCACGTTGGTGATGGCGGGCAGTTCGGGGCATATCGGCAAGGCATCGATCTGCAGGTTTTCCAGGCCCAGCGCCCGCAAATCCGCCTGCAAGTACGGAGTTTTGCTGCGCCGCCCCCACTCCAGGTCCGGGATGATCTCGCCCCACGGCGCCAGGGCGCGCTCCAGCGGCTGATAGAAGCCGTAGTAGGCGCTCATCAACTCGCGGTACAGCGCCAGGTCCATGCGGGAAAAAGGCAGCCGAGTGTCGAGACGTCGATGCAGTGCAGCGGTCGCCGCGCGTAGTTCGACAAGGACAGGAGGTAGTGAATTCATGAGCTGTGCGCACGCCGGGAAGGTTCAAAACCGCGACGTAGAGGCCTGGGATCAAGACACTGCGCAATGGACTGTGAGTAACATAGCACCTTGATACAAAAACGTACCTATTCGTTCAAACAGGCTCGACCTCAACCGGGTGAGGAAAACCGTTCACGGTAGGCCTGGGGTGTGATCGATACCGCTCGCAGGAAGCTGCGGCGCATGGTTTCTTCGCAGCCAAAGCCGCAGTGCACGGCGATGCGCTTGATCGACGCGCTGCTGTCCGCCAATTGCCGGCGGGCGGTTTCCACACGGATCAATTCGACGGCTCGCGCGGGTGTCTGGCCGGTTTCGGCGCGGTAGTGGCGCACGAAACTGCGCTCGCTCATGCCTGCCTGGGCGGCCAGTGTGGCAACGTTCAAATCGAGGGTCAGGTGTTCGGCGATCCAGGCGTGCAGCTCCGCAAAACGGCTACCGCCCTTTTGCAGGGACAACGTCACGCTGAACTGCGATTGCCCACCGGGGCGCTTGAGAAACACCACCAGGTGCCGCGCCACTTCCAGGGCCACGGCGCGACCCAGGTCCTCCTCCACCAGCGCCAGGCACAAGTCGATACCGGCGGTCACGCCGGCGGAGGTCCACAGGTTGCCCTGCTGGATGAAAATCGGATTGGCCTCCACCGTCAGCTGTGGGTACTTGCGCGCGAGTTCTTCGCAGCGCGTCCAGTGGGTCACCACGCGGCGGCCGTCGAGCAAACCGCTGGCGGCCAGCAGAAAGGCGCCGGTACACACCGAAGTCATGCGCCGGGCCTGGGTGGCTTTTTGCCGAACCCAGTCCACCAGCGCCGGGTCTTCGGCGGCGCCGTACACCCCCCAGCCGCCGGCAATCACCAGTGTGTCGCACGGGGCATCGGCAGGCGGCAGTGGCTCGGCCACCAGGGCCAGGCCCGCCGAGGTCATCACCGGCTCGGCCTGCGCGGCGATCACACTGACCGCATAGGGCAACGGCAAGCCCTGCTGGCGCGCCAGGTCATTGGCCGAGGCAAATACTTGCAAGGGCCCGGTGACGTCGAGCACCTGCACGTTGGGAAAGGCGAGCACGTTGATGATTCTGGGCATGTTGGCGTAATTCGTGGGCTCAATGGCGTATGCGCCAAAGCCTAGGTGACTAGAGTGAAGCCGTCCATCCCTTTATCAGGAGCAGTCCCCATGACCTTGCAGATCGGCTTTTTGTTGTTCCCCGGCATCCAGCAACTGGACCTCACCGGGCCCTACGACGTGTTGGGATCGCTGCCGGATGTGAAACTGCACCTGGTGTGGAAGGACCTCGCGCCGGTCACCTCCAGCACCGGCTTGGTATTTACCCCCAGCACCACTTATGACGAGTGCCCGACGCTGGACGTGATTTGCGTGCCCGGCGGTTCTGGCGTCGGGGCATTGATGGAGGATGAGCAGACCCTGGCGTTTCTCAAGACACAGGCCCAGACCGCGCGCTATGTGACATCGGTGTGCACCGGCTCCCTGGTGCTGGGTGCCGCGGGCTTGCTGCGCGGGCGTCGCGCGACCACTCACTGGGCCTACCACGACCTGCTCGCACCGCTCGGTGCGATCCCGGTGCAGGAGCGCGTGGTGCGTGACGGCAACCTGTTGACCGGTGGCGGGATTACCGCCGGGATCGACTTTGCCCTGACCCTGGCCGCCGAGCTGTACAGCGAGGCGGCAGCGCAACTGGTGCAGTTGCAGATTGAGTACGCCCCGGCGCCGCCGTTCAATGCTGGCCGGCCGGAAACCGCACCGCCGCATGTACTGGAAGAAGCCCGCAAGCGCACCGCAGAGTCGCGCAAGACCCGGGGTGAAATCGTGGCACGGGCGGCGGCCAGGTTGGGTTAAGCGTTCGCCCGTCCGTGGCGGTCGGCGGGCACCAAATGCCCGATGGTGCCGTCCCCATACGCCCGCTCCACTTTGGAAATCACCACGTGATAACCGCCGTACCAGCGGCGGTATAGACGCTTGGCTTCCAGGTGGGTCGGGTGGCTGGCAAAGGCGCGAATGGAGGCCTCGTCACGCCAGTAATAACTGGCGTTGATCAACCCGCCATCCGCCGAACGCCACGACTCGGCCCCCACGTATCCCGGCAGCCTTGCTGCCAGTGCGTCGATCAGATTCGTGAGGCGCTGGAACTCGTCATCCCGTTCGCCGGGCTTGTAGATAAAGGCTGCGATGTACATGGGTAACGTCCTTTTATGAGTGATGTTTCACGTCGGGCGAGACATCAATGCCAAGCGCACGGCCAGCACCATCAGCACGGTTGCCAGGCCCCATTTCTGTAAGCCTGCGCTCCCCGGTTTGCCGGCAAAAAACCGGCTCACCGCCCCGCCAAAAATCCCCAGCACGGCATGAAACACACCGCTGATCAGCGTCAGGATGATCCCCAGTTGCACCAGTTGCAGCGCGATGGGGCCCGCCTCGGGGCTGACGAATTGCGGCAGGAACACCATGAAAAACAGCAGCGCCTTGGGGTTGAGCAAACTGTTGAGCATTGCCCGCACAAACACCCGGCCCAGCGGCACGCGGCTGACGTGGGCCGTGTCCAGGGCGGGCGTTTTCTGCAGGGTCTTGAACACCAGCCACAGCAGGTACAACACCCCGGCGTAGCGAATCAGGTCAAAGGCCGGCGGCCAACTGGCGACCAGAGCGGTCACACCGGTTGCGGTCAGTGCCGTGAGCAGCAGGTCCGCCACGCTGATGCCCAACCCGGATGCCACCCCGCCGCGCCAGCCATAGGTCACACCGTGGCTGATGACGAATGCCATGTTCGGGCCCGGGGATAACAACAGCAGCAGGACTGCGCCAGAGAACACAGCCAGGGTTGCGAGGTCGATCATGCTCAAGCCATCCACCGGGAAAGCCTGTAGATTAATCAGCTCACCTGATACAAACAAAAAATTGATCTAGATACGCTTTACACGGGAACGCACCATGGCTCAGGTCCGCTACAAACTGATCGTCGATGAACTGGCCACGCGGATTCGCGCCGGAAAATTGCCGCCGGGCACCCAGTTGCCGACCCTGCGTAGCCTGATGAACAGCCATCGCATCGCCCTCGCCACTGCCTTGCGGGTGTACAGCGAACTGGAGGCCAGCGGCCTGGTGGTGGGTGAACCGGGACGCGGGACGTTTGTGCGCGACACCACGTTGCTGCGGGGCATGGGCCTGGTGCAACAACCGCTGCAACCGGGCACCGTGGACCTGAGCCTCAACTACCCCTCGTTGCCGGGCCAGGCCGAGATGCTGCGCGACGGTTTGCGTGCCATTGCCGCCTCGGGCGACCTCGATGCGCTGCTGCATTCCGCGCCGCAGGGTGGCCGCGCCCATGAACGACAGACCGCCGCGCGGCACCTGCGCAATCGGCAGATTCGCGTGAGTGGCGAGCAAGTGCTGATCGTCAACGGTGCGCAACAAGGCCTCGCCGTCAGCCTGATGGCGCTGCTGCAACCGGGGGATGTATTGGCGGTGGATGCGCTGACGTATCCCGGGTTGAAAACCCTGGCCCAGTCCCAGCGCATCGACCTGGAGCCGCTGCCGCAACCGGCTGGGCATACGGATCTGGATGCGCTGGAGGCTTTGTGCAAACGGCGCCCGGTGCGGGCTTTTTATTGCATGCCCACGTTGCACAATCCGCTGGGCACAGTGATGGGTGAAGCCGACCGCGAGCGCCTTGCAGCGTTGGCTGAACGCTACGATTTTCTACTGATCGAAGACGGCGCCTACGCCTTTCTCGCCGAGCCCGCACCGAAGCCGTTGTTTACTTATGCGCCGCTGCGCACGGTGTATGTGTCTGGCCTTTCGAAGAGTGTGGCGTCGGGGTTGCGGGTGGGGTTTATCGTCGCGCCCAAGGCGTGGGTGCCGGCGCTGGAGCAAGCGATCCGTGTCTCGACCTGGAGCACGCCGACGCTCACGGTGAACCTGGCGTGCCGCTGGATAGAATCCGGCGCAGTGGATGCACTGGAAGAGCACAAGCGCCAGGATGCGCGCCAACGCCAGGCGCTGGCCCGGGAGGTCTTGCGAGGGTGTGAGGTGATTGCGCATCCGGCGTCGTATTACCTGTGGCTGGTGTTGCCGGAAGGTCTGCGGGCGGATGCAGTGGTGGCTGCGCTTGAGGGCCAGGGTGTGCGGGTCACCAGTGCCGAGCCGTTTGCCTGTACGGCCCATGTGCCGCATGCGTTGCGGGTGGCGCTGGGGTCGATTGATTTGGCGACGTTGAGAATAGCCTTGGGGAAAATTCGCGAGGCAATTCGGATATGAATAAAGGGCCAGCAGGGTAAATCCCTTTGATTTGCGGGACATTTCCGAGACAATCTTTCGGCCTTGTGCCCATTGGAACCTGTGGCTAGTCTTCGCCCCGTCACTGCTCATCAGTGATCGGGTTTAGTCGCCCGGGTCTTACATGGCGCATGGTTCTCATGAAGTTTTATGGTGGCTATGCGTAGGGCGCCTTCGGGTGCGCCGGTTTTCCATGTGGCCGGTCGACTAACCTGCGCATAGCCGCCACCCTCGTTTAGTCGCGACGGGTGTCAGCTCCTAAAACATATGGAGTTACACCATGAATAAACCCGTCCCCGACCCACCCATCGACCTGCTCAAAAACCGCGCTGCCTTCAATCGCGCCCTCGAACACTACCTGCCTTCCCAGGGTTTCCATACCGTCAACGAAGACCTGAGCTTCGAAGACTCCCTGCTCTACACCGCCAGCCTGCTCAGCAGCGCCTCGGCCACCGCTCTCGACTGCGGCGAACTGCTGCAAAGCCCCGAGCGGGCAAAGTTGCTGGCGGTGTGGCATTTGCTGGAAATTGCCAAGACCACCGTCGACCGCTCGATTGAGTGTTTGCACCTGCGCAAGGCTTAGCCGCAACCCCGTCAAGCCTGTGTGGGTTTGTGCATCCGGCCAAATCCACACGGCAACGATTGCCCAATCCTCTGGCCAACGCATAGAATGCGAACCGTTATCAATTAAGACGCCCGCGCCAGGATGCCCATGTCGAGCGACCACCCACTGGATCATGCCGCCATCGGCCAGCTCTACCATGCCCATCATTCCTGGCTGCGCGGCTGGTTGAGCCGGCGTACGGGCTGCCGTGAGCACGCCGCCGACCTGGCGCAGGAAACCTTCGTGCGCCTGCTCAATGCGCGCAAGCAGCAAGCCTTGCTGCAACCCCGGGCCTACCTGAGCAGCATCGCCCGCAGCCTGATGATCGACCAGTATCGCCGCCGCGAACTGGAGCGTGCCTATCTGGAGAGTCTCGCGCATTTCCCGCAAGTCGAGGTGCCGTCGGAAGAAACCCGCCTGCTGATCCTCGACAGCCTGGAGCGCATCGACCGCCTGCTGGACCAACTCAAGCCACGGGTGCGCGAAGCGTTTTTGCTGGCGCAACTGGACGGCCTGACCTGCCAAAAGATCGCCCTGCGCCTAGGGGTGTCCAAGGCCACCGTGGAGCGCGACCTGGCCAAGGCACTGCATGCCTGTTATCGGTTGCGTTATGCCGAAGGCTAATCCGCCATTGGTGGACCAGGCGATCCAGTGGATGATCAAGCTGCGGTTCAATATTGCCGATGACGCCACCACGGCCGCCTTCGAACGCTGGCTTGAAACCAGTAGCGACCACCAGCAGGCCTGGCAACGGGTCTCGTCGATGAGTGACGAGTTTGCGCAGTTGCCGGCACAGGTCGGCCGCCATGCCTTGCAAGGTGCCCGCCAACGCATCAGCCGCCGTGAAGGGTTGAAGTTGCTCGGGCTGTTCGCCGGTGCCGCAGGGCTGACATGGTTCGGCCGCGACTACACGCCATTGCCCGGCCTGCTGGCCGATTACCGCACCGCCACCGGAGAGCGGCGTTGGGTCGCCCTCGACGATGGCAGCCGTATCCAGCTCAACAGTGCCAGCGCCATCGACACAGTCTTCAACACCGAAAGACGTCTGGTGCAGTTGCGCCAAGGTGAAATCCTGATCGACATGGGCGCCGACGGTAGCGCGCCACGGCCCTTCTGGGTGCAAACCCGCGACGGTTATCTGCGCGCCTTGGGCACCCGGTTCATGGTGCGCGAGGAGCTCCACGGCACCTTGCTCGCCGTGCAAAAAGGCACCGTCGCGGTATTCGCCGACAGCCATCAGGCCAGCGCACGTGGGGTGATACAGCCCGGCGAGCAGGTGCTGTTTGATCGAAACGGCTTGCGTCCACCCGCCACCACGGGCCTGGATCCCTGGGCCTGGAGCGACGGTGTGATCAGCGCTCACAACATGCGTCTGGACGATTTCCTCGCGGAGCTGAGCCGTTACCGCACTGGGCTGGTGCGCTGCAGCGAAGCGGTCGCCGGCCTGCGTGTGTCCGGGACTTACCAGTTGGACGATACCGATCAGGTCCTGACCCTGGTGGCACAGGCACTGTCGGTGAACATCACCTATCGCAGCCGTTATTGGGTGACCGTCGCAGCTCGTGCATGACCTTCCGAAAATAAATGAGGTGAATTCTCATCTTCGCTCGACCTGTAAGGAAAGGCCGATCAACAGGCCGATTCTGTCCACTTCCTTCAGGAGCATTCCGCGGTCATGCAAGCGTTCCCCTCCAAGCGTTCTCCCCTCAAGCATGCGGTGCACGCCGCCCTGCTCGGTGCCTGCCTAAACGGCAGCGCCCTGCCCCTGGCGGTCATGGCGCAAACGCCTGTCAGCGACACCCAGGCCCGTGACTGGAACATTGCACCCGGCCCATTGGCCACGGTGCTCGACCAGTTTGCGCGCCAGGCGAGTATCAGCCTGTCCTATGACGCCACCAGCGTCGCCGGCAAGACCAGCCCCGGCCTCAACGGCGCGCTGGACAGCCAACAGGCCTTGAGCCAATTGATCCAGGGCCAGGGCTTGCAAGCCCAACGCCAGAGCAACAACACCTGGCTGCTGTTGCCGCAAGTCGCGGACACCGGCGCGCTGAACCTGGGTGCCACCACCGTGACCGGCGAACACCTCGGCGTCACCACTGACGGCAGCGGTTCCTACACCACTGGCGCGGTGACCATCGGCAAGGGCGCCCACAGCCTGCGGGAAACACCGCAATCGGTCAGCGTCATGACCCGCAAGCTGATCGACGACCAGAACATCACCACCATCGATCAATTACTGGAACACACCCCGGGTATCACCACCTACGACTCACCTATGGGTGGCAAGTATTTCTATTCCCGTGGTTTCAAGATGCTCGGCCAATACCAGTTCGACGGTGTGCCGTTGGACATCGGCAAAGACTACGTACAGGCCGACAGCTTCACCGCCAACATGGCGATCTATGACCGGGTGGAAGTGCTCAAGGGCGCGGCCGGCATGCTCAAGGGCGCCGGCACCGCCAGTGGTGCGGTGAACTTCGTGCGCAAGCGGCCACAAGAAAAACCCACCACCAGCCTGTCGCTGTCTGCCGGCACCTGGGACAACTACCGCGCCGACGTCGATACCGGCGGCCCGCTCAATGACAGCGGCACCGTACGCGGCCGCGCCGTGGTCAGCCAACAGAACCGTGGCTCGTACATGGACGTCTCCAAGCGCCAGGACCAAGCTGTCTACCTCGCACTGGATGTTGACCTCTCGCCTGACACCACCCTGGGCATCGGTGCCAGCTACGAAGATGTCGATGCAACGCCCTGCTGGGGCGGTGTGCCGCGCTACAGCGACGGCAAGAGCATCGGCCTGAGCCGTTCCACCTGCCTGGGCCAGGCCTGGAACGACTGGCAGAGCCAACGCACTACGCTGTTTGCCGACCTCACCCACCACTTCAACGACGACTGGCAACTCAAGGTCACGGCGGTGAACAGCCGCAACCTGCAAGACATCAAATACGCCGCCAGCCAAGGCACCGTGAAGTACGGTGATCCGGCGCCAACCGCCGAGATGTACGCCGCGCTGTTTGACTACGACCACCGGGATTTCGGACTGGATGCCTACCTGGACGGTAAGTTCGAAGCGTTCGGTTTGCAGCATGAACTCATCATCGGCGCCAATGGCAGCCGTGGCACCCAGGACGATGTCTACGCGATCCGCAGCCTGCCCGACCGGCAAAGTATCTTCCTGCCCAACCACCACTTCC
Source organism: Pseudomonas sp. C8002 (assembly GCF_013385765.1). Taxonomy (NCBI): domain Bacteria; kingdom Pseudomonadati; phylum Pseudomonadota; class Gammaproteobacteria; order Pseudomonadales; family Pseudomonadaceae; genus Pseudomonas; species Pseudomonas sp. C8002. Next base: position 21,921 of record NZ_JACAPJ010000037.1, read on the forward strand.
CGCAGCCCGCCAACGATACCTTCTGGCCCAACATGTACCGGGGCGGCACTGTCAAGGAAACCGCCACCCAGTACGGTACCTACGCCACTTTGCGCCTGAGGCTGGCCGAGCCATTGATGGTGGTGCTCGGCAGTCGCGTCAGTTGGTTCGAAAACCGCCGCCAGTCGAATAACCTCGCCTGGGGCGAATGGGCCCTGCAGGATGCACGCACCAAGGAAACCGGTGAAGTCACGCCGTTCGCCGCGGTGATCTATGACCTCGACGACAACCTTTCGGTGTACGCCAGCTACGCCGATATCTTCCAGCCACAAAGCTCCAACGCCACGGTGACCGGCGCCGCCCTCAAGCCCAAAATCGGCGAAAACTACGAGCTGGGCATCAAGGGCGAATGGTTTGAGGGGCGCCTCAACAGCTCGCTGGCATTGTTCCGCGCTATCGAGAAAAACGCCGCCGAAACCGACTACACCACCCAATGCGGTACCTCGGCAGACGGCTATTGCTACACCGACACTGGCAAGGTTCGCGCACAAGGTGTCGAAGCCGAGTTGAGTGGCGAGTTGCTGGAACGCTTGCAAGTGGCGGGCGGCTACACCTACACCCAGACCAGGAATCTCAACAACATCAACAGCGCCGCAATTGGCGCGGTCGCAAACAGCTACGTGCCGCGACACATGCTGCGCTTGTGGGGCGATTATCAGTTGGACGGCACACTGTCGAAATGGAGCGTCGGCACCGGCGTCAACGCCCAGAGCAGCAACTACCGAATTCAAGGCATCAAACTGGAACAAGCCGGTTATGCGGTATGGAATGCGCGGTTGGCGTACCGGGTTGATGACACATGGACGGTGGCGCTGAACGGTAACAATCTCTTCGACAAAAATTACTATCAGACGGTGGGAACGGCCGACTGGGGTAATTTCTACGGCGAACCGCGCAACTTCACTGTCAGTTTGAAAGGCAATTTTTAAGGCTAGTACCGCCTCAATGTGGTGACGGACTCACGTCCTCACCACTCGTCGCTTGTCCCCGAAAAACCCCGCATCCGACCTCCGTCAAAAAAAGGTTTTCCTCAGCCGCAGGAAATTTCCTAAATTTGTTCCTACACTCCAAAACGCCAGCATTTTGTTCCGGGAAAACCCGGAAATCCGACCAAGACAGTCAACAAACTGTCACGCAGAAGAGCACCTGACGTGTCTAGACCGAAGGTCTTATAAAAAAGTCAAAACCTTGACGAGCGACGAAAAGGGAACCATCATTTAGCCATTACCCCGCAAATTCCCTGCAGATAGATAGGTAATTGCGTATTACCCAGCGAAGTAACCGTTCGTCTGGCGCCACTTATAAAGCAAGCCCTGCCTTTATGGATGAGCAGCCGAACAAGGAAGCCCTGGTGTGCAATGAGGGATGTTTTTATGCGCGAGAAGTCGTCAGTCGACAGCCTGTTTTTGACCCGGGCCGGTTTCATTGAGTTCTTTGTTGTTTTCGTAAAATTGATGCACGGCCTCACCGCCGTTTTTCCAGCACTGATCCTGCTGTTTTATCCAGACCCGATGGCCCCCGAACTGCGCGCGCACTTTCTCGGCTTGCTGCTGTTTTTCGCGATCCTGACGATCATTCTGTTCCAGGCCATGGGGGTTTACTCCGAGGAGCTGTTCAGCAACCGCCTGCGGTTTCGCACCATGCTGGTGGCCTGGTCCGCGGCCTTTTGCATCCTGCTGTTCATGTACCAGATTCTGCTGATGTTCCCGCAGTTGAGCCCGCGCAACCTGGCGTTCTGGTTTATCACTAGCCTTGCGTTGTTCGGGCTGGAGCGGATCGTGATGCTGCGCCTGTTCCGCAACCTGATGGCCAGCGGCAAATACCTGCAACGCACGGTGATCCTCGGCTTCACCGACACCGCCGTGCACGTGGCCGACCACTTGCAGCGCAACGGCGATATCCGTTCCGGACTGATCGGTTTTATCGACGACCGCACCGAGCGCATCCCCAAGGAACTGAGCAACCTGCCGCTGCTGGGCAACACGCGCGACCTGGAAAAACTGATCCGCTCCGAACAGGTCAACCAGGTGATGATTACCCTGCCCTGGGCCGCCGAACAGCGGATCAACGGGCTGGTAAAGCGCCTGCGGCAGATGTCGGTCAACGTGATGCTGGTGCCCGACATGGCCGCCCTGCGTTATGGCCACAGCCGCATCACCGATGTGGGCGGCATCCTGATGTTCAACACCTCCCATGTGCCGCTGCGGGGCTGGTCGCCGTTTATCAAGCGCTGCGAAGACCTGATTCTGGCGACCTTGGGCCTGGTGGCGTTGTCGCCGATCATGCTGATCACGGCGATTGCCATCAAGCTCGATTCCAAGGGCCCGGTGCTGTTTCGCCAGAACCGGTTTGGCTACAACGACAACGTGATCCGGGTGTTCAAGTTCCGCTCGATGTACGCCGAGATGAGCGACTTCAACGCCGACCGCCAGACCACCCGCGGCGACCCGCGCATCACCCGCGTGGGCCGGATCATTCGCAAGACCAGCATCGATGAGCTGCCGCAGCTGTTCAACGTGCTGCTGGGCAACATGTCGATGGTCGGCCCGCGCCCGCACGCCACCGCGACCAAGGCCGCCGGCGTGCCCTACGAAGTTGCCGTGAGCGAGTACAGCTCGCGCCACCGGGTAAAACCGGGCATCACTGGCTGGGCGCAAATCAACGGCTATCGTGGTGAAACCGACACCCTGTTCAAAATCCAGAAACGCGTTGAGTACGACCTGGAGTACATCTCGAAGTGGTCGGTGTGGTTCGACTTGTACATCGTTTTCATGACGGTCCCGGCCGTCCTTTCGACCAAGGAAGTCTATTGATGAACACCCTCAACGGCTTGATTCCCTGCATCATTTCCGGTGGGTCGGGCACCCGGCTGTGGCCGGTGTCGCGGCAAAACATGCCCAAGCCTTTCATGCGCATGCGTGATGACCAGAGCCTGCTGCAGAAGACGTTCCTGCGGGCCAGTCACCTGCCGGGCGTGGAAAGCGTGCTGACGGTGACCAACCGCGACCTGCTGTTTCGCACCCTCGATGACTACCGCGTGGTCAACAAGGCCCATCTGGCCCTTGACCTGTTGCTTGAGCCGTTCGGGCGCAACACCGCCGCCGCCATCGCCGTGGCCGCCCTGCATGTACAGGAAAACTTCGGCAGCGAGGCGCAGTTGCTGATCCTGCCTGCCGACCATCTGATTCTTGATGAAAGCGCCTTCGCCGATGCCGTCACCCAGGCCCGCGAACTGGCGGAAGCCGGCTACCTGGTGACGTTCGGCATCCAGCCCGACCACCCGGAAACCGGCTTCGGCTATATCGAACAAGGCGAGGCGCTGGGCCAGGGGTTCCGGGTCAAGCGCTTCGTCGAGAAGCCCGACCTGGCCACCGCCCAGGGCTACCTGGACGGCGGCAAGCACCTGTGGAATGCCGGGATGTTCTGCTTCAAGGCCGGTACATTGCTGGAGGAACTGGCGCTGCACGCCCCCGCCGTGCTGGACGCCGCCAAGGCCGCCCTCGAGCACGGCCACAGCCTGAACAACAACAGTTGCCGTCAGCGCGAGCTGAACGCTGAAGGTTTCGGCGCGGCGCCCGACATCTCGATCGACGTGGCGCTGATGGAAAAATCCGCGCAAGTGGCGGTGGTGCCCTGCGACATCGGCTGGAGTGATATCGGTTCCTGGGACGCGGTGCGCCAACTCACCCCCAGCGACGCCAACGGCAACCAGGTCAATGGCCAGGCGATCCTGCATGACGTGCACAACTGCTACATCGACTCGCCCAAGCGCGTGTTGGGCGCAGTGGGCGTGCGCGACCTGATCGTCGTCGACACCCCGGATGCGATCCTGATTGCCGACGCCAAGCGCAGCCAGGACGTGCGCTACATCGTCGCCGAGCTCAAGCGCCAGGACCATCCGGCATTCAGCCTGCACCGCACCGTCACCCGGCCGTGGGGCACCTACACCGTGCTGGAAGAAAGCAGCCGCTTCAAGATCAAGCGCATCGTGGTCAAGCCCCAGGCCTCCTTGTCCCTGCAAATGCACCATCACCGCAGCGAGCACTGGGTGGTAGTCAGCGGCGCGGCGATGATTACCAACGGCGACCGTGAATTCCTGATCAACGCCAACGAGTCCACCTACATTCCGGCCGGGCACAAGCACCGCCTGACCAACCCCGGCATCATCGACCTGGTGATGATCGAGGTGCAGAGCGGCGAGTACCTGGGCGAAGACGACATTGTGCGTTTTGACGACATCTACGGCCGGGCTCCGGCCGAAGTGAAGAAGTGATGCGTACCGCCCTGATCATCCCGACCCGCAACGCTTCCAGCCACCTCGACCGGCTGCTGCCGGCGCTGCGCATGCAAACCCTGCAACCGGACGAAACCCTGGTGGTCGACAGCGCTTCCAGCGATGACACCGTGGCGCGTTTTCGCGAGTTCGGCGTACGGGTCGAAGTGATCGATGCCAAGGACTTCAACCATGGCGGCACCCGCCGCTGGGCCAGCGAGCAAGTCGACGGCGACGCGCTGATCGTCATGACCCAGGACGCGATCCCCGCCGAACCCGAGACGTTCGCCAACCTGGTGGGCGAACTGGAACTGGACCCGCTCAACGGCGTCGCTTACGGCCGCCAGTTGCCGCACCCGGATGCCGGCGTGCTGGGCGCCCAGTCACGCCACTTCAATTACCCGCCGCAAAGCCGCAGCAAAAGCCTGGCTGATGCGCCGGAGTTGGGGATCAAGACCTGCTTCAGCTCGGATTCGTTTTCGGTGTACCGGCGCAGCGCCCTGCAAGCCGTCGGTGGCTTCCCCGCGGATGTGATCGGCAGCGAGGACGCCTACGTCGCCGCCCGCATGCTGCTGGAAGGCTACAAGGTGCGCTACGCCGCCACCGCCCTGGTCTATCACTCCCACGATTACCGTCTCATGGATGAGTTTCACCGCTACTTCGACATTGGCGTTTTCTACGGCCGCGAGCCGTGGATCCGCCAGGCTTTTGGCGATGCCGGCGGTGAAGGTAAACGCTATGTACTGGCCGAGCTTCGAGCGTTACGCGAAGCCGGTGCATTGCACCGCGTACCCGAAGTACTGGTGCGCAGCGCGTTCAAATTGCTCGGCTACCGGCTGGGCCATCTGGAGCGCCAGCTCCCCCTCGCCCTCAAGCGGCGCATCAGCATGTTCCCCGGTTATTGGAGGTGAGCATCATGACCTACAGGAAGACCCCTTTGATGAAACGAACCTTGCTCGTCCTGGCCATGATGGCATTGGCCGCCTGCAATACGCCCGCGCGGATCGTCGCGCCCGATGGCAAGACGGTGGACGAGGGCAAGCAGGCCCTCGATCGCATGGCCCAACTGCCACCGGCGGTGGAGCGGATCCGCATCGGCGACCAGTTGCGGATTGTCCGCGATGCCGGGGAAATGCCAACCCTGTCGGCGTTCAACGTCAGCACGATTTACGAGCTGACGCTGTACACCGTGCAGAACGACGGCAAGATCAACTATCCCTTCCTGGGGCCGATCCAGGTGGCGCGGCGCACGCCGGCGGAAGTCGCCGCCGAGCTGAGCCAGAAACTCGCACCGGTGTATCGCGAGCCTCGGGTGACGGTGAACATCAACCAGGCGCCGGGCAACACGGTGATCGTCGGCGGCGCGGTATTAAACCCGTCGGCTATCTCCATCGCCACGGCCCCGACCATGGAGCAGGCGATTCTCGGTGCCGGCGGCGTGAGCTCGGTGGGCAACGCGAGCATGGTCGCCCTGCTGCGTGAAGATGGCCAAGGCGTCTACCACGCCTACTTCCTCGATTTCAGCCAGTACCTGAAGAACGGCGCACTGGGCCGCAAGCCCGTGGCGCTGCAACGCGGTGACGTGGTGTTTGTACCCAAGTCCAACGTCGGCGAACGGATCCAAGGCGTGGACACTTACCTGAACCAGCTGATTCCCTTCACCAAATCCATTGGTGTGGGCTACAGCTACACCACGAACCACTAAAGGAGCGACATCCCATGATCGAGATCCGTTCTTTTCGTGATCTTCTGCGTCTGTTCTTCATCTTCAAGCACGAGTTCAAACTGGCGGCGATTGCCGCGCTGGTGATCATTTTGCTGGGGGCGTTCCTGCTGCCGGCCAAGTATGAATCCACCGCGCGATTGCTGGTAAAACCAGGCCGTGACTCGACGATGCCGATCGAGGTCGACAACCGTCAGCCAATCGTCATGCCGAGCACCCAGCGCGACCCGATTGTCGACGAAGAGCGCCTGCTGACCGGCCGCCCTATCGTGCGTGCAGTGGCCGAGCATTACCTCGACGTGATGGACAAGATGCAGCCGCCGGAAGGCGTGTGGAAGCGCACCAAGTGGTACGTCAAGAAAGGCATCAGTGCCGTATTTGACGGTGTGCGAGTGGTGCTGGAAACCGTTGGCATCGTCGAAGAAACCACCCCGGTGGAACGCCTGGCGAAAAGCCTGGAGAAAAACTTCGAAGTGACCCACGCCATCGGCTCTACGGTGATGGACATCAGCTTCCGCTGGGATGACCCGCAAATCGCCCAGGCGGTGGTCAAGGATTGGGTCGAGACCTACATCGACGAGCGCACCCAGGCGTTGGGCCGCAAGAGCCTGTATGCGTTCTATGAAGGCCAGGTGTCTTCCAGCGCTGCGCAGATCAAGAGCTACAAGGAGCAGATCCTCGCGCACTTGAACGACATCGGCGCCTCGAGCATCACCGATCGCCTGGAAGACTTGTCCGAGCGGATCAACGTGCTGCGTGGCGAGGTGTTCAACTCCACTCGGCTGATCGCTTCCTCCGACGTGGCGTTGCAGAGCACCCGTGACCAACTCAAGGGCCAGCCCAAAGAGGTGACCACGGTTCGCCAGATCGCGTTGAACCCGCAGCAACAAGACTTGCGTCGCCTGCTGAACCAGAAGCTCCTGGAAAAAGCCGACATGATGCGTACCTATACGGATAACGCGCCGCCGGTCAAAGCCCTGGACGCTTCGATCCGTGCCATGCAGGCCCAGGTCGCCGGTGAAAGCGACACGGTGCAAAGCTCCGAGAACCGCGCGCCGAACACCCTGGAAATCCACCTGCAACGGGTACTGCTGGATGAGACCAGCCGCAACCAGTCGCTGCGTACACAGTTGGTGCAACAGCAGAAGCAACTGACTGAACTGGAAGCCCAGCGCAAGGACGCCCTGGCCATCGAGCCGGAACTGGCGCGCCTGGCCCGTGAGTTGAACGGCACCGAGAAAAACTACGCGCTGTATGTCGACAGCCTGGAAAAATCGCGGATCGACCGTGAACTGGACAAGAGCCAGATCAGTAACATCGCGGTGATCGAAGAAGCTACCCTGAACCCTGGGCGCGTCTTCCCGAAAACCCTGCTGATGCTGTTGCTGGCGATCCCGTTCTCCATCGTGGTCGGCTTGCTGGTGATCTACCTGTGCTACCTGCTGGATCAACGGATCCACGACGGCGGCCTGGTGGAAGGCAAATTCGGCCTGCCGCTGTGGACCACGCTGCCGGAGCTGGACACCAGTACCGCGCAAAGCACCAACGCCTTCAACGCGAGCATCTATCGCCTGTATGGGTTGCTGCCGCTGGAGCGTATTGCCGAACAGGGCCTGACCCTGGGGCTGACCTCGGCACGGCACGGTGAAGGCGTGAGCTTTATCGTCGAGCAGTTGCGCCAGTTGCTGGAAGAGAACGGCGTGCGGGTGCGGATCGGCGGGGTTGAGCCGGCGATTCCGGGCCAGGTGGTACTGCTGGATGCTTCGGCGCTGCTGGACAATCGTGATGCGTTCATCAACCTGCGCCGTGCCGACCTGATTGCGCTGGTAGTGGAAGCGCAAAAAAGCACGGTACCGGTGGTGGAACACGCACTGTCGATCCTCACCACCGCGTTCGGCAAGGTCGATGGCATTATCATCAACCGCCGCAAGTTCGAGGTACCGGTCAAGGTGCTGAAAACCATCGCCAAATACCGGGGTTCGTTCTGATGCGCATCGCCCTGCTCGCTCCCCTGCCGCCGGAAAAGAACGGGATCGCCGACTACGCGAACCACTTCAAGACGGCACTGGAGCAACTGGGCGTCGAGGTGGCTACGCCCTTGACGGGCGTGGTCGGCAGCACGGCAGCGATCAAGCAAGCCATTGCCGGTTTCGACTGGCAGGGTGTTGACCTGGTCCACGCCGAGCTGGGCGGCGGGCGGCTGGGGGAGTTCCTGGCCCTGCGCGAATTGCGCAAGGCCTACCCCGCCCTGCCGTTGACCGCCACGGTGCATGACCCGGAACGCATGGTCTGGCGGCGCGAACAATTGCCCTTTCCGCTGAACCTGCTGGAATCCTTGCCCAGCCCATTGCCCCAGGCGGCAGTGGTGCTGGCCGATCCCTTGACCCTGCGCGAAGAACGTCACGTCGCCCAGGGCCTGACCCGGCTGGTGACCCTCACCCGCCTGGGCGCCGACTGCCTGACGGCGCGCATGCAATTGCCCGCCGGCAAGGTGGCGGTGATCAACCACGCCAACCTGGATATCCCGCCGGTGGCCTTGCCGGCGCTGGATACGCTGCACCTGTTGTATTTCGGTTTTATCTACCGTGGCAAAGGCATCGAAGATCTGTTGCAGGCCCTGGCCGCCGCCTTCGAAAAAGCCCCCGAATTGCGTGACCGTGTGCGCCTGACCCTGGCCGGTGGCACTGCCGCCGAAATGGCGTTTGGCACAGGCGGCAATTACCTGGAGCAGTTGAACAGCCAGATTGCCGAACTCGGCCTGGCAGGCTCCATCGACTGGCGGCTGAATTTGCCGGCCAGCGAGATCCCGCAGACGATCCAGGCGCACCATGTGATGGTGCTGCCGTATCGCGAATCGAAAAAGCTCGGCCTGCTGGGCCGCCAGCGCGGCACCAGCGGCGCATTGTCCTGGGCTGCCGCCTGCGGGCGCGGCGCGATCACCTCCGATGCCCGGGCGTTTGCCGAGGAAGTCGCCAGCGGCAATGGCGCCATCTATCCACAAGGCGATGTAGCCGCCTTGAGCGAACAACTGCTGCGGCTCGCACGCAACCCGCACATGGCCACGGACTGGGCCGCACGCGCCGCCGCCATAGGCCGCGAACGGTTGTGGCCAGTGACCGCGCAGAAGTTCGCGAGCCTGTTTGAGCAAACCGTTGCAGGAGGCAACCATGGCGCGTAAACGGACTTACCTCGCTACCCTCGCAGTCGTCGCTGCGCTGGGTTTGACCGCCTTTCTCTGGGGCCGCCCGGCCGATGCCGAGAGCCATGTGCTCAAGGGCAGCAAAGAGGTCGTGTGGAAGGACTTCCTGGGGGTGAACGCGCAGTTCCTGTGGTTCAGCCCCGAGCGTTATCAGAAGCAGATCGACCGCCTCAAGGCCCTGGGCCTGGAGTGGGTGCGCCTGGACCTGCACTGGGACCAGCTGGAAACCGCCGAGAACCAGTACAACGTCGCGACCCTCGACGAACTGGTGAACAAGCTGCAGCAGAACCAGATCAAGTCGGTGTTCTACCTGGTGGGCTCGGCGAAGTTCGCCACCACCGCGCCCGCCTCCTCGCCGTACCAGGACCAGTTCCCGCCCAAGGACCCGAATATCTTCGCCAACCGCATGGCATTGCTGGAACAGCGTTACCCCAGCGTAGATGCGTGGCAGGTGTGGAACGAACCGAACCTGCTGGGGTTCTGGCGCCCCGCCGCCGACCCGGCCGGCTATGCGAACCTGTTGCAAGTCACCGCCGCCGCGTTGCGGGTGGTGAACCCGAACAAACCGGTGGTGGCCGCCGGCATGGCATTCTTCAGCGAAATGCCCAACGGCCAGAACATGCTCGACGGGCTGCTGCAACTGGGCGTGCCGAGCCTGAATACCATCATGTCCTATCACCCCTACACCCAATTGCCCGAAGGCAACACGCCGTCGAACCTCGACTTTGTCGAAAAAACCAGCGCCCTCAACCAGAAACTGCGGGCGGCCGGGGTGAATACCCTGTGGAGCACCGAGTGGGGCTGGTCGACCTACAAAGGCCCGAAAGAGGTGCAGGACTTCATCACCACCCAGGGCCAGGCCGACTACATCGTGCGCCGCGTCGCGCTGATGAGCGCGCTGGATTTCGACAAGATCTTCCTGTTCACCCTGAGCGACCTGGACCAGCGCGCCAGCGTGCGCGACCAGAGTTATGGCTTGCTCGACATCGACGCCAACCCCAAGCCGTCGTACACCGCGCTGCAGAATTTCCTGCAGGTGAGCGGGCCCAAATTGACCCCCGGCGACCCACCCACCGCCGATCAGTTGCCCGATGGCCTGTTCAGCATCGGCTGGTCCCGTGCCGACGGGCGCAAGGTGTGGTTTTTCTGGTCGGCCCGTGGCGGCAGCGCGCACTTGCCGGGCATGACCACCGCCACCTTGTATGACCCGTTGCGCGGCACCGAAACACCCTTGAGTGGCACCAATGGACTGGACGTACCGGTCAAGCCGAACCTGCAAATTCTGTTATGGGATTGAAGCCACCCATGCGCATCCTCTGGATCCTGCCCTACTCGCCTTGGCCCGCTACCAGCGGCGGCAAGACGCGCCAGTTTCATTTGCTGCGCAGCCTGGCTGCGCGCGGGCATCGGATCACCTTGCTACTGCATGACAAACATGCGGTATCGCTGACGGATCGCCACGTGCTGGAAGCCTTTCTGGAACAGGTGATCATCCTCCCCCGCCGCCCGCTGCGCAGCCTGAAGACCCTGCTGGCCGGGCTGTTTGCGCCGTACCCGTTGCTGGCCAGTGTGAATGGCCTGTCGGGTGAACTGCAGGACACCTTCGAGCGCTTGCTGACCGAGCATTGGGACGTGGTGCAGATCGAACATACCTACACCTTCCAGCCTTACGAAGCTGCATTGGCCCGTCGCTCCCAGCCGTTTGTGCTGACCGAGCACAATGTCGAATCGTCCCTCGGCGCCGCGACTTACGACCGCCTGCCCGGCTGGGCGTTGCCGTTCATACGCTACGATCAATGGCGCTACGGCCGCTGGGAACACCGGGTGATGCGCCAGGCCGCGCAAGTGGTCGCCGTGACCGACGCCGACGCCCAGACCCTGGCGCAGATTGCCGGCAAGCCGGTACCGGTGGTGGTCAACGGGGTGGATTGCGCGCACTTCGCTGCTGCCCGACCCGACCCGACGACCCGCCGCGTGCTGTTTCTGGGCAACTACGAATACGCGCCCAACGTCGATGCCATCGAGTGGGCACTGGATGAGATCCTGCCGAAAGTGTGGGCCCGCTGCCCCGACGCACGCATGAGCGTCTGCGGTTTCGGCATGCCGGAAAGCTGGCGCGAACGCTGGAAGGACGGACGCATCGAATGGCAGGGCTTTGTCCCCAACCTGCTGGCCCTGCAATCGAGTTGCTCGGTGTTTCTGGCACCGTTGCGCCATGGCGGCGGCTCCAAGCTCAAGGTGCTTGAAGCCCTGGCCGCCGGCCTGCCGCTGGCGAGTACCGACCAGGGCGTGTCCGGCCTGGACCTGGTGGAAGGCCTGGATTACCTCGGCGGCCAGACCGCTGAAAGCCTGGCCGACGCCGTGGTGCGCCTGCTGCAACAGCCTGAAGTCGCTGCTCCCATGGGCGAAGCCGGTCGCGCCTATGTGCGCCGTGCCCATGACTGGAGCGTCGCCGCCAGCCAGCTGGAGCAGGTGTACGCGCAACTGTCGCCCCAGAGCCAAAAGGAGCCGGCATGCGCATAGGCCTCGATTACCGCACCGTCGGCACCTCGCCGCAATCAGGCATCAGTCGCCAGGTGTACGCCCTGGAAGATGCCCTGCGCACCCTGCCCGGCATCGAGCTCGAACGCTTCAGCGTCGCGCCGCTGGGGGATGAGCTGCGCCTGAACGTGCATTGCCCGGACTGGGGCTGCGCCAAGACCGCCATGCACCAGCCGCACCAGCGCCTGCGTTTCGAGGCGGGCTATCTGCCCAAGGCGCTGCGCAATGAGCACATCGATGTGTACATCAGCACCTTCAATATGGGCCTGCCGCTGCCGCCCACACCCCAGGGCCTGCGCACCGTGGTGCTGCTGCATGACCTGTTTCAGATCACCCTGGACAACTATCACGCCAACCGCCTGAAGGCGCTGATCTACAAGGCCAGTGATCGGCTGTCGATCACCTATGCGGTGCACACGGCAGACCGGGTGTGGACGCCTTCGCAGTACAGTGCCGACGAAACCGCGCGGCTGTTTCCCAAGGCGGCAGGCAAGATTCGCGTGTTGCCCAACCAGGTGGTGGGTTTTGTCGGACTGCCGGCGGACCTCTCGGCCCGGCAACTGCCCGAGCGCTACTGGCTGCTGGTGGGTACCCGGGAATTGCGCAAGAACGTGCCGTTCCTGGTGGACGCCTGGCAGCAAGCGCGCAGCCAGTCGCCGAGCGTGCCGGAACTGGTGCTGGTGGGCAGCCTGGAGCATTTGCCCGAAGCACAACGCAACTACCCGGGGATACGCGCCTTGAGCGGCGTATCCGACGCTGAATTGCACGGGCTCTACCGCAAGGCCTTGCGCCTGTGGCAGCCTTCCTACGCGGAAGGCTTTGGCTTGCCGGTAATCGAAGCCCTGAGCGTCGGCACTCCGGTGGCGGTGGCCAGCGGTACCTCGCTGGACGAAATCACCCCGCCGCTGGCACCGCGGTTTTCACCCACGGACGGCGCGGCGCTGGTGCAATTGATGCTGCACCTGGCCGACCAACCCGTCGAACAACCACCTGAACAGTTACGCAGCTGGGCCGAACGCTTCAACCACCAGGCCTACCGTCGGCGCCTGGCCGAACTGATCGAGGAATTGAATTGAGAATCTCACTGGGTAGCCTCGTCGCCATCGTCTTCGGCCTGCTGTTTGGTGGGTTGATCCTGTTTCTTTCCCCGGTCAAGGCCGTGCTGGCAGTGATCGGCCTGGCCGCTGCCGTGACGATTCTGCGGTTCCCGTTCTGGGGACTGCTGCTGTTCGCCCTGGTGGCGACGTTCATGCCCTACTCCACCCTCAACCTGGGGATTCGCAGTACGGTCAGTGAGGCGCTGATCGCCCTGACCTGGGCGGCGGTGATCTGGCACGGTTTCCTCTCGCGCCTGCCGGCCGCCCCACCGCTGTCGCGGCGCCCTACCGACCGCATGTTGATGTGGCTGATGATCTTCACAGTGGTGCCGTTTATCGTCGGCCAGGTCAGCATCACCGCCGAGGCCAGCGGCGTGGCGAACTGGTTGCGTTGGCTGCTGAACCTGTCGGTGCTGTTCCTCGCCGCCAAGCTGCTGGTTGAACAGAAGAACCGCGAAGCCCTGGTGATCGCCTTGTTGCTGGGCACACTGGCGATGCTGGTGATGTCCATCGGCGTATTTATCCGCTCGCGCTCGGCCTCGGGCATGTTGCCGATCCTGACCCTGATGAACTACGGCAGCCTCGACACCCTGTCCCTGGGCCTGGGTGCCATGGCCTCGCGGATGGGTTCGCCATGGATGCACCCGAATGCCACCGGCGGGATCATGGCGCTGCTGCTGCCATTGGCGTTCTGCTACGGCATCACCAACACCGGCTGGAAACGCGGTCTCGGCCTGGGCGTTGCCTGCCTGGGTGCGGCGGCCCTGCTGTTGGCCAGCAGCCGGGGGGCGATGGTCAGCCTGGCGCTGGTGCTGATCTGGATGGCGTCGCGCCGGGTGCCGTACACCGGGCGTTTGCTGATGATCGGCGTGGCGTTGGCCGTGGCGCTGGTGCTGTCGTACCCACCGTTGCAGGAACGTCTGGCGACAATCTTTTCGGCGCAGAACGCGAGTACCGAAGTGCGCTTTGACGAATACCGCATGTTCCCCCAGGCCGTGGCCAGTTACCCGCTGGGCATTGGCTTCAAGGTTGACCCTCCGGTGCCGGGTACGCACCTGCTGGGGATTTCCAACCTGTGGCTGAATTTCGTCTACAAGACCGGGGTGATCAGCATGCTGCTGTTTATCGCAGTGACCTGGCGCTGGTGGCGCGAGTCCCGTCCGGAAATCGGCCCGATCCGCCTGACCAAGGACAATGCGATCTGGCTGGGCAGCACGGCGGGGATTCTGTCGGCGCTGGTCAGCGGCTTTTTTGACCACTACTTCAGCTTCGCCCTGGTGATGATTGCGCTGTTCTGGCTGATGGTGGGGATCAACGTGCTGGAGGCGCGGCGTCTGTTTCCGGCGCGTCTGCCAAAGGTCAAGACCGTGGCGCATCGCAAGCCTGTGTTCAATAGCGTCGGGCCCTAGGCATGCTCGGATCGGCGTTCTGGTTGACCCTGGCAACCTTGCTGGGGCTGTGCCTCGGGTTTGCCCGTGAGTGGTTGCTGGTGGCGGCGTGGGGTGCGGGCGAGCGCAGCGATGCGTTCCTGATCGCGCTGTTCTTGCCCGAAGCGTTACGCATGTCCCTGGCCGGCGGTGTGCTGAGTGCCGCCGCCCTGCCGCTGTACCTGCAACGCAAGGACGGCGAGCGCCTGGACTGGCTGGCGGTGTTGTTCCCGGCGCTGTTGCTGATCGCCCTGGTGACCAGCCTGCTGCTGACGTTGCTGGCGCCATGGCTGGTGCAGCTGCTCGGCCCGGGGCTGGCGGCGACGGCCACCAGCCTCGCCAGCAGCAACTTGCAGATTCTCGCCTGGAGTGTGCCGGGGCTGATGCTGCATGCGCTGTTCAGTATTCCGCTGCAGGCCAGCGAGCGCTTTGTGGTCGCGGGGCTCGGTTCGTTGCTGTTCAACCTGCCGCCGGTGACCTACCTCGCCCTCGCCGGTACCGCCACGCAACCGCACTCGCTGGCGTTGGCCTGCCTCACCGGCAGCCTGCTGATGCCCCTGGCGCTGTTGCCGTCGATGCTGCGCCTGGGCTGGCGGCCGTGGCGGCTGCGGGCTTCGACATTGGAATTGCGCGAGCTGGGCGCTCGCATAGGCCCGCTACTTTTAAGCAACGGTGCCAGCCAGGGTTTGGCGCTGATTGAACGGCTGGTGGCGTCCTTGCTGGGTGAAGGTGCGGTGACCTGGGTCAACCTGGCCCGCAAGCTGATGAACTTGCCGTTGATTGCCCTGATGAGCCTCAACCAGGTGCTGCTGGGCATGATGAGCCGGCGCCAGGGCGACGAGCGCCTGGCCCTGCTCAAGCGTGGCCTGGAAACCGCCAGCCTGCTGACCTTGCCCGCAGGCGTCGGCCTGGTGGCGGCGGCGCCGAGCCTGGTGGCGTTGCTGCTGCCGAAGCAGTCGGTGGATTCGCCGTTGCCGCTGTTGCTGGCCTGGTTTGCCGTGCCGCTGGTGTTCGGCGCCTGGAACGCCCTGCTGGCGCGTTATGCCTATGCCGCCGGCGACACCCGCCAGCCGCTGCGTTGCGAGTTGCTGGGCAGCCTGGTGAACGTGCTGCTGCTGGCTGCGCTGCCGTTTGTGTTTGGCCTGGCGGGCATTCCGCTGGCCGCCCTCGCCGGGGTGTTGTGCACCGCGTTGCTGTTGATGCAGCGCCAGGACTTGCTCGGCGCCCTGCCCTGGAAGCGGCACTGGGTGTTGAGTGCATTGATGATGGGCCTGGCGGCGTTGGTGCTGTTCAGGATCCAAGGTATCTGGCTTCAGCTGGGGTTGAGCACCCTGGCGGGGGCCGTGGTGTTGCTGGGCATGGGCCTGTGGCTCAAGCCGTGGCGCAAGGCAGATTTATAGAGTGGGAGCAGTCAGGTGAAAAAACGCTGGATTCAAATGGATATTGCCAAGGGCATTGGCATCCTGATCATCGTGTTCGGGCATGGCTGGTTCGTGGAGCATTCCCCGAACCTGCTGTACCCGATACTCGCGGTCTTCATCCTGCCGCTGTTCTTTTTCCTCTCCGGGGTGTTCTTCAAGCCCGAGCAGCCGTTCGTTGAAATGGCGGTGCGCAAGGCCGATGCCCTGCTCAAGCCGTTCTTCACCACGATGCTGGTGTACGTATTGGTGCGCGACATCCTGCGCGGCCAACCGCTGCTGCCCGACATTGGGGGCGTGCTGTACGCCTCGGTGGATACCCTGCCCTGGCAGGCCTTGTGGTTCTTGCCACACTTCTGGGCGGCGATACTGTTTGCCTGGGTGATGCTGCGGCTGATGCAACGCCTGGGCCTGTCCCTGGTGTGGAGTTGCGTGGTGGTGGGCGTGCAGTTGCTGCTGGGGGTCTGGACCCTGGACTGGTTCTGGCAGGTACCGATCACCGTCGGCGGCCAGACCTGGACGATGCCGGGGCTGCCCTTCAGCCTGGATGTCACGTTGATCAGCAGTACCTATTTCATCCTCGGTTATCTGCTGCGGGACGTGCTGCGCAAACATCAGAGCTCACTGCTGAGCATGGTGGTGGCGCTGGTGGTGTACTTCGCGATTTTCATCCCGACCTGGGACACCATGGACCTGGCCCAACGGCGCTATGACCATTGGTTCTGGACCAGTGCACTGGCGGTGATCGGTGTGTACATCTGCTGGGCGCTGGCCGGGTTGATGATGACGTCTGCGGTGCTGACCCGCGCCATGACCTACATCGGCCAGTCGACACTGATCCTGTTGATTTTCCACGGCGAGATCCAGCACAAGACCATTGCCCTCCTGCAGCACCTGGGCCTGCCGGATGTGGCGGCGGCGTTTATCGGGCTGGTGGTGGCGGTGGTGGTGCCGTTGATGATCGGCGAGGTGATCAAGCGGGTGGCCTTCCTGCGGTTTTTCTACTTCCCGTTCCCGGTGCGCAAGGCACCGGCGGTGGCCGGTGAAAAGCCTGGAGCTTGAGGCGTGATGTGGGAGCTGTCGAGCTTTAGCGAGGCTGCGATGGCATCACCGCGGTGTGCCTGAATTACCGAGGTGATGCTATCGCAGGCAAGCCAGCTCCTACAGAAAAACGCTCAATCATCCAGTGCCGGTTGTGGCGCTGGATGCTTGGTGTTTTTGCCCGCCTTGGCTCCAGGCTTGCCTGCTGCAGGGGCAGCGGGCTCAGGTTCGGCCGGGGCGGCAAGGTCCTTTTCAGCCTGGGGCATCTGATCAATCGCGCTGAAGAAATCCGCCAGGCTGAGGGTGTCGGGTGGCACGGTCTTCTCGAGTTTTTTCTCGCCGTCCTTGCCCACTAGGATCACCTTGGTACCACTGCCGGCGCCCAGCTTGAGTGCGCGGATCAGCGCGTTGGTTTCCGGCGGCGCGAGCTTCTTGTTGTCCTTCGCGTCCTTGGCGAACTTCTCGCCTTCAGCGCCGATGCTGCCAAAGGACACGGTGTACAGCACCATGTTGCGCTCTTCAAAGGACTGCTTGTTGGCAGGCTCGTCCAGCTGTTTCTTGAGGGTGGCCAACGTCGGGTTGCCGGAGTCGAGCTCCACCACCACCAACGGACGGGACTTGCCCAGGTCCTGCTTGAGCGGATTGAGATCATCCGCGGCCAACAGCGGCCCCGTAAAAGCCATCAGGGTAGCCAGGGTCAGCGACCGGATGAGCATGCACACCTCCTTTGAATTCCATGCAGGGTTCTTGAGTTTCATGTCTGCGACAGTCAAATTCAAGGATGATTCCTACAACAACTTCAGAAAGCGTAGGTCAGGACGCCCGCGACGCAAGGCGTTTAGCCACCTTACGCCTCATTGTTTCTTTTGATTGCGGATGCTCACGACGGCCAATGCCGGGCAAATACCGGCGCTACGTTTGGGTGGGCATCCACCTGCGCCAGCACCCGGGCAAACTCAGGCCGCGACTGTTGCAGCGCGTCCCGCCCGCCTGCCCAACGCGACACCGCCGCAGCCATGATCGCCAGTGCATTCGGAACCTGCGCCGGGGTGAACAGTTGCTCGGCAAATTGATCGGCAAACACCTCCCAGGCCCTATGCAGGCGGCGACGGGTGCCGCTGATCAACTGTTCATGCTGCTGCGCATCGGGGCTGTCGGTCCAGCGTTCCGGATAGTCGATGATGCCAATCGCCGAGTAACAGTTGGCGGCGATGTACACCAGGCCGCGAATGACTTGGGCGGGCTCCTCGGGCAGCAGCCCTGAGGCGGGAAACTGCAGGCCCAGGTGAATCAGGATCGCCGCGCTTTCCGTCAACACGCTGCCATTGGGCAGTTGCAGGGTGGGGATTTGCTTGAGCGGGTTGATCCGCGCCAACGCCTCGTTGCCCACGCGGTCTTCCCAGGAGCAGGCGTCGACCTGGCACCACTCGACACCGCAACGCTGCAGGGCAATTTCGATGATGCACGAGCCGGTGCCTTGGGTTCCGTAAAGGGTGTACACAGTGCCAAGCCTCCTGGCAGTGGATTGAGGTGTTAGGCTAGGCCGTTCATTCGTTCAACGGGAAGCCATCATGCACAGCAAACGCGTCACGATCGAAGACTGGGACGGCGACGGCGCCATCCGCCTGCCAGACGAAGCCTTGCAGGAACTGGGGCTGGATGTGGGCGACACGCTGTACATCGTCGAGACCTATGTGGGCACGCAAAAAGGCTTTGTGCTGTCGACCACGCCGAAAATTGCCGACCGGATGGATGAGTTGGTGGAAGAGCTGAGCCATAAGCCCTAGCGAGCCAGCCTGGCTTGCAACCCCGCCTTCACCTGTGGCCATTCCGGATCAATGATGCTGAAGCGCACCGAGTTGCGCTTGCGGCCATCGGGCATGATGCGCTCGTGGCGCACGATCCCTTCCTGTACCGCGCCGAGGCGCAGGATCGCGGCCCGGGATTTTTCGTTGAGTTCATCGGTGGTGAACTGCACCCGCACGCACTCCATCACTTCAAACGCGTGGGTCAGCAGCAACAGCTTGGCCTCGGTGTTGACCCCGGATTTCTGCACCGACTGGCTGATAAACGTGTGGCCGATCTCCAGCTTGCGGTTGACCCGGTCGACTTTCCAGAACCGGGTGCTGCCCACCACTTCACCGGTGTCGCGGCGCACGATGACAAACGGCATCACGGTGCCCGCCTCACGCCCGGCCAGGGCAATGTCCACGTACTTTTCGACGGTGTCGGGCCCCGGCACGTTGGTGACCTTGAGGTTCCACAACTGCCCGTCGGCAGCAGCCTGTACCAGGGCGGTGGCGTGTTCGCGTTGCAGGGGCCGGAGTTCGACCGTGGTGCCGGTCAGGGTGATTTCAGTCATGGGAGGGCTGCGCTGTATGGTGGTCGTCAGTGGCCAAGATTGCAGGCTCTCGCCACCTCAAGGCAAGCCGTTTCAGAACAAGCCCATCTGGCCGCCCACCAGGGTGCCGAAGTCATCGTTTACAAACGGCAGGATCGCGTCCGCCACCGGTTGCAGTTGCCGGGTGACGTAGTGGTCGTAGTCGATCGGTGCCTGGCGCACTTCCAGCGGTTCGGGGCCGTTGACGCTGATCACGTAGCTGATCCAGCCACCGTTCTGGTACTGGCGCGGGCGGCCCTGGCGGTCGTTGTATTCGTCGGCCAGCCGCGCGGCGCGCACGTGGGGCGGTACGTTGCGCTCGTAGTCACCCAGTTGCCGGCGCAGGCGCTTGCGGTAGATCAGCAGGTCGTCGAGCTCGCCGCTCAAGGTGCGACGTACGTAGTCGCGCACATAATCCTGGTGGGGCTGGCGGTGGAAGATGCGCTGGTAGAGTTCCTGCTGGAATTGCCGGGCCAGGGGCGACCAGTCGCTGCGTACGGTTTCCAGGCCCTTGTAGACCATTTCTTCGCTGCCGTCGGCACGGGTGACCAGCCCGGCGTAGCGCTTTTTGCTGCCTTCTTCCGCACCACGAATGGTCGGCATCAGGAAGCGGCTGAAGTGGGTTTCGTATTGCAGTTCCAGGGCGCTTTGCAGGCCGAACTCACTCTGCAGGCGCTCGCGCCACCAGGTGTTGACGTGCTGCACCAGGTCCAGGCCGATGCGCGTCGCGTCTTCCTGGGAATGGGGGCTGCCGAGCCAGACAAAAGTCGAGTCGGTATCGCCGTAGATCACCTCATAACCCCGGGCTTCGACCAGCTCGCGGGTCTGGCGCATGATCTGGTGGCCGCGCAGGGTGATGGACGATGCCAGTCGCGTGTCGAAGAAGCGGCAACCACTGGAGCCGAGTACGCCGTAGAAGGCGTTCATGATGATCTTCAGCGCTTGGGACAGCGGCGCGTTGTGTTCGCGCTTGGCCACTTCGCGGCCCTCGGAAACCCGCGCGACAATCGACGGCAGGCAATGCCGGGTGCGGGAAAACCGCGCACCGCGAAAGCCTTCCACCGACTCGCTGTCTTCGGGGTGACGCAGGCCTTCGATCAGGCCCACCGGGTCGATCAGAAAGCTGCGGATGATCGACGGGTAGAGGCTTTTGTAGTCAAGCACCAGCACCGACTCGTAGAGGCCCGGGCGCGAATCCATGACAAACCCGCCGGGGCTGGCCTGGGGTGGTTTGTCTCCCAGGTTCGGCGCGACGAAACCCTGGCGGTGCATCAGCGGCATGTACAGGTGCGTGAACGCTGCCACCGAACCGCCGTTGCGGTCTGCCGGCAAGCCGGTGACGCTGGCTCGTTCGAGGAGGAATTTCAGCAGCTCGGTCTTCTCGAAAATCCGCGTGACCAGCTCGCAGTCCTTGAGGTTGTAGCGTGCCAGCGCGGGCTTGTCCTCGGCGAACATGCGGTTGATTTCGTCCATGCGCTGGTACGGCGTGGAGATCGATTTACCTTCACCGAGCAAGGTCTGGGCGACGTTTTCCAGGCTGAAGGATTCGAAACTCCAGGTGGCCGAGCGCAAGGCTTCGATGCCATCGATGATCAACCGCCCGGCCGCTGCCGCGAAGTAGTGATTGCGGCTGCCGTGCTCGCGCCAGCCCATGGCATCGCCGCCACGGCCCAGCAGCAGCGGCACGTTCAGGCGTTGCGCGTGTTCGTGCAGCACGCGCAGGTCGAACTGCACCAGGTTCCAGCCGATGATCGCGTCGGGGTCATGGGTGGCGAGCCACACATTCAGGCGTTCGAGGAGTTCGGCGCGGGTGTCGCAGTAGTCGAGCTTGAAGTCCACCGCATCGGTGTTGTTGGGCGGGCCGAGCATGTACACCTGGCGCTCGCCGCAACCTTCCAGGGCGATGGAATACAGGTCGCCCTGGGCGGTGGTCTCGATGTCCAGCGACACCAGCTTGAGGGGCGGGCGGTAATCCGGCGCGGGTTTCATCTGCGCCTCCACCAGCATGCCGCCCTCGCCCGCTTTGCCGCCGAACAACACCGGCGCGGTGATGAAGCGCTCCATCATGTAGCGATCGGGCGGGCGCACATCGCCTTCGTAGACGTCGATGCCGGCTCGACGCAGGCGCTTTTCCAGGTCCATCAATTGGCGATGCTGTTTGGTGTAGAGGCCCAGCACCGGGCGATGGTGGAAGTCGCAGAGCGCCAAGTCACGCAACTCGATACCGCGCTCGCCCTTGAGCTGCAGCTCGGCGGGCTTGCGATGGGCTTGCGGGATGAACATCACGGAGGTCTGCACCGGCAAGCGCACGAACCTGGGGCCTTGATCGGTAGCCAGCCAAAAGCTGACCTCCGTGCCCGCCGGGGTGTCGCGCCAATGCCGGGTCAGGACAAACCCCTGCTGTAAATCCACCTTGCCACACCTCTAGAATCACTTTCAGGGCGTGATTCTACTCGGCCTGTGCCACGGCGCGGCGACTTAACCGAAATGGCCTACGTATACGGAGAGAGTAATCTCACAAACTTGTTGCAGAACATTAATGACAATTACTATCATTCGCACCGGAGTCGTATCCGCGCAGCGAGGACGCGCAACGTTGTTGTCCTTTTCCTCACATTGACGGTTCGCCGTCAGGATCGACCATGCCCACTTCCACCCGTTTGGCTGTGCCGTTTCGCCCTACCCTGCTCGCCCTTTGCTGCTCCCTGAGCCTCGCCGCTCACGCCGCCACTCCAGAAACCCCGCAGGATGCGAACAACAGTCAGGACGGCAAGGCTCTGGAACTGGGTGCTACCACCATCAGCGCCGACGCGGCCACGCCCAACGCCCTGCCCCCGGTGTACGCCGGCGGCCAGGTCGCCCGCGGCGGGCAGCTGGGGGTGCTGGGCAACCAGGACATCATGGACGTGCCGTTCAGCATGTCTTCCTACACCGAAAAATTGATCCGTGACCAGCAGGCCGAGAACGTCGGCGATGTGCTGCTCAACGATTCGTCCGTGCGCCAGGCGTCGGGGTACGCGAACCAGGCCCAGGCCTTTGTGATCCGTGGCCTGCCGCTGAACGGCGATGACATTTCGTTCAACGGTCTGTACGGCATCCTGCCGCGCCAGATCATGTCCACCGACGCCCTGGAGCGGGTTGAAGTGTTCAAGGGCCCCAACGCCTTTATCAATGGCGTGACGCCCGGCGGTTCCGGGATTGGCGGCGGCGTGAACCTGCAACCCAAGCGCGCCGATGATGTGCCGTTGCGGCGTTTCAGCACCGACATCAGCAGCGATGGCCGGGTCGGCGAGCACCTGGATATCGGGCAACGTTTTGGCGAGGACAATCGTTTTGGCGCACGGGTGAATATTTCCCAGCGCGAAGGCGACACCGGGATCGATGACGAGAGCCAGCGTTCGAAGCTGTTTGCGGTTGGCCTGGACTATCGCGGTGATGCGCTGCGTTTGTCGGGAGACTTTGTCTACTCGAAACAGCAGATCAATGGCGGGCGCAACACCGTGTTGCTCGGCCAGAACCTGACCCATATCCCCAACGCGCCTTCGGCCGACACCAACTACGCGCCGAGCTGGGGCACCAGCAGCCTGGAAGACACTTTCGGCATGTTGCGCGCCGAGTACGACCTGAATGACAACTGGACCGCCTACATCGCAGGCGGCGCCAAGCACACCAACGAGATTGGCCGTTACTCCTCGGTCACGTTGAATGACACCCTGGGCAATGCCACCGTCAGCGGCTCGCGCATCGCCCACCAGGAAGACAACACCAGCCTGATGGCGGGCTTGAATGGCAAGTTCCAGACCGGCGCTGTCAGCCACAAACTGAACTTCGGGTTGACCGGGATCTGGGCCCAGACGCGCAACGCCTATGACTTCGACCTCAACGGCCACGCCAGCAATATCTATAACCCGGTGGACGTTGCCGAACCGGTCAAGGGCAGTTTCGTCGGCGGCGACCTGAACGATCCGGGCATCACCGCCAAGACCTTCGCCCGCAGTGCAGCGGTCTCGGACACCCTGGGCTTTATGGATGATCGCTTGCTGGTGACCGCCGGGTTGCGCCGCCAGGAACTGGTGGTCCAAGGGTATGCCTACGGGTCGGGCCCACGTAACGCCGATTACGACAAGTCGATCACCACACCGGTGTACGGCCTGGTGTTCAAGCCGTGGGACCACGTGTCGTTCTATGCCAACCATATCGAAGGCTTGGCCCAGGGCCCGACCGCACCTCAGAACGCCGGCACCGCACCCATTACCAACGCCGGCCAGGCCTATGCCCCGGCGCGCTCGAAACAGACCGAAGCCGGGGTCAAGCTCGACATGGGTACCTATGGCGCAACCCTGGGTGTGTATCGCATCGAGCAACCAACCGACGGTTACTCACAACTCAGCGCCGACGGCTTGAGCGCCACCTATGTTCGCCAGGGCGAGCAAGTCAACAAAGGCGTTGAGCTCAACGTGTTCGGTGAACCGATCGCCGGCCTGCGCCTGCTGGGCGGCGCAACCATCATCCACACCGAAGTCCACGGCACCCAGAACGGCGCCAACGACGGCAACCGCGCCATCGGCGTACCGACCTTCCAACTGAATGCCGGCGTGGACTGGGATGTACCAGGCCTGCAAGGCGTGACAGTCAACGGCCGGATGCTGCGCACCGGCGGCCAATATGCCGACGCGGCCAACAACCTCAGCCTGCCCGCCTGGAACCGCTTCGACGTGGGCGCCCGCTACACCTTCAAGGTGGAACAGCGTGACGTCACCCTCGGCGCCACTGTGGAGAACGTCGCCAATACCAAGTACTGGGAATCGGCACTCGGCGGCTACCTGACCCAAGGTGACCCGCGCGTGGCCAAGCTGTCGGCCAGTATCGACTTCTAACCCTAGTCAATGTAGGAGCTGGCTTGCCTGCGATGCAGGCACCTCGGTGTGTCAGATGCACCTCGGTGATGCTATCGCAGGCAAGCCAGCTCCTACAGAAAGCAGATCTGCCTGCACCCGGGTTGTTTGCCGGACATTGGACAGCCGAACGCCAACTGCGTAGTTTCCCAACCACTGCGCACAAGGACCCCGGCATGTCCCCCGACCTCACTTCCATCGAGCTGTTCCTCAAGGCGGTCAAGCTGGGCAACCTGTCCCGGGCGGCCGAGCAATCCCATCTCTCCCTCTCTGCCGCCAGCCGACGCCTGTCGCTGCTGGAGCAGCACTTCAAGGTCGCCCTGCTGACCCGCACCTCCACCGGCGTTTCACCGACGGCAGCCGGGGAAGTATTGGCCCAGCATGCACAATCGATCCTGCGGGCCGTGGACGGCATGCACGCCGATCTCGCCGATTACGCCAAGGGCGCCACCGGCCGGGTTTGCCTGTACGCCAACAGTTCGGCAATGAGCCAGGAACTGCCGCGCCAACTGACCCAGTGGAACACCTTGCACCCGGGCATCCGCCTGGATATTCGCGAGGAGCGCAGCCGGGAGATCCTCCAGGCCGTGCGCGAGGGCGTGGCGGATGTCGGTATCGTCACCACCCGCCCCAGCGAAGAGCTGCGGTTCGAGCCCTACTGCCAGGACCGCCTGTGCCTGCTCGTGCCCAATGACCACCCACTGAAAATGCGCCATGCGCGCTTCGAGGATTTGCTCGGCTACGACTTCGTCGGCCTGGAAGACAACGCCGCCATCACCCCGTTGATTACCGAGGCCGCCGCGGCGATCGGCATGCCGTTGCGGCTGCGGGTGCAGGTGCGCAGTTTCGAAGCAGTGTGCCGCTTGATCGCCGCCGGCCAGGGTGTGGGCGTGTTGCCACAGGGCGCGGTGCAGATCTTCCGCAAGGAGATGGCCTTGCGCTTTATCGAAATCGACGACAGCTGGGCCGACCGGCAGATGTACCTGTGCATGCGCAAGGAACAGCCGTCACTGACGAGCCTGGCACTGTTCGACTACCTGAGCGCCAACCCTGCGTAAACCTTTGGCCTTCGAATTTTGCGAAGGCCGATTCCACAATTAGCAATTCCCCTGTTGTCACAGCTGTGCCAAGAATGCCCCCGCCAGACCTTCCTATAAAAACAAGACAGGAGACACGGCGTGTCCCAATCCCACACCCGCCCCACCCACCGCATCGCCGTGATTCCCGGCGACGGCATCGGCCGCGAAGTGGTGCCCGAAGGCCTGCGGGTACTGGACGCTGTCAGCCGGCGCTTCGGTATTCACTTTCACTTCGACCACTTTGCCTGGTGCAGCGAACACTACCTGGCCCACGGCACGATGATGCCCGACGACTGGGCCGAACAGATCGGCAGCCATGACGCGATCTTCTTCGGCGCGGTGGGTGCGCCCGACATCATTGCCGACCACACTGCGGTGTGGGAGTCGCTGCTGAAGATCCGCCGCCAGTTCGATCAATACGTGAATATCCGCCCGGTGCGCCTGATGCCCGGCGTGCCCTGCCCGCTGGCCGACCGCGTGCCGGGGGACATCGACTTTATCGTGGTGCGGGAAAATACCGAAGGCGAATACTCCAGCGTTGGCGGCCGCATGTGGGAAGGCACGGCGCGGGAAATCGCGGTGCAGGAGTCGATCTTCTCCCGCGAAGGCGTGGACCGCGTGGTGGACTACGCCTTCAAACTGGCGCAACAGCGCCCGCGGAAAAACCTGGTGGCGGCGACCAAATCCAATGGTATCTCGATCACCATGCCGTTCTGGGACGAGCGGGTTAACGAAATTGCCCGGCGCTACCCGGACGTGAAGACCGCCAAGTTCCACATCGACATTCTGTGCGCGCACTTCGTGCAGCATCCCGACTGGTTCGATGTGGTGGTGGCCTCCAACCTGTTCGGCGACATCCTTTCCGACCTCGGCCCGGCGTGCACCGGCACCATCGGCATCGCGCCGTCGGCCAACCTCAATCCCGAGCGGCGCTATCCGTCGCTGTTCGAGCCGGTGCACGGTTCCGCGCCGGATATTGCCGGGCTCGGTGTCGCCAATCCCATCGGGCAGATCTGGTCGGCCGCGCTGATGATCGAGCACCTGGGCGACGGTGACCCGCTTTACCAGGAAGCGGCGGCAGCCATCGTGTCCGCCATCGAAACGGTGCTTGCCGAAGGCCCGCGCACCCGGGAAATGGGCGGCAGCGCCAGCACTGTCGAAGTGGGTCGCGCCATCGCCGAATGCGTCGCAGGGAACAGGAGCTGAACATGACCAACGCACATTACATCGCCAACCAATGGCTGGCGTCGACCTCGCTGGAAGACATTCCGGTGATCGACCCCAGCACCGGCGAAACCTATTCGAGCATCGCCCGTGGCACGGCCGCCGATATCGAGGCGGCGATCAGCGCGGCGCGCCTGGCACTCGGCGAAACCTTCGACGGCCCGTGGGGCCGGTTGTCTGCCGTGGAGCGCAGCCGTTTGCTGGCCAAGCTCGGCGTGGCGGTGCTGGAACATCATGAAGAGCTGGCGCAGATCGAGGCGCGGGACACCGGCAAGGCGCTGAAAGTCGCCCGCGCCGATGCCACCGCCCTTGCCCGCTATTTCGAATACTACGCGGGTGCCGCCGACAAACTGCACGGCGAAACCCTGCCGTACCAGGCCGGCTACACGGTGTTGACGGTGCGCGAACCCCACGGGGTGACCGGGCATATCATCCCGTGGAATTACCCGATGCAGATTTTCGGGCGCAGCGTCGGCGCCTCGTTGGCGGCGGGCAATGCGTGCGTGGTCAAGCCGGCGGAAGATGCCAGCCTGTCGTTGCTGCGCCTGGCGGAAATCGCTGCCGAGGTTGGTTTTCCAGCCGGCGCGATCAACGTAGTCACCGGTTACGGCTACGAAGCCGGCGCGGCGTTGTGTGCACACCCGGGCATCGATCACATTTCGTTCACCGGCTCCACCGCCACCGGTACTGCCGTGTCGAAAGCCGCTGCCGAACGCCACTGCCCGGTCACCCTGGAGTTGGGCGGCAAGTCGCCGCAACTGGTGTTCGCCGATGCCGACCTGGATGAAGCGTTGCCGGTGCTGGTCAACGCCATCATTCAGAACTGCGGGCAAACCTGCTCCGCCGGCAGCCGTTTGCTGGTGGAACGCAGCATTTACGAAACCCTGCTCGCACGCCTCAGCCAACGTTTCAGCGAATTGCGCGCCGGGCCTTCGGCGCTGGACCTGGACATGGGCCCGCTGATCAATCAGAAGCAGCTGCGCCTGGTGCGCGAGTTTATTCGTCAAGCCGAACAGGCGGGGATCACCGTCGCCGCGCGCGGAACGGTGGTGGCCGAGGCCGGCAGCGGCGGGTATTTCCAGGAGGCGGTGCTGTTTCGCGATGTGCCGCCTGACAGTCGCCTGGCGCAACAGGAAGTGTTCGGCCCGGTGCTGGCCGTGATGCCCTTCGACGATGAAGCCGAAGCGATTCGCCTGGCCAACGGCACCGAGTTCGGCCTGGTGGCCGGCGTGTGGACCCGCGATGGCGCGCGGCAAATGCGCCTGGCGCGCACCCTGCGTTGTGGCCAGGTGTTCATCAATAACTATGGCGCCGGTGGCGGCGTTGAATTGCCATTCGGCGGCGTAAAGGCCAGCGGGTATGGACGGGAAAAAGGCTTCGAGGCGCTGCTGGGTTTTACCACCTTGAAGACCATTGCGATCAAACACGGTTGATTCCTCACAACAACAAGAACGGAGAACACACCATGCGTTTAGCCAATAAAGTCGCGATCGTCACCGGCGCCGGTTCGGGGTTTGGCGAGGGCATCGCCAAGACTTTCGCGCGCCAGGGCGCCAAGGTCATCGTCGCCGACATGAACGCCGTCGGCGGTCAGCGGGTGGTCAATGAAATCGCCGAAAGCGGCGGCCATGCGCATTTCATCGAGGTCAACGTGGCCAACGATGAAAGCATGGGCGCCCTGCTGCGTGGCACTTTGGAGCAGTTCGGCGGCCTGGATATCGTCATCAACAACGCCGGTACCACCCACCGCAACCGGCCGATGCTGGAAGTCGACGAAGCCGAATTCGACCGGGTGTTTGCGGTCAACGTCAAAAGCATCTTCTTGAGCGCCAAGCATTTTGTGCCGCATTTTCGCGGCCAGGGCGGCGGCGTGTTCGTCAATATTGCCTCGACGGCGGCGATCCGCCCGCGTCCGGGACTGGTCTGGTATAACGGCAGCAAGGGCGCAGTGGTGGTCATGAGCAAGACCATGGCGGCGGAGCTGGGGCCGGACAATATCCGCGTCAACTGCGTGAACCCGGTAGTGGGTGCCACGGCGTTGCTCAGCGAATTCATGGGCGTACCGGACACCCCGGAAAACCGCCAGAAATTCATGGCGACCATTCCCCTGGGGCGCTTTTCCACCCCGCAAGATGTGGCCAACGCCTGCCTGTACCTGGCGTCGGACGAAGCGGCGTTCATCACCGGCACTTGCCTTGAAGTCGATGGCGGGCGCTGCGTGTAACTCACTCTCACAGGGACCGGAATTGCTATGTGTGATCTTCATAATAAGAACGAGCCGAACACCCGCGAATTGCTTGAAGGCCTGCCAAAGAACTGGGGTAAATGGGGCCCGGACGACGAAGTCGGCGCCCTCAATTACCTGACTGAAGCCGAAGTACTGCGGGGCGTGGCCTCGGTGCGCCAGGGCAAGACCTTTACCCTGCAAGTGCAGATCGGCCACCCCGACGGCGACCCGATGTGGCCGGCGCGCAACCCGTCGATGCGCTTCAATACCCTCGACCACAGCCATTACCACTTCGGCAAACAGCCGCACATGACCGGTGGTGCGGCGTATTCCGACGACGTGATCTTCATGCAGCTGCAAGGCTCGACCCAGTACGACGCCCTCGGCCACGCCTGGTACGACAATCAACTGTGGAACGGCTACGACGCCCAGACCACCGTTGGCGGCATGGCCAAGGCCAGCGTGCTGGCGATTGCCGAACGCGGCGTGGTGGGCCGTGCGGTGCTGATCGACATGGCCCGCCATCGCGGCAAGAAGTGCCTGGGCCGGGGCGAAACCTTCAACCACCTGGACCTGCTCGACGCCGCCAAAGCCCAGGGCGTGACCATTGAAAAACGTGACATCCTGATCATCCGCACCGGGTCCATGGGGGCGTTTTATGAGCTGGGCAAGACCGAGTTCTTCAAGGACCTGATGGAGCCGGGGCTGACCTACAGCCGGGAGCTGGTGGAGTGGTTCCACGAGATGGAAATCCCCAACCTGGTGACCGACACCATCGCCAACGAAGTGATCACCGACCCGGTGTCCGGGGTGCAGATTCCGCTGCATTGCGCGCTGATGCGCAACCTGGGGATCGCCTTCACCGAAATCGTGTTGCTGGAGGAACTGGCCGCCGATTGTGCGGACGACGGCCAGTGGAAATTCCTCTACACCGCCGCCCCGCTGAAGATTGTCGGGGGCAGTGGCGCACCGGTGAATCCGGTGGTGATCAAGTAGCCGTTCCGTCTCAGTGGCGAATTTGCGAATCGCGAACGCGCCACTAGACTCAAGGCTCCTCTCACATGGAAGTCCACTCAATGAATGTATTGCGCCCTCTTCGCCAGGCAATTGCCCTGGCAACCCTGCTGTCTGCTGGTGCCCTGACGGCACATGCTGCCGATATCCCGTTGTCCAAGTCGCTGGAAGCCGATGAGGTGACCACCAAGGTGCTGGAGGTGGATGCCGCCAACCATCAGGTGGTGCTCGAAGGTGCCGAAGGCCGCAACGTGCATGTGCAGCTCAGCGACCAGGCCAAGGACCTGGGCAATCTCAAGGTAGGTGATCAGGTCAAGGTGCTGGTGACCCATTCGGTCGCCGCCGTGCTGGACACCGACATCGACAAGAGCGCACCGGACGCCACCGAGAAGACTGGCGTCTTGCGCGCCACCGCGGATAACCCGAACCCGGGCGGTGCGGCCTTCCGCCAGGTACAGGTGCAGTTGAAGATCACCCACATTGACCTGGCGAAAAACCAGGTAACCCTGGAAAACCCGGCGGGCCAGAGCAAAGTACTGACCGTGGAGAAACCGCAAATCCGCGCCGGCCTCAAAGACCTCAAGGTCGGCCAAAGCGTGTTGGTGACCTACACCGATACCCTGGAAATCAGCACCGCCCACGAAGGCTGATGAATGCGGCGCCCCATCAGCTCACGGCTGATGGGATTTCGCCAGATAGTCTTCGATGTTGTTCATCTGATCATCCCAGCCTCGGGAGTTCTTCTTGTAGGCCTTCTGGCGGCGATCGTCCGGGATCCCGTCAAAACCTGACTCCACCACCCGCAACAAGATGCCTTCGGCGTGATCCTCGAGGGTGAACTCCACCAGCGTTGGGGTTTCCGCGTCGTAATCCACATCCTTGTCTACGGCGTAGGGATGCCAGCTGAAAGAGAACCGTGTCTGTGGTTCAAGCCGCTCGATCCTTGCCTTCCACACCACGTGCTCGTAACCGGGATAGGTGATGGGGGCCTCAATGGCCCGCCCCTGGGCGAACTGTTTGCCCTTGAGGGCGATGCCAAACCAGCTGCCGAATTGCTCGGCGTCGGTCAGTGCTTCCCAGACCCGTTGGCGTGGAGCGTTGAGCAGGACTTTACGTTTGATTTCATTTGATTCGTGCATGAGACACCTCCTGTATTGACAGTAGGCGACATCGACCAATGCGCAACCCTGGGGTTGCGCATTCCCGGTTTCAGCGAGTCAGAATTGCCACTTGGCGTTGACCATCGCGTTGCGCGGTTCGCCGTAGGAGCCGGAGTTGAACGTGCCCAGGCCGTCGTAGTACTTCTGGTCGAACAGGTTGTTGACGTTCAGGCCCACCGACAGGTGTTCATCAACCTGGTAGCTGGCGAGCAGGCCGACCACACCGTACGGGTCCTGCTTGGCCTTGTAGTACGGGCCTTCGTAGTTGATTTGGGAGGACGCATAGATCTCGCTTTGCCAGGTGACGTTGGCGCCGATGGTCAGGCGGTCGAGGTTGCCGGGCAGGCGGTATGAGGTGCCGAGTTTGAACAGGTTGATCGGCTGGTTGGCCTGCACGCGTGCGCCGTCCTTGTCGTGGGATTCGCGGTAGGTGTAGCCGCCGAATACGTTCCAGCCTTCGGCCACTTCACCGGAGATTTCGGTTTCGACGCCACGAGTGCTGGTGCCGGCGATGGCCTTGTAGACGGCTGCGCCTGAAGAGTCGGTGCCGGATTGCTCGGGAGTATTCTTCTGCTCGATGTCGAACAGGGCAATGCTGGCGTTCAGCGCGCCATTGAAGAATTCGCCCTTGAGACCGATTTCGTAGTTGTCGCCCTGCTGCGGCGCCAGGGAGCCCTTTGAAGACGTCTTGTAGAAAGTCTGCGGCAGGAAGATGTTGGTGTAGCTGGCGTAGACCGAGTAGGTATCGTTGAGGTCATAGATGACGCCGGCGTAGGGCGTGACCACGCCGGTCTTCCTGGTTTTATCGATGGTTTTCGTGCCTGCTGCGTAGTCCCGGTCGGCGTTCTCCTGGTTCCACCAACTGACCCGCGTCCCCAGGATGATCGTCAGCGGATCAATCGGTTTCAAGCGCAGGGCGGCGTAGACGCCGGTCTGTTGCAAAGTGGTGACGGTGCCACCGACTTCGGTGTACGAACGGCGACTGTACTGCCGGCCATCCCAGGTGAAGATGTTGTCCACCTGACCGTAGTCGTTATCGGCCGAACCGCTGCTGTAGTCGGGGAAGTTCAGGTGCGTACGCGAACTGCTGGCGCCCATCACCAGTTCATGCTCACGCCCGCCCAGCTGGAACGGGCCGGTGGCATACACATCGACGGTGTCCTGGGTCTGATAGCTGTCCAGGCGATAGATGAAGGCACCCGCGCCCTGCCCTGTCACGGGGTCCGGGTAGCCGCCACTGGCCGACGCGCCCTGTCCTTTGCGGTAGGAATACTGATGGCTGTAGGCAGTCTTGAGGCTCCAGTCGTCATCCAGCTTGTGATCGAGCATCGTCGTGAAGGTGTAGCTGGTGTTGTCCATGTAGCTGGAGCGCGAGGCCGGGTTGAAGGAGCGGGAGAAGTGGGTCTGGGTGCCATTGTTGTAGAACAGCGGGATATGGCCGTAGGTGCTGCCATTGGCGTCGTTGTTCTGGTAGTCGAGGCTGGTGCGCAGCGTGGTGTTTTCGTTCAGGTCGATGTCCAGGGCGCCATACATCACGCGCTTGTCCTGCTTATACCAGTCGATGAACGAATTCTGTTTTTGATAAGCCGCGACGAAACGTCCGCGCATGTTGCCGGTTTCGGTCAACGGGCCGGACACATCGACTTCGGAACGGTAACGGTCCCACGCCCCGGCTTCGCCGGAAACGTAGGCCTGGAAGTCCTTGGTCGGGCGCTTGCGCACCAGGTTGATGGTGGCCGATGGAGTGCCGGCGCCGCTCATCAGCCCGGTGGCGCCGCGCACCACTTCGACGCGGTCGTAGATCGCCATGTCGGAGATCGCGCCGGTGTATTGCTGGGACTCGTTGGCCACCTGCGACGGAATACCGTCGTACTGGAAATTCTGGATTTCAAAGCCCCGGGAATAGAACGAGTAACGCTCGCTGTCGCGGTGGTTGCTGCTGATGCCGGGGGTGAAGGCCAGCACTTCGTTGAGGGTCGACAGGTGTTGGTCGTCCATCAACTGGCGGGTGACGACGCTGACCGATTGCGGCGTTTCCCGCAGCGACAACGGTAGCTTGGTCGCGGTACTGGTGGCGCCGGTGGTGTAGGAGCCGGTGTTTTCGGTGGTCAGGCTCAGCCCTTCGGCATTGATGCTGGTGGCGCCCAGGGTCAAGGCGCCGCTGGATTGCGGGATCAGGCCGTAGCTGCCATCACCATTGGCCGCCACGCTCAGGGCGCTGCCCGCCAACAAACGCGCGAAACCCTGCTCGACACTGTAGGTGCCGGTGAGGCCCTGGCTCTGCTTGCCCGCGGTCAGGCCCGAGTCAAAAGACAAGACGACGCCGGCGTCACTGGCAAAGCGGCTCAGTACCGACCCCAACGGGCCGGGCGCGATGCTGAAGGTCTTTTGCGGGCTGGCCGCCACAGCGCTGGAGCCTGGGGACAGCAACGGGCCCAGAAGGCTGTATTGCACCATCAACGACACGCCGAACAACGCCACCTGCAGGGGCTTTTTGCGAAATGATCGAAGCGGTGGATTGGCGACTGAAGTTTGCCCTGCGCGCATTACTGACTCCTGGTGACCGAAAGAAATGAAGAGGTATTGCAGGAGGAGTCGAGCGAGGCGCGGCAAATCGACAACGGCGGCGGATAAATATTTTGCGTTTTTATCCGCGGGCGACAATTTGGGTCCAGTAATCGGTGCGGGAGATGCGCCGTACCGGTAGCGCACGGGTCAGTGCGGTGAGGGTCAGGTCCAGATCATCCAGGGAATAGGCGCCGGAGACCCGCAGGTGGCCGACCTCGGCAGCACACCCCAGGTAACCTGGCCGATAGCGCTGCAACTCTTCGAGCAGGCGATCCAGCCGCCAGTTGTCCACCACCAGGCGCCCCGCCGCCCATTCGCCCTCGCCGGGCTCAATGGCGCGCAGCGTCAGCAGGCGGCTGGTATCGAAGGTCACGGCGTTGCCGGTGGTGATCACCGTCTCTGCCAGCTCATCACCCGGGCGCACGGCCACGGCGTGTTGCAGGACGCTCATGGCGGTGTAGCCGTCGAACTGGCGCACGGTGAAACGTGTGCCCAGCGCGCGCATCTCGCCGTGGGCGCTGCGTACCATGAAAGGGCGTGCATCCTTGGCGGTCTCGATCAGGATCTCACCGGCGCGCAGGATCAGCAGCCGCTGGTCCGGGCCGTAGCGCACATCTACGGCGCTGGCCGTATTGAGCGACAGCCGGGTGCCATCCTCGAGGGTGACAGTGTGACGTTCGCCGGTGGTGGTGCGCTGATCGGCCATCCATATCGGTGCCTGGCGATAGCCGGTCCAGCCCATGGCGCTCACCCCGGCACCGATCACCAGGCCCTTGAGCAAGCCGCGTCGCCCCAGGTGCCGGGAATGATCGGCGGCCTTGTCCAGCACATTGACGGCCAGGGATCCCGGCAGGCACTGGAGTTGGCCCTGGAGCATCTCCACACGCTGCCAGGCCCACTGGTTCAACGGGGATTCTTCGCGCCACGTGTTCCAGTCCTGCTGAAGCTGGCGATCACCGGGCACCTCCGCCAGGCGTGCAACCCATTGGGCTGCGGCACTCAGCGCCTGGCGTTGCGGGTCAAGGGTCATTGGTCCAGCGCTTCAAGCAGGCAATGCTCGGTGGCCTTGGCGATGTATTTGGTCACCGAGCTGACCGAGACCTGTAGCTGCTCAGCGATTTCCTTGTAAGGCATGCCCTGCAACTGCGAGAGCAGGAACGCGCGTTTCACCTTGCGCCCGAGACCGTCGAGCATCGCATCGAGGCGCTGCAGGGTTTCGATGATCAGCAGGCGCTCTTCGGGTGACAGGGCGTAGGCCAAGGGCTGTTCGGCCAAAGCCTGGAGATAAGCCTGCTCAAGGGCCTTGCGACGGTAGCTGTCAATCATCACGCGCCTGGCGATGGTCACCAGGAAGTGCCGCGGCTCCTTCAGGTCGGCGGCCAGAGGTTTGGCCCGGTCGGCCAATAGCAGGCGAATGAAGGTGTCCTGTGCCAGGTCAGCCGCCTGATGCGAACACCCCAGCCGCGCACGCAACCAACCCACCAGCCAGCGGTGATGGGCACCGTAAAGCGTGGCAACAGGCTGGTGAGCGTGGCGGATCGATTCGGGCATGATGGCGATTAGCGCTAATGAGAACGAATCGCAATTTAGACGAATGTAGGAGTAAGGGCAATCACCTGTGTGTATTTGTGGCTTTAGACGTGGGGATCACCCGGCGCCTTGGCAGGGGTCGCGTATTGCGGCTTCAAGTGGCCTTCCTGATCGAGCAGCCAGGCGTCCATGATCTGGCGCACCACCGGCCCCGCCACTCGGCCACCGGCCTCGCCGTTTTCGATCATCACCGAAATCACGATCCGCGGGTGCTCCGCCGGGGCAAAGCCGACGAACAAGGCGTTGTCGCGGTTGCGCTCCAGGGTCTTGAGACGGTTGTAACGCTCGCCCTGCTTGATCGCCACTACCTGCGCAGTACCAGACTTGCCAGCAATCCGGTACTGCGCACCGGCTGCAGCCGCCCGGGCGATACCGCGTGGATCGTGCATTACCAATTGCATGCCGTGGTTGACCTGCTCCCAGTCGCGTGGGTCTTTGAGCACCACGTTGGGCATCGGGTTTTCATCCACCGGCGGCACGCCATTGATGGTCTTGGCCAGGTGCGGTCGGTTCCACACGCCCTTGTTGGCGATCAGCGCAGTGGCCTGGGCCAGCTGCAACGGGGTGACCTGCATGTAACCCTGGCCGATGCCGAGGATCACGGTTTCACCCGGGAACCAAGGCTGGCGCCGGGTAGCGCGCTTCCAGGCTTGGGACGGCATCAGGCCGGCTGACTCTTCGAACATGTCGAGGGAGACTTTCTGGCCAAGGCCGAACTCGGCCAGGTAGTCGTGCAGGCGGTCGATACCCAGCTTGTGGGCCAGGTCATAGAAGTAGGTGTCGTTGGAGCGCATGATCGCTGCGTCCATGTCCACCCAACCATCGCCGCTGTGGTTCCAGTTGCGGTATTTGTGGTCGAAATCCGGGAGTTGGTAATAGCCCGGGTCGAACACCCGGGTCTGGGCGGTAACCACGCCGCTGTCGAGGCCAGCGATGGCGACTTCCGGCTTGATCGTCGAACCCGGCGCGTAGAGCCCGCGCAGCACGCGGTTGAACAGCGGACGGTCGAGGGAGTCGTGCAGCGCGGCGTATTCCTTGAAGCTGATGCCGGTGACAAACAGGTTCGGGTCGAAACTTGGCTTGCTGACCATCGCCAGCACTTCGCCGGTTGCCGGGTCGAGAGCAACCACCGAACCACGGCGGTCGCCGAGGGCTTCTTCGGCGGCTTCCTGGAGTTTGACGTCCAGGCTCAGCACGATGTTTTTGCCGGGGATCGGGTCGGTGTGCTTGAGCACCCGCAGGACGCGGCCCTGGGCGTTGGTTTCAACTTCTTCATAGCCGACGTGGCCATGCAACTCGGACTCGTAGAAACGCTCGATCCCGGTTTTACCAATGGACTGGGTGCCCCGGTACTCCACTGAGTCGAGGGCTTTGGATTCTTTTTCGTTGATCCGGCCTACGTAGCCAATGGAGTGGGCAAAGTGCGCACCCAGCGGATAATGGCGGACGAATTGCGGCTCGACATCCACGCCCGGCAGGCGGAATTCGTTGACGGCCAGCACGGCGATCTGCTCTTCGGTCAGCTCGTAGAACAGGGTGACGGGCACGAAGGGATGACGGGCTTGCTTGAGCGCCTTATCAAATACGCCACGGTCCTCGGCGGGCAAATGCAGGAGGCTGACGATAGCGTCCAGCTCTCCTTTGAGATCGGTGGTGCGCTCGCGGGTGATGGTCAGGTTGTAGCTGGGACGGTTGTCGGCAAGTACTACGCCGTTGCGGTCATAGATCAGGCCGCGGGTCGGTGTGATCGGCAGGACGTGGACGCGATTGTTTTCGGAAATGGTGGAGTGGTAGTCGTACTGCACCACCTGCAGGAAGTACATCCGACCTACCAGGGCGCAGGTAATGCCGATTACCAGTAGCGCGCAGGCCAGCAGCCGCTTGTTGACCAGGCGGTTTTCTTTTTCGTGATCCTTGATCGGTATTGGTTCAGGCATTTCTACAGCATCTCGTTGAATAAGGTCGACGCCGCTTCCTGCGGAGGAAAAATCAGTCCTTGTGAAAATGTGCTGCACCATACCAAAAATGCAGAAACACTTTGCATCGATTTCCCTAAACGGTGTGCTAATGGAGCCTGTTCATGCACTTTGGTTTGAGCCGTTGACCTTATTCATGCGTTTTTATGCTGACGATCAGCTCAGGATCGACTTGGGCTCCAGGAAGGCTTCGAGGCCGAATGTGCCGTACTCGCGGCCGATACCCGATTGCTTGAAGCCACCAAACGGCGCTAGAGGTTCATGGGCCAGGGTATTGATCAGCACTCGGCCAGCGTCTATACGGCTGGCCAGCCTGCGGGCGCGTTCGGGATTTGAAGACAGGATGTATGCCTGGAGGCCGTAGGGTGTGTCGTTGGCGATGGTCAGGGCCTCTTCCTCGGTTGCGTAGGTAATGATCGAGAGCACTGGGCCGAAAATCTCCTCGCGGGCAATGGCCATTTGGTTGGTCACCCGGCTGAATACGGTTGGTTTTACGAACCACCCGGCTTTGATGCCCTCAGGCAAACCGCGACCTCCTGCCAATAGGTGGGCGCCCTCCTCGATCCCGATCTGAATGTAGCGCTGTACGCGCTCCCACTGTTTTTGGCTGACCATGGGGCCGACCGCAGTGGCTGGGTCACGAGGGTCGCCGGCTTGCACGTTGCCCACCTCGTCGATCATCAGCGCTTCGATTTCTTCCAAACGACTTTCGGGTACCAGGATTCGAGTGCCGGCGATGCAGGCCTGGCCGCTGTTCATGAAACCGGCCTGAAGGGCCATGGGCACGGCCGTCTTGAGGTCCGCATCATCGAGAATCAGCACCGGTGATTTTCCGCCCAGCTCTAGGGTCACGCGCTTCAGGGTCTCGGCGCCGGTCCGCAGGATTGTTTTGCCGACAGCGGTTGAACCCGTGAAGGACACTTTTGCGATGTCGGGATGGGCGCTCAACACGGCGCCTACGGTTTCGCCACGGCCAGTGACGATGTTGAATACACCGGGAGGCAAGCCTGCGTCATGCAGGGCGCGGGTGACTAGCGAGGTCTGGATTGCGCTCATTTCACTGGGTTTGATCACGGCGGTACAGCCGGCGGCCAACGCCGCAGCGAGCTTGCCGCAGATAAAACCGGCGTTGCTGTTCCAGGGTGTGATCAAGCCGGCCACACCCAGCGGCTGCATGACCACCTCGGCGATGCCAATGCGTCGGGAGAAGTTGTAGCTCTCCAGTACTGAAGCGGCATCTTGCAGGACGCTGGCTGCATGCTTGGCCATCCACCGCGCACGGGATATTGGGGCGCCGTACTCCTCGATAATCGCGTCGGTAAGTGCGTCCTCAATGGATTCAACTGCGGCGTGAAGGCGTTTGAGATAGTCGATGCGCACATCTTTAGAGCTGTGGGAGAACGCGGTAAAAGCTCGCTTGGCGGCAGCGATGGCATCCAGGGCGTCTTGTTCATTTGCCAATCGAACCTGGCCGATACGCTGACCTGTTGCAGGGTTGAACAGGTCAAAAAGCTCTTCGCCATGGGGCGTCACAAAGGCGCCGTTGATGTAAATCTGGTTGATGTATTGCATAGGTCCTCCGGGACGCTGAGCTAGTGCGTCCTACGGTAAGTCACTATGATTAAGCTGATAAGCCGTACAAATCGGCATGAGTTGATGAGCGATTCAGGACAATGAATACATCCGGGCTGAATGAGTTGGAAGCGGTGCTGGCAGTGGCTCGGCATCGCAGTTTTCGTGCAGCGGCGACCGAGTTGAATGTGTCGACATCGGCGTTGAGCCACTCTATCGCGGGGCTTGAAGCGCGGATTGGGGTGAGGCTGTTCAATCGCACCACGCGCAGCGTGTCGTTATCTGAAGTGGGCGCGGAGTTTGTCGAAACCATTACCCCTGCACTGTTGAGCATTCGCACGGCCTTGGAACAGGCAGGAAATCGCAGCGCGGAACCCAGCGGTACCTTGCGCCTGAATACCTCGGCGGGGGCGGCAAAGCAGGTGATGCCGTTGCTGCTGGAGTATCTGCGACGTTATCCACGGATGAAATTGGATATCGTCACTGAGGGGCGGCTGGTGGATATCGTCGCGCAGGGGTTTGATGCGGGGATTCGGCTCGGGGATACGGTTCCTCAAGACATGATCGCAGTCGATATCAGTCCGGCCCAGCGTTTTTCGGTATTGGGCAGCCCGGACTATTTTGCTCTCAACCCAGTTCCCGTCAGTCCCATGGATCTGCGGGCCCATCAGTGTATTCGCAGCCGGATGCCCAGCGGTGCGATCTATCACTGGGAGTTTGAGCGACATGGCGAAGCGCTTGCTGTCGAGGTGCAAGGGGTTTTGACCCTGGATAATCCGACTCTGATGCTTGAGGCTGCCAGGGCGGGACTAGGCTTGACCTATCTTACGGAATGGAATGCCGCTGCCGATTTAGCGAACGGGACGTTAGTGCGCGTACTGGAGGAATGGACGCCGTCTTTTGACTGCTTGCGCCTCTATTACCCAGGTAGGCGCCATGTGCCGGCCGGGTTAAGGGCACTGATTGAGTTGATCAGGGAGCAAGGCTTTTAACCAGGCTGGATCTTTTTTACGGCCAACAGCTCTCTCCCCGTTTTCCGACCGCCCAAAACAAAAC
>NZ_JACAPJ010000038.1:0-60746 GCF_013385765.1 Pseudomonas sp. C8002
GAACCGGGCCGGAGTGCGGGCATGCCGAGCCTAGGCGAGGCACCGAGTGGTGGGGCAGAGCCCTTTGCTTACTTTGGGGCTTTTCCAAAGTGAGCCGCTGTAAGAGCGGAACCATAGGTGGCCGTTACCGAAGAAACGGATATGCACACCACACCACACCACCACTCAAATCCTGCGTCTACGCCCCAACTGCGGAATCCCCAAAGCAGGCACCACCTCCACCCGCTCCACCCGCCTCCCAACCACCCCCGCCAACCCCACCACCGTCGGCTGACTGAACAACGAGCGCGCATCCACCTCCAACCCCGCCTTACGCATCCGCGCCACCACCCCCACGGCCAACAACGAATGCCCTCCCAACTCAAAAAAGTGATCCTGACGCCCCACCCGGTCCAGCTTCAACACCTCAGCCCAAACCCCCGCAATCACCGCCTCCACCTCCCCCCGAGGCGGTTCATAGGCACGACTCAAAACCGCCTCCACCCCAGGCTCCGGCAACCCCTTGCGATCCAGCTTCCCCGCCGGATTAAGCGGCCACGCCTCCATGTGCACAAACGCCGAAGGCACCATGTACTCAGGCAACCCCTCCACCATGTAACTGCGCAACGCCTCAAGCCCCGGCACCGCATCACGAACAGTGAAATACGCCACCAACCGCTCATCCCGAATCAACGCCGCCACCTCGCGCAATGCAGGATGCGCCGCCAACCGCGCCTCAACCTCCCCCAGCTCCAGCCGCACCCCACGCAGCTTCACCTGAAAGTCATTGCGCCCCAGAAACTCCAGGTTCCCGTCCGGCAAATACCGCACCAGATCCCCCGTGCGATACAACCGATCCCCCGCCACAAACGGGCTATCGATAAACCGCTCCGCCGTCATCTGCTCCAACCCCAGATACCCGCGAGCCACGCCCACCCCGCCGATATGCAACTGCCCACTGCACCCCAGCGGCACCGGCCGATCATGCTCATCCAATACGTAAAGCCGGGTATTACTGATGGCCCGCC
Organism: Pseudomonas sp. C8002; assembly: GCF_013385765.1. Taxonomy (NCBI): domain Bacteria; kingdom Pseudomonadati; phylum Pseudomonadota; class Gammaproteobacteria; order Pseudomonadales; family Pseudomonadaceae; genus Pseudomonas; species Pseudomonas sp. C8002. The sequence goes on from NZ_JACAPJ010000038.1 coordinate 1,008, forward strand.
CAATCGGCAACTGCAACCCCGGCACCGGCGCACCCGGCTCCAGCGTCCAGGCACTGCTGTCCACCGTCGCCTCGGTCGGTCCGTAGACGTTATGCAAGCGCACCTTGGGCAACCGCGCCTGAACCCCACGGGCCAAGGCTTCTGTCAGCTCCCCGCCACCGCATAAAACGTCGGTAAGGCTGGTACAAAGCGCAGACTCCTCCAGCTCCAGAAACTGCTGCAACATCGCCGGCACAAACTTGATCACGCTGACCTGTTGCTCACGAATCACCTGCGCCAGGTACGCCGGCTCACGGTGCCCATCGGGACGCGCCAGGACCAGGCGCATGCCATTGGTCAGCGGCCAGAACAGCTCCCACACCGAACCGTCAAAACTGAACGGCGCCCGCTGCAACAACGCGCCACCCTCGGCATTCGGGCACAGTTGCGAGCCCCAGTGCATCAGGTTGCCCAGGCCCCGATGCTCGATCATCACGCCCTTGGGCGTGCCGGTGGAGCCGGAGGTGTACATCACGTACGCCAGGTTGCGTACGCTCAGCCCCGGCACTCGCGGGTTGCCTTCAGGCGCCTGCTGCCAGGCGCCGTGGTCGAGGTCGATCACCGGTATCGACACCTCCCCCGGCAAATCGCGGGTCGCGCCGTGTACCAGCAAGGCGACCGGCGCGCTGTCTTGCAGCATGTAGGCGAGACGCTCGCGAGGGTAGCCCGGGTCCAACGGTACATAGGCGCCCCCCGCCTTGAGGATGGCCAGCAAGCCCACCACCAGGTCCAACCCGCGCTCGACACACAAGGCCACCCGCGAATCCGGCTGCACGCCGCGCTCGCGCAGGTGATAGGCCAGGCGGTTGGCGCGCTCGTTGAGCTGGCGGTAAGTCAGTTGCTGCTCACCGGCCTGCACCGCCACCGCGTGAGGTGTGTGCCGGGCATGGGCTTCGAACAGGGCGTGGACGGTCTGGTCCTCGGGGTAGTCGGTTTCGCTGGCGTTGAAGTCCACCAGTTGCTGTTGCAGTTCGGTCGCGGGCAGCACCTGCACATCGAACAGCGGCGCCTCGGGCGTCTCCACCAATCCCGCCAGCACCGTGCCAAGGTAGTCCAGCAGGCGCTGGGCACCGACCTTGCGGGGCGCCTTGGCCTTGAGCCGGAAACCGCTGGCCAGGTCGTCCACCGTCAGCATCAGTGGGTAGCTGAGGATGTCTTCGCTGCTCAGCAATTCGATGCCGGGCTGCAGCACCTCGAGTGCCTCGACCGAGACATGCCGGTAATTCAGCAGGCTGTTGAACAGCGGTGTGACGCCGCTGCAACGCTGGGCCAACGCCAGGGACGCTTGCTCGTGGGCGAGCAAGGCGCTGAGTTGCTGCTGCGTCTGCCTGATCGCCTCGCGCACCGTCACCCCGGCCAGGCGTACCCGCAGTGGCAAGGTGTTGATGAACATGCCCAGGGCACGGTCCGCGCCCTCACCGGCCTGCAGGCGTCCCAGCAGAACCGTACCGAACACCACATCGTCACGGCCCGAGACGCGACCCAGTACCTGGGCCCACGCCAGATGAAACAGGCTCGCCGCGCTGACACCCAAGGTGCGGGCCTGCTCGCGCAACAACTGGCCGAGTGCGTCGGGAAGCAGCACGTCGGCTTCCTCGGTGTCACGGCGATCCGCCTGGCGTTCCTGTAAACCGAAGGCCAGGGTCGGCTCGTCGACATCCGCCAGCCGCTCGCGAAAGAACGCTTCGTGCCCGGCCTGGCGTTCCGCCGACCGGGCCTGGGCGACCACGTTGCGATAGGGCACCGGCGCCGGCAATTGCTGTTGCTGGCCAAGCAGATGAGCCTGGATTTCCGCCATCAGTACTTGCGTGGAAGTGGCGTCGTTCACCAGATGATGGAAACGCAGCATGCCCACCCAACGGCGGTTCTGCCGGTCTTCGGCGTAATCCAGGGCCATCAGCGGCGCCTTGCGCAAGTCCAGTGGCCGCTGGCGTTCGCGCAGTTGTTCGAGAATTGAGTCCCCCTGGAGGGCCACCGGTTGCACGTCCAGAATCGCCTTGCGCCACACCACTTGCATCGGTTGTTCGAGGGCATCCCACGCCAGGCTGGTGCGCAGGATGTCATGGCGGTCGATCACCTGTTGCAGCGCCTGGGCGAACGCTTCCAGCTGTTCACGGCGGGCAAAGCTGAACATCGCGTGTTGCTGGTACGGATCGCGCTCGTCGGTGATGTGGTGATACAGCAGGCCTTCCTGCAACGGCGCCAGCGGGTAGATCTCCTGCACATTGGCGGCGCCGCCGGGGATCGCGGCGACGATGCGTTCTATCGTCGGCGGGTCCAGTTCGGCCAGCGCCAGCAGGTCCGGAGTAATCAATTGGCAACCTGCCGGAACACGGTTGGCCGGCACATCAAGCTCGGTGCCCTGGCCGACCGCTGCCGCCAGTGCGGCCAGGGTCGGCTGGCCGAACAGCACCTGCACGTCGGCCTGCAACCCGACCTGGCGCATGTGCTGCACCAACTGGACCGCCAACAGCGAATGGCCGCCCAACTCGAAGAAATGGTCATGCCGCCCCACCCGCTCGACGTGCAGCACGTCGGCCCAGATCTGCGCCAGGGCGATTTCCGTAGCACCTTCTGGGGCCTCGTAGACTCGACTGATAAATGCATCGGCACCGGGTGCCGGCAAGGCCTTGCGGTCGAGTTTGCCGTTGGCCGTCAGGGGCAACGCGTCCAGCTTTACGTAGGCCTGCGGCACCATGTAATCCGGCAAGCGTGACTTGAGATGGGCGCGAAGCGCTTCAATCGCAACCGGCGCGTGCTCGGTGAACCAGGCCAACAGCTGCCCCTCGCGTACCAGCACCACCGCTTCGGTGACCCCTTCATAACCCGCCAGGGCGGACTCGATTTCCCCCGGCTCGATACGCACGCCGCGAATTTTTACCTGGTCGTCGTTGCGGCCCAAATATTCAATATTCCCATCCGGCAGCCAACGCGCCAGGTCGCCGGTGCGGTACATGCGGCCTGGGTTGAATGGGTCATCAAGGAAGCGCTCTGCGGTCATGTCCGGGCGGTTCAAATAGCCCCGCGCCACGCCTTTCCCGCCGACGTACAACTCGCCTGCAGTACCGATGGGCACCGGCCGCTGTTGCTCATCCAGCAGGTAGACCGCGGCATTCGCGATGGGTTTGCCGATGTGCAGCGCCTGCCCGGCCTCAACGAGGCCCGAGGTGGCAACCACGGTGGCTTCAGTGGGACCGTAGTTGTTGATCACCGTGAAACTGCGCGCCTGGTTGAACTGGCGCAGGCGGTCGCCACCAATCAGCAGCGTGCGCAAAGTCGGGTGTTCGATATTCTGGCTGAACGCATACTCGGCCACCGGCGTGGGCAGGAAGCATACGTCCAGTGGTTGCGCGCGCCACCAGGCCAGCAGCGCGTCGATGTCTTCGGCGCCGTCGTGGGCCGGCGGCAAGTGCAAGGTCGCGCCCACGCACAGCGCTGGCCAGACCTCCCAGGCCATGGCGTCAAACCCGAAACCGGCAACGCTGGCGGTATGGCTGCCCGCGTGCAAATCGAAGGCCTGGCAATGCCAGTCCACCAGGTTGGCCACGGTGTGGTGCTCCACCATCACGCCCTTGGGCAGGCCGGTGGAGCCCGAGGTGTAGATCACATAAGCGAGGTTGGCGGGTGTCATCGCCACTTGCGGGTTGCGCGCCAACTGCGCCGTGGCGTGATCCAGATTGATGACCGGCACGCTCAATACCGGTAGACGCTCGAGCAAATCCGTCTGCGTCAGCACCGCCACCGGCGCGCTGTCATCGAGCAGGTAGTGCAGGCGCTCGGCAGGATGGGCCGGGTCCACCGGGACATAACAGGCACCGGACTTGAGAATCCCCAGCAAGCCCACCAGCGTCTCCAGGCCGCGCCGGGCGACGATCGCCACACGGTCGTCGGGCTTTACCCCCAGCACCAATAGCTGCCGCGCCAGGGCATTGGCCCGTTGATTCAATTGGTCATACGTCAATCGCTGCCCCTGATACACCGCCGCCACCGCATGCGGGGTCACCGCGGCCTGGGCCTCGACGCGCCCATGCAGGGTTTGCGCTGCGGGATAGGCCTGGGCGGTGGCGTTCCAGCGTTGCAACTGCGCGGTTTCCTCGGGCGTTATCAGCGAGAAGTCAGCCAGGGGCAACGCGGTGTTTTCCAGCCCCTGCTCCAGCACATACACCAGGCGATCAGCCAGGGCCTGCACCTCGTGTACCTGGAAATACGCCTCGTTGTAGACGCAGTGCAGGCACGCCGTGTCGTGGTAGCGATTGCTGCGCAAGTGAATCGCCAGCGGCAACGGCTCATGGTGGTTGGACACCTTGATCGCCCGGGCCGATGCCTGGCCGTAGCGAAATTCATGGTCGTCCTGCTCATAGGACACCGACAGGTCGAACAGTTGGCCGCGGTCGGCGCGCAGCAAACCCAGCTCGCGATTCATCTCGCTCAGCGGGAAACGTTGATGTCGGAAATCCTGCTGGAGCTGGTCGCGCACGCCACGCACCAGGGCGCTGAAAGGCAGGTCGTCGCTGAACTGCAAGCGCACGGCACTGACCTGGGTGAACAGCCCCAGGGTCGAACGAAAGCGTGCATTGGAACGGTTGAGTATCGGCAGCCCCACCACCCACTCCTGGCGCTGGCCGGTGCGGCTGAAGTACAGGTACATCGCCGCCAATAACACATGGAACGCCGACGCCTGGTAATGGTTCGCCGCCCGCGCCATGCGATTGAGCAGCGCCGCCGGAAACGGTGCTACCAGGGTGTTGCTCGGCGCATCGCCCTTGGCCTGGTAACGGCGCGTCAGCAGCGGCTCTGGCAGCGCCTGGTATTTGTCCAGCCAGTAGCTGCGGTCCCGGGCGTAACGGGCCGACTCGCGATAGCGTTCATCGTTGTCGATGAAGTCGATATAGGACGGCGCCGACAGGTCCGGTTGTCGGCCCTGCTCCAGGGCGCTGTAGATCCCGGCAAGGGATTGCAGCATCTGGCCAAAGCCCCAGCCATCGAGAATCAGGTGGTGAGCCTGGGTGCCGAGGCGGTAATGCTGGTCATCGAGCTTGACCAGGAAGAAGCGGAACAACGGCTCGTCGACCAGCGCATAGGTTCGCGCCATCTGCGCCTGCAACAAGGCCTCGGCGGCCGCGCGGGGATCCGGCTGGCGCGAGACGTCATGCTGCGGCACCGATACCGCCATGGCCCCGGCAAACGCCTGCCGTGGCAAGCCATCGGCCGCCACTTGCAACACCGTACGCAATGCGTCGTGCTTGGCCACCAGGTGCTCGATGGCTCGCTGGATCAATGCGGGATTCACGGTGCCCGTGAGTTCGATATAACCCCCGATGTTGTACAGCGGCGAGTCACCGAGGCGCAGTTGGTCGAGCCAGATATCCCGCTGGGCGGCGGTCAGGGGGAAATACGTCATAAGATCCTTCTCATGTGAGGTGTCGATAAGGCGCACAACGCCCCATTGAGGCGAAATCAACGGGATTTAAGCATCGCCCCGGAGGGCCGTATGTCACCCGAAACCCGGACAGCCCGGGTACCGCGCCGGGGTTGGCTGATGGTTCAGTGCTGAAACGATTAAATGGATGTAGGAGATTGGCTACATCTGGCCGATGCCATATAGCCGGGCATGTCGAGAAAATTGAGTAAATATGTTTTATATCAACTAGTTAACAAACTCTAAAATCCTTTTACCCTGCAGCTTCAGCCTATATCCCTGTCGGAAATGACGAAATAATGGCGCGCTTTTTATGGCAGGTTGTGTCCCTCGTTTCCGCTACATACGTAGGACAAATCCACGTGGCTAAATGAAGCCTCGAGCACCGACCCAGGTTCAAGGAGAACGGGAGGCCTGCACACGTAAGGGCAACCGTTGACGGTTTTCGACATCAAGGATGAGATGGCTATGAGTCTGACCAGCAGTATTCGGAATATGGAAAATCCGCATTTTTATTTCGAGTTGGGAGAGTTGATTTCAAGCACCGGCACTGAACACTTCGCAGCGAACATGCTGCAACTGGTCAACAAGCTGGTACCGGTTCACTTGGTGGACCTCAGTGAATGGACCCTCGACGAGCACCAGGCCTGCGTGCTCGATATCAAGTTACTTGGCAGCGACGGGTTGAAGCAGGACCTGCCGCCACCACGCACCCTGCATCACCGCGACGATCATCCGCTGCTGAAAAAAATGCTCGGCATGAACGACCCGCTGTTGATCCAGATGAATGCCAAGGCCGACAGCACCCACACCCGCGGCACCTCCCATCAGTGCAACCTGGTATCGCGCCAGGCCAATCGGCGCTGCGTGATTTCGTTCTACCGGCCCCACACCCAACGCGCCTTTTCCCTGGCGCAGCTGTCGTTTCTCAAGAGCCTTTCGGAAACCTTGCTGCCGTTGATCGAGCGCCACGCGCAGATCAATCGACAGGCCCCGCCGGTAGCGCCCGAGCCCTCTAAAACTCCGTTGGAGCAGTCGCAATTGCAGCGCGAATTCTATAAACGCCTGTCACTCAGTGACATCACCTTATCGGCGCGGGAACAGGAGGTTTGCCTGGGGTTGTTGACCGGCGGAACCGTACCGCAGATGGCCGAGAAACTCAGCGTGAAAAACAGCTCCATCGAAACCTACCTCAAGCGCGCGGCGGCCAAACTGGGCGTGAGTGGCCGGCATGGCCTGGCCAAATGGATGGTTGGCGCGTGATGAAAAAACTGATGCTCGGCGTGGCGTGTGTGCTTGGCGGGTGTTCGTTGATCCCGGACTATCAGCGGCCCGAGGCACCGACCCCGGCGCACTTCCCGGTGTATAACGCGGACCGGGTGGGGCCATCGGCCGCCGGGCCTGACTGGCAACAGTTGTTCCGTGACCCGGTGATGCGGCAGTTGATTGGCCAGGCCCTGGTGAATAACCGTGACCTGCGGGTGGCGGCGCTGAATGTCGAAGCGTTCCAGGCGCAGTACCGCATCCAGCGTGCCGACCTGTTCCCGGCGGTGTCTGCCACGGGTGCCGAAAACCGCCAGAAAGTCCCGCGGCGCGCCACTACCACCGGCAAGTCTGCGATCACCTCTACCTATTCGGCGACATTGGGCGTCAGCGCCTACGAGCTGGATTTTTTCGGCCGTGTACGCAGCCTCAGTGAGCAGGCGATGCTGCAATACCTGGCCACTGAAGAAGCTCGGCGCAGCGCGCAACTGAGCCTGGTGGCCAACGTCGCCAACGCTTACCTGACCTGGCGCGCCGACCAGGAACTGCTGGCCCTGGCCCGGCAGACGCTGGCCTCGGACGAGCACAGCCTGCGTCTGACGTCGCGCAGTAAAACGGCGGGCAAGGCGACGTCGATTGATGTGATCCAGGCCCAGACCAGCGTCGAAAGTACCCGGGCAAGCATTGCGCGCTACCAGCGGCAGGTGGCCCAGGACCTCAACAGCCTGGCGTTGCTGGTGGGTGGGCCGGTGCCGGATTCTTTGCCGGCACAGCCGCTGTCCGACGACCTGGTAGCCCGGGTGCCGGCCGGGTTGCCGTCGGACCTGCTGCAACGGCGGCCGGATATTGTGCAGGCCGAGTATCAGCTTCAGGCGGCCAACGCGAATATTGGCGCGGCGCGGGCGGCGTTTTTTCCTTCGGTTACGCTGACGGCCAACGCGGGCACCTCGAGTAAGGATCTGTCGGGATTGTTCCAGGGGGGCTCGGGGAGTTGGGGGTTCCAGCCGCAGATCAATCTGCCGATCTTCAACGCGGGCAGCCTGCGGGCCAGCCTGGATTACGCGAAGATTCAGAAGAACATTTATGTCGCGCAGTATGAGAAGTCGATTCAGACCGCGTTCCAGGAAGTCTCGGACGGGCTGGCGGCGCGGCAAACGTATAACGAGCAACTGGCGGCGCAGCGGGATTTTGTTCGGGCCAACCAGACGTATTACGACCTGGCTCAGCACCGGTATCGCAGTGGGGTGGACAGTAATCTGGTGTTTCTGGATGCGCAGCGCTCGTTGTTCAGTTCGCAGCAGGCGTTGATTGTTGATCGGTTGGCGCAGTTGGTGGCGGAGGTGAATTTGTATACGGCGTTGGGTGGGGGGTGGGAGGGTGATTCTGCTGGGGGTGGGGGTGGGGGCATATCCGCTTCTTCGGTCACGGCGGCTTATGGTTCCGCTCTTACAGCGGCTCACTTTGGAAAAGCCCCAAAGTAAGCAAAAGCAAGAGCACGGCGGCCTGAAAGCCGACCTGAGTGTTAAAAGCAAAAGCAAAGCCGCTTTGCTGTAGGAGCTGGCTTGCCGGCGATGCAGACACCTCGGTGCATCAGGTACACCCAGTTGATGCCATCGCCGGCAAGCCAGCTCCTACAGTGGACCGTGAGCCGCTGTAAGAGCAAAACCCTAAGGTCTTACCCGTGCCACCCGCCACACCTTGTTCCCCACATCATCCGCCACCAGCAACGCGCCCTGCCCGTCCAACGCTACACCCACCGGGCGCCCCTGAGCCTCTCCATCACCATTTAAAAACCCAGTCAGGAAATCAACAGGCACACCCGACGGCTTTCCGTCCCGGAACGGAATAAACACCACCTTGTACCCCGCCTGCGGATTACGGTTCCAGGATCCATGCTCCCCCACAAACACCCCATCGGCAAACACCGCTGGCATCCCCCGCGCATCGGAAAAAGTCAGGCCCAACGGCGCAACGTGAGTCCCCAGCGCGTAGTCCGGTGCAATCGCCTGGGCGACCTTGTCCGGACGCGGCGGCTGCACCCGGCTGTCAACGTGAGCCCCGTAATAACTCCACGGCCAACCGTAGAACGCGCCGTCCCGCACCGACGTCAGGTAATCCGGCACCAGATCGCTGCCGATCTCGTCGCGCTCGTTGACCACCGTCCACAACTGCGTAGAGCCGGGTTTCCACGCCAGCCCATTGGGATTGCGCAACCCACTGGCGAACAGACGCTTCTGCCCACTGGCAAGATCCAACTCCCAGATCGCAGCACGCCCTTCCTCGGCCTCAAGCCCATTCTCACCCACATTGCTGTTGGACCCGACGGTCACATAAAGCTTGGTACCCTCAGGATTGGCCAGGACGTTTTTGGTCCAGTGATGATTGATCCCGGCCGGCAGATCAGTGACCTTCACCGGCACGGCATCGATGTGAGTCTGGCCCCGAACATAAGGCACCTTGACCACCGCATCGGCATTGCCGATATACAACTCATCCCCCACCAACGCAATGCCAAACGGCGACGCCAGCCCACCGAGAAACTCACTCTTCACCTCGGCACGCCCATCACCGTCGGCGTCCCGCAGCAGCGTGATCCGGTCGGCGCTCGGCGTATCGGCACCGACCCGCCCCATCACAAACCCCATCGCGGTACGACGCGCCCAGGCGAGCAAACCCGTGCCGCCGTCCGTGGCACCTTCAGGCATGGGCGGATGGTTACTCTCGGCTACCAGCACGTCGCCATTGGGCAAGGTGTACACCCAGCGCGGATGGTCAAGGTCCGCGGCCAACGCCGTTACCGTGAACCCATCGGGCGCCGTTGGCTGGGCATTACCGGGCCAGCCGACAGCCTTGGAAACCTTGAGTGTCGGGATCAGTGATGCAGTGGGTTCGGGCAGTTGCGGGCTTGGCCCCACACCGGCCTGAAACGGCAGTTTGGAGGAATCGCCACAGGCGCTGAGGGCAGCCGTGGCGGTGATCAGCAGCGCAAGGCGGCTTGGTGCATTCATTGGGAAACCTCGGGACAGCCCTTTATCGGGCAGGCAAAAACCGCTGCAGTATTGCGCCCGCAGGCCGCACCAAACACAGGGTACAGCGCAATTCAGATTTGCCGCAGAGGCACGAATAGTCCTTACGAGATAAGGAGGGAAAGCAGTGCTATCATCCAGCCACTATTGATGACATGGAGGCCGCTATGCGCATACCCCTCGCTCCGATACTGATCGCTATGACCCTCACCATCACGGGTTGCAGCATCAAGCAAACCGTCGCCCCGGCCACCCTGTCCAACGATCAGCCACCGGAAATTTGCCTGATTCCTGCCGAAGGCCTGCGTGCCGGATTCAATACCACCTACACGGCACAGCTGAGGAGCAAAGGTTTCCAGACACGCGAGGTGGCAGCCGGCAGTCCACCCTCTGTATGCACGCTGTCGACGACCTACATTGGCAAGTGGACATGGGACATGGCGCTGTACATGTACTACGCCGATATCCGTGTGTATGAACAGGGCCGTCAGGTCGGCCAGGCGGAATACGACGCGTCGTGGGGCGGTGGTCGCCTCGACAAGTTTATCGATGCGCAGAACAAAATCATCGAGCTGACCGATCAACTCTTTCCCAATCCGGTATACCGGGCAAGCACACCACCAGCGGCCAGTTCCAATGCACCACCCGCACTCGACAAAGCAGCCTACAAGAAGAAAAAGCTTGAGCAGTTGATGCAGGAAAGCACGTCTTACGACGATTACCAGAAACGTTATCGCGAGATCCTCGCGGAATAAATTATCGCCATGAATCAATGCAATCGAGTCAAGGAGCAGACATGCTGAATGCAGTAATGGCTGGAAAGAGGCGTGGCACCGGCCTGGAAAACCAGAAGCAGGCGCTGGGCCTGGCACGGCCTGCGTACCCATCCGATGTGACAAACTCGACAGACCTATCGGCCGGCCTCGCTAGGCCCGCCTATACACTCCCCCTCGTGCGGCTGAGTTAAAGCTCAACTGCGCGAGGGGTGCAGCCCCCCACTCAGGCTTTCCACGGCCCCAACGCCAGGCTGTAGGGAGAAAACCCCTCGAACTGCCAACGCAGCGCCAGCGCCGCATCCCTTCGGACCACGTGTTCCACGGTCACCTTCCACAACCGCTCAGCCCCCTCGAACGTGGCCACTTCATCTCCTTCAAGAATCACCTCGGCCCGCCCGGCCACCTGCAACACATCACCCGTAGCAAAATCCACAAACAGCAAGCCCGCAACCGGGTTGACCTGCACATTGCCCAAGGTGTTGAAAAACGAGTTGCCGGTAAAATCGGGAATCGTCAGCACCTCTCCCTCCAACCGCACAAACCCACTGTTGCCGCCTCGGTGTGAAACGTCCACCGAACGCTTGGCCGCATCTCCTTCCAGGTCCACATAGCTGGCGACGAAAAACGTATCAGCGCTGCGAATCAGCGCCCGGTCAGCGTCATCGAGCGAGTTCGCGCGCCGCACAATACCTCCCGCAGCGCGCTGCCCCCGGGCACCCGGATCCACCGCACGCAACTGGATGTACTTCGGGCAATTTCCAAACGTGTGCACCACCGCCACGGTAAAACCGTCGACGCCGGCAGCCCCGATAACCCCGTTCATGCGATTACGCCGCCGCGTATTCAGGTCAATGCCCAACAGCCCGACCGACGCGCCTTGTTTCAGCCCGCTCCCGGCGGGGTCACTCTCCGCAGGCAGGCTGTCGATACGCAAGCTGTAGGGGTCCGGCGAATACGCAAACCCCGGCGTGCCCTCCAGCAGCGTGGCCCAGGGCAGCCCCTGCTCATCCACGGCCCCCACCACCAGATAGGGCAACAACTCATAAAAAGCCCGATGCTGCTCCGGCAAGTGATCCCGTATCACCTTCGCGCCGATCACCTCCATGCGCCCGGCCACGCCGGCACTTTGCTGCAACTGCCGCTCGCCGGCATGCCATGGCGAAACGGGGGACGCGTCCTGGTGATTCATGATCAAGCCCTCGGTGAATGAAACGCCGGATGTTCACGCAATGCCGCCACGCTGAAATCGACAAAACTGCGCACCCGCATCGAAGCGTTGCGCCCTTCGCGGTAGACCACATGCACCGGCAGCGGCGGCGGTTCATGGGCCTGCAATACTCGACACAGTTGCCCGCTCGCCAGGTGCTCGTGCACCGGGTAGCTCAAGCACCGGATCAACCCTGCGCCCTGCACCGCCGCATTGATCGCGCCCTGCACCGTGGTGCAACCGAGACGCGCCCGGGCCTTGATGCTGGCGCCCTGGAAATCCCACTGCACCCAATTCGAATACGCCTGGCTGGCGACCAGCCGATGCTCCTTGAGCGCCTCCGGTTGCATCGGTTCGCCATGGCTTTGCAGATAGCCGGGGCTGGCGCAGACGATGTTGCGCACATGGCCCACGGGCCGGGCAATCAGGGATGAACCGGGCAGTTCTCCCACCAGGACTGCCACGTCCAGGCCGTCTTCATTCAGGTTCGGATAATGATCGTGGTAATGGGCAAACAGGCGGACTCCGGGATAGCGCTCCAGGTAGCCGGCCAACAGCGGCGCCATCACATAACGGCTGAACAGCAACGGAAAAAACACCCGCAGGTTTCCCTCGGCCTGCGCGTGCGCACCCTGGGCAGACGCTTCGGCGGCGCTCACGCCGTCAAGGATCCGCGAACAGTCGGCCATGAACGTCGCCCCGGCTTCGGTGAGGCGAATGCCCCGGGTGCTGCGCTGTACCAATGGCACGCGCAAGCGCACCTCCAGCCGGTCAATCGCGCGGATCACAGTGGGTCCCGAGATGCCCAGGCAGCGGGCTGCCGCGGCCAGGCTCGGCTGCCGGGACAGCGCCTGGAAGATCTGCATGTCGCGATAACGGTCCATCAGGCCGGCCGCTGCATCGATGGGTTGAGCGCAGCATCCTGCCCCAGCCGGCTGACCAGAAAATCCACGAACGTGTTGACCTTCGCCGGTACCCGGGCGTTGTTCTGGAACACCACATGGATCGGCAAGGCCGGCGGTTCGAAGTCTTGCAGGATGATCTCCAGTGCGCCTGCACGCACATCGCTGGCCACCTGATAAGACAACACCCGTGTGACGCCCCAGCCCAGGCGCGCGAGGTTGATCGCCGCGTTGTTGGCGGTGACTACCAGGCGCGGCTCAACGGCCACGCTCAACGGCTGGCCGCCTTCCCTGAACTGCCATTCGCTGACCAACTGGCTGGAAGACGACGTGACAATCTTCGCCTCACGCAGTTGCCCGGGGTGCAGTGGCCGGTGCCGCTCAAGGTAAGCCGGCGCCGCGCACACTACGCGACGCACCTCGCCGACCTTGATCGCCTGCTGGCCGGGTTCCTGCAAATGCCCGATGCGCACGGCCACATCGACGCCTTCATCGGTCATGTTGACCACACGGTCCACCAGCAAGGCGTTGATGCTGACCTGGGCAAACAGGTCCAGGTACTCCCCCAGGATTGGCGCGACGAACAACTCGCCGAACAACACCGGCGCGGTGACCGTCAGGTGCCCCCACGGGATCGAGAAGCTGCCTGCTGCCGCTTCTTCGGCCTCAGTCAACTCCGCGAGGATGCGCCGGCAATCGTCCAGGTAACGCTGGCCGGCCTCGCTCAGGTGCAGGCTGCGGGTGGTGCGCGAAAGCAACTGGGTGCCAATACGCGCCTCCATCGCGGCAATCGCGCGGGTCACGCTGGGGGGCGAGATATTCAGGCGCCGGGCCGCCGCGGCAAAGCCCTGTTCTTCGGCGACGGCGAGGAAAATCTGCATTTCCTGGAAACGGTCCATGAGTCCCCTTAATCGAATGGAGTACACCAGCCCAGTGGCTTCGCAGCTGTGGTGGCGAGGGAGCTTGCTCCCGCCGGGCTGCGTAGCGGCCCCAAAATCCTGGGAGCGCTGCGCACTGGCGCGCCAACCCGGTCCAGCGGGAGCAAGCTCCCTCGCCACAAAAATCTTCAAGCCTTGGCCAAGCCCACAGCCGTGCGTTGCATACCGATAAAACCCGGCAGCGCCTCGATACTGCCCAGCCAGGCGCGAACCTGCGGATAGTCGTCCAGCGCGACATTCCCCTCCGGCGCATGGGCGATGTAGGTGTAGTGCGCGATATCGGCAATCGTCGGCAGGTCACCGGTGAGAAAACGGCTCTGCTCCAACTGGTGCTCTACCACTTTGAGGAATGCGTGGGAGCGGCTGATGGTCGCCTCGGCATCCAGCGCGGCACCGAACACAGTGATCAATCGCGCCGCAGCCGGCCCGGTGTGCAGCGGCCCTGCCGCAGCCGAGAGCCAACGCTGCACACGGGCCTGGGCCAAAGGCTCGGTCGGCAGCCACTGGGCGGTGCCATATTGGCCGGCGAGGTACACCAGGATCGCGTTGGAGTCCGCCAGCACCACACCGTTATCATCGATCACCGGCACCTGGCCGAAGCTGTTGAGGGTGGCCAGGAACTCAGGGGTTTTGTGCGCGCCTTGCTTCAGATCGACGTGCACCCGCTCAGCGGGCACGCCCAGCAGCGACAGCATCAACTCAACCCGGTGGGAATGGCCAGACAAGGGGTAACGGTACAGTTTGATCATGACGGGCTCCGCGATGTGCCAGGGACTCGACCCGGTGATCGGGTCGATAACGCTTATGTTCCACCGCTACGGCACGCAGCAGAATAGCCAGTTTTTACAATCCAGCATTTCACCGGATGAAACAATCAATCGCCAAACAACTCGTCGATCAGGTTGAACAGGGTGGTTTTCACCGGGCTGTCGAGCTCGGTCCACGCCAGGCCGGTCCTGGCCCGGAACGCCCCCAACGCCAGGTGCCTGGACACGCAATTGGCCGGCAGCGCCCGGGCCGCCTGCAGCGGCAACACACCCACACCCAGCCCGGCCGAGACCAGCGCCAGCATGGTGGTGAACTCGCCGAGTTCGGAGGCGATCTCCAGCGGCACGCCCATCGCCTGCACGAATTCATCGTAGAAACCCGGTGCATAACGCCGGGCCAGGATGAACACCGGCACCTTGAGCAAGTCCGTCGGCTGAATGGTTTCCTGGGTCGCCAACGGATGCTCGCCGGGCAAGGCGACCACGAAGCTTTCCTGCAGCACCTCAAGGGTCTGCACGCCGGGATAGGCCGCCGGCAAACGCATCAGGCCGAAATCCAGCTGGCCGTTTTTCAACGCAGCCGCCTGATCCGGGCCGGGCATGTCCTTGAGCTCCAGTTCAATTCGCGGGTAGCGCTGGTGCACCGCACGAATCAACCCGGGCAGCAATTGCGGCAATACCGACGAGACAAATCCCAGGCGCACCCGGCCGATCTCCCCGCGGTTCGAAGCCCGGGCGGCATCGGCGGCGCGGGCAGCCTGGTGCAGGGTGGCGCGGGCTTCCGGCAGAAACACCCGCCCGGCTTCCGTCAGTGTGACCGAGTGCCGGTTGCGGTCGAGCAGGCGCACGCCCAGGCCGCTTTCGAGCAGTTTGATCTGCATGCTCAGCGCCGGTTGCACGATCGACAACTGCGCGGCCGCCCGGCCGAAATGCAGTTCCTGGGCGAGCACGACAAAGGCGCGCAGGTGCTTGAGTTCCATCAGGTTGGCTCCGGTTATCACGATTATTGATCACCCCATCACAAATGAAAATTGGACGCCGGGCCCGGGCTGCGCTGAAGTAAAGCCCGTGATGCACGATATGACAGGGTTTGACGTATAACAATGAGAGCGGCGCCCCGCACTCGGATTGATAGTGTTGATCACCTGTCTCAGTCTTCGGAGATCGCCCCATGCAGCGTGTTTTAGACAGTTTCCGCCTCGACGGCCGCCTGGCCTTGATCACCGGCTCCAGCGCCGGCATCGGCCTGGCCATCGCCCGTGGCCTGGCCCAGGCTGGCGCACGGGTAGTGCTCAACGGGCGCAACCGCAGCACCTTGCGTGACAGTGCCGCGTTGCTGGCGGCGGAAGGCCTGGAGGTGCATACCCAGGCGTTCGATGTCACCGACGGCGCGGCGGTGTTGGCCGCCGTGGCGGAGATCGAAGAGCGCCTGGGCCCGCTGGACATCCTCGTCAACAACGCGGGCATGCAACGTCGCGGGCCGCTGGAGGACTACAGCGAAACCCACTGGCGCGAGTTGATGAGCACCAACCTGGACAGCGCCTTCCTGGTCGGCCAGGCCGTGGCCCGGGCGATGATCCCGCGCAAGCGGGGGCGCATCATCAATATCTGCTCGGTGCAAAGCGAACTGGGGCGCCCGGGCATCGCCCCGTATGCCGCCAGCAAAGGCGCGCTGAAAATGCTCACCAAAGGCATGGCCATCGACTGGGGCCCCCACGGGCTGACGGTGAATGGCATCGGCCCCGGCTATTTCAAGACCGAACTGAACGCCAACCTGGTGGCCAACCCCGAATTCAGCGACTGGCTGGTGCAGCGCACACCGAGCCGGCGCTGGGGTGACGTCGCCGAACTGGCGGGCGCTGCGGTATTCCTTGCCAGCGACGCGGCAAGTTTCGTCAACGGTCATATCCTGTACGTGGACGGTGGCATCACCGCCTCGCTGTAACCTGGAGAATTTCATGCACGCGATTGTCTGCCATGCCTCGAAAGACCTGCGGGTAGAACCGCAAACCGAACCCCAGGCACTGACGCCCGACCAACTGCGGGTGCGCATTGCCCGGGGCGGGATCTGCGGCTCGGACCTGCATTACTACCAGCACGGCGGCTTCGGCACCGTGCGGTTGCGCGAGCCGATGGTGCTCGGCCACGAAGTATCGGCGGTGATCGAGGCGGTAGGCCGTGAAGACGGGCCGTTCAAGATTGGCCAACGCTTGTCGGTCTCGCCGTCGCGGCCTTGCGGGCGTTGCCGTTATTGCCATCAAGGGCTGCCGAACCATTGCCTGAACATGCGTTTCTACGGCAGCGCGATGCCCTTCCCTCACGTGCAGGGTGCGTTTCAACAAAGCCTGGTGATCGAAACGCACCAGGCGCACCCGTTGGCCGATCATGTGAGCCTTGCCGAGGGTGCAATGGCTGAACCGTTGTCTGTGGGTTTGCATGCCATCCAGCGTGCCGGGGTGGTGTTCGGCAAACGGGTATTGGTCACCGGGTGCGGGCCCATCGGCAACCTGTTGATCGGCAGCCTGCGGGCAGCGGGCGCGGGGGAAATTGTTGCGGTGGACCTGGCCGCCGGGCCCTTGGCCTGCGCCGAAAAAATGGGCGCCAGCCGTACTCATAACCTGGCGGAAGACGCCGACGCGTTGAAGCGGTATACCGCCGAAAAAGGCTACTTCGACGTGATGTTCGAAGTCTCCGGCAGTGCCCAGGCCCTGCGCAACGGCCTGGAGTGCATGGCCCCGCGCAGCGTGCTGGTGACGGTAGGTCTGGGTGGCGAGGTCTCGCTGCCGTTGAATATGCTGGTGAGCAGGGAGATCGACTTGCGGGGCACCTTCCGCTTCCATTCGGAGTTTGCCCAGGCGGTGGATTTGCTCAATCGCCAGGTGATTGATGTGCGTCCGGTGATCTCCCACACCGTGCCGTTCAGCGAGGCGGTGCAGGCGTTTGAACTGGCGGCGGACAAGAGCCAGGCGATGAAGGTGTTGCTGGATTTTGGTGTGGGTGATTGAACCGGATCTCGACAGCTCCCACAGGGTTGCGGTGCATTTTGGGGATCCGATGGTGCCTGCGCTACACCCGCTCTTCGAGCCTGAACCGCAGGAATCGATGGCTGGCTGAAAACAGTCGACGGTAGGTCAGCAACACTGCACCTACCGTGCCCAACGCCGACGACGCAGCGATCAAAAACATAATCACAATCTGATAACGCACCGCGTCCACCGGACTTTCCCCGGCCAGCACCTGGCCAGTCATCATCCCCGGCAAGCTCACAATCCCCACCACCGTCATCTGGTTCAGCGTCGGAATCATCCCGGCCCGCACAGCCTGGCGAATCGCATCCTGCGCCGCCTCCCAGCGTGAACCACCGAGGGCCAGAATCATCTCGATGGTATTGCGACCGGAGGTCAGCTCCTGAGTCATACGCTCAATCCCCAGAGACACCCCGGTAAGCGTATTACCCAGAATCATCCCAAGGATCGGAATCGCATACTGCGGCTCGTACCACGGGTGAATCCGGATAATCGCGAACAGGCCAACAGCCGTCACCAACCAGGAACTGCCCCACACCGACACAATACTGTCGGCCCGCTGCCCCGCATAGGTCCGCTTCCCACGCCCGGCAGCCGAGAGCCCGGCGATCAGAGTCATCAGGCACATCAGCGGCAGCACCACATACCAGTAGGCAAATTCAAAGACCCAGCCCAGCAGGTAACCGATCGCCAACAACTGCACCACCGTGCGCACAGCCGCCCAGAACAGCTGACGCTCCAGCCCCAGCCGCAACAACAGCGACAGCGCACCGTTGATCAGGATCAGCGAGGCGGCGATGGCCATGTCCAGTGCTGTGAGGTCGTGATAATTCATGGCTGCACGGCCCCCGTCAGCACGCCGGCGTCCATATGCAAATGGGTGGTGCTCATGCGTTGCGCCTGCTCAAGGTCGTGGGACACCCAGATATAGGCGTGAGCGCTATCCGCTTCGGCCCAGGCACTGATCAACGCCTCGACCTCCCCGGACGATGCCGGGTCGAGAGCGGCGGTAGGTTCGTCCAGCAACAGCACATCGGGATTGAGTTGCAGGGTACGGATCAGTGACACCACCTGGGACTCACCACCGGATAAATCCCCGGCATTTTTTGCCAGAAAACCCGATTCCTTGCCCGCGTGGGCCAGCAGCGCCTTGACCGCCTGCGGGTCGAAACTCAGGTGATGCAAGGCCTTGAGGCTGTAGGGGAAACGCAAGTTGTCTTCCACCGTGCCTTCGATCAGCGCCGGGCGTTGGGAGAGGTAGCTGATGCGGCTGCGATACTGCGGGACTTGCGCGTTGGCGATGACCTTCCCGTTCCAGAGGATATCCCCTGAGGTCGGCGCGTCGAGCAAGGCGAGTGCCCGAAGGAATACACTTTTGCCGGAGCCGGACGAGCCGGTGATGGAGATGCGGTCGGCGCGGTGCAACTGGAAGTTCGTGGGCTGCAGCAGTTGCAGCTGGCGGCGCTCGTCCATCCGCGTGAGCGCCCGGGTTTCGACTAATACGCTCATGGCGTTGATGATCCTTGTTCCTGATTCAGACGCAAATGGTAAGACAGGGCACGTCCCCCGTGGCGAGGGAGCTTGCTCCCGCTGGGCGGCGAAGCGGCCCCAATAAAGCCACTGCGATACACCTGAAAAAACACCGTTAATTTCTTGGGGCTGCTGCGCAGCCCAGCGGGAGCAAGCTCCCTCACCACAGCAGCTCCCTCACCACAACAAGCCCCCTCGCCTCAGCGTTCTTCAGCGCTTGGGTTCCAGCGACACCAGGCGCGGCTTGATGGATTTCTCGCGCACCTCAAGCAACGCCAGGGTCACCGGCAACTTGAAACGTCGCCGCCCTGCACTGCCAGGGTTGAGAAACAGCCGCTCGCCGTGCCACTCGATCAATGGTTTGTGAGAGTGGCCAGTGATCACCAGCCGGATGCCCGGATCAAGCTCCTTCGGCACATCGGCAATGTCATGCACCAGCAACGCCCGCCAGCCGTTCAAGTCAAAATCCAGCCGGTCAGCCAAATGCTCTGCCCACGCGGCGTCGAGGTCGTTATTGCCGCGCACCACATGCAATGGCGCAATCGAGGCCAGCAACTCAAGGATCTCCGGGCTACCGATGTCCCCGGCGTGAACAATCTGCTCGCACCCTTCCAGGGCCGCCAGGGCCTCGGCACGGAGCAAGCCGTGGGTATCGGAAATCACACCAACTTTCATGAACGTCTCCCGTGCAAAACCCCGGCGCTATCCACCGGGCGGCTTGCAATCAATCATTGCACTGCCTATATTTCCCGCCTGGCGCCATCTACGCCACCATCCGCGGAAAGGGCTGCGCCCAAGACCTTGACTGAATATCACATTTCTACGACTCCCAACCTTAAAGCGGACAAGGTTTGTACAAGGAGATCGTATGTCGCAATCATTCTCGTCCACTAACGGCCGTATCAACCTTGAGCAGCAACGCAAGCGCGCCAAGGAACTTTTGCAGCGCCTGAAAAGCGCCGATGCCGCCGCAACCCCGACCTTATCCGATGCCCAATGGTCGATCGCCAAGGAACTCGGTTTTCCCAGCTGGCCCAAGCTCAAGGCCCACGTCGATGCGGTGGATTTTGCCGCCCGCCATCCAGGTTTCGACGCCAGCGATGAAGCCCGCACCACCCACTGGCGCTGCGGCAACGATATCGCCCACAGCCTGGGCGTGGCGGGGTTCAAGGGCCGCTTCCGGATGCTGATTGACCCATTGTGCATGGGCCCGGTGCAGGACCTGCCTGCCGAGCAATACCAGGCCGTTCGCAGCCGCTATATCAGCCAGGTGTTTGCCATGGATGAGACCGAAGTGGCGCGCCGGCATGCGGACGAATATCACCATCTTGAACAACTGGGCAGCGCCGGCCACAGCGTGTTGTGGTGTGAGGCGGATGCGTACGATCAGTTGTTCCTGATTCGCGCGCTGGCTGGGCTTGAGCATCTGCCTGAAAAACTGGAGTTGATCGAAGTCGATCGTATCCCCGGCGTGCAGCGTTTTATCGGCATCGGCCAACTGGCGCCTGAAGTATTGGCGTGGTTGTGGCCGCAGCGCCGACAGGTCGACGAGGACATGCTGCAACTGGCGCGACAGGCCTGGCTGGCGTATTGCGCCAGCTCGCCGATCAAGCTGGCGGAACTGGCCCGGAGTAGCTCCACCTCCCTGCCCTTCCTGGCCCCGGCATTGCGCCGACAGTTGCAGGAGTTACCAGGTGTGCAGGACGGTTTGTCCCTGACCGAGCGCCTGTCCCTGCAATACGTGGATGAAGCCGGGCCGGTGCCGTTTGGCCGGGTGTTCGCCGAGCTGATGGGCAAGCGTGAACCGCTGCCGTACCTGGGAGAAATGATGTTTCATGCGCTGATGCGGCCGTTGATCGATGGCGAGAATCCCCTGTTGATCGAGTCCGGGGCCCAGTTGCCATGGCCGCAGCGGGTGTTGGCGCTGACTGCGCTGGGTCGCCAGGTTCTGAACGGCGCAGCCTACTGGCCGGATCATGCAACGGAAGAACGCTGGGTGGGTGGCGTCTGCCTGCGACCGCGCCACCCGCACTGGACAATTGACGAACATGGCATGCCCGTGTGGCGTGATTGATTCTTCGCGACAGCTTTGATCTGTGTCATGTTGAGCCAAACAGGTAACGGTTCAGCGCGATGACCTTACAACAGCTCAACTACTTTCTCGCCGCCATCGAGCACGGTACGTTCTCCAAGGCGGCGGAAAGCCTGCATATTTCCCAACCCTCATTGTCCGAGCAGATCCTGCGGCTGGAGGAGCACCTGGGTACCCACGTGTTCATCCGCACCAATCGCCGACTGATGCTCACCGAAGCCGGACGCCGCCTGCAGCCGTTTGCACAAGGCATGGTGACGTCAGCACGCCAGGGCTATGAAGCGGTGCAGGCTGTGCGTGAACTGTCCGGTGGCGTGGCCAGTTTTGGCACCTTCGGCACCGCCCACCACTATTTCCTCACGGACCTGATCGAGCAGTTCCGCACCCAGCACCCGGATATGCGGATCAAGATCGTCGGCTATAACTCCTCGGAAATCGCCGAGCTGGTGAGCCAGGGCGAAATTGAAGCGGGGCTGGTGATGCTGCCGATCAAGCAGCAGAACCTGACCGTCAGCGAGCCGGTCTGGTCGGCCCAGGTCGGCTATATCAGTGCCGACCCGGAGCGACTCAAGGGCCCGAAAACCATCAGCGACCTGGCGGTGGCACCGTTGATTCTCACCGAGGCGCGCTGGCGCACCGCCGACCCGATTCGCCGGTTGTTGGGGCAATTGGCGTCCAAGGGCGGCGAGGTGCTGGACCCGATCATCGAAGTGGAGCACCAGATCACCGGCTTCGAGCTGGCTGCGCGCGGGCTCGGCGATGTGATTGCCACGCGCCCGATCCTGCATCAGCTGGGCTTCAATGATCGCTTGGGCTGGGTGCCGATCAGCCCGGCGATCTTCGAGGTATTCGGCTTTATCCATCGCCACGACACGCCTATTTCGCCGCCCACCCGGGTGCTGATCAACCTGATGCGCAGCCACTTGAGCCGCATCCAGAACCTGTATGCGCACCTGGAGACGCTCTAGCCATAGGGATCACCTATAGGAAACACATGACTTAGCCCATTCATCCACCTCTTGCCGAGCGGGATACTCCAGCCACCGACGCCACAACAGGCGCTTGAATGGGGAGCCAGCATGTCCAATCACTACTGCATCATTGGTGCCGGGGCCGCAGGGCTGGCGGCGCTGAAGACCATGACCGACGCCGGTTTCGAGGTGGACTGCTTCGAAAAGTCCGCGAACATCGGCGGTCACTGGAACAGCGACTACGATGCCTTGCACCTGATCACCCCCAAGAGCAGTTCCTTCTTTGACGGGTTCCCGATGCCCGCTGACTATCCGGTGTACCCGAGCCGCGATCAGGTCAAGGCGTACATGAACGCCTACACCGACACCTTCGGCCTGCGCGAAAAGATCACCTTCAACACCGAAGTGCGCAGCCTGAAGCCCCTGGACGAGAACGGCGAAGCGGGCTGGCAGGTGACCCTGGCAGACGGCACCCACAAACACTACAGCGGCGTGCTGGTGGCCAACGGTCACCTGTGGGATTGCAAGATCCCGCAAGTAAGCAAGGGGTTCACCGGCGTGTCGATTCACTCCGGCGAATACCGCAACGTGCAGCAGGTGCAAGGCAAGGTGCTGGTGGTGGGGTTTGGCAACTCCGGATGCGACCTCGCAGTGGATGCCGCCCAGGCTCGCCTGGACACCACCATTGCGATCCGACGCGGCCAGCTGTTCCAGCCCAAGACCCTGTTCGGCCTGCCCCGGGGCGAGCTGCCGCTGCTGGGGCAATTGCCGCCAGAACAGCAGAACATGCTCATGAACATGCTGATCATGGCCAGCGTCGGCACCCACAAGAATTACCCCGGGCTACCGGCACCGGATACCTACGACCTGGATGCGCAACCGCCGGTGGTCAACACCTTGCTGCTGTACTGGATCCAGCACGGCCGAATCAAGGTCGCACCGGGTATCGAGAGCATCCAGGGCAAGACTGTCACGTTCACCGATGGCAGCCAGGTCGATTACGACACCATCGTCTGGGCTACCGGTTTCAACACGCGCCTGCCGTTCCTCGATGAACGCCTGCTGCAATGGCGCGACGGTGTTCCGCTGCGTACCGCCGCGATGACCTTGCCGACCAACCTGGAAGGCCTGTTCTACATCGGCCTGGGCGCCCCACGTGGCCCGCAATGGCCGGTGTATTGCGAGCAGACCCGGCTAGTGATGCGCTTTCTCACCCTGCGCGAGCGTGGCATGCAAGGCCTGGCGGCGAAGTTTGCCCAGTTGCAGCCGGCCGACTCACGCATCGATATCGTCAAGCGCGAATGGCTGAGCAACTACCAGGAGACCCAGCGCCAACTGGATGTGCTGGAACTGGCTCTGCAACCCGGCACCCCTCTTCCTCAATACGCCTGATCGGATAGCCCTTATGAACACTGCACCGCACTCCAGCGTTATCGTCACCGGGACTTCCTCGGGCATGGGCCAGGCCGTCGCACAGCGCTTTCAGGCTGAAGGCTGGCACGTCGTCGCTGTGGACGTAACACCCAGCACACAGCCGGCGAGCCCCTTGTTTTCGCCAGTGGTCGGCGACATCACCCAGGAGGCCACACTGGCCCGTACCCTCGATGCCGCCCTGGACGGCAAGGCACCGCTGCGAGCCGTAGTGAATGCGGCGGGGATCTTTCCCACGTCATCCCTGGATAGCTTCAGCGAAGCGCTGTACCGCAAGATATTCGACATCAACGTGCTGGGCTCACTGAACATCGCACGTATCGGCACCCGTCACCTGAAAGCCGCCGGCGGAGGCGCTATCGTGTTCTTCGCCTCGGTGGATGCGTTCACCGTGTCGAAAAACCAGTTGCTCTACAGCGCCTCCAAGGCTGCTGTGGTGTCGATGACCCGCTCCCTGGCCATCGAACTGGCCGGCGACAATATTGTGGTCAACGCACTGGCCCCGGGCTGGGTGGACACCGAAGGCACCCGTGCCGGCGGGCGCATCGAGGCCGCCATCGAATCGATCCCCTTGAAACGCGCCGCGCGGGTCGAAGAAATCGCCGACTGGGTCTGGCAACTGAGCGCCAAACCCTCCTACATAACAGGCGAATCATTGTGCATCGCCGGGGGCGTGTATATGCGATGACCCCAGCCTCCGCAGGCCCCGCGCATCAGACGTGGGCCTGCCACTCCCTATTGACTGCTGCCTCACTACAATTATTCCAGAGGGCAATATCATGGGCGAAGTTCACGCTTCCTCGATTCATCAAGGGTTTCCCGCCGACCGTGCATCGGCTGAACCCTCACGCAAACGGCTGACCAAAGCGGTCGTCGGCGTGACACTGGGCAATATGGTCGAATGGTTCGACTTTGCGCTCTACTCCTCTCTCGCCGGCATCATCGGCAAGACGTTCTTCCACAACGACAACCCGACCACCCAGTTGATGGCGATCTACGCCACCTTCGCGGCGGGCTTCCTGATTCGGCCACTGGGCAGCCTGGTGTTCGGTCCCATTGGCGACAAGTTTGGCCGGCGCACGGCGCTGTCGCTGAGCATCACGCTGATGGCCGTCGCAACCTTCGCCATTGCCTTGATCCCGAGTTACGCGAGCATCGGCCTGTTTGCGCCCGTCCTGTTGATTCTCATGCGTCTGCTCCAGGGCCTGTCGGCGGGTGGCGAGTACGGCGGCTCCTGCACGTTCATCGCCGAGCATTCGCCGGACGAGCGACGCAGCTTTTTCACCAGTTGGCTGGAATTCGGCAATATCTCCGGGTTCCTGCTGGGCGGTGCAGTGGTCAGCCTGTTTACCCTGGGCCTGGGCGAACAAGCCATGCAGGACTGGGGCTGGCGCGTGCCCTTTGCGATTGGCGGCCTGCTCGGCCTGATCGCCCTCTACTTGCGCCTTGGCCTGGAAGAAACACCAGTGTTCAAGGAAATCCAGGCCAACGAAAAACTGCGAAAGGCGACGGGCGCCGAACCCAGCCTGTTCAGCTTACTGGTCAACGAATGGCCGAAAATCCTGCAATGCATGGGCCTGGTCACCGTGTTCAACGTGACCTACTACATCATCCTCGGGTACATCCCGGGTTATCTGGAAAACGTACTCGGGTACAGCAATACGTTCGCCAGGAACCTGGGGATGGCCGCGACGCTGTTCATGCTG
Organism: Pseudomonas sp. C8002; assembly: GCF_013385765.1. Lineage (NCBI taxonomy): Bacteria > Pseudomonadati > Pseudomonadota > Gammaproteobacteria > Pseudomonadales > Pseudomonadaceae > Pseudomonas > Pseudomonas sp. C8002. The sequence continues at coordinate 26,101 of NZ_JACAPJ010000038.1, forward strand.
GTGTTGATCCCGGTTTCAGGCTTGCTGGCCGACCGACTGGGCCGGAACCGGATGATCATTACCGGCTGCGTGCTGCTGATCGTCATGGCGTTCCCCTGCTTCATGCTGCTGCATACCCAGAGTGTCGGGTTGCTGCTGGCCGCCCTGCTGATCCTGACCCTCGCCCAGTTGTTTTTTGAAGGAGCGATGCCGGCCACCATGACTTCGCTGTTCAAGGCCCGCGTGCGCTACAGCGCCCTCGCCTTGAGCTACAACGTCGCGGTCTCGCTGTTCGGAGGCACGGCCCCGCTGATCAATACCTGGCTGATATCGATCACCGGCAACCAGATGATTCCCGCCTGGTACCTGATCGGCGGTGCCGTGGTCGGCCTGATTTCGATCCTGTTCGTCAAGGACTCCACCGGTAAACCCCTCCCAACATGAGAACCACCATGACCAGTAAAACCACAGCGCGGCAAACTATTTCCTCGGGCGGTCAGTACGAAAACGTGTTCGGTTATTCCCGCGCCGTTCGCGTGGGCAACCACCTGCACATCTCCGGCACCTGCGCCTCACCCGATTACGAACACAGCAATGCTTACGAACAGGCCCAGGCCATTCTCGTCACCGTCAACAAGGTGTTGGCCGAGGCGGGCATGGGCCCTGAAGACGTAGTGCGCACCGTGGTCTACCTGCGGGATATCAACGATGCCGCCTCCGTCGCCAAGGCACACAGCGAGGTGTTCGACGCTATTCGCCCGGCCAGCAGCCTGATTCAGGTGGATTCGATGCTGCGCCCCTGGCAGAAAGTCGAAATCGAAACGTACGCCATCGTTGCCGATTGACCCAGGCGATGAGTAAAAAACCGCGGCTTGGGCCGCGGTTTTTTTTGGTCCCGGTTATATCCATAGCAACAAACGATATTGGTATATACCAGATTGCTCCCTTATAAATCGCCCCCATCAAAAGACTGTAGGCTGGAGAAGCAAGCGATGGTGTCGGTAAAGGTAATGCTGGAGTACTTTCATCCCTGGCCGAATTCGGCGGGTTTGTACCTGGCGCGGGAACGCGGCTGGTTCGCCGAGCTGGGCCTGGATGTGGAGTTGGTGGTGCACGACCCCTACCGTGGCGACACCCTTGAGCACCTGCTGACCGGCGCGGCGGACTTCGGCATTTTCCCCAGCAACCGCCTGCTGGTCCGGCGCGGCCAGGGGCAAGCCCTACAAGGCATCGCGGCGATCAATCATGCGGGCCTTGAGTCGATTCAAACCCTGACCGACTCCGGCATCCGCCGCCCACGAGACCTGGTGGGCAAGCGCCTGGCGCTCAACCCCACGCCACGGGGTTTGGCGATGGTGCGTCACCTTGTGAGCAACGACGGTGGCGACCCTGATGGCGTGATCCTGGTGGACAGCGGCGTACGTGAGTTGCGGCCCGAACAGTTGGCCGAAGGCATCGCCGATGCCAGTTTCGGCGGCTACTGGGCCTGGGAAGCGTTGATGCACAGCCCCATCGAAGCGGAACGCCGGGTGGTGTTGCCGGTGGATCAGATTGGCGCACCGGCGTATCACAGCTACCTGTTGGGCGCCCACGAACAAACCCTCGCCGAGCAGCCCGGGTTGGTGCGTGATTTCCTCGCGGCCACCGCCCGTGGCTATCTCGCCGTGGCCGAAGAGCCAGCCATCGCGCTGGCGGCCTATGAGCACACCACACCGTATTTCCCGGCGGAATTGCTCAGCGCATCCCTGCACAAAATCGCTCCGACCTGGCTGCATGACGGTCGTTGGGGCGAGCAACGCCAGGCGCTGCTGAAACCTTATGCCGAGTGGCTGCACGAGCACGCGGTGCTCGACAATCCGCAGGTGTGGCAAGGGGCAACCAGCAACGCCTATCTGCCCGGGGCGACGGCATGAATCCACAACGCACCGCCCATGGCCTGGGGCTTGATCCGGTAGCTGCCGACTGGCCAGCGCTGCACGAAGCAGATATCCAACAGCTGCTGCACGAGTACCCGCAACTGGGTCAACTGCGCAGTTTGCATTGGCACAGCCCGCGACCGTTCTCCGCTGCCGGGCTGATCAATACCGGCAGCGCCACCCTGTTCGTCAAACGGCATCACCGGCACGTGCGCCAAGCCGCATGGCTGGAAGAAGAACACCGCCTGATCGCCCACCTGCATCGCCACGGCGCACCGGTTGCCGCAGTGGTGCCGAACCGCCACGGTGCAACGGCCACGACGCAAGGTGAATGGACCTACGAGATTCACCATGTCGCCGAGGGCCTTGACCTGTACCGCGATGCGCTGTCGTGGTCGCCCTTCCAAAGCACTCAACATGCGCAGGCGGCGGGTGTGGCGCTGGCTCGATTGCACCTGGCAGCCGAGCACTACAGCGCACCCCGCCGTCAAACAGAAGTGCTGCTGGCCAACGCCCGGGTGATCGAACAACCCGCGCCACTGGCCGCGATCGCCAACACCCCCGCGCTGACCGAGTACCTCGCCGACAAGGATTGGCACGCACGGCTGACCGAGCTGTTGTTGCCCTGGCACGCGCCCCTGCAACCCTTGCTGCACCAACAACCGGCGCTCTGGACCCATAACGACTGGCACGCCTCGAACCTGCTGTGGCATGCAGACGGCAACGTCGCCAGCGTGCTGGACTTCGGCCTCGCCGACCGCACCTTCGCCCTCTACGACCTGGCGACCGCCATCGAACGCAACGCCGTGCCCTGGCTGGACCTGGACAGCGGTGGACTGGCAGCAGCGGACCTCGACAGCGTCGACGCATTGCTCACCGGCTATCATCGGGGCCGGCCATTGAGCGCCCAGGACCTGCACACCCTGAGCGCCCTGCTGCCGTTGGTGCATGTGGATTTTGCCCTGTCCGAAATCGCGTACTACCAAGGCGTAGTGGGTTCCACCCGCAGTGCCGACGTGGCCTATCACGCCTACCTGCTGGGCCATCTGCAGTGGTTTACCGGTGCCCAGGGGCAGCGATTGCTCAACCACCTGCGGCGAAAATCCGTATGAGTATCCTGGTCGATACCGATTGGCTGCATGCCCACCTCGGGGAGCCCGGGCTGGTGATACTGGACGCCACCGTCGTCCTGCCGTCCCCGCGTTTTGACGGTGATTACCGGGTCGCCAGCGGTCATGCCGGTTGGCTGCACGCACATATCCCCGGCGCACGGCATGCCGACTTGCTGACCGATCTGGCCGACGTTCAAGCGAGCTACAGCTTCGCCCTGCCAACACCACAAGCCCTGATTCAGGCTCTGGCGAATCTGGGTGCAGGCGCCGGCAGCAACGTGGTGATCTACGATCGCGCCGACGGTTTCTGGGCCGCACGCCTGTGGTGGATGCTGCGCGGGCTGGGCATTCACGCCGGCGTGCTGGACGGTGGTTTCAACGCCTGGCAACGGGCGGGGTTACCGCAGCACAGCGGGCAGCCTGCGAACACACCCGTCGTCGAACCCTGGCCGATCAGCACCTACGCACCACTGTGGATCGACCGCGCAGGCGTTGAGGCGGTGGCCGCAGGACAAGCACCCGGCGTACTCGTCTGCGCGTTGGGCAGCGCCTTGTTCGACGGCACCGCAGCCACCCGCTACGCCCGGCGCGGGCACATTCCCGGCAGCCACAACCTGCCGGCACGCACGCTGTTTGATGCACAGGGTCGCTACCTGCCCAAGGACGCCCTGGCCGTGGCTATCGGACCCACGCTGCTGCACAGCGACGGTCCATTGATTCTGTACTGCGGCGGCGGAATTTCCGCGGCGGCCAACGCCCTGGCCCTGACCCTGCTGGGTCGCCAGGACCTCGCACTCTACGACGGCTCGCTGCAGGAATGGGCCGCCGACGCACGCTTACCAATGACTACCGGAGCAGCTCCGGCCTGACGCCTTTTGCGGCGACCCCGGCTTTTTAATTTCGTACTGGCAACCCGTCCGTTGCGCAGCGCAGGGCCCCTTTGCGCCCAATAAAGCGCGAGGCGCCAGCGGGCAGGCCCTTGGAGCGCTCCTTTTATGGCAACACCGTACCGTCACACCCTGCTCGCCCTGAGCATCACCCTCGCCGCCACGGCCGCCCACGCCCAGGACGCGACTCTGGACACCGTCACCGTAGTCGGTGAACAGGCCACCGACTACCAGGCGAAAAAGGCCGCTGTCGCCGGCTTCGATAACGCCACGCTGCTGGACACCCCGGCCTCGGTGGCGGTGATCACCGAGGCTCGCCTGAAAGACCAGCAAGCCCGCCTGCTCAGTGAAGTATTGAAGAACGACGCCTCGGTCGGCGACAGCTATGCGCCGGTGGGTTATTACGAGAATTTCGTGGTGCGCGGTTTCTCGTTGAACCCGGCCAGCAGCTACAAGATCAACGGTCGCACCATCACCGGCGAACAGAACGTCGCACTGGAAAACAAGCAGCAAGTGGAAGTGCTCAAGGGCTTGTCCGGGCTGCAAAGCGGCGTGTCCGAACCCGGCGGCTTGATCAACTACGTAAGCAAGCGCCCGGAGAACGTGCGCTCGGTGACTGTCTCCACCAACGAACACGGCGAGCGCTACCTGGCCACCGACGTCGGCGGCTGGCTCGGTGCCGAGCAGCAGGTGGGGGTGCGGGTCAACCTGGCCCACGAAGACATCCGTTCCTACGTCGACCACGCCGACGGCCAGCGGGATTTTGCCTCCCTGGCCCTCGACTGGAACATCAGCCCCAACGCCCTGCTGCAACTGAACGCCGAATACCAGAACCGCGAGCAACGCTCGGTGCCCGGATACCAATTGCTCGGCGGCACCACCGTGCCCCACAACGTGTCGCCACGGGATCTGCTGGGCTACCAGAGCTGGTCGAACCCGGTGGGCATCAAGTCGCTGAACCTCGACGGCCTGTTCGAATACCGCTTCAACGAGGCCTGGAAAGCCAGCTTCAGCGCCTCCCGCAGCCGCGTGGTGATCGACGACTACAGCACCTTCGCCTGGGGTTGCTACGGCGCCGCCAGTTGCGCCAACACCGCAGTGCCCAACCACTTCAGCGCCGAGGGTGACTACGACATCTCGGACTACCGCAGCCCCGATGACACCCGCAGCAACGAAGAAGCCCAGGCCGCCCTCAACGGCCAGTTCGATACCGGTTTTCTCAAGCATGACCTGACCTTCGGCACCACTGCCTTGCGCCGCCTGGTGGACCGGCGTGAATCAGTCAACGAATACATCGGCGAGGGCAATATCTACGAAAAGCCGCCGGTGCTTGACCCCTACGAGGGGCCGCTGGGCCATACCTACCGGCGCCTGGACAGCCGCCAATACGGGCTGTTCGCCACCGACCGCATCAGCTTCAACGAGCAGTGGCAAACCATTCTCGGCGGGCGCCAGGTGCGCCTCGACGAAGAAACCTACGACCAGGCCGGCGACACCACCCGCCATACCCAGCGCAGCGTATTCCTGCCCCAGGTGGCGCTGATCTACAAGCCGCGCCCGGACACCACCCTATACGCCAGCTACAGCAAGGGCCTGTCCCTGGGCGGCACCGCGGCATGGTTCAGCAGCAACGCCGATGAGGTCTTGCCACCGACCACCTCGCGCCAGCTGGAAGTGGGGATCAAGCGTGACTTCCAGCGCCTGAGCCTGACCGCCGCGCTGTTCCAGATCACCCAGGACCTGCAATACAACCGGCCCAACGATGACGGCAGCATCACCTTCGTACAGCAGGGCCAGCAGAAGAACGTCGGCCTGGAGCTTTCGGCCAATGGTCGGGTGACCGACAACCTGCAAGTGTCCGCCAGCGTGGCGGCGATTCGCGCCCGGGTGAGCGGCAGCGGTACCGACGACTACGACGGCCACCAGGCGATCAACGTGCCAAAGCTGCGCGCCAGCCTGCACGGCGACTACAGCATTCCCGGAATCAAGGGCCTGGCCCTGCTCGGCGGCGTGCAATACAGCGGCAGCAAGTACGCGAACCGCGAGGCCAGCGTGAAGGTCGACGACTATGCGGTGTTCGATGTCGGCGGACGCTACAGCACCAAAGTCGGTGATTACGATACTGTGCTGCGCCTGACCGTCGACAACCTGTTCGACAAACGCTACTGGCGCGATGTGGGTGAATCGGCGGGCGATGGCTACCTGTTCCTGGGCGCGCCACGCACCGCGCGGTTATCCGCCACCGTCAATTTTTGAGGCTGACTGTTCATGCGTAATCTGATTTTTGCCAGTGTGTGCCTGCTCTCCACCGCCCTCGTCGGCTGCCAGCAGCAACCGCCCGCCAACGACCAGCTGGATGCGGTGCTGTGGACCCAGACCTCCATCGAGCACGAGCTGATCTACCGCCAGGTGTTCGCCAACGCCACTCGCCAACTGGACGTGGCCCTCAAGACCCCAGACTGGGACGCCCTGCCCTTGCCAGCGCGCAATCTGGCCGGGCTGCCGCCAGCGGTGATCGTCGACATCGACGAGACCGTGCTCGACAACATCCCGCTGAATGCCCGGGACGTCGTCAACAACCAGGTCTACTCCTACGACCGCTGGAACACCTGGGTCGACCAGGCCAAGGCCCAGGCGCTGCCGGGCGCCGTGACGTTCCTGCAGGCCGCCAAACACAAAGGCATCACGGTGTACTACATCACCAACCGCGAGCAAAGCCAGGTCCAGGCCACCGTCAAAAACCTGCGCCTGCGGGGCTTTCCGGTGGACAGCGAGCAGCAGGTACTGGCTGCCGGCACGCCCATTGGCGGCTGCGAACACGCCGGCTACGGCAAGAACTGCCGACGCCAATGGGTCGCCCAACACGCCCGCGTGCTGATCCTGGCGGGTGATTCCCTGGGGGATTTCGTGCAGGCCGAACACAACACCCTGGACGCCCAGCGCAAGGCCGCCGAACCCTACCTGGGCTGGCTCGGCCAGCGCTGGTTCGTGCTGCCCAACCCGACTTACGGCAACTGGTACAGCGCGCCGTATGGCGACCAGGAAAAACTGCCCTTTGAACGCAAGCGCCAGCTCAAGCAACAGGCGCTGCACCTGCAAAACTGACCCTGAGGGGACCGTATGACGCCGCTGGAAATAGTCGCTGTGATCTTCAATATTGCCGGGGTGTGGCTCACCGCCCGACGGGTGCGCTGGTGCTGGCCGGTCAGCGTGGTCGCGGTGTTGCTGTACGGCTGGATCTTCTTCGACGTGAAGCTGTATTCCGACATGCTCCTGCAACTGGTCTTCGCTGTGTTGCAGGGCTACGGCTGGTGGCGCTGGAGCACCGGGCGCATCGACGCGGGCAAGGTGCGGGTGGAACGGCTGCCGGTCCAGGAAGCATGGCGGCACCTGCTCGCCGGGATGATCGGCGCGCTGCTGCTGGGCGCCGCCATGCACCACTTCACCGATGCCGCACTGCCGTGGCTGGACTCGCTGCTCACCGCTTTCAGCCTGGTGGCCAGCCTGTGGGCGGCGCGCAAGTATGTGGTGAGCTGGTGGCTGTGGATCGTGCTGGATACAGTCTACGTGGGGCTGTTTGTGTACAAGGACCTGCAACTGACCGCTGCGCTGTATGCCGGGTTTGTGGTGCTGGCGGCGTATGGGTTGGTGTCGTGGCAGCGTGACCTGCGCCAACAGGAGCAGTGAGTGAGCGGGCCAAGCCCGCTTCACCCTTTAAATCTTGACGTTCTGCCGGATGTTCCAGCCAAATTTTACCGGGCCACCTTCCTTGCCACCGTCGGTTTTTTGCGCCTGGTAGCTGACTTCCACACTGGCAAAATTCAGGGCAATGCTTTCCTGAAGTAGTTCACTGTCATCTTCAGTACGGATGTCGTAGCCGCACACCAGCACCTCCTTCAGGGTGATGATCAAATACTCCACCGCGCTTGGACCACCAGCCTTGCGCACCACCAGACGCGCCTCCGGATAATGCTTGCCACTGGCACACGCCATCATCAGATTGGGGCTGGATTTATCCAGCGCTTTCTTGAGATTGAGGTTGGCAACGCTGACCTTGCCCGCCCCACCGCCGGTGCCGGCATGCATGGAACCCTCCTGAGATAAACCCCATGCCCAGTTGGCGATATCGATCTCGTCGCGATGGGTCTGGTCCCGCGACTCACCCTTGATATCTCCCAGTTTCAAAAACATATCAGTGGCCATGCTTACTCCCTGTCTTGGTTTTCGCCGTTAGTGGCGAGGGGGCGCACTCTTCCTTATGCGGTGTGGTATTCACAAGACGCCCAAGAGGGATCAGGAAGCGCCTGTCCTGAAAAGACGAACGCTCCTACATTCATTTGCGTCACGCCCTCTCTACTCTCTCGGCTCTCGCAAACTCCAGGAGTTAAGGAATGGCTGCCTCCCTGCTGAAAGACGGATTCCCTTCAGCCCATCTCACCACCCGCCAACGGATTGAAAGCAGCCTCGACCTGCACCGGTTGTTCTTCGCCATCGACAGCGATCCGGCACTGATCGGCGCCGGTGTGGTGTACATCGATGAGCAGTTCAACGTGGTGACGCTGCGCGAATTCCAGCCGATTTGCAGCGTAGTGCCCAAGAAGGTGGTATTGCGCGAAGCGCCCAGGTACGTGGGGCCTTCAGAGTTCAAGCGGATGCTGGCCCATGAACCTCGGGAGTCAAAACGGATGGCCGAGGCGCTGAATACGGCAGTGACGTGCACCGGAGCGATACTGAGCTGGGTGGTGATTTCAAGTGGGATTGCGCTGATGCCGTTTACGGCCGGGACCAGTGCGGTGATTACGTTTATTGGCAAAGCCGCTACCGCAGCCAGCAGTGTCCAATGTCTTATCGGGTTAGGTCGGACGGGTGCTGAAGCATTCGCTCCACAGGCTCTTGATCGCCTGGACAGCAACACGTGGTTTGAAGCGGTAACCGTTGCTCTGGATGGGGTTGCTATGCTGGGAGTCGCTACGTCGACATTGACCACAGTAAAGGCCATCCAGGTCACCACGAAAGTAACCGGAAAACCCATTCAACAGGTACTGAAAGGCCTTACCCGACAAGAGCGGGTCAAGCTGAATGATGAGTTACTCAAAATCCGGGACCCGCGGCTGACGTCAAAACTGCTCAAGTTGAAACAGGCTTCCGGTGCTGCCACCAAACGCATCAGTGCTACGCAAATGCAGCAAGCGACCACCAACCACATCAGAGACGCCTTGGCTGCAACGCTGGGTTTCACCAGCAGCGCGGTATCGGGAAACGTCAAGACGCTGGCAATCGGAATCTATGAAGAGGTCAGCCAGTGAACATACGCAAAAAGACAAAAGATCTGAGCAATGTGAACGGCGACGTTAAAGACTGGAAAACAATGAGCGGAAAAGACCTCTACTATTCATTTTTTTTCATTGAGGATCCGCGACCACTGCTGAAGCGCTATATGCCGACCATTGCGAGCTGGATGCTTGCAGGATGTTTTTCCATCGCAATGATGGGGATCCTGGTTTTAGTGACCTACCTTGACAGTGCCCTCGAGGATCGCTCGCTACGTAATTGGTTTTTTGGCGGATTGGCTGTGAGCATATTGTTTTCCCTGGCGCAGATTCAGGTTGTGTACGGGCGGCCTCATTGGGTCTGGATAAACGTAGGGATCTATTTCGTCTGTCTGCTGATATCTCTCCCTGCCATCACCTACCGCCCCAACACCTACCTCTACTCCATGGCCCTTCTTGGCCCTCTGGTGGGCTTGCTTATCCTCAACAGCAACCGCTGCCGGGAAATGCGCCAGAAAATGCTTGAGATCCGGCACAAACGTGAAGCGATCATTGCGACGCTCAAAGAACAGGGAAAATGGAAGTGGTGGTGACCTGCGCCAACAGGAACGGTAGAGTCACGCCCACGCCAGGCCTGCACACGGAACCCCAGGATGCCTTTCGACCCGATTTCACCGCACTACCAGCGCATTCGCGAACAGATCGCCCACGATATCGCGGCGGGTGTGCCGCAGGCGGATGAGAAATTCCCGTCCGAACGGGAGATGATCGAGCGCTTCGGCTGCACCCGGGTCACCTTGCGCCAGGCCTTGCAGCAACTGGAAGCCGAGGGCCTGGTGTACCGGGAAAACCGTCGCGGCTGGTTTGTCAGCCCCCGGCGCATCCGCTATGACCCGACGCGCATCAGCGGCTTCATGGATTACGTAAGTGCCCAAGGCCGTACGCCGCGCACCGAATGCCTGCACGCAGAGCTGCGCCCCGCGGGCGACTGGCTGGCCAGGCGGATGGGCCTCGCGTCGACGGATGAGCCGATGTTTTTCCTGCAACGGCGGCGCTGGATCGACCGACGGCCGGTGTTGCTGGAGTTCAACGCGCTGCTGGCCAGCTGGTGCCCTGGGCTGCTGGAGGCTGACCTGAATACCTCGCTGACCCAACTGCTGCGGGAGCGGTTTTCCCGGGTGCTGTCGCGGTGTGAGCTGGAGATGCACATTGGCACGGTGAATGAAGAGCAGGCGGAGTTGCTGCAATTGTCCACCGGTTCCACCAGCGTGTATCTGGAACGCTTGAACTTCGGCGAGGATGACCAGCCGGTGGAGTTTGACCAGGAATTCTGGCGTCCGGATGCATTGTCCGTCGTGATGGAGACGCGCTACCCCGGGACGTGAATTTCACACCTGTGAAAGCTTGTGACTTGTTGCCAACGAACCCGTTTTCACTCGCTTGCAGCCCCTACTATCGAGTCCTCGTGCGCCCCTCACATGGACTGAACCGATGATCACCCGCCCCGAAAAATCCGCGTCGCCCCGCGTCGATCAACCCAACGCTCCCGAGCGGGTTTTCGACGCCGTCCTGAACAAAGCCAAAATCCTTGCCAGCACCGGGCCGGGCGACAAAACCCTTAAGCCCGAGGACTACAAGGAAGTCACCGCCCTCCCGGCCAAGCTCGACATCGACAAGCTCAAGGTCATTTCCGAAGACAAGGACGCCGGGGTGATCTACTTCGAACAGGACGGCGCCAAATACAAGATCAGCGCCGAGGGTGCGGCCAACGCCCAGGACGGCTTCGACGTATTGAAGAACCTGCGCTTCGGCCATGCCGTAGCCCCGGTCAACCAGGGCGGGCCCGACGAAGGTACCCCGCTGTACACCTTCCTCCAGACCCTGGCCGAAACCCAGGGCACCCCGGCCGGCAAGGCCATCGTCGAAAGCCTGAAGAACCCCGACCAGCAACTGCTGCGCGAAGACGGCGACGGCGTGCGCCTGGCCAACATCAAATCCGTGGGCAAGGCTGAAGACGGCATCCTCAAGGTCAGCCTTGAAAACGGCAAGACTCTGGTCATTTCCGAATTGCTCACGCCCCAGGCGTTCAGCACCTACACCCAGGCCGGGGTGACCAAGGAAGCCCTCAATAACGGCAAATCCAAAGGTTATGAAGAAGTCACCAGCCTGCCGGGCGACCTCGATTTCAGCCAGTTGAAAGTGGTGTCCGAAGACAGCAGCGCCGGAGTGATCCTGTTCGAACACCAGGGCCACAAGTACGCGATCAGCAAGTCCGAAGCCGACCTGCCGCAGCCCGGCGCCGACCTCAGCAACCCCAACCCCAACGCGGGCGGCACCTTCTACAACTTCCTCCACGCCGTGCACGCCAGCGAAGGCTCGCAGGCCTTCGACTACATCAAGAACGCCCAGTCCCTGCCCGGCCAGGAACTGCTGCGCAAGGACGAGGCCAGCCTGAAGCTGGGCGACATCAGCAAGGTCGACGCGCCCATGGACGGCATCCTGGTGGTCAACCAGGCCGACGGTAAACTGCTGGTGGTGTCCAAGGACATCACCCCCGAAGCCTTCGCCGCCTACACCAGCAAGGGCCAAACCCTGGCCGGCATCGAAAAGGCCAAGGGCGACGGCTACACCCTCGCCGCCCCGGACGCTTACCTGGCCTCCACCGAAGACATCATGAGCGTCGGCGGCGCCGGTGATTATGGCCCGGGCCTGATCGCCTTCACCCAGCACAAGCCGGGGGGCAGCGAAGAGAAAATCGTGGTGTCGCAAGACAGCAATCCACAGATGTTCGAGCAGATTTCCGGCTACCGCAGCGACATCGCCGCGCAAACCACCGACGTCGACAAGCTGCGCACCGACAACGGCCTGCCGCCCCTCAAGGACGTCTCCGTCGACAACCTGACCACCACCGAGAAAGATGACAGCGGCAACCCGCTGTCGGTGCAGGACCTGTCGATGAAGACCCTGGTGGACAGCTACCGCGCCGGGGTCAAGGACGGCAGCATCGGCAAGGACGACCCGCGCGCCAAGTTCCTGCGGGCGGTGGAAGCCAGGAGCATGGCCGACAATGGCATGTCGATCATTCCCGAGCACGGCTTCGGCAACCAGGGCATCGCCACCACGCCCATCGACGTGACCTCGCGGGATGTACGCGACAACATCTTCGACACCAAGGCCATCGACCAGACCATCAACGACCTGCTCGGCGACTCGACCATCCAGCACGACATCAAGGCCAACCACGACGCAGCCCTGGGCAAGGTCGACGGCGGCCAGGCGAAGGTCGATGAGACCAGGCAGCGCCTGATCGACAGCACCTCCTCGGAGAACTTCACCCAGTACATCAAGTCCCTGCAGGACAGCGGCAAGACCGAACTGGCCACCCAGGAAATCCAGACCGCCTACACCGCCCTGGCCGATATCGACCCGGCCAAGGCCGACAACTTCCTGCAAAACCTGCAGATCGACGGCTACACCGATGCCGTTGAAAAGCTGATGGACGATCCCACCAAGATCTCCGACGACAACACCGCCCTGGCCACCACCGACAACACCATGGCAATCCTGTCGATGCTCAAGGGCAGTGCCGACGGCCTGCCGCGCCAGGCGCTGGGTGTGTATTCGAAGTTCGTCGACCAACTGCTCAAGGACAAAAACGCCGCCGCCGATTTCGGCAAGGCGATGATTTCCCTCGGCGACACCTGGCAGAAAAACGGCGTGATCAGCTTCAGCGACATCGACAAGGCCGTGAGCAAGGAGATCATGCCGGGCCTCAGCGAAGAGAACCGCAGTTCGTTCGTGAAGAACCTCAACTTCCTCAAGGACAACGGCGTACTCGGCTCTGTGGGCGGCGCAATCGGCATGGGCCGTATCGTCTACCAACTCGCCGGGCAAGGCGGCAAGCTGGCGGATACGCCGATGAAGCGCCTGGGCATCGCCAACGACTTCCTCGGCTTCCTCGGCACCGGCTCGCACTTCGCCACGCTGGGCCTGAAGGTCTACGACAAATTGCGCGGCACCAACGCCTACAAGCTGATGGGCTTCGACCGTTCCCTGCCCGACCTGTGGGCCAAGCCTGGCGAGGGGTACCACGCGCTGCCCAAGGACGCCGAGGCGGTGCAGAAAAAGTACTTCGAGATCGTCGACCAGGCCATGGACGACGGCAAGGACGTGGGCAAGGCCCTCAACAGCGGCGGCTGGAGCGACGAAGGTGCGGCGAAGATCCAGGAAGGCATTGAAAAAGGCATTGCCAGCCGCGGCGGCGTGGCCGGGGCCGGTTTTGGCGCGAAGTTCGCCAGCAGCGCGATCAAGGTGATCGGCATGGCCACCGACGTGGCAGGCGGCGTGATCAGTGTGGTGCAGGCGGCGTTTACCTTGCGTGATGGTGTGCGCGAGAAAGACCCGGTGAAAATCGCCTCGGGCTCACTGTCGATGGCCGGTGGTGTCAGCAGCCTGGTGGGCGCGGCCGGCGGCGTGCTGGGCACGCTGGGGGTGACCGGGCGGATCATTCCGTTCCTGGGACCGGTGGGTTTCTTGATCTCCGGCGCGTTGTCGTTTGTCGGGGCGATCTTGAGCACGGTGCAGTCCCACAAGCTGCACAAGATCTCGATGCAGAACTGGGACCAGATCCAGGACTTCAAGCAGGACGGGCTGCTCAAGCCCAACGGGGATGAAGCGTACGTGTGGTTGCAGACCTACCTGTCCGACTGGGGCCAGCGGGATGCACCGCAGGACCAGAGCATTTTTGATTTCCGCAAGGAAGAGTGGGATGCGCGGTCGAGTATCCGCGGGGGCGACCATCGGCGGGACCACCCGGACTTTATCGGGGACGGGAATAACCGTAACTCAGAGGACTACAAGTACTCGCTGAAACCGTCGGAATGGACCAATGAGAACCACGACATTATCTGGCGGGTGGGGGATGGGTATGGGGGTGAGTACCATGATGTGGACAAGCCATAACTGAACTTCCTGACACCCGGCAGAACCCATGTGGGAGCGGGCTTGCTCGCGAAGGCGGTGTGTCAGTCACTGAAAATGTTGACTGACCCACCGCCTTCGCGAGCAAGCCCGCTCCCACATTTTGATCGGTGTTCGGCTCAAGATCGTCAGATCAACCGCGCCGCCACCAACCAGTCCGCCACCGCCTGGAACGAAGCATCCGGCACCGGATCCCCCGGCACCGTCTTGCGCGCAATCGCTTCCGCCAAGCCCTTGTCCGGCGCTTGCGGTATCCCTAAATCAAACGCCTCCTGCAACATCCCCAACGCTTCCTCCGGCGAAGCGCGGCACACCACCACCGGCACCGGCGTTTCACCACGCACATAACGCACGCCTATCACCCAGCCATCGGTGGTGCCGATCATCATCGACGCCCGGCCCAACCCCAGCTTGGTGGCCAGCGCCTGCATCTCCTGGCGCTGGCGTCGCCGTTCGCTCTTGATCAACGGGTCGCCGTCAATGTCCTTGCGCTCGCGCTTGGTCTCGCTGCGGGTCATTTTCATGTCGCGGCCGAACAGCCAGCGTTGCATCAACACATCCACCCCGCCCACCAGGATGAAGGCCGCGAGTACGGTAAACACCAGCGGCTTGAGCACCAGGAAAAACGTCGACTCGATACACCCCGCGCCACACCGCGACGACTCCATCAACGCCTGCAACGCATGCCGCCCCACCACGTAGAACGCCACAGCCAGCACATGCACCTTGATCAGGCCCTTGATGAACTCCACAAAGTTGCGCAGGGCAAACAGCTTCTTGAAGCCTTCCGCCGGGTTGATACGCTTGAACTCCGGCTTGATCGGCTCCACGGAAAACACAAAGCCACGCATGGTGATGATATTGGTCAGGATCACCACCCCGGTGGTCACCGCCATCACCGGCAGGGTAATGCCGATCACCAGTTGCTCGGCATGGTCCAGCACCCGTGGCCAAACCGTGGCGAAGGGTTCGATGTAGATCTGCGCAGTCAGGTCGATCAGCGCCGTGACCTGGGCCTGGGCCCGGGGCGCGAGGATGGAAATGCACAGGGTGCAGAACAGGATGACCATGCCCGAGACCAAGTCCTGGCTCTTGGCGACCTGGCCTTTCTTTCGCGCGTCCTTGAGTTTTTTATCCGTGGCCGGCTGGGACTTCTCTTCGCTGGTATCGCCCATGCGCTACTCCATGCCCGCGAGGGTTTTCAGCAGCTCCACCGTGCCGCGAAATTCCGCCAACTGGTCCAGCATCAACGGAATCAGGAAGCCGATATAGATCACCATCAGGATCGAGAAAAACAGGTTTTTCACCGGTAACGACAGGTCGAAAATATGCAGGTTCGGCGCCATCCGCGACAGGTACGCCAGCATCAAATCAGTGACCAGCAGCGAGATGATCAGCGGCGACACCATCAGCACTCCGACGCGCAGGATCTGGTCGAGAATCGACAGCACCGCCAGCAACGCCGAGCTGGCAAACACCGGGGTAAACGCGGTCACCGGCCACAGCTGGTAGCTGTGGTAATAACCGTCGACCATCAGGATAAAACCGCCGGACATGAAGAACAGCGTGATCAACATCACCGTCAGCAAGGTGGACATCACACTCGACTCCCCGGTGGACAACGGGTCCACCAGTTGCGCCATGGTCGAACCGCGCTGCAGGTCGATCAACTCCCCCGCCACTTCCGCCGCCCAGAACGGAATGCCGAACAACAGGCCGATCAGGATGCCGATCAGGAATTCCTTGATCAGCAACCCGGCGATAAACAGGCTGCCGTGGTTGGGCATCGAGGTCATGGCGTCGAACACCGGCATGAACATCGGGATCGAAATCGCCACGGCCACGCAGCCGCGAATCATTCCGGTGAGCCCGAGGCGGTTGAACGCCGGGGTGATCACCACCACGCCCATGGCCCGGCAGGCCGCCAGCGAGGCCGAGCTGATCACCGGGTAGGCGACTTCGAGAAACTGTGCGGTAAGGCTGGCATCCATGGGCGGTCAGCGCGTCCACAAGGGAAAATTGTCCAGCACCTGGCTGCCGAGTTCCGCCACTTGCCCGGCGAGCACCGGGCCGAGGAACACGATAGTCAACAACACCGCCACCAGCTTCACCACCTGGGGCAGGGTCTGGTCCTGGATCTGGGTCAGCGCCTGGAACAGGCCCACGCTCAAACCCACGATGATCGCCACCCCCAATGCCGGCGCGGAGAGCATCAGCACGGTCATCAGTGCCTGTTTCATCAATGACAGGAAAACGTCCTGGCCCATGGGTCGTGCCTCAGCCGTAACTCAGAATCAAACCGTGCATCAGGCGCGACCAGCCGCTCAATGACACGAACAGGAAGATTTTCAGCGGGATCGAAATCAGGTTCGGCGAGACCATCGACATGCCCATCGCCATCAACACGTTGGACACCAGCAAGTCCACCACCAGGAACGGGATGTACAGCAGGAACCCGATCTCGAAGGCCCGGGTCAGCTCCGAACTGACAAACGCCGGGATCAGCACCACGAGGTCGTCATCCCGCAGGTCGGCACGGGCTTCCGGCGACCAGATGGTCTCGGTGGCCTGCACAAAAAAGCCGCGCTCGGACTCGTTGGCAAACCGTGCCAGGTGCGCCTGTAGCGGCGGGCGCAAGGCGTCGCCGAGGTCCTTGAGTTGCTCGACGTGCTCGATATTCAGGTCGCGGCCCTCTACCTGGCGGTACATGTCGCCAATCAACGGCGTGGTGACGTACACCGAGAGAATCAGCGCGATGCCGTACAGCACCAGGTTCGGCGGCGTCTGCTGCACGCCCAGGGCGTTGCGGATCAGGAACAGCACCACCGAGATTTTCATGAAGCCGGTAAGGGTCACCACCGCCAACGGGATCAACCCGATGGTGGCAACCACCAGGATGATCTCGATCAGGTTCGGCTGATAACCGGTCATGGGGTGGCGAAACTCAGCAGGCGCACGCCCAGGCCGTCACCGATTTTCACCAGTTGGCCCTGGCCGACGCGACGGCCGTTGACCATCAGGTCGACGCCATCCACGGTCGGCGTATTCAGTTGCAGCAGGCTGCCCGCCCCCAGTTCCCGCAGTTGCGCCAGGGTCAGTTCCAGGCTGCCGACCTGGCACACCAGCTTGAGGGGCAAATCGTCCAGGGCCGCGGCGGCATCGACGTCAGTCATTGTGTTCTCCATGTCCAAAAGGGGCGTGTTCAGAGGTTCCTGCACCTGCAGCGACGAGCCGTCGCGCTGGCAGCGGGCTTGCAGGCGGCCCTCAAGGTCCAGCAGCCAGCCGCTGCCAGGTTCGAGCATCAGCACATCGCCGGGCTGCAGGCTGCGCAGCTCGCCGAGGCTCAACCATTGCCGCCCGGCCACTACTGACAGCGTGTGGCGCAACGCCGGCAACGGGTCGGCGTCGATCTGGCCGTGCTGCTCCAGCAACTGGCCCACCAGCACTGCAGCGCTTTCACTCAAGTCCAGTTGGGCGGCCATTGGCGGGTTGTTGCCGAAGGTCAATGTCAGTGCCAGATGCACTGCATAAGGCCGCAGGTCGTCACTGGTTTCGAGCAGTTGCACGGGGTGGCCGAGCAACGGTTCGAGGCGCTCGATCAGGTCCAGCACGGCCAGTTCCAGCAGCAGCGAACGCGGTAATGCCGGCAGCACTTGCGCGTCGAACTGCAACGCCAGCGGCACCAGTACTTGTTCCAGGGCGGCAGCCGAGAGTCGCAAGCGCACCGGTGACTGGCCGAGCAACAGCAACACATCCCGGGGTGTTTTCAGCGGCTGGGGATCGGCGGCCCAGGCGACGCTCAGATCCTGCCCGGCGCAGCGGCCCTGCCACGCATGCCGCCGGCGGTGCAATTGGTTATGCAGCGTGAGCAGCGCCGGGTCGTAGTGCTCAAGCCAGGGCGCCAACGGGTCGGCAAGGGCCACGATCATGTGCCGAGTCCTTGTTCTTCACGCAGCTCGCCGGCCACCCGTTCGCTGCTTTCACGCCCGTCCAGCAGGCTTTGCCAGGCATCGGACTGGCGCTGGCGGCTCAGGCGCTCCTGACGGAACAGGTCGCGCTCACGCTCCTGGGTTTGCAGGGTACTGGACACGTGGCTGACGTCGCCTTCAAGCACCTGCTCATCGTCGGCCAAGCCACGCAGGCGATCCTGGGCGGCCTGCCAACTGGCCACCGACAGGCCTTCGGTCAGCGAGGCGTAAATCTCGCCGGCTTCATGAGCAACGGCCTCACGGTGCAGGCGCAGTTGTTCCTTGGCGTCGGTCAAGGCGCCGTGGGTTTGCGCGCAGCGTTGCTGTTGCGCCGCCAACTGGCTCGCCGCCCGCTGTTCGCGCAGCACCCGCAGGGTTTGCAGGGTGCGCAGTTGTTCAGTCTTCATCGGTTCTTTTCTCCATCGTCATACCAACAGCGCACTCACTGAGTGCATGAAGATCGAATGTGGGAGCTGTCGAGCCCCGGCGAGGCTGCGATAGCGGTGGGTCAGGCAACATTGATGTTGGCTGTGCTGACGCCATCGCAGCCTCGCTGAAGCTCGACAGCTCCCACACTGGAGCTTGCTGCGCTTTCGGGCTCATGCCAGCACCTGGCGCATGCGGATCAAGGTGTGTTCGGGGCTGCTGGGTTCGTCGGCGTTCTGGCGCAGGAAGGCTTCGATTGCCCCATGGCGGGTGATCGCTTCGTCGGCCAGCGGGTCGCTGCCGGCGGAGTACTCGCCGACGCGGATCAGCATTTCGATCTCGCCGTAGCGCGCCATCAATTCACGGATGCGCATCGCCAGGCGCTTGTGTTCGTCACCGGCGACCTGCTCCATCAAGCGGCTGCGGCTGCGCAGCACGTCCACCGCCGGGAAATAGTTGCGCTGCGCCAGTTCGGCGCTGAGGGCGATATGCCCGTCGAGGATCGACCGCGCTTCCTCCGCCACCGGATCGCTGGCGGCGTCGCCTTCGGTGAGCACGGTGTACAGCGCGGTGATGCTGCCGGCAGGGCCCGGGCCGGCGCGCTCGAGCAACTTGGGCAAGGTGGCAAAAAACGACGGCGGATAACCGCGGCGGGTCGGCGGTTCACCCACGGCCAGGCCAATTTCGCGCTGGGCGCGGGCGAACCGCGTGAGGCTGTCCATCAACAGCAGTACATTGCGGCCCTGGTCGCGGTGGTACTCGGCCAGGGTGGTGGCGACAAATGCCGCGCGCACCCGCTCGGCGGCCGGGCGGTCGGAGGTGGCGACGACAGCAACGGTGCGCGCGCGGGCCGTGGCGTCCAGTTGCACATCCAGCAGTTCGCGCACTTCCCTGCCCCGCTCGCCGATCAAACCGATGACAATCACATCGGCCTCGCTGTTGCGGATGATGCTCGCCAACAAGGAGGATTTGCCCACACCGGGCTCGCCGAAGATGCCCATGCGCTGGCCCTGGGCGAGGGTCAGCAAGCCGTCGATGGAGCGGATGCCCAACGCCATGGAGCGCACGATCAATTGCCGGGAGAACGGGGCCGGTGGCTCGGCATGCAAGGGGTAGGTCTGCAGGTTCAGGGTTGGCGGTACACCGTCACCGTCGAGAAACTCGCCCATGGGGCTGATCACTCGCCCCAATTGCGCATCGCCCACGGCCACACCCAGGCTTTCGCCGGTGGCAGTGATTTGCGTGCGGGTCGACAGGCCTTCCATGGAACCGATGGGCGACAGGATCGCTTCGTCGCCATCAAAACCGATCACTTCGGCGCTGAGGCTGCGACCACTGACCGGGTCGCGCAGGTGGCATAGCTCACCGATGCTCGCGCCCGCCACGCTGGCCCGCAGCAACACCCCGCGAATGCTCAGCACCGTGCCCTGCATCGGACGCAAGCGGGCCTGGGACAGCCGCTCGGTCAGGCGCGGCAGCAGTTGATCGAGGTTCATGCGACGCCTTCTTCGGCAAAGGGCAACAGGCTGCGGCGCAGGCTTTGCAGTTGCGCCTCCAGCCCCAGCTCAACCGAACCCGCCGGGCTGCTCAGGCGGGCCTGGCCGGCGCCCAGTTGCGCATCGGCCTCCACGGCGATGCCGTCCTTGAGCAACTGTGGGCGCAGGGCATTCACGTCGGCGGGCGGCACCCACAACGTCAAGGCCTGGCCCTGGCGAAACGCGCTCAGGGCCTGGCGTGTACAACGCACCACGCGGTCGGTGTCATCCAGTTCGCCGAGTACTTCACGCACGATGCCCAGGGCCAGGTCCGCTAGCGACGCCTCAAGCCCGGCCAGGTAATGCTGGACTTGGGCCTGGGTTTCCAGCAGCAACTGTGCAACCTGTTCGGCACCTTCGCGGCGCGCACTTTCAAAACCCTCGGCGCGGGCGGTGTGCAGCCATTGGTCGCTGTCGGCCTTGATCTGCTCGGCGTGCGCCCTGGCGGCTTGCACAAAGGCAAAGCCATCGGTCCATAACGCCGCTTCATCGGCGCGCAAAATCCGCGCGGCCGGACGGCTGGGTAATTCACTCATGGGCAAGCTCCTCGGCGAGTAACCGGGCGGCGACGGTCTGGACGATCTCCAGGTCGCGGGGCAAGCGCCCGCTGTAGCCCTTGGGTGCGACAAACCGCAGGGGCAGCCAGCCTTGCAACTCGGCAGGCTGGGCTTGCAGCCAGGCGGCGACACAGGTGAGGCCATCGCGGTCGATGGCGTCGATCAACTCGGCGGGCTCGCGCAGCAGGTCGGCCGCGCCGCCCAACTGCCGGTGCGCGAGGGCCAGGGCAAAGGCTTCCTGGCCAAGGCCCTCGCGCAATTCATTGACCACTTCGCGGCGGATCTCCCGGCTCAGGGTCGAGCCATGCCAGATCGCACCACACAGCCTGGGCAGACGCGCAAATTGCGCCGGGCTCAGCAGCAGCACCGGCAAATCAGCGGCGGGCGGCGTGACCAGATGCGCCAGCGGCGCCAGCTGATAATGGCTGGCCAGCAGTTGCTCCAGCCGCGAGCGAAAACGCGGCTGCCCATGCAGGGCTTGCAGCACCTCGACCGGCAGGCCTTCGCCAAAACACTCGCCAAGGCTTTGCTCGCGCACAAACTGCAACGGCTGGGCGATCAGCCCCTGCCAACGCTCAACCAGGCTCATTCACCCTCCTTGAGCACATACAACGCCTGGGACTGGCGCCGCGCCCATTGCTGGCGGGCCAACACACCACCCGCGCCGAGGGCGAGCAGCAGCAAGCCACCGAACAGCAACCGCGCCTGGTTGAGGTTGTCTTCCAACAGCCACAGGCCCATGAAACGCGCGAGTCGCGGTTGCGCCGGGTTCTGGCTGATGGACACCGCGGCCTTGATCGCGGTCACCGACACACCGTCATAGCTCAGGCCGGAAATGCCGTTAGCCACCAGGGTCTTGATCTGCGGAATCAGCGTGTTGATGTCGGTGCCCGGGTCGTAGCGCACCAGCACCGAGGCCGACGACGGCGAAATCACCCGCTTGAGCAGGTCATTGTCCGGCAGCACCACGTGCACCCGCGCCGAGACGATGCCGTCGATCTGCGACACCGAGTGGGACAGTTCTTCGCTCAAGGCATAGATCATCTGCGCCCGCTCCTGCACCGGCGACGACACCAGGCCATTGCCCTTGAACACCTCGCCCATGTTGGAAAAGCTCTGCTGCGGCAGGCCGGCGTTGTCCAGCAGGGTCATGGCCTCGGCGAAGCGCTGTTCGTCGACCACCACTTTCAACTGGCCGTTGTCCTGCACCTTGCGCGTCGCCGGGATGCCGTCGCGCAGCAGCACCGCGACCATGGCGTTGGCGTCGCGCTCGCTGAGGTTGGTGTAGAGGTCCATGTCGCAGGCCTGCAAGAGGCTGGCGAGCACGCCGATCAGCAGCAGGCGCAGGGCACGATTCGGGCTTGGCATGGCGTTATTGACCCTTGAGCAGCGTGTTGGCGGAACCGGAAATCTGCGTCGCACCGCGCACCACCATCTGGGTTTCGATGGAGTAGTCGAACATCTTGCCCAGTGAATGGACGATCTGGTCGACCTGCTGCTCGGCAACTTTCTTGCCCGGTTCTGCGGTGGGCGAGGCACCCGAGGTGCGGATATCCGCAGCGGCCACTTGCGGCGGCGCCGAGGGGTTATTGGTGAGCAAATCGGCGCGCTCGGAAAAGGTCCGGGAGCGGTCGATAAAACTGTTCAGGCGCTCCATCAGCCCCGAGCCGATCTGATGGGGGCTGGCGCCCTCGGGCATGCCCTTGGCCGTATTGGCCATGTGCTCGAACAGATTCTGCGAGGCCCCGGCGGGCCCCGCGCCGGCGGACGGCGGCAAGGCCGTGGCGCTGGCAGCGAGACTGATGGTCATGGGTGCGCCCTACTCTTCGTCGTCATCGGACATGGCGTCATTCAGCATTTCCTGGGCCTTGGGCATGATGATGAATTGGCCGCCGATGGTGACTGCCTGAGTGATCAGGGCATCGGTGAATTCGGCGTCGGTCATCTCCGGTTTATCGGCGCTCTTGGCGTTGTCCACCGCGGCGTTGAACTTGGCTTCAGGGCTGGCGCCACCGGGGGCGAGGTTGCTGTCTACGGCGGTTACGGACATGGTCATGCTCCTTTACTGGGGTTGGGGTGAATCAAGGGGTTTCAGTGCTCACCTGGGCGCCGCGAAACACCCGCACGCCGTGCTCGCGCGCCACCACCGGCGCGGCGGCCTTGGGCTGCAGGTGATCCACATGCTGCTGGACCAGCGCCAGGTACGGCGGCGGCCCGGAGACGAAGACTTCATCGCCCTCGGGGCCGTTACGCATCGATAACTGCTGGCCGAACACATCGAGGTTGTTCAGATAGGCCTGCAACTGATCCAGGTTCAGGGCGTTGGCCTTGAACAGCCTGGTGGTGATTTCATCGCTGGCATTGAGGTACAGCAGGTTGCCGTCGAAATACCAGGTCAGGCCATTGGTGCTGCACAGCGTCTGCAAAAACTCCCCGGCGGTGGCTGCACGCACGGTGCTGCGGGCCTTGCCGCGGACCTTGTCGGAGAGCACCAGCGGGATATCGAGGTTGTGGCCGAACTCTTCGAGGGCGGCGCGCACGTCCTGGTCCACCAGCACATAGGCGTAGGGTTTGGCGAACCATTCGGGCTCTTCGTCGGCGTGGGCGATCGAGGCACCCAACAGCACCGACAGACATAGGAGCGCCATGGAAAATATGCTTACATGACGTCCGCCTTCGCCCAACGAGTTGTGACGATGACCAAACACTTTTTGCTTGCCGGCAGCCTGTTGCTGGCTGCCTGTTCCAATACTGCGCCGAGCGATTCCGACCGCTCGCTGAAGCTGGCCGACGACCTGAACAAACGCGGCGACTACGCCAGCGCGGCGGCGCTGTACGAACGTGCGGCCCAGCAACCGGGCGCAAGCATCGACTTGTGGCTCAAACTCGGCCAGGCACGGCTCGACGGCAACGACGCGGTCGGTGCCGAGCGCGCCTTCCAACAGGCCCTCGGCCTTCAAGCCCACAACGCCGACGCCCTGCTGGGACTGGGCACCGCGCAACTGCGCCTTGGCAAAAGCCAACGCGCCGTGACCGCCCTGGGCCAGGCCGCCGAGGCCAGCCAGTCGCCGGTCGCCTACACCCGACTGGGCATTGCCCAGGTGTTGAACGGCCAGGCCGTCGCGGCACAAACCGCGTTCGCCAAAAGCCTGAGCCTGCAACCCGACGACCTCGACAGCCGCTGCAACCTGGCCCTGGCCTACGCCCTTGGCGGCCAGGCGCAGCAGGCCTTGGACACCATCGCCCCCGTCACCCAATCGCCCCGCGCGTTGCCACGGCATCAGCGTAATGAGCTGCTGGTGCTGGTATTGGCGGGATACGAACAACGAGTGGCCAGCTTGCCGCTGGACGATATACCGGCGGCTGAGCGCGCACGCCTGATCACGGAGGCCAACCGCATCAAAGCCATCAGCGATCCGATTGCGCAAGCGCGGGAATTGGGGCTGGTGGATACGCACTAAATCCAACTGCTTTTGATCTTGCTGTTGCCCTGCTTTTGACGTTGCTTTTGATCTATCAGGCCCCGTTAAACCACGCTGGCCGAACGCAGGCTTTGGAGCGTGGGTAACCCGGCAGGACGCCGGGTTAGCCGCGCTGGGCCAAGGATGGCCCATCGCGGCGGCCCACGGTCCAAAGCCGGAGTGAGGGCACACCGAGCCTGAGCGAGGTGCCGAGTGGTGGGGCAAAGACCTTTTGGTTACTTTTGGGGCGTTTGCCAAAAGTGACCCGCTGTAAGAGCGGAACCCTAAGTGGCCGTTACCGCAGGAATGGATATGTACGCGGTAAGCTTCAAGATCCGGGTCGCCTATCAGTCCGCTTTCGCGAGCAAGCCCGCTCCCAGATTTGGATGGTGGTGTGGCAGATGGATCTGCTGGGCCTGGAATACCGCTATCGCAGGCAAGCCAGCTCCCACAGAGGACATGTGAACGCAGGTTCATTGCTCCGCTCCCGGAGCGCCCGCCTTGGCCTCTTGCTGAGCCTGACGCCGCTGCAACTGCTCCCGATCAAACCCCTCGATATACACCTGCGCCGCCCGCCCAACCGGCGCCGCCATCGCTGGCCCGGTGGCCCGCCCCTGATTCAAATCCTGGCGCTGCTCCACCATCTGCATCAAATTCAGATTATTGGCGCAGCCTAACGGCAAGGTCGCCTTGAAATCCTCGTCCAGTCCAATCTCGTCCTTGGCCGGCGGCTGCTGGCACTGGCTTGGCACCCCGTCCGCCTGATACTGCGGCGAGTAATACACCGGCGCCAGATGCGTCTTGCAGCCCACCACCAACAGGGGCAAACACATCAACAAACGCGAAACTTTCATGTCATGCCCCCTCATCAATTCATGTAGAAACCAAACGCCCCACCACTGCGCGGCCCCGCCGCTGCGGCGGTCGCAGGCTGTGCATCCAGCGGCGTGGCCAGGGTGCGACTGCGCACCGGCTCCACCAGGTACGGCGTAATCAAAATCACCAACTCGGTTTCATTGCGCTGAAAACGCTTGGAGCGAAACAGGTTGCCCAGGATCGGCAAGTCCCCCAGCAACGGCAGCTTCTCGATGTCCTGGCTGCTCTCACGCTGGAACAAACCGGCAATCGCAAACGTCTGCCCGCTGCCCACTTCCACCCGCGTATCGGCGCGGCGCACACTGAACGACGGCACATGGAAATTGCCGAAATCCACCGTGCCGCCACTCACCACACTGCTGACCTCCGGGCGCACTTGCAGGGCGATCCGGCCGTTGGGCAGCAGCGTCGGGTTGAACAGCAGCGACACGCCGAACGACTTGTATTCGATCCCCACCAGGTCCCGATTCACCGGTACCGGGATCGCCACTTCGCCGCCCGCCAGGAAGCTCGCGGTTTGCCCGGTCATGGCGGTGATGTTCGGCTCGGCCAGGATTTGCAGGATCCCGTTGGCCTGCAACGCGTCGAGCATGCCGTCGATATTGGTATTGCCCGAACCGCTGCCCGCTGCCGCCAGGCCACCGGCGGTGGCGGCGGCCAGCGGTCCGCCGGTGATCAGGCCAAAGGAGAACGTGCCGTTGCTGAACATGGCGTTCCAGTTAACCCCGTAATGCAGCAGTTCCGAGCGGGACACTTCAGCAAAGCGCACACGCAAGTTGACCTGGGCGGCACCGGCGTACTCAGTGGTGTTGACCGCGCTCTGGAAGCCCTGGCCCTGTGGGTTGAGCAAGGCATTCAAATCCGTCGCTTCTCCAACCGAACGCACCGTGCCCTTGGCGATCAATCGGTTACCGGCACCGCTGATCTGCGCGCCATTGCCGGGATGCAATTCCTGCATCGGCGCAGTCACTGCCTGGGTCGCGCTACTGACCGCCAGGCTCAGGCTGGCAAGCTGTTTGCCGTCGCTGCCGAGGGCAATCAGGCTGGTATTGCCCGGCGCCTTGCCGAAGATATAGATCACCCCGGGCGACACCACTTGCAGGTCGGCAATCCCCGGCTCGGCCACCAGTACCGACTCCACCGGGGCCACAAAATGCAGGATCCGGCCTTCACCGGAGGCCAGGTTGATAGACCCCTGGGCACCGTTGGCGATGTCCTGGGCACTGCAGAAAAACGAGGTCAACGTCAGCAACAGCAGACAAAAACGGATCATGAGGCAGACGCCAGGGAAGTGACGGAAGCCGCGGCAGGTGCACGGCGGTTGGAGATATCGGTAAGGCTGATGGTCACCAGCGCTTGCAGGTTGTATTCGGTGGCCAGTTCGCGAAACGACAACACCGCCAGCTCCAGTTCACCGCGCAGCACCAGGCGCCGCAGGCTGCGGCGCAGTTCCGGGTGCACCAGCAATACCGCACTGTTGGCTTCAGTGGTTTTGTCGCAGGCCTGGCGCAGTTGGGCGAGCAACGCGCGGTTGACTTCCTCGGGGATCACTTCACGGCTGGGCTCCTGGCGACGCAGGGACGCACGCAACTGGTCTTCCAATCCCGGCGCCAGCACCAGGGCGCCAATCACCCGATTGCGGTCGGCGTACTGATGGCTGATCTGCCGCGCCAACCCTGCACGCAGGTGTTCGGCCAGGCGGCCGGCATCGGTTTCCCGGGCGCCCCACTCCACCATGGCTTCGAGCAAGGCCCGCTGATTGCGGATCGACACGCCCTCGCCCACCAGCAGGCGCAGGGTCTCGGCCACCCGCTGCAACGGCACCAGGCGCAGGGCTTCCTTGACCAGTTCGCCGTAGGTGGCTTCGGTGCGTTCGAGCAGCAGGCGGGTTTCCTGGATGCCGAGGAAGTCTGCGGCATAGCGGCGCAGGCTGCGTTCCAGCACGCCACGTAGGACTTCGTCCGGCAGCAGGAAACCGATGCCGGCGTTGCGCAACGCGTCTTCGTGCTGACGCTCGATCCAGTGCGCGGCACGACCGTTGAGGGGCGAATCGGCTTGCAGGGTGGCGATGTCCAGCAACTGCACATGCACCGGATCGTCCTGCAACAGCAGGCAGTTGATCGGCATCTCGCCTTCGCTGACGGGTACGCCTTCCAGTGACACGCGGTAGCTGCCCGGCGTGGCCTTGGCGTCCATGTGAATGCCCGGCACCGGCATATCGACGCCGAGGTCGCTGCGAATGTCGTGACACAGCGCTTCGATGCGTTGGCTCAGTAGCTGGCGCGGGGCGCTGAGGGCCAACGCACTGCCGAGGGTCAGCAATACCCGAGTGTCGGGGGCCACGCCATAATCCTGCTCGGCCTGCACTTCAACCACCGGTTCCAGGGTCTCGACCAGCGCTTCAGGCTCTACCTGGTTTTCACGGGTATGGCGACGGTACATCACGAAGGCCGCACCACCGAACACCAGCGACAACCCGAGGAACACCCAGGTCGGAAAGCCCGGTATCACGCTGACGCCGACCATGATCAATGCGGTCAAACCGAGGGCGCGGTAGCTGGCACCCAACTGCTTGAGAATCTCGCTGCCGAGGTCACCCGCTTCGCCGTCGCTGTTGACCCGCGTCACCACGGTGCCCGCCGCTACCGAGATAAGCAGCGCCGGGATCTGTGCGATCAAACCGTCGCCCACGGTCAGCAGCGAATAGGTGTGCACCGCCGCGCCGAAGGCCATGTCGCGCTCGATCATGCCGATCAGCATGCCGCCCAGCAGGTTGACCGCGAGGATCACCAACCCGGCAATCGCATCGCCCTTGACGAACTTCATCGCCCCGTCCATCGCGCCGAACATCTGGCTTTCGCGCTCCAGGCGTGAGCGCCGGCGGCGGGCTTCGGCCTGGTCGATATCGCCGTTGCGCAGGTCGTTGTCGATGCTCATCTGTTTGCCGGGCATCGCATCCAGGGTGAAGCGCGCCGCCACTTCCGCGACCCGCTCGGCGCCCTTGGTGATCACCACGAACTGCGCCACGGTGATGATCAGGAACACCACCATGCCCACCACCACCTGGCCGGCAATCACGAAGTCACCGAAGGCCTTGACGATATGGCCGGCGTCGCCGTGCAGCAGAATCAAGCGGGTGGTGGTGATCGAAAGCGACAGGCGAAACAAGGTGCTGAGCAGGATCAGCGGCGGCAGCGCGGAGAATTCCACCGAGTGGCCGATGTAGAACGCCACGATCAGGATCAGGATGCTCAGGGCGATGTTCAAGCCGATCAGCATGTCCACCAGGTAGGTAGGCAGCGGGATGATCATCATCACGATCGCCATCAGCATGAACGCGACGATGATCACGTCGGTACGCTGGGCGGCCATGCGCGCGATGCCGTTCAGGCGATTGAGCAGGTTCATGGCGCGGCTCTCCGTGCAGCGAGGTAGCGTTTGAAGCACTGGCGCGCTTCGTCCTTGCGTTCGCCGTACCACAGCGCCCGGGCACGCAGCAGCAACAGGCTGGCAGACTCACCCTCCAGCGCGACCAGCCGATCCAGGGCCGCGAGTGCGCGGGTGAAGTCGCCGCTGTCGGTGAACGCCAGCACCAGCGAGCGCAGCAGCAGGCCATCGTCGGGCGCGACACTCACGGCAATCAGCAACATCACCAGCGCGCGCTGGGACTGGCCGTTGCGCCGGTACAGCTCGCCAATGCCCTTGAGCAATTGCACCGCGTCGTCGTTGTCCCGGGGCATCAGGCCTGGACCTCCGAGCGTTGTTGTTCGAGGGTGCGGCGCATCTCGATTTCCTCGCTGATCAGGTCATGGGCCAGCGCCTTGATCTGCGGCTCGGCGTCGAGGTTCGGCAACAGGTGCTGCATCACGTGTTCCAGCAGTTCCAGGGAACGTGCGCTGCCGAACAGCAGCGAGTCGACGCCAGCGGCGCTGGTGAGTTCTTCCAGGTCACTGCGCAGGGAGCGGCGGGACTGGACCTTGCGGGTTTTCAGCAACGCTTCGAAAGCCGTGGCCTGGCGCGAGTTGACCGGGCGGATCGCATCGACCGGCGCGCTGCGCACGTCACTGGGAATCAACGGACGGGGTTCGACTTTCATCCCGGGGCCTTAGCTGAAAAAAGCAGCGTCATAGGGTGAAGGTGAAGCGTTCTTCGCCACGGGCGAGGATCACCTGGTTGTTCTCGATGCGCTCCAGTACCCAGTTGTCCGCCAGGGCCGCGCCGGGGTACAGGCGCTTGCCGCTGTCATTGATCACGTAGGGGTTGGCGCCGAACCACACGGCTTGAAAGCGCACCCGTGGCCGGGCCGCATCTGCACGCACGGCGACCCGCGGGTTGAGCACGATCTGCTGGCCGTAACGCTGGTCGAAGGCTTGTTGCAGGGCGACCCATTGAGGCTTTTGCGCGCGCTCAAAGGAGCCGACGGCGTTGAGTTGGCCGTCGATGTCGTTGACCTTCACGGCGTCCAGGTGGGCGGCCTGCAATTGCCCTTCGAACCAGGCCTTGGCCTCGGCACGGGAAGGCTTGGCTGCGGTTGTTTCGGCAACCGGCATTACGGTTTGCGCTTGCGGTGGATCGTTGCGAAATGCCAGGGCGCCAGCGCACACAAAGAGCAACGCGGTGGCGATGATCCAGGGCGTTAACGTGCGTGTCGTCGCAGGGATTTTTTCAGGGCTGCCCGGCAGCGCCAGGCTCACACCCGCCGTGCCGATACGCAGTTGCAGCGGCAGCCGCGCGCGATGGCCGCTGCCTTGGGGAATACGGATATCGCCGGCAGTGCCGGTGATCAGTACATCGCCGCCGAGGGCCTCGACGGCCACCTGGGCCCCTTCAAAACGCAGGCGCAGGTGCAACTCGGCAATCCCGGGATCGCTGAGCTGGAGGTCGGCCGCCAGGGCGGCGCCAAGGGTGTAGACCGGCTGGTCGAGCATCAGGGAACTGCCCTGGTGCAAACCGTGGGTCACAAGCAGGGTCGGCGCGCCGTTCGCGGCGGGCAGGCCCAGGGAAATCAAGGCTGTCATGGTTGGGTTTGCCCCCTTGAGAATCACAGGCCGCAACGACGCCTGTGCCGATCAACAACGGTGCAACGGGGTAAGGCAGGTATACGGGCAGCGCCGGCGCTGCCCGCATGGCGAATCAGTTCTGCGGACGCTGTTTGGTGGCGTCGAGCTCTGCTTTTTTCGCGGTGCTGATCTCGGTGATCTTGGCCGACTTCTCGATGGCCATGTTGAAAGTTGCTTCCATCTTCGCGATAGCGTCGTCGGCGCCGCCTGCACTTACTGGTGGAGTAGTAGCCATGTTCAATCTCCTTGCATCGATAGGGAAGTTAAGCCGCATGCAAACCGAAACAAACTCCCAGCGTCAGACAGTGAGTTGGCCATGCAGCCGTCGGTTTGCATGGGAACCATACTACTCACGAACAAAACGCCTTCGCTGTGAAAGCTTGTGAAACGTTCATGGCAGGTGCTGTGAAAAATCCGGCTCAACGTGCCGTTGAGAAAATCTCATCGCCGCGCGGGCGTGGAACTTTTGTTAAAAAACCAATACACGACGAGACCCAATGTTTACGGGGGCAAAACCTGAAAAACGAACCAACTCGAACAATTTACGAGCCCGTTACCCCTGGGTAAAAATGTTGATCACTCAGCAATTCCAGAAAATAAACACGACAACTTCACACTTTTAACTAATAGCCATTTGCCCAACTTTGCAGATATTTCCATTTGTAACAAAACCGACTTGATCATCGCGTTTGATAGCTCGGCGCGGGTTAACCCAATAACACTTCGCAACTTTCGCCCGCCCCAGTTAGTGCACTTGCACTAAATATCGACTGATATAAAACAACTTCCAGGTGATCTATGACTGCGATCCCGAATGGCCTTGACCCTGCCGACAACAAAAGCCCGGATGGCTCCCGGAGCACGTTCGAAAAAGCCCTGTTCACCGCCGTCGACAAGCCGGTATTCGACCCCTCGAAAATCCGCGGGCCGTCCATTCCGCTGCCGTACCAGAACGTGCAGGCACCGGTGAACAACAGCATCACCTACACCCCGCTGGGCAGCGACAAACCGGTGACCCTCAAGCAGATCGACAACCCCAGGCTGTTTGAGCAATTGGTCAACCAGTACAACGCGCAGCAAAGCGACGCGACCCTTGAGAAGAATCTGGCCGACAGCAAAGGCGCCGGCTACAAGGAGGCAGACGCCAGCACCGTGGCGCCTGGCCTGGGCAACTACAAGGCGATCGGCAGTACCACCGAATTGGGCCCCGGACTGATCCGCTACGAGACCAGTGCCGGCGACAAAATCGTGGTCAGCCAGAAGGAAACACCCGCGCTGTTCGCCCAGGTCAGCGGCGACTCGGCCAAGCTCTTTGCGATCAATGCCAGCCAGGCCGAGGGCTACCGCCTGGCCGGCCCCACGGAAACCATGGACCCGGCAGCGAATATCGGTCCGCCCGAAGAAGTCGGCCCGGGCCTGATTCGCTATACCACGGCGTCGGGCGACAAGGTGATCGTGTCCCAGGACATCACCCCCGCGCTGTACGACCAGGTGGCCAAACTGTATGCCGGCAGCACCGGCGCGGCGGGCGCCTCGGACACGTCCTGGATCGACACCTCATCGTTTGGCGTGTCGGGTGCCAAGGACTGGGACACCATCACCGGCAACACCAGCGGCACGCCGACCAAGGAAGAACTCGACCTGAACCGGCCCAAGGCGGCCGCGCAATTGCTCTCGCAAAACTGGGACGCCTGGGGCCTGCATGGCGCGCCGATCGACTTCGCCAACCCACCCACGACACTCCCCCCCGAGGCTCAGGCCGTACTCAAGTACGTGGCCAGCAGCCCGAGCCTGATGGCCGCGCTGGATACCGGCGGGCGTGGCAAGGCCGACAATGTGATCACCCATTCCGATGTCGACCATTTCATCGACAACGCCGGCAAGGACCTCGGCGCCGCGTCGAAATCCTATGGCAGTTTCCTCGGCAGCAAACCCGGTGACCTGGCCAAGGCGAATGCCAAGTCGGCGGCAATCCTGATGGCCAACGAGAGCCTGGCCGCTGGCGCAGGGTCGGCGATGCGCCCCGGTGACGCCAACCAGCGCAGCAACGACGGCATGCTGCGCAGCGACAACCTGCAAGCCTTGGGCAGCGATTCGGCCCTGAGCACCGAGCTGACCGGCGCAGCGGCCATGTGGTCCAGACCCGGGATGTTCCACGCCCTGGAAACCGGCGGCGACAACCCCGCCACCGGCAAGTCGGACGGCATCGGCACCCGCGACAACATCGGCGCCTGGCTGGAAAAACAGGCGCCGAAAACCGACAGCGACACCCTGACCTTCCTCGACGGTGCCGCCACTCGTGATGCCGTCGCCGGCGTCGACACCTCGGGCCTGACCGCCGACATCCTGGCCAACCCGCAGAACTACAGCGGCGAACAGAAAGCCGCGGTGCTGGTGCAGTTGACCGATGCACAAACCCGCCTGCTGGTCAGCGACTACGTGCCCCACGCCGGGTTGATGGACAAGTACACCTCGCCCCACTACGGCCTGAACCCCAACGAAGACAAAATCAAGGCACAGCTGCAAAGCGGCATCGAAACCCTCTCGGCCGACCCGGACGTGCAAGGCTTCCTGCAAAACAATCGCGGCCCGGCACTGGCCGACATCGTCGACAGCAACCCGGCGATGAAAGTCGCGATGCAGAACTACTACACCGACGACATCGAGACCGGCAAAAACCTCACCGACAATCTCAACGCCAAGGACCAGAACGGCAAGCAGATCGACATGGGCATGGGCCTGCAAAACGCGGCCAACGATACGACCATCGCCAACCTGGCGCTGGGGGGCAACGGCCATGTGGACCTGACCGGCATCGCCGACAAGGCCGGGCAAAGCGACAACATCCAGCAGTACTACAAAAATCAACTGGTGACCGGCAAGGCCTTTACCGACGCGGTGGCCGGCGGCATGGACCCCACCGTGGCGGCCAGCAGCTTCGCCGCCAGCACGGCCTCGGCCCAGGCCTTCCTCGGCGACAAGGCCTCGGCGGATGACGCCGCCACCTTGCAGGTGAATTTCAACGAAGCCCTTGGCGACGCCCTGCTCGGCGGCGCCACCACCGACACCCTGAACATCACCCTGGGGGACGGCAAGGGCAACTTCGACGAAGCCAAGGTCACTGCCGCGATCAACGACGCCCAGCAAAAAGATCCAGAGATGTTCGTCACCTCGGATGGCGGCAAGATCGACCCGGCGCAAGTGGTGTCGATGCTGCGTTCGGTATGGGACATCGGGCGCCAGGGCAACAAGATCGCCGACGCACTGCCCAAGGCCATCGAAGGCATGAAGTTCGGCGACGTCAGCCCGGCATTCAAGCAAGGCCTGCTGCACATCGGCAGTGCGGTGCTGATGAGCGGCGTGCTGATGGCCCGTTCGGCCAGCGGCAGCAACACGCCGGTGGCGGACGCGAACCGGGTATCCGCCGGGCTGCAATTTGCCGGGTTGTTGATGGAGGGCGGCACCAAATACGCCAAGGAAGCGGGTTACGGCATCACCTGGGTCAACCGCCCGGATGGCGGCACCATTGGTGACTTCCCCGGCAAGGTACCGGTGGGCAAAGGCCCGTTGAGCCCGCAGCAAATCGCCAACCTCGGCGCGGCCGGCAAGATCATTGGCTCGGCGGGCGGGATTATCGGCGGTGTGATCGGGGTGATTGGCGGTGTCGACTCGTTGAAAAAAGGCGACTACCTGAGCGGCAGTTTCTCGGTGGCCACCGGCGTGCTGGGTACGGGTGCGGCGGTGGCCGGGTTGGTGGAAGCCGGGGCCGGGTTGTACGGGGCCACGGAAATCGGCGCGGTGGCCGGGACCATCAGCGGGATCCTCGGCGGGGCTACGGCGATCCTTGGCGGGATCGGCAGCGCGTTCCTGCCCTTCGCCCTGGCTGATGCCCATGGCAAGGCGCAGGACGCGTTCTATGGCCAGCTTGCGCCGGTGCTCAAGCAATACGGCTTGACTGGCGGGCCTACGGAGCCGGGTGATTATCCTGAAGACCCGATCCCGGCGATCAACACCTGACCTTCCCTTGCAGCCTTGCGCGAAGGGAGCCGCGCGGGGTTGTGTTTTTGAACATGCACAAAGGTTAATCACATGACGTATTCACACCGCGGCCACCTTGAAGACAGCGCTATTGAAATCCACTTTGGCCCTTATCAACTGCTGCCCCGACGTCATCTGCTGCTGAAAAACGGTGAGCCGGTGAGCCTGGGCAGTCGGGCCCTGACGTTGCTGATTGCCCTCGCTTCGCGGCCTGGTGAGCTGTTGGAGAAGACCCAATTGCTGGACATCGCCTGGCCACGGTTGGTGGTGGAAGAGTGCAACCTGCGGGCGCAGATCAAGGCGATCCGCCGGGCGTTGGGGGATGATGATTCGGTGTATATCGCGACGGCGACGGGCCAGGGGTATCGGTTTGTTGCGCCGACCTGGGTGGAGCGTGGGGAGCAGAAAAAGCCGGTGGTGTTGGGGGTTTATAGTTGTCGGCGTTGTTTGGGGGATGAGGTGAGGCCGATGCACGGCGTGCGGCAGGAGAGGCTTAACAGTTGAGGGGGATTTGGATCGGGGGCATATCCATTATTTGGGTGATGGCTTATATCGGTTCCGCTCTTACAGCGGCTCACTTT
>NZ_JACAPJ010000004.1:0-262884 GCF_013385765.1 Pseudomonas sp. C8002
GCTGTAAGAGCGGAACCAATAGTCGCCGTTACCTAAATAACGGATATACACCCCGACCCCCCTCTCACCCCAACAACTCACTCATCGCAATAATCTGCTCCGCCACCTGAATCAGCTTCTGCTGCCGACTCATCGCCTGACGCCGCATCAGCGTGTAGGCCTCTTCCTCATTACACCCCTTCATTTTCATCAACAACCCCTTGGCCGTTTCGATCCGCTTGCGTTCGGCCAACTGCTGATCCCGCGCCTGCAACTGCGCGCGCAGCGCCTGGTCACTCTCGAACCGCGCCATCGCCACATCCAGAATCGGCTGCAACCGCTGCGCCTGAATCCCCTCGACAATGTAGGCACTCACCCCGGACTTGATCGCCTGACGCATCACCCCCGGATCATGCTCATCGGTAAACATCACAATCGGCCGCGGCTGGTCGCGACTCACCAGCACCACCTGCTCCATCACATCGCGTCCCGGCGACTCGGTATCGATCAAAATCACGTCCGGGCGCACCGCTTCGACCCGCGCCGGCAAGTCGATCGTCAACCCCGATTCATCGATCACCTCAAACCCGGCCTCGGTCAACGCAGCCTTGAGCCGCCCGACCTTGCGCGGTGTGTCATTGATCAACAGGATTCGTAGCATGGGTTCCTCCTGTCAGCGCAAGGCCTGGCGGCTGGCAACATCTGCCATGGCATGCAGGCGAAAGCTGCGGGCATACCCGGCCGGGTCCGAACCGTCCCAGATTTTTCCGTCGATCAACTGGCTGCTGCGCATGGCCTCGCCACCGGCAGGCACGCCCACGGCGCTGGCCGCCTGGCGATAGATGTCCAGTTGTTGCACACGCCGGGCAACGCCGAGGTAGTCCGGGTCCTCCCGCAGCAGGCCCCAGCGGCGGAACTGGGTCATGAACCACATGCCATCAGACAGGTAGGGCAGGTTCACCTCGCCGTCGCCATAAAAACGCAGCGCGTGGGGATCCTGCCAGTGGTTGCCGAGGCCGTCATCGTAGTCGCCGAGCAGGCGCGGTTCGATGCAATCGAGCGGGGCGTCGAGGTACTGCGGGGCGCTCAGCAACTGTGCAGTGGAGCGGCGGTTTTCCGTGCTCTGTTCGATAAAACGGCTGGCCTGCAGGATCGCCATCACCAGTACCCGGGCGGTATTGGGGTATTGCTCGACAAATGCCTGGGTGCAGCCGAGGACTTTTTCCGGATGGTCCGGCCACAGTGCCTGGGTGGTGGCCAGGGTAAAACCCTGGTTCTGCTTCACCGCACTGGCGCACCAGGGCTCGCCCACACAAAAGCCGTCGATGCGCCCGGCTTGCAGGTGCGCAACCATCTGCGGCGGCGGCACCACCACACTGTCCACATCCTGCAGGGGATGAATGCCCTGGCTGGCCAGCCAGTAATACAACCACATGGCGTGGGTACCTGTGGGAAAGGTCTGGGCGAAGGTGAGTTTTGTTCGGCTTTGGTGCACGTGGCGGTCCAGTGCCTCAGGACTGGTCACCCCCAGCTGTTGCAAGCCACGGGACAGGTTGATGCTCTGGCCGTTCTGGTTCAGGCCCATCAGCACCGCCATATCGGTGGGTGCCACGCCGCCGATGCCCAGGTGTACGGCGTAGATCAGGCCGTACAGGCTGTGGGCGGCGTCCAGTTCGCCGCTGACCAGGTTGTCCCGCAGGCTGGCCCATGATGACTGGCGCCTGAGATTCAAGGTCAGGCCATAGGGCTGGGCGAAGCCCTGGGTGGCGGCGACCACCACCGAGGCGCAATCGCTCAGGGCCATGAAACCCAGGTTGAGGCTGCTCTTTTCCGGGGCATCGCTGCCGTTGACCCAAGCCAGGGGATCACTCATCAATACGTACCTTTCATAAAAAAACGCCGTTCCGTCGGGTACTCAGAGGAAGAGCCCGGGGTAACGACGTCTGTGTCCTTGAGCCCGTTCCGCCGTTGGCGCGAGCTGCGATAGACAAGGCATAGCAAGGCACATGCCACGATGCGCACAGGAT
Source organism: Pseudomonas sp. C8002 (assembly GCF_013385765.1). Lineage (NCBI taxonomy): Bacteria > Pseudomonadati > Pseudomonadota > Gammaproteobacteria > Pseudomonadales > Pseudomonadaceae > Pseudomonas > Pseudomonas sp. C8002. The sequence continues at coordinate 2,007 of NZ_JACAPJ010000004.1, forward strand.
GGGCTGGGCGTCAGCTTTCCATCAGGATTGAAATCGGCCTGCCTCGCAGTATGGCCGCTCTTTCAGCCCGGGCCATGCAGGCATGTTCAGCCACCTTCACCGTTTCTCGACGCTGCTTTTCGGCCTGCTGCTGGGCAGCCCCGGCGCGTTCGGGGGCTCCTACCAGGCCCGTGATGAAAGCCTGCACACTTTTTTTACCGCGTTGTCCCTGCCGCTGGGGCAGCCGATCGTTGTCAGTCAGGCGGCAGCTCGCAAGCGCATCAGCGGGGCGTTCGATTTCGACTCGCCCCAACCGCTGCTGGAGTCGGTCGCCCAGCAGCAAGGCCTGATCTGGTACACCGATGGCCAGGTGCTTTACCTCTATGACGCCGACGAGGCGAAAAGCTCGGTAGTGACCCTGCGGCATATCTCGGTCGACCTCCTGCGCGGGTTCATGCGCCGTTCGGGGCTCGAAGAGGCGCGCTACCCGCTGCGTGCGAGTGGGGCGCGGGTGTTCTACGTGTCCGGGCCGCCGAACTATGTCGACCATGTGCTGCGCCTGGCCCAACTGATGGACCGCCAGCGTGCGGAACTGCGCCTGGGGCCGCAGCGGATCGGGGTGGTGCAGGTGCTCAACACCCACGTTGCAGACCGCGAGTACAACATGGGCGACAGAACCGTCACGGTGCCGGGCATGGCATCCATGATCGAAAAACTGCTGGCCGTCGAGCAGGAGAGTGCGTCCCCGCGGCAACCCGGATTACTGGCCGACAAGAATATCTCGGTGCTGGCGTACCCGGACACCAACAGCCTGCTGATCAAGGGCAAGCCCGCGCAGGTGAGCTTTATCGAAGGTCTGGTGGCAGAACTGGACGTACCGAAGCGCGCGGTGGAGGTTTCGATGTGGCTGGTGGATGTGGACCGCGATGAGCTCAAGAAGATCGGCGCGACCATGCACAAGGGGGCGGACAAGCCTTCAGCTACCCGGGTCATGGCACCCATCGAGGACGAAGCATTCATGAAGCGGATCACCGCCTTGGAGTTGCGCAGGCGAGCGAGGGTCACGACGTTGCCGGTGATTCTCACCCAGGAGAATGTGCCCGCGGTTTTCAACGACAACCAGACGTTCTATCTGCCCCGGCCGGGTGAAGACCACGACGAATGGCAACCGGTGGTCTTTGGTACGCAGGTCAGTGTTCTGCCGCGCTTCGCCGAGGCGAATGAAATCGAGATGCTGCTCACCGTCGAGGATGGCCGCCAGATGGGCAAGGCTGCCAGTCGCGACAAACCCTCGGCGGGGGTGGAGCGGATGGGGATCAACACGGTGGTGCGTGTGGCTCCGGGCAGGCGATTGCTGGTGGGGAATTTTCAGCGCGATACCGGCACAGCCTTGCTCGGACGCTACAACGGGCCCATGGCCAACAGTGTGCGATTGTTTGTGATTCAGGCGACGGCGGTCGCAAATGTGCTGCATACCGCTGCCGAGCCGGGGCAGGCGCCGCCGTTGACGCGCTCCCAGCATGAGCAGGTGAAGCGGGCATTTAACCGGGTGACCGAAGGATAAGAACGTTGGTGGCGCCCCTGGGCGGGCATCGCCGAAAGGTCCTACGTGCCCAGTCTGAAAAAATCAGTGCCTATGGGGTTTTTTCCTCTCCTATACAGCGAGTGGGCTTTTTATAGTCGCGACCTTCAGGAAACCAGTGTTGGAAGGTGAGTTGGGTGCGGAGGTACGAATGGCCGTGGTGAACGATGGGGTACTGGCTACCCCCATGGTCTTTGAGCGCTGGACGTTGCACGGTGACGGTAGATTGACCAGTGAAGACTCGGATATTCAACTCCCGCCCAAGGAGTGGCAGGTGTTGCGCCTGTTGCTGTCCTCGGCCGGAGTGCTGGTGACCAAGGACCACTTGCTGGAACAGGCATGGCCCCATAACGAGGCCACGGAAGAGTCCCTGACCCGTTGCATCTGTTCGCTGCGCAAATATTTGAAGGGCGGCAAGGGTCTGATCAAGACGGTATACGGCAAAGGGTACCGGGTGACCTGTGCGGTCAGGATGACCAGCCTGACGGTGGGCGCTGTCTGTTCCACCTGCGGTCGGGGGCAGGCATGAGCAGCGCCCGGTGCAAGGGGGCGCTGCTGCTGATGCTCACGCTCGGCTTCGGCAATGAAGCCCGGGCGTATTGCTGGGCCGAGGCTGCCAGCCGATACGGCATGGAGCCGGAATTGTTGCAGGCCATCGCCGCAGTGGAGTCGGGCTACCGCGCCAAGGCCATGAATTACGCCAACAACAACGGCACCCGTGATATCGGGCTGATGCAGATCAACAGCATTCACCTGCCGCGCCTGCTCAAGGAGGGCATTACCGAGCAGCGCTTGCTGGATGAGCCTTGCCTGTCGGTGGAGGTGGGGGCGTCGATCCTTGCCGACTTCGTCAAACAGTTCGGCTACAACTGGACAGCGATCGGTTCCTACAATGTGGGCGGCGGGCCCGGGCCTCAGCGTGAGGCCCTGCGTCTTCGCTATGCGCAAAAAATCTGGGCCCGCTATGAGGAACTGATGACGCACCGTAACTGACGATTGGACGGCACGCCTCGCATGCAGCCCGTCACCCCGGCTATAATCGCCGCCACCTTTCGCCGCCATCCGAGTCAAGCCCGCCCATGTATACCCTGGCCCGCCAGCTGTTGTTCAAACTCTCTCCGGAAACTTCCCACGATCTGTCCCTGGACTTGATCGGTGCCGGTGGCCGCCTGGGGCTCAATGGCCTGGTGTGCAAGGCCCCGGCGAAAATGCCGGTGTCGGTGATGGGGCTCGATTTCCCCAACCCGGTAGGCCTGGCTGCGGGTTTGGACAAAAACGGTGCGGCCATCGACGGTTTTGCGCAGCTGGGTTTTGGCTTTGTCGAAATCGGCACCGTGACCCCACGGCCGCAGCCGGGCAACCCGAAGCCGCGGATCTTCCGCCTGCCGGAAGCCGAGGCGATCATCAATCGCATGGGCTTCAACAACCTGGGTGTGGATAACCTGCTGTCACGGGTTCAGGCGGCTAAGTACACCGGTATCCTCGGGATCAATATCGGCAAGAACTTCGACACGCCGGTGGAGCGTGCGGTGGATGACTATCTGATTTGCCTGGACAAGGTCTACGCCCACGCCAGCTACGTCACGGTCAACGTCAGCTCGCCTAACACCCCGGGCCTGCGCAGCCTGCAGTTTGGCGACTCCCTCAAGCAACTGCTCGAAGCCTTGCGCCAGCGCCAGGAAGATTTGGCTGTGCGCCACGGCAAGCGTGTGCCCCTGGCAATCAAGATTGCCCCGGACATGAACGACGAAGAGACCGTACTGGTGGCCCAGGCCCTGGTGGATTCGGGCATGGATGCGGTGATCGCTACCAACACCACCCTGAGTCGCGTCGGTGTCGAAGGCCTGGCGTATGGTGACGAAGCGGGCGGCCTGTCCGGTGCGCCGGTACGCGACCAGAGCACCCACATCGTCAAGGTGCTGGCGGCCGAGTTGGCAGGGCGCTTGCCGATCATTGCCGTGGGTGGCATCACCGAGGGCAAGCACGCGGCCGAAAAAATCGCCGCCGGCGCGAGCCTGGTGCAGTTGTATTCCGGCTTTATCTACAAGGGCCCGGCGTTGATTCGCCAGGCGGTGGATGCGATTGCGGCATTGCCGCGCGGCTGACAACAGGCAATAAAAAGGGCTCCTTGAAGGAGCCCCTGGGCCGAAGCCCGCCGCCCGGATGGGGCGTGCGTGGTTAAGTGGTTGCGTATTCGTGCTGGTGTCGGAATTAAATGCCCTTGATTAGCCGACGGCGTGAAGTTCGTTGAGTCTGTGGATTCCCGCAGTGCCAGTCATACCGTCCCAGTTGTCGCCGCGTCCTTCTCGCCAGCCGTTGATCCAGGCTTGGCGTACCGACGGTAGAGTAAATGGGCAAAGCTCACGGGATTTGCCATGAACGCCATATTGATATCCGCGTAAAAATGCTCTTTCCAACGGATCACGCTTAAGTCTTCTCATAGGGTGTTTCCCTCACTTGTTGACTGTCTTGATATCCTTCGGCCTCGTCCGAGGCCGGGCAGAGTTTTTCTGCCGTTGGTGCGCTCGCTGCCGGCGTGGCGAGCTATGTGTCGGCGTCGTTACGGCGCCAACCTGTGTTGAGTTCTAACCAATAGGTCACATGGATTCAATGATCGTTTTGTCATAAGCACGTAACGATAACGATGCTATAGCCATAAGCTGGGATGGCTTTTCGCCCCTTTTGTTGGGCAAACCCAGCTATGATGTGCCCTTCAAAGAGGATGGGTTTAATCCTTTAGTGAGAATGTCCGCCTGTTGCAGTCGGTTATTATTCGACGAAGGGTCGGAATGTTTCTTCTTGTTGCTTCAAATACTTGAACTGCCCCGTCGATAAAGGCCCGAAAGGCCGGTAGCCGGGGTGGAACGGCACATTCGTGCCACACGAGCGTTCTTCAAGAAAAGCGCTTGATTGAAAACCGAACGCGCGATGCGTCGCCCGTTCACTTATTGCTGAAAAGCCTGGAATGCCCCATGTCGGACCGTTTTGAACTCTTCCTCACTTGCCCCAAGGGCCTCGAAGGCCTGCTGATCGAGGAAGCCGTGGGGCTTGGCCTTGAGGAAGCCCGCGAGCACACCTCGGCCGTGCGCGGCATGGCCGACATGGAGACCGCCTACCGCCTGTGCCTCTGGTCGCGCCTGGCCAACCGCGTGTTGCTGGTGCTCAAGCGCTTCCCGATGAAGGACGCCGAAGACCTGTACCACGGGGTGCTGGACATCGAGTGGGAAGACCACATGCTCGCCGACGGCACCCTGGCCGTTGAATTCAGCGGCCATGGCTCTGGCATCGACAACACCCACTTCGGCGCGCTGAAGGTCAAGGATGCGATTGTCGACAAGCTGCGCACCCCGACCGGCGAACGTCCATCCATCGACAAGATCAACCCGGACCTGCGCATCCACCTGCGCCTGGACCGTGGCGAAGCGATCCTTTCCCTTGATTTGTCCGGCCACAGCCTGCACCAGCGCGGCTACCGCCTGCAGCAGGGCGCGGCACCGTTGAAAGAGAACCTGGCGGCGGCGATCCTGATTCGCTCCGGCTGGCCGCGCATCGCTGCCGAAGGCGGCGCGCTGACGGACCCGATGTGCGGCGTCGGTACCTTCCTGGTGGAAGGCGCGATGATCGCCGCCGACATGGCGCCCAACCTGAACCGTGAGCTGTGGGGTTTCACCGCCTGGCTTGGCCACGTTCCGGCGCTGTGGAAAAAACTTCACACAGAGGCCAGCGAACGTGCCGCCATCGGCATGGCCAAGCCACCGCTGTGGATTCGTGGTTACGAGGCGGATCCTCGCCTGATCCAGCCCGCCCGTAACAACATCGAACGCGCAGGCCTTAGCCACTGGATCAAGATCTACCAGGGCGAAGTCGGTACCTTCGAGCCGCGTCCGGACCAGAACCAGAAAGGCCTGGTGATCTGCAACCCGCCGTATGGCGAGCGTCTGGGTGATGAAGCCAGCCTGTTGTACCTCTATCAGAACCTCGGCGAGCGTCTGCGCCAGGCGTGCCTGGGCTGGGAAGCGGCGGTGTTCACCGGTGCTCCGGACCTGGGCAAGCGCATGGGCATCCGCAGCCACAAACAGTATTCGTTCTGGAACGGCGCCTTGCCGTGCAAATTGCTGCTGATCAAGGTCACCCCGGATCAGTTCGTCACCGGCGAGCGTCGCACCCCGGAACAACGCCAGGCCGAGCGCGAGCAAGCGGCCTACGACCAGGCGCCGACCGAGCCGCAAGAGCGCCAGTACAACAAGAACGGGAATCCGATCAAACCCGCCCCGGCCCCAGTGGTCGAGCAGGCGCGCTTGAGCGAAGGCGGGCAGATGTTTGCCAACCGCCTGCAAAAGAACCTGAAACTGCTGGGCAAGTGGGCCAAGCGCGAAGGCGTCGATTGCTACCGTGTGTACGATGCCGACATGCCGGAATACTCCATGGCCATCGACCTGTACCACGACTGGGTCCACGTCCAGGAATACGTGGCGCCGAAGTCGATTGACCCGGAAAAAGCTTCGGCACGCATGTTCGATGCCCTGGCGGCCATTCCCCAGGCGCTGGGCATCGACAAGAACCGTGTGGTGGTCAAGCGTCGCGAACGCCAGAGCGGCACCAAGCAGTACGAGCGCCAGAGCGCCCAGGGCAAGTTCACCGAGGTCAGCGAAGGCGGCGTCAAGTTGCTGGTCAACCTGACCGATTACCTGGACACCGGCCTGTTCCTCGACCACCGTCCAATGCGCATGCGCATCCAGAAAGAGGCGGCCGGCAAACGCTTCCTCAACCTGTATTGCTACACCGCCACCGCCAGTGTGCACGCCGCCAAGGGTGGCGCGCGCAGCACCACCAGCGTCGACCTGTCGAAGACCTACCTGGACTGGGCGCGCCGCAACTTCTCCCTCAACGGTTTCTCCGACAAGAACCGCCTGGAGCAGGGCGACGTGATGGCCTGGCTGGAAGCCAGCCGCGATGAGTTCGACATGATCTTCATCGACCCGCCGACCTTCTCCAACTCCAAGCGCATGGAAGGCATCTTCGACGTGCAACGCGACCACGTGCAGTTGCTGGACCTGGCCATGGCGCGCCTGGCACCGGGCGGCGTGTTGTACTTCTCGAACAACTTCCGCAAGTTCCAACTGGAAGACAACCTCGTCGAGCGGTATGCCGTCGAAGAGATCAGCGACAAGACCATCGACCCGGATTTTGCGCGTAACGCCAAGATCCATCGGGCGTGGAAAATCACCGCGCGCTGATCACTGCGTTCTGAAGCCGCAAGACCGGATCATTCCGGCCTTGCGGCTTTTTTTTGCGCTGGTCAAACGCAAGTCCTGTGGCTATAACTTAGGACCTGGCCAAAGTGACGCACCCGCACGCTGGCGTTCCGAGTCTTGTCTATGCCGCTGCATGCCGTCCGCCCGAAAATCCTAGGCTTTATCAGTGAGCAGGTGTCGGCGTGGCTGGTGGCGGTGGTGGTGTTGCTGGCCGGTATCGCGCTGACGATTGTCGTCGCCTGGGCCGCGTCCGAGCTTTACCAGCAGCAGATGCGCCAGCGCTTTCAACTGCTGGTCAACGAGCGCTACAGCCGTCTCCAGGAGCGTTTCGAGGACCAGGAACAACGCCTGGGCAGCCTGCGGCGGTTCTTCGTCAATTCAAATACAGTCTCGCGCAAAGAGTTCGAAGGTTTCGCGCAGCCCTTGCTGTTGCGTACCCGCGCCTATGCCTGGGCACCCCGGGTTTTGCGTGACCAGCGCGGTGCGTTCGAGCAGGCAATCACGGCGGAGCGCGGTGCGAATTTCTCCATTCGTGAATTGAATGCGGCGGGCGAACTGACCCCGGCGAGTGATCGCGATGAGTATGTGCCGGTGCTGTACAGCCAGACCCAGAGCATTCTCGGCTCGCCGCTGGGTTTTGACCTGTTGGCCCAGCCCCTGCGGCGCTCGACGGTGGAGCGTGCGCAACAGTCAGGGAAGATGGCGGTGTCCCAGCCCATGCAACTGGTGGGTGTGGAGCCGGCCTACGCCATGGGCGTATTGCTGGTGGCACCGGTCAGCCGGGCACCGACGACACAAGTGCCCAACAGTGAACCTTACGGCTACGTCATGGCGGTGATCAGCATGCGCCAGCTGGTGGCCGATGGCTTGCCCAAGGCCGCACGGGACAACCTGGTGATGCAGATTGTCGACACCTCCGATGCAGAGCAACGGGTGTTGTACGAATCCAGCAACCCCGTGGCAGACAGTGACCTGGTGGCAGCACGCCGGCTGACGCTCGGCGACCACGTCTACGCCTTGAGCCTGCGCCCCAGCCAGGTGTTCCAGCAGGGCAATCACTCGTCGCTGGTCAGTATCCTGGTCATGGGCAGCCTGCTGAGTGTGCTGCTCAGTGCGTTGCTCTACGTGGTGGTCAGCCAGCGCCAGCGCGCATTGAAGCTGGTGGAGCAGCGCACCGCCCAATTGCGTCAGCGGGAACAGGAACTGCGAGGCACCCACGGCCAACTGCGCAGCGTGCTCAATGCGGCCACCCAGGTGGCGATCATCGCGACGGACTTGCGCGGTGTGATCACCACCTTCAACGCCGGCGCCGAGCAGATGCTGGGCTTTGAAGCACAAGAGGTACTGGGCCACCTGACCCTCGAAAGCCTGCACCTGGCCCCCGAGCTGGAAGCCCGTGCCGCGCAATTGAGCGCAATCCTCGGCAAGCGCATCGCGCCAGCCCAGGCGATGCTGGTGGACAGCGCCGATGCAGTGCATGAGGCCCGCGAGTGGACGCTGGTACGCAAGGACGGCAGCCAACTGACGGTGAACATGCTCGCCACTGTTCTGCTGGACGAGCATGGCCTGTGGGTCGGGCACCTGGCGATCTGCCTGGATGTCACCGAGCAGAAGCGCGCCTATGAGGCACTGGCCGCGCGGGACCGCCTGCTGAAGAAACTCAGCGCCCATGTGCCCGGCGGTATTTTCCAGTTCATCCTGGAACCGAACAATGTCTCGCGTTTCATTTATGCCAGCGATGGCATCCGCGACATCTACGAAATCGAGCCTGGGGTGTTGCAGCAGGATGCGCGAAAGGTCTTCGAGCGGATTCATCCGCTGGATGTCGAGCGGGTACGGGAGTCCATTCGCCTGTCCACCCTGCAACTGAGCCATTGGCGTGAAGAATACCGGGTGCAGTTGCCCCATCGGGGGCTGCGCTGGGTTCGCGGTGAGGCGACGCCGGAAGAGCTGGCCGGTGGCGGTACGTTATGGCATGGCTATGTGTCGGATATTTCCGATCTCAAGCGGGTTGAGGAAGAGCTGCGGGCGCTGTCGATTACCGATTCCCTGACCGGCATTCATAACCGACGCTACTTCCAGGACCGGCTGAAGGCCGAGATGATCCGGGTCAAGCGTGCCTCGGGGGCGTTGTCGGTGATCATGTTCGACATCGATCACTTCAAGCGCATCAACGACCAGCATGGTCACGCGGTGGGTGATGAAGTGCTCAAGGAGTTATGCCGGCGCATCAGCCAGCGGTTACGACGCACGGATGTGTTTTGCCGGCTGGGCGGCGAGGAGTTTGTGGTGCTGTGCGCCAATACCGACGGCAGCCAGGCGTTCAGTGTTGCCCTGGAGTTGTGGCAGGCGTTGCGCGGTGAGCCGATGGAAGGTGTCGGCACGGTGACGGCGAGCTTCGGGGTCGCCAGTTGGCGGGTCGAGGAGGGCGTCGACAGCTTGTTGCTGCGGGCGGATTCGGGTGTCTATGCCGCCAAGCAGGCGGGCAGGGACAGAGTTGAGGCAGAGCGGGTGCTTGCCTGAAGTGCACGGCCATTCAAGCTATTAGAGATCAATGTGGGAGCTGGCTTGCCTGCGATAGCATCACCTCGGTATTCCTGATAGACCGAGGCGTCTGCATCGCAGGCAAGCCAGCTCCCACATTTGATATTTGCTGCTGTTAGAGGACCGGGGCCGCCGCCGCCAGTTTCGGCTGGCGATACAGGTCCAGCAGCACCTGGTCCAGTACCGAGGACGCGCCCCACGGTTTCGGATCGTTGAGAATCGCCACCACAGCCCAGGTATTGCCATTGTTGTCGCGGCTGAACCCGGCAATCGCGCGCACGGTGTTCAGGGTGCCGGTCTTGACGTGGGCTTCGCCGCGCATGGCCGTGGTCTTCAGGCGTTTACGCATGGTGCCGTCGGTGCCGGCAATCGGCAGCGAACTGATGTACTCCGCCGCGTACGGGCTTCTCCACGCCGCTTGCAGCATGGTCGCCATCTCGCGGGCGCTGACCCGTTCAGCACGGGACAGGCCGGAGCCGTTCTCCATCACCAGGTGCGGCGCGGTGATGCCTTTTTTCGCCAGCCACTGGCGCACCACGCGCTGGGCGGCCTTGGCGTCGTCGCCGTCGGCATCGGTGCGGTACTGCGCACCCAGGCTCAGGAACAACTGCTGGGCCATGGTGTTGTTACTGTATTTGTTGATGTCGCGGATGATCTCCGCCAGGTCCGGCGAGAACGCACGAGCCAGCACTTTGGCGTTCTTCGGTACCGGCGCCTGGATGTCGCGGCCCTGGATGCTGCCGCCCAGTTCCTTCCAGATCGCCCGAACGGCGCCGGCGGTGTAGGTGGCGTGGTCCAGCAACGACAGATACGTCTGCGAACTGCAGCCGTCCGCCAACTGGCCGCTGACGGTCACGGTGACGCTGCCGTCGGCGGCGGTCATCGGGCTGTAGCGCACATCGCCGGTGCATTGCTTGGCGTTGGAGACCTTGACCTGGTTGTCGATGCGGATGCTCGCAATCGGCGGCTCGACCGAGACCAGCACCTTGCCCGAATCATTGCGGGTGACGAAGCGCAGCGCCTTGAGGTTGACCATCAAGGCATCGGGCTTGACCAGGAACGGCTTGTTCTCGTCGTTGCCGTCGTCATTGAACTCCGGCAGTTGCGGCGGGATGAAGAAGCCACGGTCCAGCACCAGGTCGCCGGTCACTTGCTGCACGCCATTGGCCCGCAGGTCGCGCATCAGCAGCCAGAGTTTTTCCATGTTCAGCTTGGGGTCGCCGCCGCCCTTGAGGTACAGGTTGCCGTTCAGGATCCCGCCGCTCAGGGTGCCGTCGGTGTAGAACTCGGTTTTCCACTGATGGTTGGGACCGAGCATTTCCAGGGCCGCGTAGGTGGTGACCAGCTTCATGGTCGAGGCCGGGTTGACCGACACGTCGGCGTTGAACACGGTAGGTGTGCCCGGGCCATTGAGGGGAATCATCACCAGGGACAGGGCATTGTTTTGCAGCTTGGCTTTCTGGAGGGCTTCCTGGACCTTGGGCGGCAGGGAAGTGTTGATCGGGGCGGCGGTAACGGAAAAGGCCAGGGGCAGAAGAAAACTGGCGAGTAACAGTGGACGCAAAGATTTGATCATAAGAATTAAAACCCTACTGCTGAGGGGGTAAAAAGGTGAGGGGTATGTACGAAAAATCCCTCAATGGTCATGAAAGTGTCGGCATTATGCCCCAAGGCTGTCGCACTTGTGGCTGAACGATAGCTGCAATTGGCGGTTTTTTTTACTGGCACTCTGCCGCCTGTCCCAGAGAATCGGGCAAAGGCCTGCTTAAACTGCTAAAGTGCCGCCCGTTATTACTTAAGAGGATTGTTCCAATGGCGACTAACCGTTCCCGGCGTCTGCGCAAAAAACTGTGCGTTGATGAATTTCAAGAGCTGGGTTTCGAACTGAACCTGGACTTCAAAGAAGGTTTGGACGATGAAGCGGTTGACGCTTTCCTCGAAGCATTCCTCACTGAAGCGATGGACGGCAACGGCCTGGACTACGTCGGCGGTGATGACTTCGGTCTGGTTTGCAAAGCCACCCGTGGTTCGGTCAACGAAGAACAGCGTGCCGCTGTTGAAGCGTGGCTGAAGGCTCGTCCAGAGCTGACCCGCGTTGAAGTCAGCGCCCTGCTGGACGCTTGGCACCCAGAAAAGCCGATTAACCCGGCAGTCTGATGTCATGAAAAAGCGACCCGCCCGGGTCGCTTTTTCGTTACTGGGTCTAAAGAATCAGGCCTTGCGCCAGTTCAGAATCACCAGCGTCAACACCCCCGCGACAATTCCCCAGAACGCCGAACCGATGGAAAACAACGTCAACCCCGACGCTGTGACCATGAAGGTGATCAACGCAGCTTCCCGTTCCCTGGGTTCATTCATGGCGATGCTCAGGCCATTGATGATCGAGCCAAACAACGCCAGTGCCGCAATCGACAGCACCAGTTCCTTGGGCAGGGCGGCGAACAACGCGGCCAATGTCGCGCCAAACACCCCGGCGATCCCGTAGAAAATCCCGCACCAGACCGCGGCGGTGTAGCGCTTGTTGCGATCCTCATGGGCATGAGGGCCGGTGCAGATCGCCGCGCTGATGGCTGCCAGGTTGATGCCATGGGAGCCAAACGGCGCCAGCACCAGCGAGGCCAGGCCGGTGGTAGTAATCAATGGCGACGCCGGTACGTTATAGCCGTCGGCCCGCAGCACCGCGACACCCGGCATGTTCTGCGAGGTCATGGCCACCACGAACAGCGGGATGCCGATGCTGATGGTCGCGGCCAGGGAGAAGTGCGGCGTGGTCCACACCGGCGTTGCCACTTCCAGGTGAAAGCCACTGAAATCCAGCAGCCCCATCAGCCCGGACAGCGCCGTGCCGATCAGCAGTGCCGCGAGCACGGCATAACGCGGCGACAGGCGCTTGATGACCAGGTAAGTGAAGAACATCCCCAGCACCAGACCGGTACGGTGCTGCGCGGCGACGAAAATCTCGCTGCCGATCTTGAACAGAATCCCCGCCAGCAAGGCGGCCGCCAGGGACGCGGGGATGCGCTTGACGAGTTTTTCGAAGCTGCCGGTCAGCCCACAGATGGTCACCAGCACCGCGCAGGTGATGTAGGCGCCGATGGCCTCGCCGTAGCTGACGCCGCCCAGGCTGGTGATCAACAGCGCCGCGCCCGGTGTGGACCAGGCAATGGTGATCGGCGTGCGATAGCGCAGGGACAGACCAATGCTGCACACCGCCATGCCGATGGAAATCGCCCAGATCCACGAGGAAATTTGCGCGGTGGTCAGGCCCGCAGCCTGGCCAGCCTGAAACATCAGCACCAGGGAGCTGGTGTAGCCGGTCATCATGGCAATGAAACCGGCGACGATGGCCGAAGGCGAAGTGTCGGCCAGTGGGCGTAATCGCGCTTGGGGGACGTCGGACATGGGGCGGTGTTCCTTTTACCGGGCTGTCTGTAGGAGCGAGCTTGCTCGCGAAGGTCGTTAACGATGACGCTGGCATCCTGACTGAATGCGGTGCTTATACGTTTTTCGCGAGCAAGCTCGCTCCTACAAAGGAGAAAGTGCGGAATCAAGCCTAAACTCAAACGTAACGATTCATTGCAATACAGCCGGCGCCGCAAACAGCCGTACAGTGTGTTGGCGCACTGGGTTGTGTACAATGTGCGCTGATTTTACGCGATACTTGCCAGCGACCCTCTGTGCCGTATTACAGTCAACGTCAATTCGCCGCCGTTCTCCCGACCCGAGTGCCCATGAACGAACAGTTGCAGCCCCTCAAGAAACAGCCGCGAGCCGGTAAGGCCGGTCGCAGTGGAACCCAGGACGATATCGTCTACGCGCATATCTTCGAGGCGATCCTCGAACAACGCCTGGCGCCCGGTACCAAATTGAGTGAAGAAGCGCTGGGCGAAATCTTCGGCGTCAGCCGCACCATCATTCGCCGCGCGCTGTCGCGCCTGGCCCATGAAGGCGTGGTACTGCTGCGGCCCAATCGTGGTGCGGTAGTGGCCAGCCCGAGCGTCGAGGAAGCCCGCCAGGTATTCCTCGCCCGGCGCCTGGTGGAGCGTGCGATCACTGAATTGGCGGTGCAGCATGCCACGGCCGAGCAACTGGCCGAGCTGCGGCAGATGGTCAACGACGAGCGCGACAGCTTCTCCCGGGGCGATCGCGGCGCGGGCATCCGGCTTTCCGGCGAGTTCCACCTGAAGCTGGCCGAGGCGGCGAAGAATGCGCCGCTGATCAGTTTCCAGCGCAGTCTGGTGTCCCAGACCTCGTTGATCATCGCCCAGTACGAAAGCGGCAACCGCTCGCACTGTTCCTACGATGAGCACACGCAGTTGATCGACGCGATCGAAGCGCGGGATGCGGATTTGGCGGTGAACCTGATGATGCATCACATGGATCACATCGACAGCAAGCTCAACCTCGATGAGGAAAGCGCTTCTGACGATCTGCATGCAGTGTTCTCGCATCTGTTGCAGACAAAGAAGCCGGGGCGCTCGTCTGTAAAACTGTAATTTTCCAGGCTCGCCACTAACTAAATGTGGGAGCGGGCTTGCTCGCGAAGGCGGTGGATCAGTCAGCACATCCAGCGACTGACACACCGCCTTCGCGAGCAAGCCCGCTCCCACATTTGTTTTGTTGTACCTGTTAAATCAGCGTTGATGCACCAATTGCCCCGCCGCATACGTCTGCAACACCGCCCGGTCATCCCCCAGTGTCATCAACACAAACAGCGTCTCGGCGATGTTATTGGCCTGCTTCAGGCGATAGCTGAGCAGCGGGGTGGCGTTGTAATCCAGTACCAGGAAGTCCGCATCAGTGCCGGGTTGCAGCGTGCCGATCTTGTCTTCCAGACGCAGCGCCCGCGCACCACCCAGGGTCGCCAGGTACAACGACTTGAACGGACTCAAGCGCGCCCCTTGCAGTTGCATCACCTTGTACGCTTCGTTCAGGGTTTGCAGCAGCGAGAAGCTGGTGCCACCGCCGACGTCCGTACCCAGGCCGACATTCAGCTTGTGCTTCTCGGCCATCGGCAGGTTGAACAAACCGCTGCCCAGGAAGAAGTTCGATGTCGGGCAGAACGCGACTGCCGAACCGGCTTCTGCCAACCGCGCGCATTCGTCGTCGCACAGGTGCACACCGTGGGCGAACACCGAGCGTTCACCCAGCAGTTTGTAATGGTCGTACACGTCCAGGTAACCCTTGCGTTCCGGGAACAGTTCTTTCACCCATTCCACTTCCTGCAGGTTTTCACTGATGTGAGTCTGCATGTAGAGGTCCGGGTATTCCCCCAGCAGCTGCCCGGCGAGGGTCAGTTGTTCAGGTGTACTGGTCGGTGCGAAACGTGGCGTCACCGCGTAGTGCAAACGGCCCTTACCGTGCCAGCGCTCGATCAGCGCCTTGCTTTCCGCGTAGCCGGATTCGGCGGTGTCGGTCAAATAGTCCGGCGCGTTGCGGTCCATCATTACCTTGCCGGCGATCATCCGCAGGTCGAGCTTCTCGGCCGCTTCAAAAAACGAGTTCACTGACTGCGGGTGCACGCTGCCAAATACCAGCGCGGTGGTGGTGCCGTTGCGCAGCAGTTCCTTGATGAAAATATCCGCGACTTCTTCGGCGTGGGCCTTGTCGGCGAACTGGCTTTCACACGGGAAGGTGTAGGTGTTGAGCCAGTCCAGCAACTGCTCGCCATAGGCACCGACCATGCCGGTCTGCGGCAGGTGGATGTGGGTGTCGATCAGGCCGGGGGTGATCAGCGCGTCCTGGTAATGGGTGACTTCGATGTCGGCGGGCAGGCTGGCGAGCAAGTCGCTGGCGTGGCCAAGGGCACTGATCTGGCCGTTGTCGATCACCAGCAGGCCGTCCTCGAAATATTCATAGGAGGCTTCGATCCCCACTTCGGCAGGGTCGGCGATGCTGTGCAAAATGGCGGCACGGTAGGCTTTGCGTGTCAAAGGCATGGTCGTCTCAGTTAGTCGCTTGGCTGCGGCGGGATACCGGCAGCAGTTTGGCAATGGGTTCGGCGCTCGCAGTGTGCTGGCCGAAGTTGGCGTTATAGGTGGCGATGATTTCGCCGGCGATGGAGATGGCGATTTCCACAGGCAGTTTGCCTTTGACCTCGGTCAGCCCCATCGGGCAATGCATGCGTTGCAGTTGCGCTGTGTCGAAACCGCGATCCCGCAGGCGGTGTTCAAACTTGACGCGTTTGGTCTTCGAGCCGATCAGGCCGAAGTAGGTGAAGTCATTGCGCTTGAGCAGGGCGGCGGTGAGTTCCAGGTCCAGCGCGTGGTTGTGGGTCATGACGATGCAATAACTGCCCACAGGCAAGTGGTCGATTTCATCCACCGGCTCTTCGCTGACGATTTTACGCACGCCTTGGGGGATGTGTTCCGGGAATTCCTGTTCCCGGGAATCGATCCAGCGCACCCGGCACGGCAGGCTGGCCAGCAACGGCACCAGCGCGCGGCCCACGTGGCCGGCGCCGAACACCGCGATCTGCGCCTGCACCTGGCCCATGGGTTCGAACAACAGCACCGTCACGCCGCCGCAGCACTGGCCCAGGCTGGCGCCGAGGCTGAAGCGCTCCAGGTGGGTGTTTTGCTGGCCGCGCACAAGCATGTCCCGGGCGATCTGCATCGCCTTGTATTCCAGGTGCCCGCCACCGATGGTGTCGAAGGTGTGGGCGGCGCTGATCACCATCTTCGAACCGGCGTTGCGCGGCGTGGAGCCGAGCTCTTCGATGATGGTCACCAGCACGCAGGGCTCGCCCTGGTTCTGCAGGTCGGCGAGGGCGCTGATCCAGTTGTTCATGTTTACCTCAACATCTCTGTTGTCAGTTCGACCGCCTTCGCGAGCAAGCCCGCTCCCACATTTGATTGGGTTCACACATCAAAATGTGGGAGCCGGGCTTGCCCGCGATGGCAGCGCCTCGGTCTAAAGCGAAGCCAGCTCGGTTTCCGTTTCCACAGCTTTTGCAGCGGTCAGTTGGCGCATCTGCTCACAGCCCCACAACACCCGCTCCGGCGTCGCCGGTGCATCGATCTTCGGCTGATGGCGATAGTCACCCAGGCTCGCCACGGCGTCCTTGATCGCACACCACGAGGCAATACCGAGCATGAACGGCGGCTCACCCACGGCCTTGGAATGGAACACCGTGTCTTCCGGGTTCTTGCGGTTTTCCACCAGCTTCACCCGCAGGTCCAGCGGCATGTCGGCCACCGCCGGGATCTTGTAGCTGGCCGGGCCGTTGGTCATCAGCTTGCCCTTGTTATTCCACACCAGCTCTTCCATGGTCAGCCAACCCATGCCCTGGATGAAGCCGCCTTCGACCTGGCCGATGTCGATGGCCGGGTTCAGCGAGGCGCCCACGTCATGCAGGATGTCGGTGCGCAGCATCTTGTACTCGCCGGTCAGCGTGTCGACGATCACCTCGCAACAGGCCGCGCCGAACGCGAAGTAGTAGAACGGCCGCCCACGTGCCTGGCTGCGGTCGTAGAAGATTTTCGGGGTCTTGTAGAAGCCCGTGCTGGAGAGCGACACCTGGGCGAAATACGCCTGCTGGATCAGCGCTTCAAAGGTCAGGATGTGATCGCGGACCCGCACATGCCCGTTGTGGAATTCAACGTCGGCTTCGCTGACTTCATATTTGCGCGCGGCAAACTCCACCAGGCGCTGCTTGATGGTTTCGGCGGCATTCTGTGCGGCCTTGCCGTTCAGGTCGGCACCGCTGGAAGCCGCCGTCGGCGAGGTGTTGGGCACCTTGTCGGTGTTGGTGGCGGTGATCTGCACGCGGTCGATTTCCACCTGGAAAATCTCGGCCACTACCTGCGCGACCTTGATGTTCAACCCCTGGCCCATCTCGGTGCCGCCGTGGTTCAGGTGGATGCTGCCGTCGGTGTAGATGTGGATCAGCGCACCGGCCTGGTTGAGGAAACTGGCGGTGAAGGAAATGCCGAATTTTACCGGCGTCAGGGCCAGGCCTTTTTTCAGGATCGGGCTGTTGGCGTTGTAGCGACGGATCGCTTCGCGGCGCTCGAAATACTGGCTGCTTTGTTCGAGTTCGGCGGTCATCTCTTCGAGCATGTTGTGCTCGACGGTCTGATAGTAGTGGGTGACGTTGCGCTCGGTCTTGCCGTAGTAGTTGGCCTTGCGCACGGCCAGCGGGTCGAGGGCCAGGTGCCGGGCAATCGCGTCCATCACTTCTTCGATGGCGACCATGCCTTGGGGGCCGCCGAAGCCACGGTAAGCGGTATTGGAGGCGGTGTTGGTCTTGCAGCGGTGGCCGTTGACGGTGGCGTCGCCCAGGTAATACGAGTTGTCGGAGTGGAACATTGCGCGGTCGACAATCGAGTTCGACAGGTCCGGTGAGCAACCGCAGTTGCCCGCCAGGTCCAGGTTGATGCCGTGCAGCCGGCCACTGTCGTCGAAGCCTACGTCGTACTCGATATAGAACGGGTGGCGCTTGCCGGTCATCAGCATGTCTTCGACACGCGGCAGGCGCATTTTGGTCGGCTGGCCGGTGAGGCGTGCGACCACCGCACACAGGCATGCCGGGCTGGCGGCCTGGGTTTCCTTGCCGCCAAAACCACCGCCCATGCGGCGCATGTCGACCACGATTTTGTTCATCGATACGTCGAGTACTTCGGCCACCAGCTTCTGTACTTCGGTGGGGTTTTGCGTGGAGCAGTAGACGATCATGCCGCCGTCTTCGGTGGGCATCACCGAGGAGATCTGGGTTTCCAGGTAGAAGTGTTCCTGGCCGCCGATGTGCAGGGTGCCCTGGATACGGTTCTTCGCGGTCGCCAGTGCGCCCGCCGAATCACCGCGCTGGTGGGTGTGGCTGTCGAGCACGAAATGTTTTTTGCGAAACGCCTCGACCACGTCCAGCACCGGCTCCAGGTCTTCGTATTCGATCACAGCGGCCATCGCCGCCTTGCGTGCGGTTTCCAGGTCGCGGGCGGCGACGGCCAGCACCACCTGGCCGACGAACTGCACGGTGTCGATGGCCAGCAACGGGTCGCCGGGCATCAACGGGCCGATGTCTTTCAGACCCGGCACGTCTTCGTGGGTGATGACGATGCGCACGCCTTCAAATGCATAGCAGGGGGCGGTGTCGATGCTGAGGATCTTCGCGTGGGCGCGGTCCGACATGCGTGCGTAGAGGTGCAACTGGTTGGGAAATTCCAGGCGGTCATCGATGTACTGCGCTTCGCCCGAGACATGCTTGGCGGCGCTGTCGTGCTTGACGCTGCGACCGACGCCGCTGGTCAGGTCCTTGGCAAACAGTTCGGCGAGTTCGGCCTGGGATTTTTCCACGGCGTGATGGTTAGACATAAGCGGTCACCCGAGTCTCGATGTGCGGCGTTTGCAGTTCGATGAAGTATTTGCGCAGCAGGTTCTGTGCGCTGAGCAGGCGGTATTCCTTGCTGGCGCGGAAGTCCGACAGCGGGGTGAAATCCTCGGCCAGGGCCGCGCAGGCTTTTTCCACGGTGGCGGAATTCCAGGTGGCGCCGTTCAGTACGGCTTCGCAGTTCTTCGCGCGTTTTGGGGTGGCGGCCATGCCGCCGAACGCCACGCGGGCATCGTCGATCACACCGTTAGTGATCTTCAGGTTGAAGGCCGCGCAGACGGCAGAGATGTCATCGTCCAGGCGCTTGGAAACCTTGTAGGCACGGAACAGCGGCACGCCTTTGGGTACGATGATTTTCTCGATGAATTCGCTGTCCTGGCGGGCAGTGACGCGGTAGTCGATGAAATAGTCTTCCAGCGCCAGGGTACGGCGGGTGTTGCCCTTGCACAGCACGATCTGCGCACCGAGGGCGATCAGCAGTGGTGGCGAATCACCGATGGGCGACGCGTTGCCGATATTGCCGCCCAGGGTGCCCTGGTTGCGGATCTGCAACGAGGCGAAACGGTGGAGCAATTCGCCGAAGTCCGGGTATTCGTGGTTGAGCGCGCTGTAGCAATCGGACAGGGGAGTGGCGGCGCCGATTTCCAGGCGGTCGTCGAAGCTTTCGATGCGCTTCATCTCTTCGATATTGCCGACGTAGATCATCACCGGCAGCGTGCGGTGGAACTGGGTGACTTCCAGCGCCAGGTCGGTGCCGCCGGCCAGCAGCCGGGCTTGTGGGTAAGCGTCGTAAAGGTCCGCCAGGTCGGCGACGGTCAGCGGCACCAGGCAGCGTTTGTCGCCGCTGTTCAACTCGCCGGTTTGCGTCGGGGCGATGGCTTTCAGGCGGGCGATGGTGTCGGCCTGGCGACTGTCGAACTGGTCCTGGGGCTTGTTGCAGCAGGCCTGTTCGGCGGCCGCAAGAATCGGGCGATAGCCGGTGCAGCGGCAGAGGTTGCCAGCCAGGGCTTCGTGGGCCTTTTGGCTGTCGGGTGCATCACTGTTTTTTTGCAGGGCGAACAGCGACATCACAAAGCCCGGGGTGCAGAAGCCGCATTGCGAACCGTGGCACTCCACCATGGCCTGTTGCACGCTGTGGAGTTGGCCCTGGTGCTTGAGGTCTTCGACGCTGATCAGTTGTTTGCCATGCAGGGACGAGACAAACGTCAGACACGAATTGAGGCTGCGATAGCGAATCTGCTCGGCGCCCTGATCGTCGGTGTGCAACTCGCCGACTACCACGGTGCAGGCGCCACAGTCGCCGCTGGCGCAGCCTTCCTTGGTGCCGGATTTGCCCAGGTGCTCACGCAAATAGTTGAGCACGGTCAGGTTCGGGTCCAGGGCGTGCTCGCTACGGAGCTCCTGGTTTAGTAAAAACTGGATCACGGAAGGCCTCGCAGACTCATTATTGTTGTTAACCGCTTTGCGCCGAATCTAGTCATGTCTGACTTTTCGGTCAACGATTTTCTGACCGAAAGGTCAAGAAAATGCGATATCAACATCCTTAATTATGGTCCAGTTCTCTGGAACCGCCGTTTTTGGCGGCTTCTGGACTTTAATGGCTGCTTATTTCATGCCAAATTCCGCTCTGTGGGCCGTACGCCATCAACCGGCAAGTGCGCTACACTGCCGCGCTTGTACCGATAGAAGATTTTGAAGGGAAAACATGACGTTCAAGGCGCCGGATAGTCTTGCCGAGCAAATCGCTCACCACCTCGCCGAACGTATCATTCGCGGCGATCTCAAGCCTCGGGAGCGGATCCAGGAGCAGAAGGTCACACTGGCGCTGAATGTCAGTCGTGGTTCCGTGCGCGAAGCCTTGCTGATCCTCGAGCGCCGGCACCTGATTGCGATCCTGCCGCGCCGTGGCGCCCACGTCACCGAGCTGACAGCCCACAAGGTGCAAAGCCTGTGCACGCTGATGGGCGAGCTGTACATCCTGCTGGGCAATGCGGTCGCCGCCGGCTGGCAGACCCAGGCCGACATGGCGCCGTTCGTGCAAATCCAGCAGCGCCTGATCGCCAGCTTCGAACGCCAGGACATCCGCGCCTTCGTCGAAGAGAGCTTCAACGTGATGCGTGCCGCCTATCCGTTCGCCAACAACCCGTACCTGCAGGAAACCGTCGAGAACCTGCAGCCGGCGATGAACCGCGCCTATTACCTGGCGCTGGATCAGCGCAAGGCGTCCATGAGCGAGTACCTGGTGCTGTTCGAGCAATTGCTCGCCGCCGTGCTGGCCCGTGACCTGCCGCAGATTCGCCTGGTGCTCTCGGCCTACGGCGAGCGCAGTTGCTCGCTGGTCATTGCTGCGTTGGCGGAAGCCTAAGCGTGCGGCTCAAGTGCATCAAACTGGCGGGGTTCAAATCCTTCGTCGACCCGACCACGGTGAACTTCCCCAGTAACATGGCGGCAGTGGTCGGGCCCAATGGCTGCGGCAAGTCGAACATCATCGACGCCGTACGCTGGGTGATGGGCGAGAGCTCCGCAAAAAACCTGCGTGGCGAGTCGATGACCGACGTCATCTTCAACGGCTCCACCAGCCGCAAGCCGGTGAGCCAGGCCAGCATCGAACTGGTGTTCGACAATTCCGACGGCACCCTGGTGGGCGAGTACGCGGCCTATGCGGAAATCTCCATTCGCCGCAAAGTGACCCGCGACAGCCAGAACAGCTACTTCCTCAACGGCACCAAGTGTCGCCGCCGGGACATCACCGACATCTTCCTCGGTACCGGCCTGGGCCCGCGCAGCTATTCGATCATCGAACAAGGGATGATCTCCAAGCTGATCGAAGCCAAGCCCGAAGACCTGCGTAACTTTATCGAGGAAGCGGCCGGCATCTCCAAGTACAAGGAACGCCGCCGCGAGACCGAAAACCGTATCCGTCGCACCCATGAAAACCTCGCCCGCCTGACTGACCTGCGTGAAGAGCTGGAGCGCCAGTTGGAGCGCCTGCACCGCCAGGCCCAGGCGGCCGAGAAGTATCAGGAATACAAGGGCGAGGAGCGTCAGCTCAAGGCGCAACTGTCGGCCCTGCGCTGGCAGGCGTTGAACGACCAGGTAGGCCAGCGCGAAGCGATCATCGGCACTCAGGAGATCAGCTTCGAAGCCTTGGTGGCCGAGCAGCGCAATGCCGACGCCAGCATCGAGCGCCTGAGGGACGGTCACCATGACCTGTCCGAGCGCTTCAATCTGGTGCAGGGGCGCTTCTATTCGGTGGGCGGCGACATCGCCCGGGTCGAGCAGAGCATCCAGCACGGCCAGCAGCGTTTGCGCCAGTTGCAGGACGACTTGAAAGAAGCCGAACGCGCGCGCCTGGAAACCGAATCGCACCTGGGCCACGACCGCACCTTGCTGCTGACCCTTGGGGAGGAGCTGGACATGCTCACTCCCGAGCAGGAAGTCACCAGCGCCGCTGCCGAGGAAGCCGCTGCGGCCCTGGAAGAATCCGAAACCACCATGCACGCCTGGCAGGAGCAGTGGGACACGTTCAACCTGCAATCTGCCGAGCCGCGCCGCCAGGCTGAGGTGCAGCAGTCACGCATCCAGCAACTGGAAACCAGCATGGAGCGCCTGGCCGAGCGTCAGCGGCGCCTGGTGGAAGAGCGCGTGCTGCTCGCTGCCGACCCGGAAGATGCAGCGATCCTCGAACTGAGCGAGAAACTCGCCGAAAGCGAAATGACGCTGGAAGAGCTGGAAGCCAGCGAAGAACAACAAGTGGAGCGCCTCGAGCAATTGCGTCAGCAACTGCAGCAGGCGACCCAGGCACAGCAGCAGGCCCAGGGCGATTTGCAGCGGCTCAACGGCCGGTTGGCCTCCCTGGAAGCCTTGCAGCAAGCGGCGCTTGACCCGGGCACCGGCACGGCTGAATGGCTGCGTGACCAACACCTGGCCGAGCGTCCGCGCCTGGCCGAAGGCCTGAAGGTTGAAGCCGGTTGGGAGCTGGCGGTGGAAACCGTGCTCGGCGCCGACCTGCAAGCGGTGCTGGTGGATGATTTTGGCGGGTTTGACCTGGCGGGTTTTGCCCAGGGCGATCTGCGTTTGCTCAGCCCGGCGGCGGACGGCACTCGCGTGCCGGGCAGCCTGCTGGATAAAGTGGAGGCGGCGATTGACCTGTCGCCGTGGCTCGGCCAGGTCAAGCCGGTCGACAGCCTTGAGCAGGCCCTGGCCCAGCGCGGCCAGTTGGCCGCCGGGCAAAGCCTGATCAGCCGTGATGGCTTTTGGGTCGGCCGGCACTTTTTGCGGGTACGGCGCGCCAGCGAAGCGGAAAGCGGCGTATTGGCCCGTGGCCAGGAAATCGTCAACCTGACCGCCGAGCGCGAAGAGCGCGAAGCCACACTCGAGTCCCTGGAAAACCAGCTGCAAACCCTGCGCGCCACCCAGCGCCAGCAAGAGACCGGCCGCGAACACCTGCGCCGGCTGTTGCAGGACGAAGCGCGCCAGCAGGGCGAATTGAAAGCCCAGCTCTCGGCGAGCAAGGCCAAGGTCGAGCAACTGACCCTGCGCCGCACCCGGCTCGACGAAGAAGTGGCGGAGATGGGCGAGCAACGCGCCCTCGAACACGAACAAGTCGGCGAAGCACGCCTGCAATTGCAGGAAGCCCTCGACAGCATGGCCCTGGACACCGAGCAGCGCGAGTTGCTGCTGGCCCAGCGCGACAGCTTGCGCGAGCGCCTCGACCGGGTGCGCCAGGAAGCTCGCCAGCACAAGGATCATGCCCATCAATTGGCCGTGCGCCTCGGCTCCCTGCGGGCGCAGCACGACTCCACGCGCCAGGCCCTTGAGCGCCTGGAAATGCAGTCCGAACGCCTGACAGAAAAACGCGAGCAACTGAGCCTCAACCTGGAGGAGGGCGAGGCCCCGCTGGAAGAGCTGCGCCTGAAGCTTGAAGAGTTGCTCGACAAGCGCATGACCGTCGACGAAGAGCTCAAGACCGCCCAGATCGCCCTGGAAGACGCCGACCGCGAACTGCGCGACGCAGAAAAACGCCGGACCCAGGCCGAGCAACAGTCGCAACTGATCCGGGGCCAGCTCGAACAGCAGCGCATGGAATGGCAGGCCCTGACGGTGCGCCGCAAAACCCTGCAAGACCAGTTGCTGGAAGACGGCTACGACCTGCACGGCGTGCTCAATACCCTGACCGCCGAGGCCAACGAGAAAGAAGCCGAAGAAGAACTTGAGCGGATTGCCGCGCGCATTCAACGACTCGGCGCGATCAACCTCGCGGCCATCGACGAGTACCAGCAGCAGTCCGAGCGCAAACGTTATCTGGATGCGCAGAACGCCGATCTTGTCGAAGCGCTGGACACCCTGGAGAACGTGATCCGCAAGATCGACAAGGAAACCCGTAATCGCTTCAAAGATACCTTTGATCAGATTAATGGCGGTTTACAGGCGTTATTCCCGAAAGTTTTCGGTGGTGGCAGCGCTTACTTGGAACTGACGGGCGAAGATCTACTCGATACAGGGGTAACGATCATGGCGCGGCCTCCGGGCAAGAAGAACAGCACCATCCATTTGTTGTCTGGTGGCGAGAAGGCACTGACCGCATTGGCCCTGGTATTTGCGATCTTCAAGTTGAACCCGGCGCCGTTTTGCATGCTCGACGAAGTTGACGCCCCGCTGGATGACGCTAACGTTGGACGGTACGCCCGACTGGTTAAAGAGATGTCCCAGACGGTGCAGTTCATCTATATCACCCACAACAAGATCGCCATGGAAATGGCCGATCAATTGATGGGCGTGACGATGCACGAGCCGGGCTGTTCGCGATTGGTGGCGGTGGATGTCGAAGAGGCGATGGCGCTGGTGGAATCCTGAGCCGCAGGTCGAAGGAGGATTTTCAGCAGGACGTAAGGTGATTTACCGGTCTGGGAAAAGTGGCAAATGGACATATTTGTTCAAGGCATTTTGACAGACGGTGTAAAGTTATCTTTGGTCGTGCTAGTTTAATGTCAAATTTTCGTATGCGTGGGCAAAACGTCATTCAGAACATAGAGTTGGCGCCACGTTTTAAAGCGGTTTGCACGGTGCTAAACCCCTTATTTTTCAGCATTTTTTATTAGAGGCACGGGATTACATGGAAATCGGTCTGCGCGAGTGGCTGATCGTCATCGGCATTATTGTCATTGCCGGTATTCTTTTTGATGGCTGGCGCCGGATGCGTGGCGGCAAGGGCAAGTTGAAATTTCGCCTGGACCGCAACCTGTCCAATTTGCCGGACGACGACGGCAGCGCCGAGCTGCTGGGGCCACCGCGTGTCCTGGACAACCATAAAGAACCGCACCTGGACGAGCACGACCTGCCGTCGATGAGCGCACCGGTGCGTGAAGCCCGTGAACCCAAGCGCGGCAAGCGCAGCGCGGCCAGCGAGCCATCCCAGGGCGACCTGAACCTGGACCTGGAAGAAGGCCCGAGCTTCAGCAGCCGTGATGACGACTTCCCGGATGAGTCCCCGGCCAAGAGCGCCCATAAAGAATCCGTCAAGGACCAGCCGGCTGCCGAAGAGGTGCTGGTGATCAGCGTGATCTGCCGTGACGCCGCCGGCTTCAAGGGCCCGGCCCTGCTGCAGAATATTCTGGAAAGCGGCCTGCGCTTTGGCGAGATGGATATTTTCCATCGCCACGAAAGCATGGCCGGCAACGGCGAAGTCCTGTTCTCCATGGCCAATGCGGTCAAGCCGGGCATCTTCGATCTGGACGACATCGACCATTTCAGCACTCCGGCGGTGAGCTTCTTCCTCGGCTTGCCGGGCCCGCGTCACCCGAAACAAGCGTTCGACGTGATGGTGGCGGCAGCTCGCAAGCTGTCCCAGGAACTCAACGGCGAACTCAAGGACGATCAACGCAGCGTCCTGACCGCCCAGACCATCGAGCATTACCGTCAGCGCATCGTCGAGTTCGAGCGTCGTGCCCTGACACAGAAGCGCTGAGGTCCAAGCTTAAGCGTTGCCTGTAGAATCCATGCACTAACATATTGAGCAGCTTCGGCTGCTCTTTTGCTTTATGAGAGAACACCCATGACCGCCGCCCACACCCGCATCCTCGAACTGCGCGCTGAACTGGATCAGCACAACTACCGTTACCACGTCCTCGACGAGCCGAGCATTCCGGACGCCGAGTACGACCGTTTGTTCCACGAGCTCAAGGCGCTTGAAGCCGAGCACCCGGAGCTGGTAACCCGTGATTCACCGACGCAGCGGGTCGGCAGTGCGGCATTGTCTGCGTTCACTCAGGTACGCCACGAAATCCCGATGCTCAGCCTCGGCAACGCCTTCGATGAAAGTACCATGCTGGAATTTGATCGCCGGGTGACCGAAGGCCTGGATCTGCCGGTGGGAGACTTGTTTGGCGGCGGCGCGGCGGTGGAATACAGCTGTGAGCCGAAGCTCGATGGCCTGGCGGTCAGCCTGCTGTATCAGGACGGTGAGCTGGTGCGTGGCGCCACCCGTGGCGATGGCACCACTGGCGAAGACATCAGCGTCAACGTGCGTACCGTGCGCAACATTCCTTTGAAACTGCACGGCACCGGCTGGCCGGCGACCCTCGAAGTGCGCGGCGAAGTATTCATGTCCAAGGCCGGTTTCGAGCGGCTGAACGCCACCCAGCTGGAAGTTGGCGGCAAGACCTTCGCCAACCCGCGCAACGCGGCGGCGGGTAGCCTGCGTCAGCTGGACTCGAAGATCACCGCCAGCCGTCCGCTGGAATTCTGCTGCTATGGCGTGACCACGGATATCAGCGACACCCACATCGGCAACCTGCAACAGCTGAAGAAGTGGGGCATGCCCATCAGCCATGAGCTGAAGCTGGCCAAGGGGATTCAGGATTGCCTCGACTACTACCGCGATATCGGTGAGCGCCGCAACGCCTTGCCCTATGAAATCGACGGCGTGGTGTTCAAGGTCAACAGCATTGCCTACCAGCGGGAGCTGGGCTTCCGTGCCCGCGAGCCGCGCTGGGCAATTGCCCATAAATTCCCGGCCATGGAAGAGCTGACCGAGCTGCTTGACGTTGAATTCCAGGTCGGCCGCACCGGCGCTGTGACGCCCGTGGCACGCTTGAAGCCGGTCAAGGTCGCGGGTGTGACCGTGTCCAATGCCACCTTGCACAACATGGACGAAGTGGCGCGCCTGGGCCTGATGATCGGCGACACCGTGATCATCCGCCGTGCCGGTGACGTAATCCCCCAGGTGGTGTCGGTTGTCACCGAGCGTCGCCCGGAAAACGCCCGCGCGGTGCAGATCCCCGAGAGCTGCCCGGTGTGCGGCTCCCACGTTGAGCGTACCCAACTGGTCAAGCGCAGCAAGGGTAAGGAAACCGTCAGCGAAGGCGCGGTATACCGCTGCGTCGGGCGCCTGGCCTGTGGTGCGCAGCTCAAGCAGGCGATCATCCATTTCGTTTCGCGCCGGGCCATGGACATCGATGGCCTGGGCGACAAGACCATCGAGCAACTGGTGGACGAAAAACTCATCGGCTCGCCGGCGGATCTCTACAAGCTCAAGTACGAACAGATCATCGACCTGGAAGGTTTTGCCGACGTTTCCAGCAAGAAGCTGATTGCCTCTATTGAAAACAGCAAGACGCCAACCCTCGCACGGTTTATCTACGCCCTGGGCATTCCCGATGTGGGCGAGGAGACGGCCAAGGTGCTGGCGCGCTCGCTGGCATCCCTGGAGCGCGTGCAGCAGGCCTTGCCGGAAGTGCTGACGTACTTGCCGGACGTTGGCCTGGAAGTGGCCCACGAGATTCACAGCTTCTTTGAAGACAGCCATAACCAGGACGTGATCGGCGCCTTGCTTTCCAGGGAGGAGTGCGGCCTGGAGTTGCAGGAACAGGGCGACCTGAGCGCCGAGTTTGCGGCGAGCACCACGTTGGGCGGCTTTCTCGACAAGCTGCACGTGCCGTCCGTGGGCCCGGGCGCCGCGCAGAAACTCGCCGACAAATTCGGCTCCCTCGAAGGCGTGATCAAGGCCGACTGGCTCGACATGCGCCAGGCTTTGCCGGAGAAGCAGGCCAAGGCCGTCCGGGACTTTTTTGATATTGAAGAAAACGCCCGGCGCGCGCTGGCCATCGAGCAACAGCTCAAGGACTTCGGCATGCACTGGCAGAGTGAGAAGAAAGTCGTCGAAGGCTTGCCCGAGGCCGGTCACACCTGGGTGCTCACCGGCTCCCTGGAACTGATGAGTCGCGATGTTGCCAAGGAAAAACTCGAAAGCCTGGGCGCCAAGGTGGCGGGCTCGGTGTCGGCGAAAACCCATTGCGTGGTCGCCGGGCCGGGCGCGGGTTCGAAGCTGGCCAAGGCCACTGAGCTGGGCTTGAAAGTGCTGGATGAAGAGGCGTTCGTGGCATTTTTGGCCAAGCACAACATCACAGTCTGATGATCGTTCCCACGCTCTGCGTGGGAACGCCGCCCTGGACGCTCTGCGTCCGCTCTGAAAGGTGCGACGCGGAGCGTCACTGGATGCATTCCCACGCGGAGCGTGGGAACGATCTCTCTCGGGCAATGCTCTAGTATTGGCAAGCCCCCCGGAGAGATCGCCATGTACCGCTTCTTCGAACAACTCAGTTCGCGCATCGCCGCACCGTTCATGGCCGAGACCTCGCGCAACAGCAAGGTCTGGCAGTGCCGCTGTGGGCAATCGCTGTTCTTTCGCAACAGCCAGTGCCTGGCCTGCTCGGCGCTGCTGGGCTATCAGCCGGAGCAGAGTCGCCTGTCCTCCCTGCAGCCCGGCCCGTACGCCGATACCTGGCTGCTGGACGCCGACCCTGAAGCCGGCGCATTTCGTCGCTGCGCCAACCTTGACACGCCCGCCGCGTGCAACTGGTTGCTGCCCGCCGACAACGGCCAAGCCTTGTGCGTGGCCTGCAGCCTGAACCGCACTATTCCCGACCTGTCGATCCCCGAAAACCCCGACCGCTGGCGCAAGGTCGAAACCGCCAAGCGTCGTCTGGTGGCCCAACTCATCAGCCTGGGCTTGCAGGTGATTCCCAAGACGGTCGATGAAGACACCGGCCTGGCCTTCGATTTTGTCGGCATCGACCTGGAAGGCAACGCGCCCACCACCGGCCACGCCAATGGCCTGATCACCCTCGACATCAAGGAAGCCGACGACGCCCACCGTGAGAAAATTCGCGTACAGATGCGCGAGCCTTACCGCACCTTGCTCGGTCACTTCCGTCACGAGGTCGGCCATTACTACTGGGACCGCCTGATCGCCAACAGCCATTGGCTGGAGCCGTTCCGCACGCTGTTCGGTGACGAGCGCGCCAGCTACGCCGACGCCCTGGAGCAGCACTACCAGAACGGCCCGCGCCCGGACTGGCAGCAAACCTGCGTCAGCGCCTACGCCACCATGCACCCGTGGGAAGACTGGGCGGAAACCTGGGCGCATTACCTGCACATGATGGACGCCGTCGACACCGCGCTGGGCTTCGGCATGAGCGCCCGGGAGATGGACCTGGATTACCAGCCGTTCCCCCTCAGCACCCTCTACGACCCCAGGCATCCCGGCGGCACGGCGTTCCTGTCATTCGTCAATGCGTGGATCGAACTGGCCGGCATGCTCAACGAACTGTCCCGCAGCATGGGCCAGCCGGATTTCTATCCGTTCGTCCTGCCGCCGGCGGTGATTGCCAAGCTGCACTTCATTCACCTGGTGATCCAGCAAGAGGGCGGTCGGGCGGACGAGGTCGTGCTTTTGTAGGAGCAAGCTTGCTCCTGCAGCCAAGTACTTGAACCATCAGATATTTTTAATCCCGCGCCAACGGTTGTAACTTCCGATGAGATCGGTACAATGGCGCGGCTTGCCGAGAGGCGAGCGTCGTTATGGTGACCCCATCGGTCCCCCCGCAACGATTACCCGTGAACCTGGTCAGAGCCGGAAGGCAGCAGCCACAGCGGGAACATTGTGTGCCGGGGTGTGGCTGGTGGGGTTGCCTCCATAACGCAACCCTCCTTGATTCAAAAAAATACTTTTATGAAGCCCTTCGCTGACAATCGTCATCTGCGAAGCGAATTCTGCTGTTCGCTCATCAGGGTTACTGACGGTACAGCGGGAACTCTCCCATGGCCGGAATCACTTCTGCGCGCAACCTCGCCATGTGCCCGGGCAACTCCTGTCGTGCGGCAGGCGTGTCGGACGGGATGTTCTTGGCAAAGTGGAAGCTGATGATTTGGCCGGTCCCGTTGTCCTTGTAGTATTTGAAGATATTGAACTCAAAGAAGCTGCCGTCCTTGCGTGTGGAGGTCGGATAAAACAGCAGCACGTAGATCGCATCGGTTTTCTCGTCTGAAAACATCTCCACCGGAAGGTTGGGGTATTCCTGTTTGTGGGCCTGCGCGGTCAGGTTGGCAAGATCCCGGGGCTCGTTGCCGGTGCTCTGGGGCGGCGCGAGGCGAAAATCCACCAGTTCGCTCCAGGCGTTGACGCTTTCTGGTGCGAGGAAATACTCCCAGAGCGGAACGTTGCCCCGGGCCTGGTATTTCAGGACGTATGTTTTCCCTGCAAACACCACCGACTTTGTCTCGGCGATCGACGGGCGGGACAGGTCCGGCGGCGCCACAGGCGGTTTGGATGCACAGCCGAACAGCAGCAGGACAGTCGATACCACGATTAGCCAACGCATGGGCACCTCCTGTGTCACGGCTTAGTGCTGTTGATGTGGTCGGCGATGCTGGCGAGCGTTGCGCTCCATTGTGCAACGGTTTGTTCTGAAGGCATTTCTCTCCAGGTCCTGGAAACCTTGTACGTGTCGCCCCCCAATTGATAGGCAAAATGCCTCAAGGTCATGACGTTGCCGTTCGCCTGTGTGCAGATCACCGACCAGCCCATATACGGGGTGCTGGTATCTCCCATGTCAGTCTGGCTGATATGTGTTTTGCAGTTCTTCTCGGCGGCCCGGGTATCGGAATCACGGGCCGCGCTTGGCGGTTGATTCTGGCCCGGCAACACAAACAGGGTGATCTCGTCTTTTCCGGTGTCGGCAGACCACTTGTATCGTTTTACCCCGGCATTCGCGAACGCTGATGCCATCTCGTCATCGTTTTTGGTTTGCCATTGCGGACCTTTTGGCGTTACCGCCTTGAGCAAGTAGCCCGCAAAATCTTCTGCGTGGGTGTTTGGCGAGACGAAGAGCAATCCGCTGATGGCACAGGCAATAAAGGTCGATTTCATGTCAGTCCCTGGACGTCATTGTTAGATGTCAGGACGACAATGCATCCTGCGAAACAGACAGTAGCGCAGGTAGTGGCAAAGTGCCCAGTCCGTTTAAAAATTATTCCTAGGGACGACGTCAGTGAGGGATTGCTCACATCCTTAAAACCTTGCGCTGGACAAGCCAAATTCGCCTTGTTAGTTTGCGCCAGCGACATATTTCTAAATATGTCGGTGGCACATGGATGATATTAAAGTGATGGCGCTTTATGGCTCATCTACTCCAACTAACAAGGATGTCAGTAATGAAAAGCCTGCAAGGGTTGCCCACTCTCATCAGCGCTTCCGTCGGTGCGCCGGGCAAAGCCCGCAACTTGCCCGCCGATGTTCAATGCATCCAGTATTTATTCAACTTGATCATTCCCAAGTTGGGTTTCCCCCTGGCGGAAAATGGCAAGTGCGACGGCCAGTTGGTGCAGTGCATCAGCCAGTATCAGTTCCGCCACCTCAAATACGCGCATCCCGATGGTGTCATCGACCCTACCGGGCGCACCTTCAATAGCCTGATCGAAGAGGCGGTGAAGGTGCCGGTCAAGCCGAACCCGACCCTGCGTATTCCGACGTTCCTCAATGTGTTCGGCAACACCGGCGCGGACATGGTCCAGGCCACGGTCGACCACTATCTGGACCGCATGCGGGCGATGATCGAGGCCGAGCGGCGCAACCGGCAGATGATGCTCCAGGCCGCGTGCGACGGCGGCACGACGCTGACGGATACGGACTTCCAGAACGCTGCCACGCAGTTGGGTAACGGCATTTCCGTCAATATCATCAAGGCCTTTGCCACGGTGGAGTCGGGCGGGCGCTCCGGGTTCGGCCCGGCCAAGTTGCCGGTGATCGCCTTTGAAGGGCACCATTTTCGCAAGTACACCAAGAGTAAATACGACCAGACCCACCCGCTGTTGTCGTACCCCTACGTGAAGAAGGCCGGGCCCCAGTGGAAGGCCAATAACAAGGACCAGACCAAGGCCTGGGAGACCATGGCCACCGCCTTCGCACTGGATCAGGAAGCGGCCTTGAAATCGGCCTCCTGGGGCATGTTTCAGATAATGGGCTCCAACTTCACGGCATGCGGTTATAAAACGGTGTTTGAATTTGTGGTGGCCATGAAGATTAATGCCGGGCATCAACTAAAGGCCTTCCTCGGTTTTTGCAGCCAGAGCCCGGCCCTGGTCAAGGCCATGAAGAACAAGGATTACGCCGCCATGGCGCTGAACTATAACGGCAAGGATTATGGCGACTATGACCAACGCATCAAAAAAGCCTACGAAGCACTTGAAGGGAAAAAATAGAATGCCGTTCAAACGTTGCGTGTCCCGATTGCTGGTTGCCTCTTTCGTGTGTGTTGCTGCAGGTGCGCCGGCGTTTGCCGCTACGCTGCACTCGGGCAAGTACGAAGGGCTGATGCTGGCCGTGACGCCCGAGCATCAGGTGGAGGGGTTTTATGCCGAGGAAATGGGCGAGGGCGTGACCCGCTCGTGCACGTTCTTCCTGCAGGGCAAGGTCGACGGTGCGAAGGCATCGGTGTCGACATGGCTGGATGAGGCCTATCCGGGTACCGTCGCGGCTTCCTCGGACGGTGTGATGCTGACCGTGGAGAAGGGCCGCGAACATCCCGGCTGCATCAACGTGTTGATGCCGGAAATTGCCACCGGCCTGGACCTGACCCAAACCGCTGCCAAGAAATGGATTGGCCTGGTGACCGTTTCGTCCGACAAGGCCTTCCTGCAGAAGACCCCGGACGCCAAGGCCAGCCATCGTGCCTACGTGGTCAAGGACGATGTGGTCGCGGTACTGGCGTTTAAGGATGGCTGGGCCCAGGTCGAGTTCATCAATGGCGAAGGCCGCTCTTCCAAGGGCTGGATCAGCCAGGACCAGTACGCCAGGCTGGTCCCCGCAAAAGGCTGAAGATGCTGCTGCGCCCGCGCGTAGCGGGGCGAAAACCGGTTAGCCGAAAGTCTCCCGCAACAGCCCCGCAAAGGCATCCCGCGCCAGGTGGCGTTGGGTGTCCTTGTGCCAGAACAGCAGGTTATCCACCGCCGCCAATTCGTCGAAGCGGTAGGACGTCAATTGGTTGGCCTGCTCGTAGCGCGCCAGGATGCCTTCCGGCGCCAGTGCCACGCCAATCCCCGCGCTGACGCAGCCAATGATCGTGCCCCAACTGGCATAACTCGCGATGGCAGGCTTGATGTCGTGGGGCTTGAGCCAGTTCTCCAGGGCTGCGCGATACGGGCAGCCTGGCGGCCACACCAGCAGCGTGCGGCCGGCCAGGTCCCGGGCGTCCTCGATGGGTGCGCTGGAGGCGCTGGTAATCAGCACCAGGCGCTCGCTGTAGACCACGCTTTGTTCGAGCTTCGGGCGTTTGCCGCCGGCGGCCACCAGCGCGGCGTCGATGCGGTGATGTTGCAGGTCATCGAGTAACTGCGCCCAGGCACCGGTCACCAGTTCCAGCTCCACTTGTGGATAACGTCGATGGTATTCGGCCAGCAGCGGCGGCAGGCGGCCACTGGCGCTGGATTCCACTGCGCCGATGCGCAGCTTGCCGCGGGGAATCGCGTTGCTGTCGACGGCACGCTTGGACTCTTCCACCAGCGCGAGGATGCGCTCGCAGTAGTCGAGAAACACTTCCCCTGCGGCACTGATCGCCAACCCGCGCCCGGCGCGAATGAACAGCGGGGTACCCAACTCGCTTTCCAGTTGCTTAATGCGTGTGGTGATGTTGGACGGCACGCAGTGCAGTTGCAGGGCGGCCTGGGCCACGCTGCCGGTTTGTGCCACGGCTTTCACCATTTTCAGTTGGGCCAGTTCCATCGCTCAGTTCCAGTGATTACAGAAGTCAGAAACGGTTAATTGTCCTGCGCCTTGCCGGGGCCAAGACTGACGGCATTCCCACTGCTGGACGCCGTTCATGAAAGCCCCGTCACCTGTAAAGCTTACGCTAGTCACTGCCAGCGTCATCCTCTGTTGGGCGTATTCGCCGATTGGCGTGCATCTGGCCTTGCACAGCTACAGCCCTGGCCAGTTGGCCTTGGGACGGTTCCTGATTGCTTCGGTATTGATGGCCGGCGTCGCGTTGGTCATGAGGATCGAGCGGCCACGTCTGCGGGACCTGCCGTGGTTGCTGGTGCTGGGCTTCTTCGGGATTTTCCTGCATCACCTGACGATCAATTTCGGCCAGCAATTTGTCACGGCCGCTGCCTCCAGTGTGCTGGCGCAGTCGGTTCCGCTGTTTACGGTGCTGGTGGCGTTTTTCGGCTTGAAGGAGCGAGTTACCGGCTGGCGCTGGGGTTGCGTGCTGCTGGGCTTGAGCGGGGTGCTGGTGGTGATCTGGGGCGAGCATGGCCTGGGGCAGATTGATCCCCGTGGACTGATGATCCTGCTGGCGGCGTTGTCGTGGAGCCTTTATTTCACCATCCAAAAACACTATTCCCGGCGCTACAGCCCGCTGACCACGGTGTGCTACACGGTGTGGTCGGGCACCTTGCTGCTGTGTGTCTATTTGCCGGGTTTGCCGGCGGTGGTGTCGCAATCATCGACGCAAGCCAATTGGGCGGTGTTGTTGCTCGGCGCCTTTCCCAGCGCCCTGGCGTACCTGGCCTGGGCCTATGTGTTGCGGCATGTCGAGGTCAGCCGCGCGTCAGTGGCGTTGTACCTGGTGCCGCCGGTGGCGATGGTGATGGCCGCCACGCTGCTGGGCGAGCAGGTTTCGCTGCGCGTGGTGCTGGGTGGCCTGATCGTGCTGGCCAGTGTCGGCGCCATCAGCCTCGAAGGGCGCTGGCGCCGCAAGCCGTTACGGGTTCACGGTAAACACCCGCAGGCGGTGACCGTCGGGGTCCTGGGCGACAAAGGTGTAGCCGAAGTCCGCCTCGACCGGTGACTGGATGATGCTCATCCCGAGTTGCGCCCAGCGCGTGTGCAAATCGTCGACCGCTGCGATATCAGCGACGCAGAAACCCGCCTCGCTACCGCCAACCGAGGCTTGGGCCGCAGGCTCCACGGTATGGCGCGACCACAGGCCGAGTTTCACCCCGTTGTCGAGGATGAACAGCGCAAAGGTCGGCCCCAGCTCCACCGGCGGCTTGTCCAGCAGTCGGCTGTAGAGGTTGGCGCTGGTGGCCGGGCTGTCGACGTACAACAAAAAGTAATGGGCAATGCTATTCATGATGACTCCGTGGAATGACGCAGCAATGGCGCGGCTCAGTCCCTAGTCTAAGGGGCTGTCCTGTCAGTTCATGTCAGGAGTCATCAAGCAAAGAGCAGACAGTCAATCTGGCTGTCTGCTCTTTTTATTGCGTGCACGTGTGTTGCGAGCTCTAAGGCTTGGACAAGGCCTGGTCTACCGCTGCGATCAGCTTTCCCAGATCCTTCGGGGTGGCTTTGTGAATGACACCGAACAGATAAGCGCGCTGTTCCTCCTCGTCGACCAGGTCTGCGAAAAAGACTTTCAGCTTCACTCCCAGCGCCTCTGCGAACAAGAACAGTGCCTCGACGCTGGGTGTATAGGTGCCGGTTTCGAAGCGGCTGATGGTTTTAGGGTCAAAACCGGTTTTTTCACCTAGTTCAGCCTGAGTAAGCCCTGCGACCTTGCGGTAACGTCTGATGGCTGGACCCAAACTTGAAATGTGCATCGCTCAATTCCCATTTAGAATCAAGAACTTAACGATAAATCTTAAAATTAGACAACCGCATGTACCATCACCTTTTCTTGCAAAATGTGATGTAATTCGTAGAATCGGCATCTAGGACAAGTATTTGGTGGTCTCGTTTCAGAAGGCAGGTTTATGAAACAGGAAATCATTGCTCTCTCCTTACTCTCATAAATGTGCCCATAAAACGGACGCCTGGCAGGGACTGAAATGTCGCTCGTCAGTGCCACGCTTCATTGCGCCTCACGTGCCGGATACCCGAATTCAAGCCTAGTTGATCATCACTGAATGGATGATGAATTGCTGTGCAAAATCGTGGGTTTGCGTGCCTTTGCGGCCAACCAGCCGATCGACGGCGCAGCCCGACTGGAAATACGAATCCGCCTGTCCTGCCTACCCGGTGGTCGAGAGGGCGATCGAATGCTGTCCATGGAGCTTTAACGTGCGTCTCAATTTGCCGGTCACTGCTGTTGAACAGACTTTTGGGGAGCAGCAACGGCTAATTTCCGCAACTGACGTCAACAGCCATATTACCTACTGCAACGCCGAGTTTGCCGCCATGAGCGGCTTTACCCAGGCCGAGCTGATCGGCAGCACCCACAACCTGGTGCGCCACCCGGACATGCCGCCCGCCGTGTTCCAGCTGATGTGGAGCTACCTCAAGGCCGGGCAGAGCTGGATGGGCGTGGTGAAGAACCGCTGCAAGAACGGCAACTATTATTGGGTCAGCGCCTATGTGACGCCGATTCTCGAAGACGGGCGGCTGACGGGCTATGAGTCGGTGCGGGTCAAGCCCACCCGCGAACAGGTGCGCCGCGCAGAAGCGCTGTACGCGCGGTTGCAGGCAGGTGGTGCGGCGGTCTCGCCGGTGCGGCGTGTGGCGTCTGTGTCCCGAGCCATGGCGTTGCCACTGGCGGCTGCCGTTGCCAGTGTCGCCGCCTTCCAATGGGTTCCGGGTGTATGGGCCCAGGCGTTGACTGTCGGCTTGTTTCTCGGCCTGGGCGTCTGGGGGCATCAACGCTTGGGACTACAGCTCAAGCAGATTGTGCAGAACACGCCCAATACCTTTTCCGACCCCATCAGCGCCATGACCTACAGCGACGCGCTGGGGCCGACCGCGCAGCTCGAAATGATCCTGATCAGCGAAGAAGCGCGACTTAAAACCGCCCTGACGCGCCTCAGCGACCTGGCCAACCAGATGGCCGAAGCAGCCGCCCATTCCAGCGTGTTGTCGAGCACCACCGAATCGGCGTTGCTGGAACAGCGCGCCGAGACCGACATGACCGCCGCCGCCATGACCGAGATGGCTGCGTCCATCGCCGAAGTGGCAGTGCACGTTCAACAAACCGCCAGTGAAGCCCACACCGCCAACACCCTCGCCGAGCAGGGCAGCCAGGTGGCCGGCACGTCGCGCGAGGCGATCCAGCTGCTGGCCGGCACCGTCACCCAGATCAATCAGGCGGTGGGCAACCTGGCCGGGCAGACCCAGCAAATCCAGGTGGCCGCGAGCATGATCCAGGCAATCGCCGACCAGACCAACCTGCTGGCCCTCAACGCGGCCATTGAAGCGGCCCGCGCCGGCGAGCAGGGCCGTGGCTTTGCCGTGGTGGCCGACGAGGTGCGCGCCCTGGCGGGCAAGACGCGGGAGTCGACCCAGCAGATCCAGGGCATCATCCAGAACCTTCGGGCGGGCGCCGATGAGGCGGTCGAGATCGCGAGCCTGGGCATTCACGAGGCCGAGCAGGGCGTGCAGCAAGTACTTGAGGCGCAGCAGGCGCTGCAAGGCATTCGCCACGCGGTGGAGCGTATTACCAGTATGAGTCAGCAAATGGCTGCTGCCTCACAGGAACAATCCCACGTCGCCGAGGAAGTTTCACAGCAGATCAATAACGTTGCCGCCACGGTGCAAAAGACAGCGGGCAATGCCAACGCTGCAGTCACCCGTGGCCGGGAACTCGAAAGCATCTCTTCCGGGTTGCGCGCCCTGGTCGAGCGGTTCAACCGCTAGCCACAGTGAGCCTGACTCATGGACGAGAAATACCGCAGGGCCGTGGATGCAGCCGCCATTTTCTCCGAGACTGACCTGGCGGGCTGCATCACTTACGTCAATGACCAGTTCTGCGGCATGTCCGGCTACGGGCGTGACGAGTTGCTGGGGCAAAATCACCGCATTCTGAGCTCGGGACTGCACCCTGCGGGGTTCTTCCAGGGCATGTGGCAAGCCATCAGCGAAGGCCGGGTGTGGCGTGGGGAAATCTGCAACCGGGCCAAGGATGGGACGTTGTATTGGGTGGACAGCACCATGGTGCCGCTGCTCGATGAGAAGACCGGGCGCGTGCAGAAGTACGTGTCGATCCGCTTTGATGTCAGCGAAAAGCGCCAGCTGTTGCACACCCTGCAATGGCGGGTCGGCCACGATGTGCTGACCGGCTTGCCGAACCGCGCCTATCTGTCGGAGTTGCTTAACCAGTCCCTGGAGTTCTCCCGCAGCGAAGACATACCGTTGGCGTTGTGCATGCTCGACCTGGACGGCTTCAAGGCGGTCAACGACGGGTATGGGCATGCCTGTGGGGATCTGTTGTTGGTGGAAGTGGCCACTCGGTTGCGGGAGATCATCCGCGGCGAGGACGTGGTCGCCCGGCTCGCCGGTGACGAATTTGTGCTGATCCTGCGTTATGTGCGCGATATCGACGAGCTGAACGGCGCCTTGCTGCGCATCCTCAAGGCGATTTCCGAGCCGTACTCGATCCAGGGGGCGGAGCTGAATGTGTTCGCCAGCATCGGCGTCACGCTGTTCCCCCTGGACGACGAGGACGCCGACACCTTGCTGCGCCATGCCGACCAGGCGATGTATGTGGCCAAGCAGAGCGGGCGCAACCGCTACCAGTTGTTTGATGTATCCCTGGAACAGGAGGTCAAGGCCAGCCACCAGACCGTGGAGCAGATCCGCCAGGCCCTGGCGGCGGGCCAGTTGTGCCTGCATTACCAGCCCAAGGTCAACTTGCGCTGCGGCACGGTGGTGGGGTTCGAAGCGTTGTTACGCTGGCAGCACCCCGAGCGTGGCCTGGTGAAGCCGGGGGATTTCCTGCCACTGATCGAGCAGACCGACCTGATTGTCGATATCGGCGAATGGGTGATCGCCCAGGTGTTGGGCCAGATGCATCGCTGGCAGGTGCATGGGCATTGGTGGTCGGTGAGCGTGAACATCGCGGCGCGGCACTTCCAGCGCGAGGATTTTGTCGAGCGCCTGCAAGACTTGCTGGCGCAATACCCGCAGGTGGAGCCGCACCGGCTGGACCTGGAGATCGCCGAGTCGGTGGCCATCGACAATATCCAGCGTGTCACCCAGCACCTGGAGGCCTGCCAGGCCTTGGGCGTGCAGTTCTCCCTGGATGATTTTGGCACCGGCTATTCCTCCCTGAGCTACCTCAAGCGCCTGCCGACCCAGACCATCAAGATCGACAAGTCGTTCGTGCGCGACATCCTGCACGACAAGGACGACCTGGCGCTGACCAAGGCCGTGATCGGCCTGGCCCGTGCGTTTGGCCGCGAAGTGATTGCCGAAGGCCTGGAAACCCTGGAGCACGGCCAGCTGTTGATGCGCATGGGCTGCGAAGTGGCCCAAGGCTATTTCATCGCCCGGCCGATGCCTGCGGACGACGTGCCGGGTTGGGTCGAGGGATTTGCACCGCCGCCGCAGTGGCAAAAGCTTGAGTGATG
Source organism: Pseudomonas sp. C8002 (assembly GCF_013385765.1). Taxonomy (NCBI): domain Bacteria; kingdom Pseudomonadati; phylum Pseudomonadota; class Gammaproteobacteria; order Pseudomonadales; family Pseudomonadaceae; genus Pseudomonas; species Pseudomonas sp. C8002. The sequence continues at coordinate 41,308 of NZ_JACAPJ010000004.1, forward strand.
TTTACTGTGGCGAGGGAGCTTGCTCCCGCTGGAGTGCGCAGCGCTCCCAAAGATCTTGGGGCCGCTACGCAGCCCAGCGGGAGCAAGCTCCCTCGCCACAGCAAGCTCCCTGGTCAGCAAGCTCCCTGGCCACAAGGACAATCAGGTGATCTTAAGGGGCGGGCGCGCTGTTCCCGATATACAGCTGGATGATTTCATCAATCTCCCCGGACATTTTCATCCGCAGCAACGTGCGCAGGATCTGCTGCCCCGGCACCTGCGGGTCGTTGCGCACATAGCAGCCCAGGCGTTGCTCCTCGATCACGGCCACCGTATGCAGGCGCTGTGTGGGCGGTAATTGCTGATTGAAGCGGTCAAGGATCCATTCGTTGATCACTGCATAGTTGAAGCGTCCGGCCACCAGTTTTTGCAGCACTTGCTCTTCACTGCGGCTGTCGTCGCGGCTGAACTGGCCGCTGGCGAAGCGCGCCTCCAGGGTCGGGTAGCTGTAGCCGAGTACCGTGCCGATGTGTTGCGGCGCAAGGCTGTCCAGTGCCACCGACGTTGATGGCACGCGCCCGGCGGCCAGCACATTGCGCTGGACCAGCAGCGGGATGCTCCAGGTGAAGTCCCCCGACAGGTTGTTCAGCCACGCCGGTGTCACGTAGCAGCGCACGTCCACATCCCCGCGCTCCATGGCGGTGTCGATACGCGCACGCGGCAGCACATGGAATTTCGCAGGACGGCCGACCTGGGTGGCCAGGCTCAACATCAGGTCATACAAAATCCCCTGGGTCGGCTGGCCCTGGTCAAGTTGCACCATGGGCATGGTCCAGCTGTCGGAAATGGAGAATCGCAGAGGTGCGGGTGCCGCCAGGGTGACCGTGGCAATCATCCACAAGGCGCCCAGGACTGCGCGCATAAATTCTCCGGGTTCAGCCTTTTACAGGCTTGGTCAGACCAGCTTAGTCAGATTAGACGAGCGTGCCGGATGCAATTTCCCCCTTGCTCCGCTAGCATTACCCGCTTCCGCTTCCCAGTTGCGACGGTTTTCGATGAGTTATCAGGTTCTTGCACGTAAATGGCGTCCGCGCTCGTTCCGCGAAATGGTCGGCCAGACCCATGTGCTCAAGGCTCTGATCAATGCCTTGGACAGCCAACGGCTGCACCACGCCTACCTGTTCACCGGTACCCGCGGGGTGGGCAAGACCACCATTGCCCGCATCATTGCCAAGTGCCTGAACTGTGAAACCGGCATCACCTCGACGCCGTGCGGTACCTGCTCGGTGTGCCGGGAAATCGACGAAGGGCGTTTTGTCGACCTGATCGAGATCGACGCCGCGAGCCGCACCAAGGTCGAAGACACCCGCGAGCTGCTCGACAACGTGCAGTACGCACCGAGCCGTGGCCGCTTCAAGGTCTACCTGATCGACGAAGTGCACATGCTGTCCAGCCACTCCTTCAACGCCTTGTTGAAGACCCTGGAAGAGCCGCCGCCCTACGTCAAATTCATCCTGGCCACCACCGACCCGCAGAAACTTCCTGCAACGATTTTGTCGCGGTGCCTGCAGTTCTCCCTGAAAAACATGACCCCGGAGCGTGTGGTCGAGCATTTGACCCACGTGCTGGGTGTCGAGAACGTACCGTTCGAAGACGACGCCCTGTGGTTGCTGGGTCGTGCCGCCGACGGCTCGATGCGTGATGCCATGAGCCTTACCGACCAGGCCATCGCCTTCGGTGAAGGCAAGGTGCTGGCCGCCGACGTGCGGGCGATGCTCGGCACCCTGGACCACGGCCAGGTGTTCGACGTGCTGCACGCGTTGATCGAAGGCGACGCCAAGGCGTTGCTCGAAGCCGTGCGCCATCTGTCCGAGCAAGGCCCGGACTGGAATGGCGTGCTGTCGGAAATCCTCAATGTGCTGCACCGCGTCGCCATCGCCCAGGCCCTGCCCGAAGGTGTCGACAACGGCCACGGCGACCGCGACCGCGTGTTGGCCCTGGCCCAGGCGTTACCGGCCGAAGACGTACAGTTCTACTACCAGATGGGCCTGATTGGGCGACGTGACCTGCCGTTGGCACCCGATCCGCGGGGCGGCTTCGAAATGGTCCTGCTGCGGATGCTGGCCTTCAGGCCCGCCGACACGGCGGATGCGCCGAGACAGCCGCTAAAGCCAGTGGGGATCAGCCAGGCCACAGTTGATTCCGCCAAACCAGTGGCTGGCCCGGCTGTTGTCGCGCCAGTGGTTGCGCCGCCTGCGCCGGTTGCACAGGCCGCCGCCCCGGTTGTCGCCGAGCCCGTGGCGCCTGTGGTGGTGCCGGAGCCGGTGGTTGAGCCTGCGCCCGTGCCTGAAGTCGATCTGCCGTGGAACGACCCGGTAGAGGCCGAGGTCGAGGTCGAGCTGCAGCCTGCCGTCGAGCCGGTGCTGGAAACCACCAGCGAGCAGCCTGAACTGACACCCATGCCCGCGCCGACCCCGGACAGCGTGGTGCCGGACGCCCCCGAGTGGGTTTCGGCCCCGGTGCCGGAGCCGACCGTTGCGCAAGTGGACGCCGCCACCCCGGGCACCGACCTCGACGACGAGCCGCCGCTGGACGAAGATTACATCGAGCCGGACATGGATTCGGCCTACAGCTACCTGGACGACCTGGCCAGCGAACACACCGCCGAGCCTGCCCCGGAGCCTGAACCCGAACCTGCCGCGATGCCGGCCACCGGCCTGGCGTTGCAATGGCTGGAGCTGTTCCCGAAACTGCCGATCTCCGGCATGACCGGCAGCATCGCCGCCAACTGCACCCTGATTGCCGTTGATGGCGACCACTGGCTGCTGCACCTGGACCCGGCCCACAGCGCCCTGTTCAACGCGACCCAGCAGCGCCGGCTCAACGATGCCCTGAACCAGTTCCACGGGCGCACGCTGACCATCAGCATCGAGCTGATCAAGCCCGAGCAGGAAACCCCGGCCCAGGCGGCGTCCCGTCGCCGGGTCAACCGCCAGCGCGAGGCTGAAGAGTCGATCCACGGTGATCCGCTCATCCAGCAGATGATGCAGCAGTTTGGCGCGGTGGTGCGGCACGATACTATTGAACCTGTAGAAGCCCCGGTACCCCAAGCGTCATAACCCGGGGCCAATAATTGATCCACGTACTTTTGAGGTGATTCCCATGATGAAAGGTGGCATGGCCGGCCTGATGAAGCAGGCGCAGCAGATGCAGGAAAAGATGGCCAAGATGCAGGAAGAACTGGCCAACGCCGAAGTCACCGGTAAAGCCGGTGGCGATATGGTCAGCGTGGTGATGACCGGTCGTCACGACATCAAGCGCGTGAGCATCGACCCAAGCGTATTGCCGGGCGTCGGCGAAGACGACCTAGAAATGCTCGAGGCGCTGTTTGCCGCGGCCGTCAACGACGCCGTGCGCAAGATCGAAGCCAACAGCCAGGACAAGATGTCCGGCGTGACCGCTGGCATGCAACTGCCACCGGGCATGAAGCTGCCGTTCTGATCGGCAAGCAGCACCGAAAATGCCAGGCCCCGCGCCTGGCATTTTTTTGTCCGGCTATTTTCCATACCCGTAGCAGCTGTCGAGCGCCAGCGAGGCTGCGTCGGCAGCGACTCGGTCCCACGTCTGGCATGAAAGCAGCGGTGCGGCTAACGTAGCCTCGCTGGCGCTCGACAACGGCTACTGCGAGAGTTTTGTCGAACCCTGGACCCTGTGTTGGGGTCTGCACCCTATACCGTTGAATTCAATCACCGATAGAAGGAGCCTCGCTGATGTCCGAAGCATTGACCCTCAACCAGCGCATTGTGCTGGTCTCACGCCCCCACGGCGCACCGGTGCCGGAAAACTTTCGCCTGGAGCGCGTCGCGCTGCCGGAACTGGCCGACGGCCAGGTTTTGCTGAAGACCCTTTACCTGTCCCTGGATCCCTACATGCGCGGGCGCATGAGTGATGCGCCGTCCTATGCTGCGCCGGTAGAAATCGACGAAGTGATGACCGGTGGCGCTGTCAGCCGCATCGAACAGTCCCGCAATCCCAAGTTCGAGGTGGGTGACCTGGTGGTCGGTTCCACCGGCTGGCAGAGCCACAGCATCTCCGATGGGCGCAACCTGATCCCGGTACCGAAGGGACTGGCCAGCCCGTCCATGGCCCTGGGTGTGCTGGGTATGCCCGGCATGACCGCCTATATGGGCCTCACCGATATCGGCCAGCCCAAGTCCGGGGAAACCCTGGTGGTGGCGGCCGCTTCCGGTGCGGTGGGCTCGGTGGTGGGCCAGGTGGCGAAGATCAAGGGCCTGCGGGTGGTCGGTGTGGCGGGTGGCGCCGACAAGTGCCGCTATGTGGTGGACGAGCTGGGCTTTGATGCCTGTGTCGATCACAAGAGCGACAACTTTGCCGAGGAGCTTGCCCAGGCCTGCCCCAAGGGCATCGATATCTACTTTGAAAACGTCGGCGGCAAGGTATTCGACGCGGTCGTGCCGCTGCTGAATGCCAAGGCGCGCATTCCCTTGTGTGGCCTGATCGCCGGCTATAACGCCCACGAAGCGCCCAGCGGTCCCGACCGGCTGCCGGCGTTGCAACGTACCTTGCTGACCAAGCGTGTGCGGATCCAGGGCTTTATCGTGTTCGACGACTATGGCGACCGCCAACCGGAATTCCTCAGTGCCATGGCGCCGTGGGTGCGGGATGGCAAGATCAAGTTCCGCGAGGACGTGGTGGAAGGCCTGGAGCAGGCACCTGAAGCCTTTATCGGTTTGCTGGAGGGGCGCAACTTCGGCAAGTTGGTGGTGCGGGTCGCACAAGATTGAGCATTTGACGCTAATCCGAGGCGCGGGTATAAACCGCGTCTCGTTGTTTTGTCGGACCTTTCCCCATGAGCTTCAGCCCCCTGATTCGTCAACTGATCGACGCCCTGCGCACTTTGCCAGGTGTGGGTCAGAAAACCGCCCAGCGCATGGCGCTGCAACTGCTGGAGCGTGATCGCAGCGGCGGCTCCCGACTGGCCCAGGCCCTGAGCCAGGCGATGGAAGGGGTTGGCCACTGCCGCCAGTGCCGCACCCTGACCGAGGAAGAGCTGTGCCCGCAATGCGCCGACCCGCGTCGCGACGACACGCTGCTGTGCGTGGTCGAAGGGCCGATGGATGTCTACGCGGTGGAGCAGACCGGTTACCGCGGGCGCTACTTTGTGCTCAAGGGCCACCTGTCGCCGCTGGACGGGCTGGGGCCGGAGGCGATTGGTATTCCGCAACTGGTGACGCGAATCGAGGAGCAGGGCACGTTCGTCGAGGTGATCCTGGCCACCAACCCTACGGTGGAAGGCGAAGCGACGGCCCATTACATCGCCCAGCTGCTGACCAACAAAGGCCTGATTACCTCGCGCATCGCCCACGGCGTGCCGCTGGGTGGCGAGCTGGAACTGGTGGATGGCGGGACCCTGGCGCATTCGTTTGCCGGGCGTAAGCCGATCGCCCTATAACAAACACCGCAGAACAAAATGTGGGAGCGGGCTTGCTCGCGAATGCGGTGGTTCAGTCAATGCATCTGGCGACTGATACACCGCATTCGCGAGCAAGCCCGCTCCCACATTTGTTTTGTGGCGTTCACGAGCCTTTCCTCTTGCTTGATAACCAAGCAAGCGCTTGGTAAGTTCGCTCTACCGTCCCGTGGAGCCTGCCGATGTCTGCCTATCAGGAATACTTCGACCCCAGCCACCAATTGGTCCGCGACAGCGTGCGTCGTTTCGTCGAGCGCGAGATGTTGCCGGGCATCGAGCAGTGGGAGGAAGCGGAAAGCTTCCCCCGGGAGCTGTACCTCAAGGCCGGTGCGGCGGGGATCCTGGGCATCGGTTACCCCGAAGCCCTTGGAGGCAGCCACGAAGGTGACCTGTTCGCCAAGGTCGCGGCCAGCGAAGAACTGATGCGCTGCGGCTCCGGCGGAGTAGTGGCAGGGTTGGGCTCGCTGGATATCGGCTTGCCGCCCATCGTCAAATGGGCCCGGCCCGAGGTGCGCGATCGTGTGGCGCCGCAGGTGTTATCCGGCGAGAAGATCGCCGCCCTGGCGGTCACCGAGCCCGGTGGCGGCTCCGATGTCGCCAGCCTGCAGACCCGTGCTGTGCGCGACGGCGACCATTACCGGGTCAGCGGCAGCAAAACCTTTATCACCAGCGGCCAGCGTGCCGACTTCTACACCGTCGCCGTGCGTACCGGTGGGCCGGGCTTTGCCGGCATCAGCCTGTTGTTGATCGAAAAGGGCACGCCTGGTTTCACCACCGGTACACCGCTGAAGAAAATGGGCTGGTGGGCGTCGGACACTGCCGAATTATTCTTCGATGATTGCCGCGTACCCGTAGGCAATCTGATCGGCGCCGAGAACATGGGTTTCGCCTGCATCATGGGCAACTTCCAGAGCGAGCGCCTGGCCCTGGCCCTGATGGCCAATATGACTGCGCAGATGGCCCTGGAGGAAAGCCTGAAGTGGGCGGCCCAGCGCGAGGCCTTCGGCAAACCCATCGGCAAGTTCCAGGTGCTCAAGCATCGCCTGGCGGAAATGGCCACGGCGGTGGAGGTCTCGCGGGAATTCACCTACCGCCAGGCCGCCAAGATGGCCGCGGGCAAGAGTGTGATCAAGGAGATCTCGATGGCCAAGAACCTCGCCACCGACACCGCCGACCGCGTGACCTTTGATGCCGTGCAGATCCTCGGCGGCCAGGGCTACATGCGCGGCAACCTGGTGGAGCGGCTGTATCGCGACAACCGCATCCTGTCCATCGGCGGCGGGACTCGGGAAGTGATGAACGAAATCATCAGCAAGCAGATGGGCTTGTAGAAAGCGCTTTTGTGGCGAGGGAGCTGTGGCGAGGGAGCTTGCTCCCGCTGGGCTGCGTAGCGGCCCCAAGATCTTTGGGAGCGCTGCGCACTCCAGCGGGAGCAAGCTCCCTCGCCACACAAGCTCCCTGCCACACAAGCTCACTCGCCACACGAGTCCCGGGGTTATTGCTCTGTCAGTGCAAACTGCGTCAGGCAGAACGTCGCAATGCCCATGTCTTCCAGGCGCTGGGAACCACCCAGCTCCGGCAGATCGATGATCGCCGCCGCTTCGAAAATCCGTGCGCCCATGCGCCGCGCCAGGTTGGCCGCTGCGATCAGCGTGCCGCCGGTGGCGATCAGGTCATCGAACATCAGTACCGAATCACCTTCACACAGGCTGTCGGCGTGCACTTCCAGGAAGGCTTCGCCGTATTCGGTCTGATAACTCTCGGCCAGCACGTCAGCCGGCAATTTGCCTTGCTTGCGGAACAGGATCAGCGGTTTGTTCAACTGATAGGCAATGATCGAACCGATCAAGAAGCCTCGGGCATCCATCGCGCCGATGTGGGTGAAGTCGGCTTCGACGTAGCGGTGTACGAAGGTGTCGGCCACCAGGCGCAAGGCCTTGGGCGACTGGAACAGCGGCGTGATATCGCGAAAGATCACCCCAGGCTTGGGGAAGTCGATGACTGGGCGAATCAGGGATTTGATGTCGAACGAATCGAAGACCATCGTCGAGGAGTCCTGGGGAGGAAAGCGGACTCGAAGTATACCTGCGGCCCAGCCGATTGGCTCGGCCGCAAGCGTCTGGATCAACCGTCGAGCGAACCGCCAGCCAATGCGCAGAGCTGGATCGGGTCGAGGATATGCACTTCCTTGCCTTCGGCCGCAATCAACTCGTTCTGCTGGAAGCGGGTGAATACCCGGGACACGGTTTCCACCGCCAGGCCCAGGTAGTTGCCGATTTCGTTGCGCGACATGCTCAGGCGGAACTGGTTGGCCGAGAAACCCCGCGCGCGGAAACGTGCGGAAAGGTTGACCAGGAAAGTGGCAATACGCTCGTCGGCGGTTTTCTTCGACAACAACAGCATCATCTGTTGGTCGTCGCGGATTTCCCGGCTCATCACGCGCATCAGCTGGCGACGCAATTGCGGCAGCTGCAGGGCCAGTTCATCCAGGCGTTCGAACGGGATTTCACACACCGATGTGGTTTCCAGGGCCTGGGCCGACACGGGGTGAATCTCAGTGTCCATGCCCGACAGTCCGACCAGTTCGCTCGGCAGGTGGAAGCCGGTGATCTGTTCTTCGCCGCCATCGCTCAGGCTGAAGGTTTTCAGCGCGCCAGAACGTACTGCATAAACGGAGTCAAACTTGTCGCCCTGGCGAAACAGGAACTCGCCTTTTTTCAGTGGGCGACCGCGTTTAACGATCTCGTCCAGCGCTTCCATGTCTTCCAGATTCAACGAAAGTGGCAGGCAGAGGGGGGCCAGGCTGCAATCCTTGCAATGAGCCTGGCTATGAGCGCGCAGTTTAACTGGCTCGGACATTTCTTAAATCCTTGTGGGAAAACACACATAAGGCGTAAGGGTACCGCACTGGGGGACGATCAGGCCAGCGTGTACAAAAAAGCAGCAGCGGTATAAAGAATTTTGTATCGAGGTCGATACAAGATTGTCACTCCTAGAGCTGGAGGCTCAGATCATGCTTTCCATTGGCGCAACCAACCCTGCCATTGTTTCTTCGCTAACCGTGCCTGATGCGAAAAAAGACCCCGCTGCAGACGATAAAGACCAAGCGTCTTCGACCGATCGGGCCACTGACACCAAGCCCCAAGGACTGGTGGTGGATATCTCGGGGGCGGGGCTGAAAGCCTCCAAGGCCAGCACCAACTCCAACAAGGACATTGACGACAGCAACCTGAAAGACAACATCAAGCAGCTGTTGAAAATGATTCGCGAGATGAGAAAACAGCTCGCCGAGAAGATGGCTCAGCTCTCAGCTGCCATGTCCGACGCCTCAAAGACCCCGCAGGCAAGGCAGGCCAGAGTGGCCGCCTTGCAGAGTGATATCGCGACATTGCAGGCCGGCTTGATGACGGCCCAATCGCAGTTGACCAAGGCCTTGAAGGACGAGTCTCCCGAGTCGCAGCTGGAAGCGATGGCCCTGCTGGCGAAGTAGGACAGGTTCAGATTACCCGCGAAAATCGTTGCCGATTCTGGTGCTCCAGATAGGCATCGAACACCATGCACACCGAGCGTACCAGCAGGCGTCCCGCCGGCAATACGCGGATGCCCTGTGGGTCGAGTTCGATCAGTCCGTCCTCGGTCATCGCCTCCAGTTGCGGCCAGAGTTCGTCGAAATAGCCGCGAAAATCGATGTTGAAAGCCTGTTCGATCTTCTCGAAATTCAGGCTGAACGTGCAGATCAACTGCTGGATCACTTCCCGTCGCAGCCGGTCATCCGTGGTGCATAACAACCCACGGCTGGTGGCCAGTTGCGCGCCGGCGAGGGCATTCTGGTAGTGGTTCAGGTCGCTGCTGTTCTGGCAGTACAGGTCGCCGATCTGGCTGATCGCCGACACCCCAAGCCCGATCAAATCGCAATGCCCGTGGGTGGTGTAGCCCTGGAAGTTGCGTTGCAGCGTGCCTTCTTCCTGGGCGACGGCCAATTCGTCGTCCGGCAGGGCAAAGTGGTCCATGCCGATGTAGCGGTAGCCCGCCCGGGTCAACTGCTCGATGGTGGTTTGCAGCATCAGCAGTTTTTCCGCCGGGGAGGGCAGGTCGTCGGTGTTGATCCGTCGCTGGGGCATGAACCGTTCCGGCAGGTGTGCGTAGTTGAACACCGAGAGGCGGTCGGGTTGCAGGCTGATGACTTCTTCCACGGTGCGTGCGAAATTCAGCGGTGTCTGCTTGGGCAAACCGTAGATCAGGTCGATATTGATCGAACGAAACTGCAGGGTGCGCGCTGCGTCAATCACTGCGCGGGTTTCTTCCAGGCTTTGCAGGCGGTTCACCGCACGCTGCACTTCGGGGTCCAGGTCCTGCAGGCCGATACTGACGCGGTTGAACCCCAGTTCACGCAGCAGGCCCATGGTCGCCCAGTCGGCTTCCCGTGGGTCGATTTCAATCCCGTAGTCGCCGGAGTCATCGTCCAGCAGGTTGAAGTGCTGGCGCAGGCGGCCCATGACCTGACGCAGCTCGTCATGGCTGAGAAAGGTCGGGGTGCCGCCGCCGAAGTGCAGCTGCTCGACCGGCTGTTTGGGGTCGAGGTGGCACGCCACCAACTGGATTTCCTGCTCCAGGCGTTGCAGATAGGCGTGAGCCCGGCCGCGATCCTTGGTGATGACCTTGTTGCAGGCGCAGTAGTAGCAAATGTTGGCGCAAAACGGCACATGCACATACAGCGACAGGGGCCGTACGGCCTTGCGGCTGTCGCGCAGGGCGTGGAGCAGGTCGAAGGTGCCGACCTGGCTGTCGAATTGTACGGCGGTGGGGTACGAGGTATAGCGTGGCCCCGCCAGGTCGTAGCGGTGAATCAGATCAGTGTCCCAACGAATGGCGTCGAGCATGCGGGCGTTCCCCCGGATAGGCTAGTGGGCCGAGTCTAGGGGCTGGGTGGGGAAGCCATCTTGATTTGCATCAACGGGGAGCGGCGCTATGCCACATGGCGATCTAGTGGCCCATCAGCCAGTGCTGGTGCGGCCCGGGCAAGGTCCAGATGCCGAACAGCATGACCAGCAGGCCACCGGCCATCCGCACGCTGCGTTTGCGCAATAACGCGGTGACTCGATCAGCGGCTAAGCCCGTGGCCAGCAGTACCGGCCAGGTGCCAAGGCCGAACGCGAGCATCAGCACCGCACTGTCCAGCGCATTGCCCTGGCTGGCCGCCCACAGCAACGTGCTGTAGACCAACCCGCACGGCAACCAGCCCCAGAGCGCACCCAGCAGCAACGCCCGGGGCAGGCTGGACACCGGCAGCAAACGGTTGGCAACCGGCTGGATATGGCGCCACAGGCCGCGCCCGAGGCTTTCGATACGGGTCAGGCCGCTCCACCAGCCAGCCAGGTACAAGCCCATGCAGATCAGCAACAGCCCGGCGAGGATGCGCATGAACATCGCTGCCGGACTGTTGGCCACGGCCCAGCCGGCCAGGCCGATCAGCAAGCCGGCGGTGGCGTAGCTGAGGATGCGCCCCAGGTTGTAGGCCAGCAGCAGGCGAAAGCGCCGACTGCGTTGCTCCTTGGGAATCGCCAGGGTCAGCGCGCCCATCAGGCCGCCACACATACCCAGGCAATGGCCGCCGCCCAGCAGGCCGAGGATCACCGCCGAGACCAGCAGGGGCGCCAGTTCAAGCATGGGGCGGATCTTTCGGCTTGGGCGGTTGTTCAGGGCCGTTGGCTTCATCGACGGCCGCCAGGTGGTTCGGGTCCTGGTCATCGAACAGCACGCTGTGGGCCGGGCCATCGAGGTCGTCGTACTGGCCGCTGTCCACCGCCCAGAAGAAGATGTAAATGGCGATGGCCACGATCAACAGCGCCGCCGGGATCATCACGTAAAGAGCTGGCATCTGCACTCCATGCCCGCGCGGCTCATGCCGGCAGCGGGCGGGTTACGGGGGCGGGGCTCACGGCTGGCGTGCTCGGCATGCGAGTCAGGCGCAGGGCATTGAGCACCACGGTCAACGAACTGAGGGACATGCCGATCGCCGCCCAGATGGGAGTGATCCAGCCGAGGGCGGCAAACGGCAACATCAGGCCATTGTACAGCCCGGCCCACAGCAGGTTTTCAATGATTACCCGGCGGGTGCGCCGGGCCAGGGTAAAGGCTTGCACCAGGGCGTCGAGGCGGTTCGACAGCAACACCGCGTCGGCGCTGGTCTTGGCCAGGTCGGTGGCCGAGCCCATGGCCACGCTGATATCGGCGGCGGCCAGCACCGGCACATCGTTGACGCCATCGCCGAGCATCAGCACCTTGCGGCCTTCCTTGTGCAGTTGTTGCAGCATTTGCAGCTTGTCATCGGGGCGCAGGCCGCCATGGGCTTCGTCGATGCCCAGCTCGGCGGCGACACTGGCAACCATCGGCGAGCTGTCTCCCGACAGCAGCAACGTGCGCCAGCCGCGTGCCTTGCAGGCGGCGAGCAAGGCGGGCGCGTCGCTGCGCAGGCGGTCATCCAGGACAAACCAGGCCAGGGCGCCGTCGGTGTCGCCCAGCAGCAGCCATTGGCCGGCTTCCTTCGGCGAGGCGGGGAGGGCGCAGCCGCTCAGTTCGCAAACAAAACCCGGCTGGCCAATGCGCAACCGGCGGTCACCGACGCGGCCTTCCAGGCCCAGGCCCGGCGTGCTGAGCACTTCATCCGCCGCCAACGGCGCGCGGCCGAATGCGCGGGCGATAGGATGTTCCGAACGTTGCTCCAGCGCCGCCGCGAGGCTCAGGCACTCGTCGCTGCCCAGCAGGCTCAACGGGCGGATCGCGCGCAACGCCAGGCGACCTTCGGTAAGGGTGCCGGTCTTGTCGAAAATCACCGTGTCGATCTGGTTCAGGCCTTCCAGCACGTGGCCGCGGGTCAGCAGCAGGCCGAGTTTGTGCAGGGTGCCGGTGGCTGCCGTCAGGGCGGTGGGTGTTGCCAGTGAGAGGGCGCAAGGGCAGGTCGCAACCAGCATCGCCAGGACGATCCAGAACGCCCGTGACGAATCCAGCTCCCACCACACCAGGCCGATGACCGCAGCGGCGACCAACGAGCACAACAGGAACCATTGGGCGGCGCGGTCGGCGATCTCCGCCAGCCGGGGTTTCTCCGCCTGGGCCCGCTCCAGCAGGCGCACGATGGCCGACAGGCGCGTGTCGTGGCCCAGGGCGCGGACTTCGACGGTCAGCGCACCTTCGACGTTGAGGGTGCCGGCAGTGACGGCATCGCCGACCTGGCGTGGTTGCGGCAGGTACTCGCCGGTCAGCAGCGATTCGTCGATGCTCGACTGGCCGTCGAGGATGATGCCATCTGCCGGCAGCACCGCCCCCGGATGCACCAGTACCCGGTCGCCCAGGGCCAGTTCGCTGAGCAGGATCCGTTCACTTTGCCCGTCGGCACTCATGCGCAGGCACGAGGCCGGCAACAGGTTGACCAACTGCGCGGTGGCTGCCGCCGTACGTTCCCGGGCGCGACGCTCAAGGTAGCGCCCAGCCAGCAGGAACAGGGCAAACATGCCGACTGCATCGAAATACAGTTCACCGGTGCCGGTGATGGCGGTCCAGATTCCGGCCAGGTAGGCACCGCCAATGGCCAGGGACACCGAAACATCCATGGTCAGGTGGCGGGTGCGCAGGTCGCGCATCGCCCCCTTGAAAAACGGTGCGCAGCTGTAGAACACGATGGGCGTTGTCAGAAACATCGCGACCCAGCGCAGGATCACGTGCAGCTCCGGGCTCAGGTCGATATTGAATTCCGGCCAGGTGGCCATCGTCGCCATCATCGCCTGGAACCACAGCAGCCCGGCCACCCCCAGTTGACGCAGGGCCAGGCGGTTTTCGCTGGCCAGTTGTTCAGCGGCACGGTCGGCTTGATACGGGTGGGCGGCGTAGCCGATGTGGCGCAACTCGCCGAGCAGTTGGCTCAGGGGCAATTGCCCGTCGGCCCAGCGCACGTGCAGGCGGTGGTTGGACAGGTTCAGGCGCGCCTCGGCCACGGCGGGCAGGCTGCGCAGGTGTTTTTCGATCAGCCAGCCACAGGCGGCGCAACTGATGCCTTCCATCAACAGTGTGGCTTCCGACAGGTCACCGTCGTGGCGCACGAAAGGCTTTTGCACATCGGCACGGTCATACAGCGCCAGCTCGTCCACCAGTTGCACCGGCAGCGCCTCGGGGTTGGCCGAGGCTTCGCTGCGGTGCTGGTAATAGCTTTCCAGGCCACCGGCGACAATCGCCTCGGCCACCGCCTGGCAGCCCGGGCAGCACAGCTCGCGGGGCTCGCCGAGGATCAGGGCAGTGAACCGGCTGCCGGGCGGCACGGGCAGGGCGCAGTGGTAGCAGGGGATCGGGGTGGTCATGGCTCAGTTCCGATGATCGTTCCCACGCTCTGCGTGGGAACGCTTCGCTGGACGCTCCGCGTCCGCTCTTGTGACGCGGAGCGTCACGGGATGCATTCCCACGCAGAGCGTGGGAACGATCAAACAGGTGACGCTCTATTTTTTCAGGTCTTCAGCACCCTGCAGCGGCTCGTCGCCCAGCAGCAAGTCCTTGTCATGGCTGACCTGTTCTTCTTCAAACATACGCCAGGTCCGGTCGCCTTCCACCCCCAGCAGCTCGACGAAGCGGCGGCCTTCGACCTTGTCGGTCACCTGGCCGATGTAGCGGCCGGGCTCGCTGTCGCTGCGGGTCAGGATGATCTTGCGATCCTTCTCCGGCTGGGTTGGCGAAATCAGGTTCAGCTCCAGGGTGCCGGGCCCGCTGTTGCCGGTCAGGTGCAATTCGACTTCGCCGGTCAACTCGTCCAGGTGCACCTTGGCCCGCAGTTGCAGAGTCTGGGCCAGCAGTTCGCGGTCCAGGGAACGGTTGATGCCTTTGCCGGCCTCGTAATAGTTGTCGTTGACCAGGTTGTCGGGGTTGTTCACCGCGATGGTCACCATGGACAAGGTCAACGTCACCGAGCAGGTCAGGATCCCAATGATGATCCAGGGCCAGAGGTGCTTGTACCAGGGGCTTGCGGCAGTAGCTGCGGGCATTGTTCGGCTCTCTATTAACGGACTTGTGGGCCGATGAATCGGCTCTTGGCTTCAATGTGGACGCTGTCGTCATCGGCATCCCTGAGGATGAATTTCACCTCGTTGGTGCTCGACGGCAGTTGTTCCGGTGCGCTCGACAACTCCACCGGCATGCTGAAGATTTCCCCGGCCGCTACCTTGATCTCGCGCCGGCCTTGCAGCTTGAGGTCTGGCAGGCCTGCGGCGTCAAGCACGTAGGTGTGGTCGCGCTGGTCCTTGTTCATGATCTTCAGGCTGTAGACGTTTTCGATCCGGCCCTCGGCGTTTTCGCGGTACAGCACGCGGTCCTTGCTGACGTCGAAACCCACCAGCGAGCGCACGAAGAAGGCGGCCACCAACAGGCTGATCATCGCCAGCAGCACCAGGGCATAACCGATCAGGCGCGGGCGCAGCTTATGGGTTTTCTGCCCGGACAGGTTGTGCTCGGTGGTGTAGCTGATCAGCCCGCGCGGGTATTCCATCTTGTCCATGATGTTGTCGCAGGCGTCGATGCAGGCCGCGCAGCCGATGCATTCAATCTGCAGGCCGTCACGGATGTCGATGCCGGTAGGGCACACCTGCACGCACATCGTGCAATCGATGCAGTCCCCCAAGCCCTGGGCCTTGTAGTCGATACCTTTTTTGCGCGGCCCACGGACTTCGCCACGGCGCGGGTCGTAGGAAACGATCATCGTGTCCTTGTCGAACATCACGCTCTGGAAACGCGCATACGGGCACATGTAGATGCACACCTGCTCGCGCAGCCAGCCGGCGTTGCCGTAGGTGGCGAGGGTGAAGAAGCCGACCCAGAAATACGACCAGCCATCCGCCTGGCCGGTGAAGAAATCGAACACCAGTTCACGGATCGGCGAGAAGTAGCCGACAAAGGTCATGCCGGTGACGAAGCCGATGATCAGCCACAGGCTGTGCTTGCCGAACTTGCGCAGGAACTTGTTGGCGCTCATCGGCGCCTTGTCCAGCTTGATGCGTTGGTTGCGGTCGCCTTCGGTGACCTTTTCGCACCACATGAAGATCCAGGTCCACACGCTTTGCGGGCAGGTGTAGCCGCACCAGACGCGGCCGGCATACACGGTGATGAAGAACAGGCCAAACGCCGCCACGATCAGGATGCCCGATAGCAGGATGAAATCCTGGGGCCAGAAAGTCGCGCCAAAAATGAAGAATTTACGTTCCGGCAGGTTCCACCAGACAGCCTGGTGGCCACCCCAGTTCAGCCACACGGTGCCGAAGTAGAGCAGGAACAAACCGGCACCCCCGAGCATCCGCAGATTGCGGAACAAGCCGGTGAAGGCACGGGTGTAGATTTTCTCCCGCGATGCGTAGAGATCGACGGTGTTATTCGAATTTTTGGCAGGCGGAGTAACGTCATGTACCGGAATCTGGTTGCTCATCATTGCATCCCACGGCAGTGGAGATTTGCCTCGGCCAGTACGTGCCGGCCGGGGTCAAAATAGGGGTGTTGCAGTGGCCTAATGATACGCCCCTGACACCCTTCGACGGGTGCGACCTTTGGTCGCGTTGGGGGAAATCAATTGATGGTGTACGTGATCTGGGTCAATTGACTTGTGAAGTATGGACGGTTTTCGCAGCCTTACCGGTCATTCGTCCCATGGATTGATCAGCGCGACGCCGCTGGATTGAAAGTCGCCGATGTTGCGGGTGACCACTGTCAGCCCATGAACCAGCGCGGTTGCAGCGATCAGCGCGTCACTTTCGTTGGCTTGGTCTGGCACATGCAAGCTGGCACAGCGCAGGGCAACTGCTGCATCAATCGGCAGGATTCTGGCATCAAACGCCGGCATGACATGGCGCTTGAGCCATGTGCGCAAAACCTTCCCCTGGGCGGGATCACGCCGCTCCATTCGCAGGACTCCTGTTTCCAGTTCCTTCAAGGTAATGGCTGAAATATACATCCGTGGCGCGATGACACTTTTGGCCCAGGCGACGACCTTGGCATCGGCCTGGGGTTTGCGCAGTTCAGAGATGACATTGGTGTCGAGTAGATACATCAAGTGAAGTCCACGGGTCGATGAGTGATCACGGCGCGTTCGGTTTCGAACTCGATATCTGCCGCTTCTGGCATCACCAACAGCTCAACGATGTCGGCATTGAGGCCTGTCAGTTTTTGGTAGTCCTCAATGCTTAGCAGTACATGGGCAGGCTTGCCCCGGTCAGTGATAAAAACCGGGCCTTGGCGGGCGGCTTTTTTGGCACCGCTTGTGTCTTGATTGAATTCACGGCTGGAAATGGTGGTGATAGTCATGGGGGCTAACCTCCGTATGGAGTACGAATGTAGTCACGTTACTACCTGCGGTTTTCTTGATCAATCTCAAATGTAGATGCGTTGCTGGCGGTGACGACTTTTTCGACTTGAAAACAAAACGGCCCCGCCAATCTCCACTGGCGGGGCCGTTTTTTTCATCGTTTTTCCTCACACGGCGTCTGGCGGCTTGTTCCCATGGGACAGTCCGAAACATACGCCGCCAGCAAGTGCACCTTGCCGTTTCCCTTGCGACTTCCTGGTGGTGAGTAAGTAAATCAGGAGAGGTCTACGGGCCGGTGTGGTGGCGTTTTTATAACTGCTTTTTGCGCTGTTAAATAACCTACAACGATTGGTTAGGAAGCTGACGCTTCTGCGATATCAGTTCTTAGGCCCAAACGAGCCTTTGTTTACACAGAATGAAACGTTTGTTGTAGGAACGCTGATCGCGTTATTGCCACGCAGGAAATGCCGACGTTGAGATCAAGTCTGGATCAGTGTTCGGCAATGTTTTGTAGCAGCGCGCAGCGTTACCACGATGAAACCTTTGATGAGCAATTGTTGAACGTTATGCCTAGGTCTCTTGCGCGCCGATAAATTTATTTTGTTTTGACGTTATTCAAATCGAGGAAACCAATGACCATTCAACGTGCTAATGACACGCATAATGTTGGAGCCGTTCCACCATCGGCTTCGACGCTGCCAGTATCCTCTGGCATCAGCGTAGAGCAATTCAGTAGTTGGAATGATTATCGGGTGGCCGACCGTCTACTCAGAAACTTTGATAAGTATGCCGACCCTGCGCAACCAGACTACATCACCCGCGACTCTCTACGACAGGTTGCGTATGCCTCTGCGCAGAGTGGCTACAGCAGTGACGACATGAATTTTGCCCGTTCGCTGCTGGAAAATCCTGTACTCATGGAGAAACTCGATGGGTACGGAAAGCATAAGCACGATGGCAAAATCGATCGTGAAAGTATCATAACCGTGGGTCAGAATATGGGGTTTCCCCTGGCCACGATGAGTGATAAAGAACTGGCGCAAAAGCTCCTGAATGAATATGACACCTATTACCCGGAGCGCGGTTGGGGTGGAATTGATCGCAGGGAGGGTGTGACTTACGCTTCACTGAAGAACATCGCGGATGGGACGCGTCATGATCGCGGCCCAGATGAAGCGATGGTCGCGCGGGAAATCTTGAGTCGTCCTGAGTTAGTGGCACAGTTAGGACTGACGGATTGGTCTAAATCGGCTGATCGGGGGGCGATCAACGCTGCTATTAAAAGAATGGACCAAGTGCATGAAGAACGGTAACGCCTCGTCCTCGGGGTAAGTTGAGTTCCACCAATGCCCCATTACCAAAGCCCCGCGCAGCATTGGCTGCGCGGGGCTTTTTGGTTTTAATGCTTACTGCTCCTCAGCTGCCTTGTCTCCATGGGACAGGCTGTAAACATAGGCCGCCAGCAAGTGCACCTTGTCATTGCCCTGCAACTGCTCCTGCGCAGGCATCTGGCCTTGACGGCCATAACGGATGGTCTGCTGCAGTTGCGCGAAGCTCGAACCGTAGATGAACGCGCCAGGGTGGGCCAGGTCAGGCGCGCCCATGGCGGGTGTACCTTTACCGGCGGGACCGTGGCACGCCACGCAGTTGGCGGCGAAGAGTTTCTCGCCGTTGGCCACGTCTGCCTTCGCGCCTTCCGGCAGTTTGCGGCCATCGAGGTTGGTCACCACGAAGCCGGCTACATCGGCCACGCCTTGCTCGCCAATGACTTCGGCCCACGCCGGCATCACCGCGTGGCGGCCCTTCATGATGGTTTCCTTGATGGTGGCCGGGTCGCCGCCCCAGCGCCAGTCGGCGTCGGTCAGGTTGGGGAAGCCGTAGGCACCCTTGGCGTCGGAACCGTGGCACACCGAGCAGTTGGAGGCGAACAGGCGGCCACCCATCTTCAAGGCTTGCGGGTCCTTGGCCACTTCTTCGATCGGCATGGCGGCGAACTTGGCGAAGATCGGCCCGAACCGGGCGTCCGACTTGGCCATTTCCTTTTCCCATTCGTGCACGCCGGTCCAGCCGGTCTGGCCATTGGCAAATGGGGTTTGCTTGTCGTTGTCGAGGTAGTTGTAGCCCGGCAGCAGGCCTTTCCAGTTGCCCAGGCCAGGGTACAGCGCCAGGTAACCGAGGGCGAAGATGATGGTGCCGACGAACAGCATGAACCACCATTTGGGCAGCGGGTTGTCGTACTCCTCGATGCCGTCGAACGAGTGGCCGACGGTTTCATCGGTTTGCTCGGCGCGCTGGCCCTTGCGGGTCGACAGCAGCAGCCAGGTCAGGGCGAAAATGGTACCCAGACTGAGGACTGTGACGTACAGACTCCAGAACGTAGTCATTCTTTGTTACTCCTAGACGCTTCCACGACGTGCTTGATGGCTTCGGGATCATCCGCGAAGGGCAGCAACGTCGCGTCTTCAAACTCCGACTTGCGCTTGGGGCTGAACACCCACAAGGCCAGGCCGATAAAGGCCACCATCACGACAACGGTGCCCAGGCCTCGAATCATCCCGATATCCATCCAGATCACCGTTTGCTTTTGATGATGGTGCCAAGGCCTTGCAAGTAGGCCACCAGTGCGTCCATTTCGGTCTTGCCCTTCACGGCCGCTGCCGCGCCGGCGATGTCTTCGTCGGTGTAGGGCACGCCCAGGGTGCGCAAGACTTCCATCTTCTTGGCGGTGTCCTTGCCGTCGAGTTTGTTTTCGACCAGGAACGGGTACGCCGGCATTTTCGATTCGGGCACCACGTTGCGCGGGTTGTACAAGTGCGCACGCTGCCAGTCATCGGAGTAACGACCGCCGACCCGGGCCAGGTCCGGGCCGGTACGCTTGGAACCCCACAGGAATGGGTGGTCCCACACGCTTTCACCGGCGACCGAGTAGTGGCCGTAGCGTTCGGTTTCGGCACGGAACGGGCGGATCATCTGCGAGTGGCAGCCGACACAACCGTTGGCGATGTAGACGTCGCGGCCTTCCAGTTCAAGGGCGGTGCGCGGCTTCATGCCTTCCACCGGCTTGTTGGTCACGTCCTGGAAAAACAGCGGAACGATCTGGGTCAGGCCGCCGATACTCACGGCGATGACCATGAAGAAGGCCAGCAGGCCGATATTCTTCTCGACTACTTCATGCTTCATCAGTGAGCTCCCACAACGGCGATCTTGGTAGCGGCTTCGGCTTCTACAGGGTCGGAGGCACGCACGGTGCGCCACACGTTGTAGGCCATGAACAGCATGCCGCTGGCAAAGATCGCACCGCCCAGGGCGCGCACGATGTAACCCGGATGGCTGGCTTGCAGCCCTTCGACGAAGGAGTAGGTGAGGGTGCCGTCATCGTTGATTGCACGCCACATCAGGCCCTGGGTGATGCCGTTGACCCACATCGAGGCGATGTAGAGCACGGTACCGATGGTGGCCAGCCAGAAGTGGGTGTTGATCAGGCTGACGCTGTGCATCTGCGCACGGCCGAACAGTTTCGGGATCATGTGGTACAGCGCGCCGATGGAAATCATCGCTACCCAACCGAGGGCGCCGGCGTGTACGTGGCCGATGGTCCAGTCGGTGTAGTGGGACAGCGAGTTGACCGTCTTGATGGCCATCATCGGGCCTTCGAAGGTCGACATGCCGTAGAACGCCAGGGAGACCACGAGGAACCGCAGGATCGGGTCGGTGCGCAATTTATGCCAGGCGCCCGACAGGGTCATCATGCCGTTGATCATGCCGCCCCAGCTTGGCGCGAGCAGGATGATCGACATCGCCATGCCCAGGGACTGGGCCCAGTCCGGCAATGCGGTGTAGTGCAGGTGGTGCGGACCGGCCCAGATGTACAGGGTGATCAGGGCCCAGAAGTGCACGATGGACAGGCGATAGGAGTAGATCGGACGCTCGGCCTGTTTCGGCACGAAGTAGTACATCATCCCCAGGAAGCCGGTGGTGAGGAAGAAACCTACGGCGTTGTGGCCGTACCACCACTGGATCATTGCGTCCGTCGCACCGGCGTAGGCCGAGTAGGACTTGAAGAAGCTCACCGGCAAGGACGCATGGTTGACGATATGCAGCATCGCCGTCACCAGGATAAATGCCCCGTAGAACCAGTTGCCGACATAGATGTGCTTGGTCTTGCGCTTGACGATGGTGCCGAAGAACACCACTGCGTAGGTCACCCAGACAATCGCCAGCAAAATGGCGATCGGCCATTCCAGCTCGGCGTATTCCTTGGTGGTGGTGTAGCCCAGCGGCAGGGTGACGATCGCGCCCACGATGACCGCTTGCCAACCCCAGAAGGTAAAGGCCGCCAGTGCATCGGAAATCAGTCGCGTTTGGCAGGTTCGCTGCACGACGTAGTAAGAAGTGGCAAACAGTGCACATCCACCGAAGGCGAAAATCACCAGGTTGGTGTGCAACGGGCGCAGGCGTCCAAATGTCGTCCATGGCAGGCCAAAATTCAACTCTGGCCAAACCAGTTGCGAGGCAATGAAAACGCCGAGCCCCATGCCAAGGATCCCCCAGACCACCGTCATGATGGCGAACTGGCGGACTACCTTATAGTTATAAGCAGTCGGACTGATTGCTGTGCTCATTCTAAGGTTCCACGGTTTAGTTTTTTTATAGGGTAAAAATCGGTCGCAAGTATGGAGAAAGCAAGATTCCATTGCAACGCAAGGTGACCTGCGTCAATGCGTTCCAAACCAGATTCTGCGCCCTTTCCATGTTTGGCGTAAGGACAAAATTCAGGGTTAAAAGCTGACGACTTGGACAGGATTTTAAACGGGTCGAAGGTACTTGTAACTGAGTGTGTGTAAACAAGCAGCTCGGGTGACGAATGGCCAGTGGCACGACAGCCGGTAGGTACCAGCCTTTGCGCCTGTCATCGAGCAGAAATGTTTCAACCCATCGAGTGCAAGTCGGCCGTCGACCGGCCAATGCCAGTCCACTGTGCAAACAAGCGTAGACCCGAATGGCAGGAGGGGAAAGTCAGCGATCGGAAGGGTGCGACAATGGGTCGCAAAAAAGCCGCGCCTGAATCAGGCGCGGCTTTTGGGTGGTGCAGGATTACTCGGGTTGGCTGTCAGGCGTTGCGCCATCAGCATTGTGGGACAGGCTGTAAACATAGGCGGCCAGCAGGTGCACCTTGTCATTGCCTTGCAGTACTTCCTGCGCAGGCATCTGGCCCTGGCGGCCGTGGCGAATGGTCTGCTGCAACTGCGCCAGGCTGGTGCCGTAGATAAAGCCGCCTGGCTGCGTCAGGTTCGGCGCGCCCATGGCTTCCACGCCATGGCCTTCCGGCCCGTGGCAGGCGACACAGGTGGTGCTGAATGCCACCTGGCCCGCGGCGACATCCGCACTGCTGTCCGCCGGCAGCGGCAGGCCTGCCAATTCATGGCGCACATAGGCTGCGACGTTCTTCACACCGTCCTCACCCAGCACTTCACCCCAGGCCGGCATCGCGGCATGACGGCCATTCATGATGGTCATCTTGATTGCATCCGCCGAACCGCCCCAGCGCCAGATGTTGTCTGCCAGGTTCGGGAAGCCGTAGGCGCCCTTGGCGTCCGAGCCATGGCACACCGCGCAGTTGGAGGCGAACAGGCGGCCGCCCATTTTCAGCGCCTGCGGGTCCTTGGCAACTTCTTCCACCGGCATGGCCGCGAATTTGGCGAAAATCGGTCCGAATTTGGCGTCGGCCTTGGCCATTTCCTTGTCCCATTCCTTGGTCTGGGTCCAGCCATCTTCATAGCCCGGCAACACGCCTTTCCAGTTGCCCAGGCCCGGGTAGAGGATCAGGTAGCCGACGGCAAACACCAGGGTGCCGGCGAACAGCATGAACCACCATTGTGGCAGCGGGTTGTCGTACTCCTCGATCCCGTCGAAGGCGTGGCCCATGGTCTGGTCCACGCTGCCCTTGGTCTCGCCCTTGCGGGTGCCGATCAACAGCCAGGTCAGGCCGATCAGGCTGCCGAGGGTCAGTACACAGATCCATGTACTCCAGAAGGTAGTCATGGCCGGTTGCTCCTTGTTGCAGGCTCTTCTTGAGCGTCGGGGGTTGGCGGTAGCGGTTCATCGGCAAACGGCAGCAGGCACGCCTCGGCGAACTCTGCGTTGCGCCGGGAGTTGAACACCCACAGCGACAGGCCGATGAAGGCGATGGCAACGACCAGCGTGCCAAGGCCGCGGATGGTTCCAGCATCGAATTCAAATCCCATGGCTCACCTCTTGCTCTTGATGGCAGTGCCGAGCACTTGCAGGTACGAAACCAGCGCGTCCATCTCGGTCTTGCCCTTGAGGGAGGCCACGGCACCGGCGATGTCGTCGTCGGTGTACGGCACGCCGAGGGTGCGCATCACCTTGAGCTTGGTCTCGGTGTGGCTGCTGTCGACCGGGGCGGTGACCAGCCATGGGTACGCCGGCATCTTCGATTCCGGTACCACGTTGCGCGGGTTGTACAAGTGCGCGCGGTGCCAGTCGTCCGAGTAGCGCGCGCCGACGCGGGCCAGGTCCGGCCCGGTACGCTTGGAGCCCCACAGGAACGGGTGATCCCACACGCTTTCACCGGCCACCGAGTAGTGGCCATAACGCTCGGTTTCGGCGCGGAACGGGCGGATCATCTGCGAATGGCACTGTACGCAGCCTTCGCGGATATAGATGTCGCGACCTTCCAGTTGCAGCGCGGTGTAGGGCTTCATGCCTTCCACCGGCTTGTTGGTCACATCCTGGAAGAACAGCGGCACAATCTGGGTCAGGCCGCCGATACTCACGGCGAGCACCATCAGCAGCATCAGCAGGCCGACGTTCTTTTCAATGGTTTCGTGTTTCATCATCGACTCCTCAGGCCATCTGCGCCGCAGCGGCGACTTCGGCGGGTTGTGCCGAACGCACGGTGCGCCAAGTGTTGTAAGCCATCAGGAACATGCCGCTGAGGAAGATCGCCCCGCCCACCAGTCGCACGATGAAGCCTGGGTGGCTGGCCACCAGGGTTTCGACGAAGGAGTAGGTCAAGGTGCCATCTTCGTTGACCGCACGCCACATCAGGCCCTGGGCGATGCCGTTGACCCACATCGAGGCGATGTAGAGCACGGTGCCGATGGTGGCCAGCCAGAAGTGCGCGTTGATCAGGCCGAGGCTGTACATCTGCTCGCGACCGAAGATTTTCGGGATCATGTGATACAGCGCGCCGATGGAGATCATCGCTACCCAACCCAGCGCCCCGGCGTGTACGTGGCCGATGGTCCAGTCGGTGTAGTGGGAGAGGGCGTTGACCGTCTTGATCGCCATCATCGGCCCTTCGAAGGTCGACATGCCGTAGAAGGCCAGGGAAACCACCAGGAATCGCAGGATCGGGTCGCTGCGCAACTTATGCCAGGCGCCCGACAGGGTCATCATCCCGTTGATCATCCCGCCCCAGCTCGGTGCCAGCAGTACCAGCGACATCACCATGCCCAGGGACTGTGCCCAGTCCGGCAGCGCGGTGTAGTGCAAGTGGTGCGGGCCGGCCCAGATGTACAGGGTGATCAGTGCCCAGAAGTGCACGATGGACAGGCGATAGGAATACACCGGACGTTCGGCCTGTTTCGGCACGAAGTAGTACATCATCCCGAGGAAGCCGGCGGTGAGGAAAAAGCCTACCGCGTTATGCCCGTACCACCACTGCACCATGGCATCCGTCGCACCGCCGTACAGCGAGTAGGACTTGGTCAGGCTGACCGGAATTTCCAGGTTGTTGACGATATGCAGGATGGCCACGGTGATGATGAACGCACCGAAGAACCAGTTACCGACGTAAATATGCTTGGTGTTGCGCTTCATCACCGTGCCGAAGAACACGATGGCATAGGCCACCCAGACGATGGTGATCAGGATGTCGATCGGCCATTCCAGCTCGGCGTATTCCTTGGAGCTGGTGTAGCCCAGCGGCAAGGTGATCGCGGCCAGCACAATGACCAGCTGCCAGCCCCAGAAGCAGAACTGCGCGATCTTTGGCGCGAACAATTGGGTCTGGCAGGTGCGTTGCACCGAGTAGAAGGAGCTGGCAAACAGCGCGCAACCGCCAAAGGCAAAGATCACCGCGTTGGTGTGCAGCGGGCGCAAGCGGCCGAAACTGGTCCAGGGCAAATTGAAGTTGAGTTCGGGCCATACCAACTGGGCAGCGAGAAAAACCCCGAGCCCCATGCCGACGATGCCCCACACCACCGTCATAATGGCGAATTGGCGGACCACCTTGTAGTTATAGGCGGTACTTAAAGTAGTGTTCATGGTTCCCCATCCACGGTTCAACCCAAGCAAATGCGGCACTTGGGCTGGAGTTATAGGCAGACTAAAAAGCGAGGCAAGCATGGGCAAAGAGCACAAGGCCAGTATTGACGGGGATCAATGGGCGCAGTGTGTGCGGGAACGTGGCTGGTTGTGGAAGGCCGCGACAGGGTCTATCGCGCGTACGCCCGCGACGCTGATCCTGGCCCACGGCGCGGGCGCGCCAATGGACTCGGGCTTTATGGAAGACATGGCTGCACGCCTTGCGGGGCATGGCGTGAACGTATTGCGCTTCGAGTTTCCGTACATGGCCCAGCGTCGTGTGGATGGCGGTAAACGTCCGCCGAACCCGGCGCCGAAACTGCTGGAATGCTGGCGTGAGGTGTATGCCGAGGTGCGACGTCATGTCGCTGGGAAACTGGCCGTTGGCGGCAAGTCCATGGGCGGGCGGATGGCCAGTTTGTTGGCGGATGAATTGGGTACGGACGCGCTGGTGTGCCTGGGTTATCCGTTCTATGCGGTGGGCAAGCCGGAGAAGCCACGGACCGAGCACCTGGCCGGGCTGAAGACGCCGACGTTGATCGTGCAGGGCGACCGGGATGCTCTGGGCAATCGGGCGGCGGTGGAAGGGTATGTGTTGTCGCCGAGCATCGAGGTGATGTGGCTGGTGGCGGGGGATCATGATCTGAAGCCGTTGAAGGCTTCGGGGTTCAGTCATGAGCAGCATCTGGAGGCTGCGGCGGTGAAGGTGGCCGGGTTTCTCGGCGCCTGATAGGGCCCTTTCGCGAGCAAGCCCGCTCCCACATTTGAAATGCATTCCAAATGTGGGAGCGGGCTTGCTCGCGAAAGCGGTTTACCGGTTAAAGCGTTCTACCAGCGAGTACTGGGTATTGGCGGTATGCGTCAGCTCTTCACTCAACTGCGCCGAATTCAACGCCTGTTCCGACGTCTGGTCCGCCAGCAGCGCAATGGTGCTGATATTACGGCTGATCTCTTCCGCCACCGAGCTCTGCTCTTCGGTCGCCGCCGCAATCTGCGCCGTCATATCAGTGATGTGCGCCACCGCCTCGCTGATCCCGATCAGCGCCTGATCCGCTTCCATCACCCGTGCCACACCTTCTTCCGCCTGGCGATGCCCGGCGTCCATGGTTTGTACGGCCGCGCTGGCGGTCTGTTGCAGCTTGGCGATCAGCGCATGAATCTGCCCGGTGGACTCGCTGGTGCGCTGGGCCAGTTGCCGCACTTCGTCGGCCACCACCGCAAAGCCGCGACCCATCTCCCCGGCACGGGCCGCTTCGATGGCCGCGTTCAGCGCCAGCAGGTTGGTCTGGTCGGCGATGCCTTTGATCACATCCACCACGCCACCGATTTCGTCACTGTCCTTGGCCAGCTGGGTCACGGTCACGCCGGTCTCGCCCACGGCCACCGACAGGCGCTGAATCGCTTCGCGGGTTTCGCCGGCGATATCACGGCCACGCCCGGTCAGGCGATTGGCTTCCTGGGTGGCATCGGCGGTGCGTTGCACATGGCTGGCGACTTCCTGAGTCGTCGCGGCCATCTGGTTGACCGCGGTGGCCACCTGTTCGGTTTCCACGCGCTGGCGTTCAAGACCGCTGGAGCTGTTATGTGCCAGGGTATTGGACTGCGCCGCCTGGGAGTTGAGGTGTTCAGCCGTGTCCTGCAAACGGGTAAGACACGTCTTCAGGCGCGCCTCCTGGCTGAGGATCGACATTTCCAGGCGCGCCTGGGCGCCGCGGCTGTCAGTGTACATCTGTGCAATCAGCGGGTCGGACGTGGTCTGCTCGGCCAGGCGCAGCAAACGCTTGAGCCCGCGCTGTTGCCAGCTCAGGCCCAACAGGCCCAGCGGCACTGACAGTGCGGCGGCCAGGGCAAAGCCCCAATGGGAGTCGAGCCACACACCAATCAGGAAGCTCAACTGGCTGACCAGGATAAACGGCAGCCAATCCTGCAACACCGGCAGCCACTTGTCGCGGCGCGGGATGGCCGGCTTGCCCTGGTTGATGCGCTGGTAAAGCGCTTCGGCACGGCGGATCTGCTCGGTGGTGGGCTTGACCCGCACCGACTCGTAGCCGATCACCTGGTTGCCGTCGAAGACCGGTGTCACATAGGCGTTGACCCAATAGTGATCACCGCTCTTGCAGCGGTTCTTGACGATGCCCATCCATGGCAAGCCTTGTTTGAGCGTGGACCACATGTGTGCGAACACTGCCGCCGGCACATCCGGATGACGAACCAGGTTGTGCGGGGCACGCAGCAGTTCGTCATGGGAAAACCCACTGATCTCGACGAAGGCGTCGTTGCAGTAGGTGATCACGCCTTTGGCATCCGTGGTGGAGATCAACCGTTGCTGAGCGGGGAAGGTACGTTCGCGCTGGGTAACGGGTTGGTTATTACGCATGATTGTTCAATCCGCAAGGCTTTGACAGGTTGTCGACCGTCGCGGGGTTTTATTTAACTTATTTTTTGCAACAATCGGCGCAGCCTCAGCCCGCCAGCATCGGATAGGTAAACAACCCGAAATGCAGCAGGTTCAGCCCGAAGTGCGTAACGATCGCCGCGCCCAATCCGCCAAAGCGATACGCCAGGCCGTAGCCCAGGCCTGCGATGGTCGCCAGCAGGGTCCACTGCCAGCCTGCGCCCAGGTGTACCAGGCCGAACAGCAGGGCGGCCAACAGCAGGGCGAGGTTTTCACCATAGGGCAATTGCTTGAACCGTCGGCTCAGGCCGCCCTGGATATAACCGCGGAACAGCGCTTCCTCCACCAGGGTCACCAGCAGCAGGTTATTCAACACCCACAGCCAGGCCTGCTCCGGCCACTTCGGGGCCCAACTGATGACGCCCAGCAACGCAGCGCCGCCCAGGGCGGCAATCGCCGTCAGTGTCAACGCCAGGGCGGTGGCGTAGATCGACAGGCGCAGGGACCGGCGCGCAACAATCCACGGGCAGGCCAGCAGCAGCCAGAAGCCAATCAGCGGCTTGTCCTGGTTCAGGTACATCGAGAAAGGCACGGCGTCGTCCGTAAAGCGCTGCGGCGCGATCCCGCGACCGTTGTAGAACCCGGGCAGCCAATGCATCGCCAGCCCCAGCGCCAGCACGATAAACAGCCCGTGGCCCAGATAGCGTACCCACGGGTTTCGCTGTTGCCGCACGGCAAACCCGGCCAACAGCAGCATGGCGACAGACAGTGCCGCCATTAACCCCAATTGCCCGTAGCTCAAGGCAAGTACATAGCCGATGGAAAGAAGCGCCAGGTACAGCCATGGCAATGCAAGCATGGGGAATCCTTGTGACAGTCAAAATCTGAGGGCGGCAGTATACCGAGCGTCACCGACGGTAAAAATGAAAACACCGCCAGGGAAGGCGGTGTTTTGGGTAGCGCGTGTCAGTTACGAGGCAATCAACTGCCGCAACACGTAGTGCAGGATCCCGCCGGCCTTGAAGTACTCGACCTCATTGAGGGTGTCGATGCGGCACAGCACTTCGACCTTCTCGCTGCTGCCATCCTCACGGGTGATCACCAGCGTCAGGTTCATGCGTGGCTCGATCTCGGCGTGGGTCAGCCCGAGGATGTCGATCTTCTCCTTGCCGGTCAGCTTGAGTGCCTTGCGGTTCTGGTCCAGCTTGAACTGCAGGGGCAGCACGCCCATGCCCACCAGGTTGGAACGGTGAATCCGCTCGAAACTCTCGGCGATCACCGCCTTGACCCCCAGCAGGTTGGTGCCCTTGGCCGCCCAGTCACGGCTTGAGCCGGTGCCGTATTCCTGGCCGGCGATCACCACCAGCGGGGTGCCCGAGGCCTGGTATTTCATGGCGGCGTCGTAGATCGGCATTTTCTCGCCGGTAGGGATGTAGATCGTGTTGCCGCCTTCCTCGCCGCCGAGCATTTCGTTGCGGATGCGGATGTTGGCGAAGGTGCCGCGCATCATCACTTCATGGTTGCCGCGACGCGAGCCGTAGGAGTTGAAGTCCCGCGGTTCGACGCCTTGCTCGCGCAGGTATTTGCCCGCCGGGCTGTCGGTCTTGATATTGCCGGCAGGGGAGATGTGGTCGGTGGTCACCGAGTCCCCCAGCAGTGCCAGCACATTGGCGCCCTTGACGTCTTCGATCACCGGCAGCGGGCCGCCGATGTCGTCGAAGAACGGTGGGTGCTGGATGTAGGTGGAGTCCTTCTGCCACACGTAGGTCGCAGCCTGCGGCACTTCAATGGCCTGCCACTGTTCATCACCGGCAAACACCTCGGCGTATTCCTTGTGGAACATCTGGGTGCTGACTTGCGCAACGGCGTCGGCGATTTCCTTGCTGCTGGGCCAGATGTCCCGCAGGTACACAGGTTTTCCGTCAGAGCCGGTGCCCAGTGGTTCGCTGCTGATGTCCATGCGCACGGTGCCGGCCAGGGCATAGGCCACCACGAGGGGCGGGGAGGCCAGCCAGTTGGTTTTCACCAGGGGATGCACCCGGCCTTCGAAGTTACGGTTGCCCGAGAGCACCGAGGCCACGGCCAGGTCGGCTTTCTGGATAGCTTTTTCGATCGGCTCGGGCAGCGGCCCGGAGTTGCCGATACAGGTGGTGCAGCCATAACCCACCAGGTCGAAGCCCAGCTTGTCGAGGTATTGGGTCAAGCCTGCCGCTTTGTAGTAATCAGTCACGACTTTGGAGCCCGGCGCCAGGGAGGTTTTCACCCAGGGCTTGCTCTTCAGTCCTTTCTCCACGGCCTTTTTCGCCACCAGGCCCGCCGCCATCATCACGCTCGGGTTGGAGGTGTTGGTGCAGGAGGTAATGGCCGCGATCACCACCGCGCCGTTTTTCAGGCGATAGGTCTGGCCTTCGAAGTCGTAGTCGGCTTCACCGATCAGGTCGGCGTTGCCCACCGCAACACCGCCGCCGCCTTCGCTTTCCAGGCGGCCTTCTTCCTTGTTGGTGGGTTTGAATTGCAGGTCGAGGAAATCGCTGAAGGCCTGGCCGACGTTAGGCAGTGAGACACGGTCTTGCGGACGTTTAGGCCCGGCCAGGCTGGCTTCGACGCTGGCCATGTCCAGCGCCAGGCTGTCGGTAAAGATCGGCTCCTGACCTGCATTGCGCCACAGGCCCTGGGCCTTGGTGTAGGCCTCCACCAGTTTGACGGTTTCTGCAGGACGGCCCGACAGGCGCAGGTAGTCCAGGGTTACTTCATCCACCGGGAAGAAGCCACAGGTGGCGCCGTACTCCGGGGCCATGTTGGCGATGGTGGCGCGGTCTGCCAGGGGCAGGTCAGCCAGGCCATCACCATAGAATTCGACGAATTTCCCGACCACGCCTTTTTTGCGCAACATCTGGGTGACGGTCAGCACCAGGTCAGTGGCGGTGATGCCTTCTTTCAGCTTGCCAGTGAGTTTGAAGCCGATCACTTCCGGGATCAGCATCGACACCGGCTGCCCGAGCATCGCGGCTTCCGCTTCGATCCCGCCCACACCCCAGCCCAATACGCCGAGGCCGTTGATCATGGTGGTGTGGGAGTCGGTGCCGACCAGAGTATCGGGGAAGGCATAGGTGCGGCCGTCTTCATCCTTGGTCCACACGGTGCGGCCGAGGTATTCCAGGTTGACCTGGTGACAGATGCCGGTGCCCGGTGGCACTACGCTGAAGTTGTCGAAGGCGCTCTGGCCCCAGCGCAGGAAGGCGTAGCGTTCGCCGTTGCGCTGCATTTCGATGTCGACGTTTTCCTGGAAGGCGCCGGTGGTGGCGAACTTGTCGACCATCACCGAGTGGTCGATCACCAGGTCCACCGGTGACAGCGGGTTGATGCGTTGCGGGTCACCGCCGGCCTTGGCCACGGCGGCGCGCATGGCGGCCAGGTCGACCACGGCGGGCACGCCGGTAAAGTCTTGCATCAGCACCCGGGCGGGGCGGTATTGGATCTCGCGGTCGGAGCGGCGCTCCTTGAGCCAGGCGGCAATGGCCTTGAGGTCGGCGCCGGTGACGGTCTTTTCGTCTTCCCAGCGCAGCAGGTTTTCCAGCAGCACCTTGAGGGACATCGGCAGCTTGTCCAGATCACCCAGGCTCTTGGCGGCTTCGGGCAGGCTGAAGTAGTGATAGGTCTTGTCGTCGATCTGTAAGGTTTTAAGGGTTCTCAGACTATCAAGGGATGACATTACATGACTCCTTATGGTCCGCACGGCTACGGACCTGACGGGACGAACAGAGCTTACAAATTAGCCCTGTTTTAAGTAGCTGGCTAATTACTGGACTCTATCAATAAGTCCAAGGTTCCGAACTCGGCTATCATGCGCGCGTTTTCATGACAGGCATTGCGCTATAGCAAGCCCGTGATCCAGGAGAGTTGATGAACACCCTTTTTATGCACTGCCGCCCGGGTTTTGAAGGCGAAGTCTGTTCCGAGATCGCGGAACACGCCGCACGCCTGAACGTTTCGGGCTATGCCAAGGCCAAGACCGGCAGCGCTTGCGCCGAATTTGTCTGCACCGAAGAAGACGGCGCCCAGCGCCTGATGCGCGGCCAACGCTTTGCCGAGCTGATCTTCCCGAGGCAGTGGGCGCGCGGGGTGTTCATCGACTTGCCGGAAACCGACCGTATCAGCGTGATCCTCGCGCACCTGCGGGATTTCCCGGCGTGTGGCAGCCTGTGGCTGGAAATGGTCGACACCAACGACGGCAAGGAGCTGTCGAACTTCTGCAAGAAATTCGAAGTTCACTTGCGCAAGGCGCTGATGGCCGCCGGCAAACTGGTGGAAGACGCCAGCAAGCCGCGCCTGCTGTTGACCTTCAAGAGCGGCCGCGAAGTGTTCATGGGCCTGGCCGAGTCGAACAACTCGGCCATGTGGCCGATGGGCATCCCGCGCCTCAAATTCCCGCGGGACGCGCCAAGCCGCTCGACCTTGAAGCTGGAAGAGGCCTGGCACCACTTTATCCCCCGTGATCAGTGGGACGAGCGCCTGCACAGCGACATGACCGGCGTCGACCTCGGCGCAGCGCCTGGCGGCTGGACCTGGCAACTGGTCAACCGCGGCATGCTGGTGACCGCCATCGACAACGGCCCGATGGCCGAAAGCCTGATGGATACCGGGCTGGTGCAGCACTTGATGGCCGACGGCTTTATCTACACCCCCAAGCAGCCGGTGGACTGGATGGTCTGCGACATCGTCGAGAAACCGGCGCGCAATGCGGCCCTGTTGGAAACCTGGATCGGCGAGGGACATTGCCGCGAAGCAGTGGTCAACCTGAAGTTGCCGATGAAGCAGCGTTATGCCGAAGTGAAGCGCCTGCTTGAACGCATCGCGGAAGGCTTCAAGGAACGTGGCATCCGGGTGGAGATCGGCTGCAAGCAGCTGTACCACGACCGTGAAGAAGTGACCTGCCATTTGCGCCGGTTGGATGTGAAGAAGCCAAAGGCCCGGTAAACGCTGCTCAATGTAGGAGCGAGC
Source organism: Pseudomonas sp. C8002 (assembly GCF_013385765.1). Taxonomy (NCBI): domain Bacteria; kingdom Pseudomonadati; phylum Pseudomonadota; class Gammaproteobacteria; order Pseudomonadales; family Pseudomonadaceae; genus Pseudomonas; species Pseudomonas sp. C8002. Next base: position 73,834 of record NZ_JACAPJ010000004.1, read on the forward strand.
TTGCTCGCGAAAAAACCGAGGGCGCCGCTGGCTACCTGGCGCCCCGCGTTACCGTTAAAATGCCGGCCTGTTTAGGAGTAAACCATGAGCCTGACCCCTGATTTACCCGTCGATGCCGTCCTCGACGCCACCGGCCTCAACTGTCCGGAACCGGTGATGATGCTGCACCAGCACATCCGCGACCTGGCGCCCGGTGGCTTGCTCAAGGTGATCGCGACCGATCCGTCGACCCGTCGCGACATCCCCAAGTTCTGCGTGTTTCTCGACCATGAACTGGTGGACCAGCAGGAGCAGGCCGGTACCTACCTATACTGGATCCGCAAGAAATCGGCTTAAGCCCGGCGAATCCGCTTGCGTGCGCTGCGCACCAGGCGGATCACCAACATCGCCGCGGCACAGCTCAGGCCCACGATCAGCCCCTGCCACAAGCCGCTCGGGCCGCGGGCGTCGCCCAGCCACTCGGTCAGCCCCAGCGCGTAGCCCACCGGCAAGCCCACGCCCCAATACGCAAACAGCGTCAGCACCATGGTCACCCGAGTATCCTGGTAACCACGTAGTGCGCCGGCGGCCGTGACCTGGATCGCGTCCGAGAACTGAAACAGCGCCGCAAACACAATCAGCATCGCCGCCACCTGGATCACCAGCGGATCCTGGGTGTAGATGGTGGCGATCTGTTCGCGAAACAGCAGCATCAGGCTGCAGGACAGGCAGGCATACACCAACGCGGTGCCCATTCCGACACCTGCGGCAAAGCGCGCCTCACGGGGTTCGCCACGGCCCAGGGCCTGGCCCACGCGCACGGTGACCGCCATGCTCAGGGAGTAGGGGATCATGAACACCAGCGAGCTGAAGTTCAGCGCGATCTGGTGTCCGGCCACCACCGTGGCACCGAGGCTGCCGATCAGCAGCGCGATCACCGCAAAAATGCTCGACTCGGCAAACACCGCGATCCCGATGGGCAAGCCAATGCTCAACACACGCTTGATCACCGACCATTGCGGCCAGTCAAAGCGCTTGAACAGCTCGCTGCTCTGATACACCGGTGCCCAGCGGGTCCAGGCGGCCAGGCCAAGCATCATCACCCACATCACGATCGCCGTGGCCCAGCCGCAACCGATGCCGCCCATGGCCGGCACGCCGAAGTGGCCGTAGATGAACACATAGTTCAGCGGAATATTCAGCGCCAGCCCGCACAGGCCCATGACCATGCTCGGCCGCGTTCGGCCCAGCCCGTCGCTGAAGCAGCGCAGCACGTAATACAACGCAATGGCCGGCATGCCCGAGGCGATGCCGTGCAGGTAGCCCATGCACGGCTTGATCAGCTCGGGATCGACCTTCATCACATGCAGGATCGGTTCGGCACTGATCAGCAACAGCAGCGCGGTAATCCCCACCACCAGCGCCAGCCACATCGACTGGCGCACCAGCGGGCCGATTTCACCGTGGGTGCCGGCGCCGAAGCGCTGGGCGACTTTCGGCGTGGTGGCCAGCAGGGTGCCGGTCATCAGCAGGTACACCGGGATCCAGATGGAGTTGCCCAGGGCGACTGCCGCCAGGTCCCGGGAACTCACACGCCCGGCCATCACGGCATCGACAAAGCCCATGGCGGTGGTCGCCAGTTGCCCGATCATGATCGGCAGGGCCAGGGCCAGCAGATTGCGCACTTCAAGGCTGACGCGGGCGGGGCGGGAGAGGGCGGTGGTGGTTGTGGCAGTGTTCACGTACGGATGTCCGATAGGGGGAGCGCAGGACGGCGCATTCTACGCCTTGACGTGTTGGTCAGGAAAAAACCTGTGTTGTGGATTTGTAAACACATCCCCGCGCATATATAGCGTTTTGTGGTGAGGGCGCTTGCTGTGGTGAGGGAGCTTGCTGTGGCGAGGGAGCTTGCTCCCGCTGGGCTGCGCAGCAGCCCCATAACGGGCAACCGATGTGTACCTGAAAAAACACGGTGCTGCATTTGGGAGCGCTGCGCACTCCAGCGGGAGCAAGCTCCCTCGCCACAAGGAAAACCGCTGTACACTGCTGATCCGCGAAAGGAGCCTGCCATGCTGATTGTTGCCGACGAAAATATCCCGCTGCTCGATGCATTCTTTGAAGGATTCGGCGAGATTCGCCGGGTTCCGGGCCGGTCCATTGACCGCGCGACTATCGAGCAGGCCGATGTGCTGCTGGTGCGTTCAGTGACCAACGTCAACCGGGCCTTGCTCGAAGGCACGCCGGTGCGGTTTGTCGGCACCTGCACCATCGGCACTGATCACCTCGACCTCGATTACTTCCAGCGCGCCGGCATCCAATGGTCCAGCGCCCCCGGCTGCAATGCCCGTGGCGTGGTCGACTATGTACTGGGCAGCCTGCTGACCCTGGCCGAGATCGAAGGCGCCGACCTGGCCCAGCGCACCTACGGTGTGGTGGGTGCCGGTGAAGTCGGCGGGCGTCTGGTCAAGGTGCTCAAGGCGTTGGGCTGGAACGTGCTGGTGTGCGACCCGCCCCGGCAGATCGCCGAGGACGGTGATTACGTCAGCCTGGAGCAGATCGTCGAGCAGTGCGATGTGATCAGCCTGCACACGCCGCTGAACAAATCCGGCAACGGCTCCACCTGGCACTTGTTCGACCGCGAGCGCCTCAACCAGCTCAAGCCCGGTGCCTGGCTGATCAACGCCAGCCGCGGCCCGGTGGTGGACAACGCCGCCCTCAAGGAGGTGCTGCTGGCGCGCGAAGACCTGCAGGCCGTGCTGGATGTGTGGGAAGGCGAGCCCCAGGTGGACGTCGACCTGGCCGACCTGTGTGTGCTGGCCACCCCGCATATCGCCGGCTACAGCCTGGACGGCAAGCAGCGCGGCACGGCGCAGATCTATCAGGCGTTTTGCCGGCATCTTGGTCAGGACCCGACGATTCAATTGAGCGACTTGCTGCCGGAGCCGTGGCTGGCCGAAGTCAGCCTCAATGCCAATACCGATCCGGCCTGGGCCTTGGCGACCCTGTGCCGCAGCGTGTACGACCCGCGCCGTGATGACGCGGATTTCCGCCGCAGCCTGGTAGGCACAGTGGATGAGCAGCGCAAGGCCTTCGACCTATTGCGCAAGCACTACCCCGAGCGGCGTGAGATTGACGGCTTGAAAGTGCGGATCAACGGCGAGTCTGCCGCCTTGTCGAGCATCGTGGCAGCATTGGGCGCACAGGCAATCTGAAGGCATAAAAAACCCGGCCATCAAGGCCGGGTTTAAGAGAGCGTGGGCGAATCAGCCTCGCTTGGCAGGCTTGACCAATTTCTGTTCCAGTTCGGCGCACGCGCTCTGGATCATTTCTTCGGTGATTTGCACTTCGCGGCCCTGAGCGTCGATATACGAGCAAGGCAATTGCTGCGGTTGGCGGATCACTTGAATTTTGGCGTTGCTGCTGTTTTGCAAGGACATGGCCCGTCTCCTCATCAGGTTGTGTACCTACTTTAAAACCCCCGCGTGACCGCGTTGTTACAACTCCTTGCGCGGCCCGCAGATCGAATGCCCAGTCCAGCAGAAACCGATACAAATTTCCAGCCGGTCCTTAGACCGATAGCCTCTAGGGCCTAGGTTCGGTGAGCATAATTAACCTGACTCATTGTGATTCGCTCAAGTTCCCCCCATGTAGCTATGCAGGTTCCCGTCTCCAACCTTCAGGTGAAACCCTCCATGCTCTCAGCCCGTCAACGCCGCGCGATTCGCCTGGCCAGTCGCTTCGTCGCTCCCTACCGCTGGCAGGCCCTGGGCGCCTTGTTGGCGCTGATCGTCACCGCCGGCATTACCTTGTCCATGGGCCAGGGTATTCGCCTGCTGGTGGACCAGGGGTTCATGACCCAGTCGCCGCACCTGCTCAACCAGTCCATCGGTCTGTTCATGATCCTGGTGCTGGGCCTGGCGGTGGGCACCTTTGCGCGGTTTTACCTGGTGTCGTGGATCGGCGAGCGGGTGGTGGCGGACATCCGGCGGCAAGTGTTCAACCACTTGATCTACCTGCATCCGGGCTTCTACGAAAACAACCGCAGCTCGGAAATCCAATCCCGGCTGACCACCGACACCACCTTGCTGCAATCGGTGATCGGCTCCTCGCTGTCGCTGTTCCTGCGCAACGCCTTGATGGTGATCGGCGGGATCGTGCTGCTGTTTGTCACCAACCCCAAGCTCACCAGCATCGTCGTGATAGCGCTGCCACTGGTGCTGGCGCCGATCCTGATCTTCGGCCGCCGGGTGCGCAGCCTGTCGCGCCAGAGCCAGGATCGCATCGCCGATGTCGGCAGCTATGTGTCCGAAACCCTCGGCCAGATCAAGACCGTGCAGGCCTACAACCACCAGGTCCAGGACGAACAGCGCTTCGCGCTGACGGTGGAAGAGGCCTTCACCACCGCCCGCAAACGCATCGTGCAGCGCGCCTGGCTGATTACCCTGGTGATCATGCTGGTGCTGGGCGCCGTGGGCGTGATGCTCTGGGTCGGCGGCATGGACGTGATCGGCGGGCGCATTTCCGGTGGTGAGCTGGCGGCGTTCGTGTTCTACAGCCTGATCGTCGGCAGTGCCGTCGGTACCTTGAGTGAAGTGTTGGGCGAGTTGCAGCGCGCCGCCGGTGCGGCGGAGCGGATTGGCGAATTGCTGCAGTCGAGCAATGAGATCAAGGCGCCCGAAGCCAACGTGATCAAGTTGCCGGAGCGGGTCAGTGGCCGCCTGGAAATCCAGGATTTGCGCTTCTCCTATCCGTCGCGTCCGGATCGTTTTGCCATCGACGGCTTGAGCCTGAGCATCAATGCCGGCGAAACCCTGGCCCTGGTCGGTCCGTCCGGTGCGGGTAAATCGACGATGTTCGATCTGTTGCTGCGTTTCTACGATCCCCAGCAAGGCCGCATCCTGCTTGAAGGCCACCCGCTGACCGAGCTGGATCCGCTGGACCTGCGCCGCTGTTTCGCCCTGGTGTCCCAGAGCCCGGCGCTGTTTTTCGGCAGCGTTGAGGAGAACATCCGCTACGGCAATCCGACGGCCACCTTTGCCCAGGTCGAGGAGGCGGCGCGCATCGCCCACGCCCACGACTTCATTTTGCAAATGCCCGACGGCTACCAGACCCACCTGGGCGACGGCGGCATGGGCCTTTCGGGCGGCCAGCGCCAACGCCTGGCCATCGCCCGGGCCTTGTTGGTGGATGCACCGATCCTGCTGCTGGACGAAGCCACCAGCGCGCTGGACGCCCAGAGCGAACACCTGATCCAGCAGGCGCTGCCGCAGTTGATGGAAGGGCGCACCACCCTGGTCATAGCCCACCGGCTGGCCACCGTGAAGAATGCCGACCGGATTGCCGTGATGGACCAGGGCAAGCTGGTGGCGGTGGGGACGCATCAGCAACTGATCGCCAGCAATCCGCTGTATGCACGGCTGGCGGCGTTGCAGTTCAGTGATGGTGAGTCGACCACCCACTGATTCACCGCCCACAAAAAATGCCCGCATCTCTCAATGCGGGCATTTTTTATGGGACGCGTTACTTACTGATCATCAAAATACCGCTCATGCCAATCCACCAGCGGCTGCGGTGCATTGAGCTTCTGCCCGTAGATCACCGAATAAGACAGCACGTTCTGCACATACTGGCGGGTTTCGTCGAACGGGATGCTTTCCACCCACACATCGAAACTCAGGTGATCGGCGCCGCGCAGCCATTGGCGTACACGGCCCGGGCCGGCGTTGTAGGCGGCGGTGGCGAGCACGCGGTTGCCGTTGAACTGGGCGTGGACCTGGCTCAGGTAGGCGGCGCCGAGCTGGATGTTCTTGTCCGGGTCGAGCACCTGCTGTTGCGAAGCCAGCGGGATGCTGAACTTTCGCGCAGTCTCCTTGGCGGTGCCGGGCATCAGTTGCATCAGGCCGGTGGCGCCGACGCCGGAGCGCGCGTCGTCCATGAAGGCGCTTTCCTGGCGGGTGATCGCAAATACCCAGCTGGAATGCACGCCGCGGACCTTGGCTTCGCGCACCAGGGTGTCGCGGTGGGCCATCGGGAAGCGGATGTCCAGGTCGTCCCAGTACTGCGCCTGGCTGATGGTGCGGATCGCCGGGAAGTACCACTTCATGTCATAGGCCAGCTTGGCCTGGGCGACCATTTCGTCGCGGTTGAAATGCCGGCTGACGTGGTACCACTCGCGGCGGCCATCAACGATCTGGCCACGGGCGTAGAACTCCAGGGCGCGGCGCACGCCCGGTGTGTTGCGTACCTTGTTCATCAGCGCCTGGCTCATCACCAGTGGCTTGTTGTTCAGTTGGTACGGGGACTGGGAGCGATCCGCCGCCAGGAAACCGTAAAAGTCTCGTTCCTTGGCCAGGCCCTTGTACATCACCAGGGCTTGCGGGTTCTTCGGCTCTGCCAGTTCCAGGCTGCGGGCCTGCCAGTAGCGCCAGCGGTTGGTGGTGGCCAAATCCTGGGGCAGCTTGCGGGTCAACTGGTAGGCGTCTTCCCAGCGGGCCAGGCGCAACAGCAGGCGCAGGCGCCATTCGGAAACGGTGTTGTCCCGCAGTTCCGGATCGTACTTGGTCATCACGTCAAGGGCGCGCGGGTCGTAGCGGCGTGCCAGGGTCAAGCCGATTTCCCGGGCGATCGACACTTTTTCGTCACGCGAGAAGTGCATGCTGCTGGCATAACCGTCGAGCAGGGCCATGGCCTTGTCCGGGTCCTGGCGTGCCAGGCGGCGCAGGCCAAGGCCTACGGCGTCGGACATGGCTTCGTTGGCCGGCAGGAAGCGCGATGGGTCGCCGAGCATGTCGGGCTTCTGCGCCACGTCCACCATCAGGCGGCCCTGGGCGCCGAGGGTCGGCAGGGTCTTCACCAGGCTGTTGGCCAACGGATAGTTGCGGGCTTCGGCGGCCAGCTTGGCGCGGTCCCAGATTTTCTGTTCGGTCAGTTGGCCGTCGGCGGCCCACTGGCCAAAGGTGGCATCACAGGCAGCAGGCTGGGATTTACCGGTCAGCCACAGCTTCTCGGTGGTTTTATAGCCTTCGGCTTTTTGGTTGTGGGTCAGCTGGAATTGGCCATGGAGGCAGTCCAGTTCGACGAAATTGAGTTTGGCGTCGTAGTACTTTTCAAAGGTTTGCCAGTCGCCACGGTCGGCCAGCCAGCGCAACCAGCGCAGTTTCATCCAGTTGGCCTGGGGCAGGTCGCCGTTCTTGGCGAGGAATTGTTCGATCTCCTCGTTGCTGGCGGTTTTCAGCCGCGCGGTCAGCTCGTCGTAGGCGAGGTACGGCGTCAACGGGTAGTCGGCCAGGGCCTGGCTGTATTGGAAATACGGGCCGCTGTCGCCTTTGGCGAGGGCTCGTTTGGCTTCATCGTAATATTGACGTTGGGTGGTGAGGTCCACGGCCTGGGCGGATTGAACGGCGGTGGCAGAAAGAAGCAGACAAGATAAAAAGCTGAAAAGGCGACTGCGCATGAGACGTCCGTGCAGAGGAATCTGGACTAGTGCCGACGTCGCCGACACTGATTGCCCCTAGCTTAGCCTTTTGCCCGCAACCGGTGAAAGCTTTGCCGGTCGCTTCGTTCAAGTTCATCTGAAATGTCCAACAGAACGTGTCAGCGGCGAAAATGCCGGCCGCCTCGAGCCCTAAGTCAGGTAGAATGCGCGCCCAGTTTTTGGAGAAGCGTATGACCCTGCTCAAATTCAGCGATGTGTCCCTTGCTTTCGGCGCTATGCCGTTGTTGGACAAGGTGTCCTGGCAGATCGCCCGTGGTGAGCGGGTGTGCATCATCGGCCGCAACGGCACCGGCAAGTCCAGCATGATGAAGCTGGTAAAAGGCGACCAGAAGCCCGATGACGGCTCTGTCTGGCGCGCCCCGGGCCTCAAGATTGGCGAATTGCCGCAAGAATTGCCGGTGGCCGACGGACGGACAGTGTTCGACGTGGTTGCCGAAGGCCTCGACGGCGTGGGCGCACTGCTCGCCGAATACCATCACCTGGCGCAGAACTGCGTCACCGAAGCCGACCTGGACAAGCTGATGCACGTCCAGCAAGACCTCGAAGCCCGCGACGGCTGGCGCTTGCAGCAATTGGTCGACAGCACCCTGAGCCGCCTGCAACTGCCCGCCGACAAGACCCTCGCCGAATTGTCCGGCGGCTGGCGTCGCCGCGTCCTGCTGGCCCAGGCCCTGGTTTCCGAACCGGATCTGTTGCTGCTCGACGAACCGACCAACCACCTGGACATCGGCGCAATCGCCTGGCTTGAAGAAGCCCTCAAGGATTTCCAGGGCGCCGTGCTGTTCATCACGCACGACCGTTCCTTCCTGCAGAACCTGGCAACCCGCATCCTCGAACTGGACCGTGGCGGCCTGATCGACTGGAACGGCGACTACGCCAGTTTCCTGGTGCACAAGGAAGCCGCGCTGTCTGCGGAAGAAACCGCCAATGCCCTGTTCGATAAGAAGCTGGCCCAGGAAGAAGTCTGGATCCGCCAGGGCATCAAGGCCCGCCGCACCCGTAACGAAGGCCGCGTACGTGCCCTGAAAGCCTTGCGCGTTGAGCGCAGCGAGCGTCGCGAGCGCACCGGCAAGGCCAACATTCAACTGGATACCGCCGACAAGTCCGGCAAGCAAGTGATGGTCCTGGAAAACGTCAGCTTCCATCACCCGGACGGCCCGTTCCTGATCAAGGACTTCTCCATGGTCCTGCAGCGCGGCGACCGTATCGGCCTGCTCGGCGCCAACGGTACCGGCAAGACCACCTTGCTCAAGCTGATGCTCAACGGCCTGCAACCCACCAGCGGTACCGTGGAAGAGGGCACGCGCATCGACGTGGCCTACTTCGACCAGTTGCGCCACCAGTTGGACCTGGAAAAAACCGTGATCGACAACGTCGCCGAAGGTCGCGACTTTATCGACATCGACGGCCAGAGCCGCCACGTGCTGAGCTACCTGGGCGACTTCCTGTTCAGCCCGCAGCGTGCACGTACGCCGGTCAAGGCCTTGTCCGGTGGTGAGCGTGCGCGCCTGCTGCTGGCCAAGTTGTTCAGCAAGCCAGCCAACCTGCTGGTACTCGACGAACCGACCAACGACCTCGACGTGGAAACCCTGGAACTGCTGGAAGAGGTCCTGCTGACCTTCAACGGCACCGTGCTGATGGTCAGTCACGACCGGGCATTCCTCGATAACGTGGTCACCAGCACCCTGGTCTTCGAAGGCGAAGGCAAGGTGCGTGAATACGTCGGTGGTTATCAGGACTGGCTGCGCCAGGGCGGCTCGCCGCGCCTGCTGGGCGTGACCGAGAGCAAGTCCGGCAAGGCTGACTTGACCTCGGCCGTGGTTGCTCCAGTGGCTGCTGCTCCGGCACCAGCCCAGGAAGCACCTGCTGCGAAGAAGAAGCTCAGCTACAAGCTGCAACGTGAGCTGGAAGCACTACCGGGTGATATCGACGCCAAGGAACAGCAGATTGCTGCCGTTGAAGCTGAAATGGCTGACGCGGGTTTCTACCTGCGTCCGGCTGCAGAAACCGCCAAGGTGATTGCATCCCTCGAGCGGCTTAACAGCGAGCTTGAAGCCCTGGTTGAACGCTGGGCCGAGCTGGATGCCTGAGTGATTCAAGCGCAATAAAAAACCCGGCGCTCATTTGTATGAGCGCCGGGTTTTTTGTATGAAACGCGGTTCAGATGTGGGAGAGGGCTTGCTCGCGAATGCGGTGTGTCAGTCCATATATTTGTCGACTGATCCACCGCTTTCGCGAGCAAGCCCGCTCCCACACAAGCCCGCTCCCACATTGGATTGCCGTTGGTCTTACGAGCTCTTGACCAGTTTCACGGCCAGCACATCGCAAGGTGCGCCGTGCAGCACGTCATTGGCGGTGGAGCCCAGCAGCAAGGCCAGGCCGTGACGGCCGTGGCTGCCGACCACGATCAGGTCGCAACCTTGCTCCTTGGCCAGGTGGTGGATTTCCTGGCGCGGCTGGCCGTAGGTCAGGTGGCTCTGGTCTTTTTTCAGGGCAGGGTACTTGTTGATCAGCCGGTCAAGGCGTTCCTTGGCCTGGTCGAACTGCTGCTGTTGCAGTTGGGAAAGGTCCATCGGCACATCGCCGCCAAAGGCCATGGCCATCGGTTCGACGATATGCACCAGGGACAGCTTCACCGAGTCGCCTGCAAGGCCTACGGCCCGCTTGATCACGGGGTCGCATTCTTCGGTCAGGTCCACGGCGACCAGAATATGTTCGTAGGGCATGAGGAGTCCTCCAAGGGAAAGCGATAAGTTCAGTATGGCTGGTTTCAAGCGGATGGGGTTGCGTCAGGTCAAATCCGCTCATCAAGAAATTCGGGAGTACACATATGACGGTCTGGATAGTGGTGTCAATCCTTGCGCTGGTTTTAAGCCCCCTGGCGTGGCTGCGTCCTTCGCGCCATTCGAGCGGGCGCATGGCTTTGCGCATGGAGGCGCGGCGCATTGGCCTGGCCATGCAACTGACGCCCCAGGAATGGCCACACTGGCTCAAGCACGAGCCGCCAAGCCCGTGTGCCCAGTATCACCGGCCACGGCGTGGCACCACGCGGGTGACCTGGAGTTACTGGCAGTTGGAGCCAGGGGTTTGGGTCAATCAGTGGCAGGAAACCTGCGTCGATGAAAAGTTGTTGCCACATTTTGCGACGCTGCCGGCGAACGTCTACAAAGTCGAAGCCGACAAGCAAATGATCACCCTGTACTGGGGCGAGAAGGGCGAGTTGAGCGTGTTGCAGGACATTGACGCGGTGCTCAAGGCGCTGGCCTGAGATTCCTGCGGGCATTAAAAAGCCCGAAAGCATCATCGGGCTGGAGTTGGCCAGGCAGGCCGGTAATTCGTTTTACGTGCCGCTAGCCTAGCCGCATATTCGGTTCTGTACAGCCCTTTAAATCAAAATTCACATTATTGATTTCGCGAATGATTAAACATTGGCGGGGCGATGCCGGCTGCCCCGGGTTCTGAAATGACTGAAAAGTCGCGTTTTTGCGGCCCTTTCGAGCGATTGACAATTCTTCGGATTTGGCTGAAGGTGACGTACCCAAATCAAACGGGCGTATGAATTGAGCGTTTGTCTTTCAGACCGTTCGTACAGAATCCCGACTATCGCGTTGGCGGGTGTGCCTGGCAACTTGGCGTTAGCATCGACGGTAACGTCAGTGCCTACGCTGAATCCTGCGTCCGACGTGTACTGTTCAGCTTCCATATCGTGGAGATCAGTTGATGATTTACGAAGGTAAAGCCATCACGGTTAAGGCTCTTGAAAGTGGCATCGTCGAATTGAAATTCGACCTCAAGGGTGAGTCCGTCAACAAGTTCAACCGTCTAACCCTGAATGAATTGCGTCAGGCCGTAGACACCATCAAAGCAGATGCTTCGGTCAAGGGCGTGATCGTCTCCAGCGGCAAGGACGTGTTCATCGTCGGCGCTGACATCACCGAATTCGTCGACAACTTCAAGCTGCCCGATGCCGAGCTTGTGGCTGGCAACCTCGAAGCCAACAAGATTTTCAGCGATTTCGAAGACCTCAACGTGCCGACCGTTGCCGCGATCAATGGCATCGCCCTGGGCGGCGGTCTGGAAATGTGCCTGGCCGCCGACTTCCGCGTGATGTCTGCCACCGCGAAAATCGGCCTGCCGGAAGTCAAGCTGGGCATCTACCCAGGCTTCGGCGGTACCGTGCGCCTGCCGCGCATCATCGGTGCCGACAATGCCATCGAGTGGATTGCCGCCGGCAAGGAAAACCGTGCTGAAGACGCGCTGAAAGTCGGCGCCGTGGATGCTGTGGTGGCTCCCGACAAGCTTGCAGAAGCCGCGCTGAACCTGATCAAGGGCGCCATCAGCGGCGAATTTGACTACAAGGCCAAGCGTCAGCCAAAGCTGGAAAAACTCAAGCTCAACGCCATCGAACAGATGATGTCGTTCGAAACCGCCAAGGGTTTCGTGGCTGGCCAGGCCGGCCCGAACTACCCGGCGCCGGTTGAAGCGATCAAGACCATCCAGAAGGCCGCGAACTTCGGTCGCGACAAAGCCCTGGAAGTCGAAGCTGCCGGTTTCGTCAAACTGGCCAAGACCTCTGCCGCGCAGAGCTTGATCGGTCTGTTCCTGAACGATCAGGAACTGAAGAAAAAGGCCAAGGCCTACGACGAAATCGCTCGCGACGTGAAACAGGCTGCCGTACTCGGCGCCGGTATCATGGGCGGCGGTATCGCCTATCAGTCGGCGTCCAAAGGCACGCCGATCCTGATGAAAGACATCAACGAGCACGGCATCGAGCAGGGTCTGGCAGAAGCCGCGAAGCTGCTGGTAGGCCGCGTTGATAAAGGCCGCATGACTGCAGCGAAAATGGCTGAAGTGCTTAACGGCATTCGTCCGACCCTGTCCTACGGTGATTTCGGCCACGTCGACCTGGTGGTCGAAGCGGTTGTCGAGAACCCGAAGGTCAAGCAGGCGGTACTGGCTGAAGTTGAAGCCCAGGTGAAAGAAGACACGATCCTGGCGTCCAACACCTCGACCATTTCCATCACCTTGCTGGCCAAGGCCCTCAAGCGTCCGGAAAACTTCGTCGGCATGCACTTCTTCAACCCGGTGCACATGATGCCGCTGGTGGAAGTGATCCGTGGCGAGAAGTCCAGCGAGCTGGCCGTTGCCACCACCGTTGCCTACGCCAAGAAAATGGGCAAGAACCCGATCGTCGTCAATGACTGCCCGGGCTTCCTGGTCAACCGCGTACTGTTCCCGTACTTCGGCGGTTTCGCCAAGCTGGTCAGCGCCGGTGTGGACTTCGTGCGCATCGACAAGGTCATGGAAAAATTCGGCTGGCCAATGGGCCCGGCGTACCTGATGGACGTGGTCGGCATCGACACCGGCCACCACGGTCGCGACGTAATGGCTGAAGGCTTCCCGGACCGCATGAAAGACGACCGCCGCTCGGCGATCGACGCGCTCTACGAAGCCAAGCGCCTGGGCCAGAAGAATGGCAAGGGTTTCTACGCCTACGAGACCGACAAGAAGGGCAAGCAGAAGAAAGTGGCCGACCCATCGGTTCACGAAGTACTCGCGCCGGTCATCTACGAACAGCGTGAAGTGTCCGACGAGGACATCGTCAACTGGATGATGATCGCCCTGTGCCTGGAAACCGTGCGCTGCCTGGAAGACGGCATCGTTGAAACCGCAGCCGAGGCCGACATGGGCCTGGTCTACGGTATTGGTTTCCCTCCATTCCGTGGTGGTGCGCTACGTTACATCGATTCCATCGGTGTGGCCGAGTTCGTTGCCCTGGCTGATCAATACGCTGATCTGGGCCCGCTGTACCACCCGACTGCGAAGCTGCGCGAGATGGCCAAGAACGGCCAGAGCTTCTTCGGTTAAGTGCCCAGACGACTAGAGCGAGAATATTTATGAGCTTGAATCCAAGAGACGTCGTGATTGTCGACTTCGGTCGTACTCCGATGGGCCGCTCCAAGGGCGGCATGCACCGCAACACCCGTGCCGAAGACATGTCGGCGCACCTGATCAGCAAATTGCTGGAACGCAACGTCAAGGTCGATCCGAACGAAGTCGAAGACGTGATCTGGGGCTGCGTCAACCAGACCCTGGAGCAGGGCTGGAACATCGCCCGCATGGCTTCCCTGATGACGCAGATCCCGCACACCGCTGCCGGCCAGACCGTCAGCCGCCTGTGTGGCTCGTCCATGAGCGCGCTGCACACCGCTGCCCAAGCGATCATGACCGGTAACGGCGATGTGTTCGTGGTTGGCGGCGTGGAGCACATGGGCCACGTCAGCATGATGCACGGTGTGGATCCGAACCCGCACATGTCCCTGTACGCGGCGAAAGCCTCGGGCATGATGGGCCTCACCGCTGAAATGCTCGGCAAAATGCACGGCATTACCCGCGAAGCCCAGGATGCATTCGGCCTGCGTTCCCACCAGTTGGCCCACAAGGCAACCGTGGAAGGCAAGTTCAAGGATGAAATCATCCCGATGAACGGCTACGACGAGAACGGTTTCCTGAAACTGTTCGACTACGACGAAACCATTCGTCCGGACACCACCCTGGAAAGCCTGGCGGCCCTGAAGCCGGCCTTCAATCCAAAGGGCGGCACCGTGACAGCCGGTACTTCGTCGCAGATCACTGACGGTGCTTCGTGCATGATCGTGATGTCGGCCCAGCGTGCCCAGGACCTGGGCATCCAGCCGATGGCCGTGATTCGTTCGATGGCAGTCGCAGGTGTGGACCCGGCAATCATGGGCTATGGTCCAGTACCGGCCACACAAAAAGCATTGAAGCGCGCAGGCCTGACTATCTCCGACATCGACTTCTTCGAGCTCAACGAAGCTTTCGCCGCACAGGCCCTGCCAGTGCTGAAAGATTTGAAAGTGCTCGACAAGATGAACGAGAAGGTTAACCTGCACGGCGGCGCGATTGCCTTGGGTCACCCGTTTGGGTGTTCCGGCGCTCGTATCTCCGGCACGTTGCTTAACGTGATGAAGCAAAATGGCGGCAACCTTGGGGTTGCAACCATGTGCATTGGCCTCGGCCAAGGCATCTCCACCGTCTTCGAACGTATCTAAACGTTTCGTTGACGGAAGCCGGGGCCCAGTGCCCCGGTTTTTGTTTTTTGGAATTTTTTATATTTTTTTTTAACAAATTTTGTAAGAGGGCCAGAGCATGAAAGTCGAACCAGGGCTCTACCAGCATTATAAAGGTCCGCAGTACCGCGTTTTTAATGTGGCGCGGCATTCCGAGACCGAAGAGGAAGTGGTGTTTTACCAAGCACTGTATGGCGATTACGGCTTTTGGGTGCGTCCCTTGAGCATGTTCCTGGAGACCGTCGAAGTTGACGGCGAACAGGTCCCGCGCTTTGCTTTGATGCAGGCCGAACCCAGCCTTTTTTCCGTGCAATAAAGGCAGGCCGCGCAGAATGCTGCGCTTGACCTCACCTTGTTGCCACTATATATAGCGTTGCCGCGTCAGGCGCCAACCGCCTTTCACTTCTCGAATTCAGGAATTTTCCGATCCATGGGCAAATCGCTGGTCATTGTGGAATCCCCGGCTAAGGCCAAGACCATCAACAAGTACTTGGGTAACGAGTACGTGGTGAAGTCGAGTATCGGCCATATCCGAGACCTGCCCACCAGCGGTTCGGCTAGCGCCAGCAAGGAGCCTGCCGCCAAGCGTGGCAAGGCGGCTGCGGGCGAAGGTCCGGTGCTCACGCCTAAAGAGAAAGCGCGCAAGCAGCTGGTCTCGCGCATGGGTGTCGATCCCGATCATGGCTGGAAAGCCAAGTACGAGATCCTCCCGGGCAAGGAAAAGGTCATCGAAGAGCTGCGCCGGCTCGCCAAGGATGCTGACACCATCTATCTCGCAACCGACTTGGACCGCGAAGGGGAGGCTATTGCCTGGCACCTGCGGGAAGCCATCGGGGGGGACGACAGCCGCTACAAGCGCGTGGTGTTCAACGAAATTACCAAGAAGGCGATCCAGGAAGCCTTCTCCAAGCCGGGCGAACTGGACATTGACCGCGTCAATGCCCAACAGGCCCGTCGCTTCCTCGACCGTGTCGTGGGTTACATGGTCTCGCCGCTGCTGTGGGCGAAAATCGCCCGTGGCCTGTCCGCCGGCCGTGTGCAATCGGTTGCGGTAAAGCTGGTGGTGGAGCGTGAACGCGAGATTCGTGCGTTCAACCCCGAAGAATACTGGGAAGTGCACGCTGACCTGGGCACCGCCAAGGGCAACAACGTGCGCTTTGAAGTGGCCCGCGAGAAAGGCGAGGCCTTCAAGCCGCTCAACGAAGCCCAGGCCATGGCCGCGCTGGAGAAGCTCAAGGCTTCCAGCTACAGCATCATCAAGCGTGAAGACAAGCCCACCAGCAGCAAGCCGTCGGCGCCGTTCATCACCTCCACCCTGCAACAGGCCGCGAGCAACCGCCTGGGCTTCGGGGTGAAGAAGACCATGATGATGGCCCAGCGCCTGTATGAAGCGGGCTACATCACGTATATGCGTACCGACTCCACCAACCTGTCGCAAGACGCGGTGGCGATGGCGCGTACTTATATTGAAAGCGAATTCGGCAAGAAGTACCTGCCGGAGAAGCCGAACGTCTATAGCAGCAAGGAAGGCGCACAAGAGGCTCACGAAGCGATTCGCCCCTCCGACGCCAACACCGAGCCAAGCAAGCTGAGCGGCATGGAGCGCGACGCTGAGCGCCTCTACGAGCTGATCTGGCGCCAGTTCCTGGCTTGCCAGATGCTGCCGGCGCAATACCTGTCGACGACTGTCAGCGTGGGCGCTGGTGACTTCGAGCTGCGTGCCAAGGGCCGTATCCTCAAGTTCGACGGTTACACCCGCGTAATGCCGCAAATCGCCAAGCCGGGCGACGACGATGTGCTGCCTGACATGGCTCAGGGCGATGTGTTGAAGCTGATCAAGCTCGACCCGTCCCAGCACTTCACCAAGCCGCCGGCGCGTTATTCGGAAGCGAGCCTGGTCAAGGAGATGGAAAAACGCGGTATCGGTCGTCCTTCGACCTATGCGGCGATCATCTCCACCATCCAGGACCGCGGCTACGTGGCCTTGCACAACCGTCGTTTCTACTCGGAAAAGATGGGTGACATTGTCACCGAGCGCCTGTCCGAGAGCTTCTCCAACCTGATGGACTACGGCTTCACCGCCGGCATGGAAGAGAACCTCGATGACGTGGCCCAGGGCGAACGCGACTGGAAAAACGTGCTCGACGAGTTCTACGGCGACTTCAAGAAGAAACTCGAAGTGGCTGAAAGTGCCGAGAACGGCATGCGGGCCAACCAGCCGGTGATGACGGACATTCCGTGCCTCACCTGCGGTCGTCCGATGCAGATTCGTACGGCGTCCACTGGTGTGTTCCTCGGTTGCTCGGGTTACAGCCTGCCGCCGAAAGAGCGCTGCAAGGCCACCGTCAACCTGGTGCCGGGCGATGAAATCGCGGCCGATGACGAGGGTGAATCCGAGTCGCTGGTATTGCGTGGCAAGCACCGTTGCCCGATCTGCAGCACGGCAATGGATGCCTACCTGCTGGACGAGAAGCACAAGCTGCACATCTGCGGTAACAACCCGGATTGCAACGGCTACGAGATCGAAGAAGGCACTTACCGCATCAAGGGCTACGAAGGCCCGAGCCTGGAATGCGACAAGTGCGGCAGCGAGATGCAGCTCAAGACCGGCCGTTTCGGCAAGTTCTTCGGTTGCACCAACCCGACGTGCAAGAACACCCGCAAACTGCTGAAAAGCGGTGACGCGGCGCCGCCGAAGATGGACCCGGTGAAGATGCCTGAACTCAAGTGCGAGAAGGTCAACGACACCTACATCCTGCGTGATGGCGCTTCGGGGCTGTTCCTGGCTGCCAGCCAGTTCCCGAAAAACCGTGAGACCCGTGCACCGCTGGTGATGGAGATCGTGCCCCACAAGGACGAGATCGATCCGAAGTACCACTTCCTCTGCGAAGCGCCGAAGAAGGACCCGGACGGTCGCCCGTCCGTAATCCGCTACAGCCGCAAGACCAAGGAGCAGTACGTGCAGACCGAGGTTGAAGGCAAGCCTACCGGCTGGAAAGCGTTCTACGACGGTGGCAAGTGGAAGGTCGAGGACAAGCGCCAGGGCGCTTGATACGATCAGCTACATGCACAAAGGCCGCCTTGATAGGCGGCCTTTTTTTGCGCTTGCAGTGGCCTTGGCTGATCCGTGACACTGTTCAGCCAGCATCACGCTTTATTCGTTGTGGAGACTGCCTTCATGGCCAACGAACTCTATACCCGTACCAACCAGAAAATTTACTTCGCGGGTTTGTCCCTGGAAGCCCTTGGCCGTGCCGAGGAAGGAAAGGAGATGAACGCTATCGCGCTGGTACAGGCCGGGCGTGAAGCCGCGCTGTTCCACCTCTATGGCGCCTTGCTTGGCTTATGCCATGAGATCGCCGGGTTCTACCGTCTGCCGCAGGCCGGCTCGCCGCGTGCGGAAATGATCATCCACCGGGATGTGCTGGAGTCCATGGCCATCCCGGAGTTGGCCGAACTGGTGGAGATGGCGCAAAGCCCGGACAGTTGGCTGGCGCGCTTGCTGGTAGCCCACGCGGAGATGTTCCAACCGCCACGGGTGAAGCACACGCCCAAAGGCGATGTGACCCAGCCGCTGATCGTGGCCGTAAGCCTGGACGAAGAAGGACCCGAGCCGTTGAGCCGGGAAGAGCTGGAAAGCTGGCGGCAGGAGCTGAAGAAGTTGGCCATTCGGTTTCGGGATGGATTGAACGAGTGCTGAAGGCTTTTCGCTGACAACTACCGCTCTTGTGGCGAGGGAGCTTGCTCCCGTTGGGTTGCGAAGCAGCCCCAAGGCTTTTCAGGCCTGGCAGTGTCAGCTGTCGGAGGGCCGCGGCTCAGCCCAATGCGGGCAAGCCCGCTCGCCACAAGACTGATATAATGCCGGCCTTTCGTGGAGAACAGACTTTTATGCCAACGTCCTTTCTGGAAATTGTTGAGTTGCCCGACGGCCGAATCGAGCTGCGCCGGGCTGAGGACGAGGGTTCTCTGGTGATCTTGGATTTTTCCGAGGACGCAAAAGCGTTCCTACAGGGCCAGCACGTGGAAGTGGCAAAAGCCATGTTGAGCGTAGGTGTGCAGATGGCGGGGCGCCTGGCTGAAGGCGAACCGGAAAAGGAAGACGGCCCGCGGATTCTTCACTGAGTCCGTCTGTCGACTTTTTTACAGGCTTCAATTGTGCAGATCGGCTTCTCAATTCTGAAGAAGCCTCGCGTCATGGCGGATCCTGACAGCTGTCAGTTACCCGCGTATCGTTTTATCCCAACCGAATGTTCAAGCTTTGCGCATCACCTGTGCGGGCGGCGCTGATCAGTTGCTGCCTGGCCGCTGTGGTCAGCGGGTTCAGCCAGCTGACCACCGTATGGCTACGGCCCAGGCGCAAGGCTTCGCAGGTCAACTGCTGGGCGCTTTGAGCACCACGGGGTTGCAGCAACAGGATGCGTTCGCGGTTCAGGCCGGCATCCCGCAACCAGGCCTGGGTCAGGCTGGACGGCGGGGCGATCAGCGTCAGCCAGCGGGCGTCCTGTTCCTCGCTCAATTCGCGAAGGATCGGCGCCAACAGGCTCAGGCAGTTCCCGGCAGCACCGCGCAACGACAGTTCACTGAACGCCTCGGGTTCGGCGCTCCAGGGCGCTTCGACCACTTCCTTGAGGATGGGCGCAAGGGGCTGGGCCATAAAGGCCTCAAACAGCGACAGTTGAGTGTGTTGTGGGGTCTGTAGGAACTGCATGATGCCTCCGTTAGCGGCGAATAACGCCGACGCTCAAGCCTTCAATCACCAGGTCCTGATCCTTCAGGTTCACTTCAATCGGCGCGAATTCGGGGTTCTCGGCCAGGAGCCAGACCTTGCTGCCTTCGCGCTTGAAGCGTTTGACCGTCACTTCATCGCCGATACGGGCGACGACGATCTGGCCATTGCGAGCTTCACGTGTGGTGTGGACGGCCAGCAGGTCGCCGTCGAAAATGCCCACGTCCTTCATGCTCATGCCATGGACCCGCAACAGGTAGTCGGCACGGGGATGGAAGAAGGTCGGGTTGATGTTGCAGGATTCCTCGACGTGCTGTTGCGCCAGGATCGGCGCACCGGCTGCGACGCGGCCGATGATCGGCAGTGTCGACTCGTCGGCCTTGGCTTCGAAGCCAGGGATGCGAATACCGCGTGAAGCACCCGGGGTCATCTCGATCGCGCCTTTGCGGGCGAGGGCCTTGAGGTGTTCTTCAGCGGCGTTGGGTGACTTGAATCCCAGTTCCAGCGCAATTTCCGCCCGGGTCGGCGGGTAGCCGTTGTCATCGAGGCAGCGCTTGATAAAAGCCAGAATCTCAGCTTGGCGTGGCGTCAGTTTTAGCATGTTGATCGCTCTGTCTTTTTATACAGTGACTGGGATTATATACAGTGGACTGCGCTTGGCAATCACCGTTTTCAGTCACTCCGCTGGACGGTCATTTATCACCTGTCCTACACACTGGAGACAGCGCTGCCTACAGACCTTGGCGAATGTGATTAAATGGCCATGAAATAGCTGACCGGCCAGCCGCAAACCGACCTGCAGGCTTGACAAGACATAGCTTGAAACGTATGTTTCAAACAAGTGTTTGTCAGGCGGAGTAGCCATGGCCCAGTCGGAAACCGTTGAACGCATTCTCGATGCTGCCGAGCAGTTGTTCGCGGAAAAAGGATTTGCTGAAACTTCATTGCGGCTGATTACCAGCAAGGCCGGGGTCAACCTGGCGGCAGTGAACTACCATTTCGGCTCCAAGAAGGCGCTGATCCAGGCCGTGTTCTCACGTTTCCTGGGGCCTTTCTGCATCAGCCTCGACCGTGAGCTGGAGCGTCGCCAGGCCAAGCCTGAAAACAAGCCAAGCCTGGAAGACCTGCTGGAGATCCTCGTCGAACAAGCCCTGGTGGTTCAGCCACGCAGCGGCAACGACCTGTCGATCTTCATGCGCCTGTTGGGCCTGGCGTTCAGCCAGAGCCAGGGCCACCTGCGCCGCTACCTTGAAGACATGTACGGCAAGGTGTTCCGCCGCTATATGTTGCTGGTCAACGAAGCCGCCCCGCGTATCCCGCCAATCGAACTGTTCTGGCGCGTGCACTTCATGCTCGGTGCCGCGGCATTCAGCATGTCCGGGATCAAGGCACTGCGTGCGATTGCCGAGACCGACTTCGGCGTCAACACCTCCATCGAGCAGGTCATGCGCCTGATGGTGCCGTTTCTCGCCGCCGGCATGCGTGCCGAAACCGGCGTCACCGACCAGGCCATGGCCGCCGCCCAATTGCGCCCGCGCAGCAAGTCAGTACCGGTCCCGGCCAAGGTTTAACCCCTCCCGGGTGTGCGCGGCCGCTTGCATCCGCTAAGCTAGCCGCCCATGCCGATTTCAGCTATTTATCCACAGCCCGTTGCGCTCGCTGAGCGTCCGTCTCCAGATTCAATCCTGGCGATGCGATCTCGCGGGGGCTTCGGGCTGCGTGCGTTATTTAAGGAAGCTATATGACCCAAGCCCTGCAAGGCTCTTTGATGGTGGACGTTGCCGGCACCTGGCTGACGGCTGAGGATCGCCACTTGTTGCGTCAGCCCGAGGTGGGCGGCCTGATCATTTTTGCACGCAATATCGAGCATCCTCGGCAGGTGCGTGAATTGAGCGCGGCGATTCGCGCCGTGCGCCCGGACCTGTTGCTGGCGGTCGATCAGGAAGGCGGCCGAGTGCAACGCTTGCGTCAGGGGTTTGTGCGTCTGCCGGCGATGCGTGCCTTGGCCGACAACCCGAATGCGGAGCAACTGGCCGAGCAGTGCGGTTGGATCATGGCAACCGAAGTGCTGGCGGTTGGCCTGGACCTGAGCTTCGCCCCGGTGCTGGACCTCGATTACCAGCGCAGCGCCGTTGTGGGCACTCGCGCCTTCGAAGGCGACCCCGAGCGCGCCGCCGTGCTCGCGGGCGCCTTCATCCGTGGCATGAACAGCGCCGGTATGGCGGCCACCGGCAAGCACTTCCCCGGCCACGGCTGGGCCGAAGCCGATTCCCACGTCGCCATTCCCAACGACGAGCGCAGCCTGGAACAGATTCGCGCCAATGACCTGGTGCCGTTCGCACGCCTGAGCAAGCAGTTGGCGGCTGTCATGCCAGCCCACGTGATTTATCCACAGGTCGACGCGCAACCGGCCGGGTTCTCCCGGCGCTGGCTGCAGGACATCCTGCGTGGCGAGTTGCAGTTCGACGGGGTGATCTTCAGTGACGACCTGTCGATGGCGGGGGCTCATGTGGTCGGTGATGCTGCCAGTCGTATTGAGGCGGCGTTGACTGCCGGTTGCGACATGGGCCTGGTGTGCAACGACCGCGCCGCCGCCGAGTTGGCCCTGAGTGCTGCCCAGCGCATGAAGGTCACGCCGTCGGCGCGTATCGCGCGGATGCGTGGCCAGGCTGTGGCGTCGACCGAGTACAAGCAGGATCCGCGTTGGTTGGCGGCGTTGGGTGCGCTGCGGGATGCTCAGTTGATCGACTGACAACTGCGGTGCGCCCTTCGCGAGCAAGCCCGCTCCCACATCCGACCGCATTCCTCCAGGGTATATGCGGTCAAATGTGGGAGCGGGCTTGCTCGCGAAGGCGATCTAACAGTCAGCGCTTTTCCTGCTTATGAGGCAACGGCGCAAACAACGCCTCGATATCCTCATTCCCCAACTTCCAATCCCCCGTCGTCCGCCCATCCAGAACGCCCGCCGCCAGATCAGACTTTTCCTGCTGCAAATGCTGGATTTTCTCTTCCACGGTGCCCCGGGCAATCATCTTGTACACAAATACCGGCTTCTCCTGGCCGATGCGATACGCACGGTCGGTGGCCTGGTTCTCCGTGGCCGGGTTCCACCACGGGTCGTAGTGAATCACCGTGTCGGCTTCCGTCAGGTTAAGTCCGACGCCGCCTGCCTTCAGGCTGATCAGGAAGATCTGCAGCTTGCCGCTCTGGAAGTCTTTCACCGGCGTGCGCCGATCCCGCGTCTGACCGGTAAGCAGCGCATAAGCCACGCCACGCTTCTTCAACTCGGCCTCGATCAGGCTCAGCATCGAGGTGAACTGGGAAAACAGCAGAATCCTGCGGCCCTCGGCAAACAGCTCTTCGAGCATCTCCATCAAGCTGTCGAGTTTGCCCGAGCTACTGCCCTTTGCCGGCAGGGTTGCATCATTGACCAGGCGTAAATCACAGCACACCTGGCGCAACTTGAGCAGCGCCTCCAGGATGATGATCTGGCTGCGCGCCACACCCTTGCGGGTAATCTCGTCGCGGACTTTCTTGTCCATCGCCAGGCGCATGGTTTCGTACACGTCGCGTTGGGCTTCGTTGAGGTCGACCCAGTGGATGATCTCGGTCTTGGGCGGCAGCTCGGTCGCCACCTGTTCCTTGGTGCGACGCAGCAGGAACGGCTTGATCCGACCATTGAGGTGCTGCAATCGCACATCGCTGCCGCGCTTTTCGATCGGTACGCGGTAATCGCGGTTGAAGCTCTTCACGTCCCCCAGCCAACCCGGCAGCAGGAAGTGGAACAGCGACCACAGCTCGCCCAAGTGGTTTTCCAGCGGTGTACCGCTGAGGCACAGGCGCTGGCGGGCGTTCAGCTCGCGGGCCGCCTGGGCGGCCTTGCTGTTGGGGTTCTTGATGTACTGCGCTTCGTCAAGGATCAGCACGTGCAAGGGCAGGGCGGCCAGTTGCTCGATGTCCTTGGGCAGCAGGGCGTAGGTGGTCAGCAGCAGGTCGTAGTCCTGCAACTGAGGGAAATGTTTCTTGCGCCCCGCGCCGTACAACGCCATGACTTTGAGCTGCGGCGTGAAGTGCGCCGCTTCGTCGAGCCAGTTCGGGATCAGGCTGGTGGGCATCACCACCATGCACGGGCGGTCCAGGCGTCCGGCGATTTTCTCGCTGAGAATATGCGCCAGGGTTTGCAGGGTTTTGCCCAGGCCCATGTCATCCGCGAGAATCCCGCCGACGTCGAGTTGGCGCAGCGACTGCATCCAGCTCAGGCCTTCCAGTTGATAAGGGCGCAACGTTGCGTTCAAGCCTTCCGGCGCTTCGCAGCTGAAATCCTTGATGTCCCGCAGGCGCTGGGCGAAGTTGCGGATCTTTTCGCCGCCTTCCCATTGCAGCGGCAGGTCTTCCAGCGGGTTCAGGCGAATCGCGTCGGCCTTGGCCAGGCGCAGCGCGGTGGTGCCGGGCTCTTGCAGGTAGAACTCGCCCAGGGTTGCCAGCACCGGTTTCAGCCGGCCATAAGGCAGCGCCACTTGCAGCGGGCCGTGGCCGTTGGGCAGGCCGGGAATGTTCACCAGGATCAGTTCGTCATCACGGCGCCGGGCGAGTTTTTCCGGGTTGAGGATCTCGGTGTGAGAGCGCATCAGGTTCAACAGGATCGGCAGCAAACTCAGGCGTTCGCCGTTGACGATGATCCCCAGCTCCAAGTCGAACCAGTCACGCTCCGGCACTTCGTCGACGCTGGCGTACCAGTCGTCGACGGCGCTCAGGTCAAAACCGAAATCTTCGTCGATCTGTAGTTCCCAACCCTGGGCGCGCAGGTTCGGCGAGGCATTCAGGGTGAAGTTCAGCCACGCGCTGTCATTGACCATCTCGAACAGCTCGCCGGCGCTTTCCGGCAGGGCCTTGCTCTGGCGGGTGGCGATCTTGAAGCCCAGCAGGCGCAGCTGTTCGCGAAACTGCTGCTCCACCTCGGGGTGGCGCTTGATCCGCAGGCTCTGCTGTTCCTGGCGCACGATAATGTCGGCGTTCTTCTGGCCGCTGACGTAGTTGCCCAAATAGTTGAAGGACAACGCCGCGCGATGCTGGATATAACGCTGCATCTTGCCGTTGCGCGGTTCGAAGGCACTGAACTCGATACTCGCCAGCCACAGGCGCGGCACCGGTTGCACGTCTTCCATCACCACTTGCGGCAACACCACGCGGTTATCCAGCACCGCCTGGAGCTTCTCCAGCAACTCGGCATCCTGGGCCGCCGCCGGGTAGGCCAGGGTTTCCTGGACCTTGAGCAGCACGGCGGCGATGTGTTTGCAGTTGGTGTGCACGGGGCACGTGCAGCGGCTGTCCACCAGGATCAACGTGCCCTTGGCGGATTCGCGCAGCGAAATGGTCTGGCGGTAGACATTGCCACCCGAGCCTTCGCAGCTGGCAATGATGGTGCTGTCGCCGGACTCGACGATACGCACACGGTTTTCCAGGGCGTAGCGCCGGCCACGCTCGAGGCTTTGCTCTTTAAAGCGATTGGCCCACGAAGGGGCCAGGGGTTTGGTCAACGACGACGTCAGGGGCATGGTGCTGGATCAGTCCTGGACATCGGGCGGTGGAGCGCTGGGCGGCTTGGCGGTCAGCGAAGTGATCTTGATCAGCAGGGCGAGGTGGCCGCCGTCCAGGTAGTTGAGCTGGTTGTTCTTTGTGCGCACGTCTTGCTGGCTGAGGTGTTCGCTGGCGATGACGCTGCCGTTGGCGTCGAACTGGTTGACCCAGAAGTCTGCGTCGATATCGGTAAAGCGTCCAAGCTGCAGGTTCAGGGTACCTTCGATGGGGAACTGGCCGAACTGTTCCTGGCCATCGCTGATGGCCAGCTTCACCGGTTGCTCACCGAGATTCTGTTCCCAGGACTTGTGCAGCAATACGGTGTAGTCGCTGCTGGCTTGCAGCTTCTCGACAATATTGCCCAATCGTGGCGGGCTCATTTTGTCAGTCCCCAGGCGTGGTGCGCCGGCGTCCCAGTTTTCCGGCGCCGCACGGCTGTTGATCACCGGCTCGGCGTTCTGGCGCAC
This sequence comes from Pseudomonas sp. C8002, assembly GCF_013385765.1. NCBI lineage: Bacteria > Pseudomonadati > Pseudomonadota > Gammaproteobacteria > Pseudomonadales > Pseudomonadaceae > Pseudomonas > Pseudomonas sp. C8002. The sequence continues at coordinate 99,169 of NZ_JACAPJ010000004.1, forward strand.
CAGGATCATCTCCACCAGGTACGGGCTGTCGGCGAACGCCGAAGGGGCAACGACCACCAACAACAAGCTCAAAATGCGGAACAGGCGCATTGGGGCGTCCTTCAAGCAGATTTCGGGATGAGGCGCTCAAACAGCGCCTCCAGTGTATTAAAGCGTTCTTCGGCGCGTTCCATCGGCACCATGAATTTGAACAGCGTAGCCCCTTCGAACTTGTAGCGATTGGGCTGGCCCTGAATCAGCTTGATCAGCACCAGTGGGTCCACCGGCGTCTGCGCTTCGAATTCGATACGCCCACCTTGCGGCCCGGCGTCGACCTTCTTGATGCCCAGTTGCTCGGCCTGCAGTTTGAGCAGGGTCAGGCGCACCAGGTTCTTGGTCGGCTCCGGCAACAGGCCGAAGCGATCGATCATCTCCACTTGAAGGTCCTTGAGACCTTCTTCGTCGGTGGCCGAGGCGATGCGCTTGTACAGGATCAGTCGCGCGTGCACATCCGGCAGGTAGTCTTCGGGGATCAGCGCCGGCAGGCGCAGGTTGATCTCCGGGCCGCCACCCAGCGGTTGGTCGAGGTTCGGTTGTTCGCCCTTGCGGATGGACTTCACCGCGCGCTCGAGCATTTCCATATACAGGGTGAAGCCGACGGCCTGGATCTGCCCGCTCTGGCCGTCGCCCAGCAGTTCGCCGGCGCCGCGGATTTCCAGGTCGTTGGTGGCCAGCACAAAGCCGGCGCCGAGGTCCTGGGTGTTGGCGATCGCTTCCAGGCGCTTCTCGGCGTCGGAAGTGATCTGCTGGCGCGGCGGCGTCAGCAGATAGGCATACGCCTGGTGGTGGCTGCGCCCGACCCGGCCGCGCAACTGATGCAGCTGCGCCAGGCCGAACTTGTCGGCGCGCTCGATGATGATGGTGTTGGCGCTCGGCACGTCGATGCCGGTCTCGATGATGGTCGAGGCGATCAGCACGTTGAAGCGCTTGTGATAGAAGTCGCTCATTACCTGTTCGAGTTCGCGCTCGCGCATCTGCCCGTGGCCGATGGCGATCCGTGCTTCCGGCACCAGTTCGGCGAGGTCGGCGGCGCATTTCTCGATGGTTTTTACATCGTTGTGCAGGTAGTACACCTGGCCGCCGCGCAGCAACTCGCGCAGCAGGGCTTCCTTGACCGTGCTTTTGTTCTGCTCCATGACGAAGGTGCGCACCGACAACCGGCGCGCCGGCGGCGTGGCGATGATCGACAGGTCGCGCATGCCCGACACCGCCATGTTCAGCGTGCGCGGAATCGGCGTGGCGGTGAGAGTCAGGATGTCGACTTCACTGCGCAGGGCCTTGAGCTGTTCTTTCTGGCGAACCCCGAAGCGGTGCTCTTCGTCGATGATCACCAGCCCGAGGTTCTTGATCTTCACGTCATCCGACAGCAGCTTGTGAGTGCCGATGACGATGTCGATCTTGCCTTCCGCCAGGTCGGCGATGGCCGCATTCACTTCCTTGGCTGATTTGAAGCGGCTCATCACTTCCACGGTCACTGGCCAGTCGGCAAAGCGGTCGCGGAAGCTGTTGTAGTGCTGCTGGGCGAGCAGGGTGGTGGGGACGAGGATCGCCACTTGGCGGCCGCCGTGCACCGCAATAAACGCTGCGCGCATTGCCACCTCGGTCTTGCCGAAGCCCACGTCGCCGCACACCAGGCGGTCCATCGGCTTGGGCGCCAGCATGTCGGCGCGCACGGCGTCGATGGTGGTTTGCTGGTCCGGGGTTTCTTCGAAGGCGAAGCCGGCGCTGAAGGTGGCGTAGTCGGCTTTTGGGTCGGCAAACGCATAACCTTCGCGGGCGGCGCGGCGGGCATAGATGTCGAGTAACTCGGCGGCCACATCGCGTACCTGTTCGGCGGCCTTGCGCTTGGCTTTCTGCCAGGTCTCGGAGCCCAGGCGGTGCAACGGCGCGAGGGCGTCGTCGCTGCCGGTGTAGCGGGCGATCAGGTGCAGGTTGGCCACGGGCACATAAAGCTTGGCGCCCTCGGCGTATTCCATGGTGAGGAATTCGGCCACCTGGTTGTCGATCTCCAGGGTCTGCAGGCCCAGGTAACGGCCCACGCCGTGGTCGATATGCACCACCGGCGCGCCTTCGCGCAGCTCGGTGAGGTTCTTGATCACCGCATCGTTGTTGGCATCGGCGCGCTTTTCCCGGCGGCGGCGCTGCATCACCCGCTGACCGAACAGCGGGCTCTCGGCAATCAGTGCCAGGGCCGGGTCGTCCAGCAGCAGCCCTTCGTCCAGCGGTGCGATGGTGATCGCCAGGCGATCCTTGCTCGCGACAAAGTCCGGCCAGCTGTCGACGGTTTTCGGCCGCAGCTTCAGGCGTTCCAACAGCTCCAGCAGCACCTCGCGGCGCCCGGCGGACTCGGCGGTAAACAGCACGCGGCCGGGGAAGTCACCGAGGAAATTCGACAGTGCTTCCAGCGGCTGGTTGGCCTTGGCTTCAATCGCCAGGTTCGGCAGCGCTTGCGCCGGGAAGCGCTCGCGGCCGGCGCCTGCATCCACGTCCTGCTGGCTGGCGACTACCCGCGGCCAGTTTTTCAGGCGGGCGAAGCAGTCTTCCACCGGCAGGAACAGCTCGGCCGGTGGCAATAAAGGACGGGACGGATCGACGCGGCGTTCTTCATAACGGTTGCGCACGTCATTCCAGAAATTCTCCGCTGCCTGTTCGATGCCTGGCAGCGAGAACACCTGGGTGTCCTGAGGCAGGTAATCGAAGAGCGTGGAGGTTTCGTCGAAGAACAGCGGCAGGTAATACTCGATACCGGCGGGGGTAATCCCGCTGCTCAAGTCCTGGAAGATCGGGCAGCGACGGAAATCCACGTCGAAGCGCTCGCGGAAACGTGCCTTGAAGCGCGTGACCGCGTCTTTTTGCAGCGGGAACTCCCGGGCCGGCAGCAGCTTGATCGACTGCACCTTGTCGATGGAGCGCTGGTTTTCCGGATCGAAGGTGCGCAGGGTTTCGATTTCGTCGTCGAACAGGTCGATCCGGTAGGGCAGTTTGCTGCCCATCGGGAACAGGTCGATCAACGCGCCACGCACGGCGAACTCACCGTGCTCGTACACCGTGTCGACGCAGCGATAACCGCTGGCCTCAAGCCGGGTGCGCATTTGCTCCACATCGAGCTTCTGGCCGATATCCAGCACCAGGCTGCTGCCCAGCAGGAACTTGGTCGGTGCCAGGCGGTGCAGGGCCGTGGTGATCGGCACCACCAGCACGCCGTGGGCCAGTTCCGGCAAGCGGTACAGGCTGGCGATGCGCTGGGAAATGATGTCCTGGTGCGGCGAGAACAGATCGTAGGGCAGGGTTTCCCAGTCCGGGAAATGCAGTACCGGCAAATCGGGGGCGAAGAAACTCAGCTCCTGTTCCAGCCGCTCGGCACTTTGGCTGTCGGCGGTGAGCAGCAGGGTAAAGCGCTTGGCAGCGCTGGCAGCCTCGGCGATGGCCAGGCTCAGGGCGGCACCGGGCAGATTGCCCCAGTGCTGTTTACCTGCCGCGGCAGGGAGAAGCGGTAGACGCAGAACGGGCACGGAAGGTTGAGCTCCAAGCGTTGCGACAAAGTCGGTAATTGTAACGGCCCGGAGTGCCGCCTGTCAGTTGCTGACTGAGCCTATTACGGTTTGTAGGAAATGTAGTGGCTAAGACAAACAAAGGTGCCTTTTGACTCATTATGTAGTGCCGAAATCGGTGTATGTTTCGGAGGGTTACGGACACTTTGTCACATTGGTCCAACAGGGGGTGCGCTGGAAGCCGCGTATTTACTGGGCTGCAGAGGGGCGATATTTTTTTGCAAGGGGTTTTGTTGCGGGCCGCGCATTGCTCCGAGGGCGGTCGGGCGGCATAATGTAGCCCCTTTTTTCTGCCCCTACATGTGGAAGGTTCCCGTGACTCAGAAGCCCGACCAGTGTCTTGGTGAATGGATCGACCGTGAAGCACTCGCTGAAGCGATGATTCCGCTTATCGGTCAGCTATACCGCAATAACAACGTGGTGAGCTCGATCTATGGCCGCAGCCTGATCAACCAATCAGTCATCGCGATTCTCAAGGCTCATCGCTTTGCTCGCCATCGTTCTGCCGACGATAGCGAACTCTCCGTCCACGAAACATTCCCTCTGCTTAAAGCCATGAGCGAGCTCAAGCTCGGCGCGGCTTCGGTAGACCTGGGCAAGCTGGCCTATAAATTCCGCAAGGAAGGCGCTGGCCGCACCGCCGAGCAGTTCGTACGTGAAGAAATGGCCGACGTGGTTGGCCAGCAAAACGCCGCAGCCCGCAAAGGCACCGACGTTGTGCTGTACGGTTTCGGTCGTATCGGCCGCCTGCTGGCGCGCATCCTGATCGAAAAAACCGGTGGCGGCGACGGCCTGCGCCTGCGTGCCATCGTGGTGCGTAAAGGTGCTGAAAACGACCTGACCAAGCGCGCCAGCCTGCTGCGTCGTGACTCGGTCCACGGTCCGTTCAACGGCACCATCGTCATCGACGAAGAAAACAACACCATCACCGCCAACGGTAACCTGATCCAGGTCATCTACGCGAAGAACCCGTCTGAGGTGGATTACACCCAGTACGGCATCAAGGACGCACTGCTGGTGGACAACACCGGTGTGTGGCGTGACGCCGAGGGCCTCGGCCAGCACCTGGCGTGCCCGGGTATCGACCGCGTTGTCCTGACTGCGCCTGGCAAGGGCAAGCTGAAGAACATCGTGCACGGCATCAACCACGGTGAAATCACCGCTGACGACAAGATCGTGTCCGCCGCTTCCTGCACCACCAACGCCATCGTGCCGGTGCTGAAGGCTGTGAATGACAAGTTCGGCATCGTTAACGGTCACGTTGAAACGGTTCACTCGTACACCAACGACCAGAACCTGATCGACAACTTCCACAAGGGCGATCGCCGTGGCCGTAGCGCCGCGCTGAACATGGTGATCACCGAGACCGGTGCTGCCACCGCTGCTGCCAAGGCCCTGCCTGAGCTGGCCGGCAAGCTGACCGGTAACGCGATCCGTGTTCCGACGCCGAACGTGTCGATGGCCATTCTCAACCTGAACCTTGAGAAAGCCGCCACCCGTGAAGAGATGAACGAGTACCTGCGCTACATGGCGCTGCACTCCGATCTGCACAAGCAAATCGACTTCGTCAATTCGCAGGAAGTGGTTTCCACCGACTTCGTGGGCTCGCGCCACGCCGGTGTGGTGGACGCTGAAGCGACCATCACTCAAGACAACCGCGTTGTTCTGTACGTCTGGTACGACAACGAATTCGGTTACAGCTGCCAGGTGGTTCGCGTGATGGAAGACATGGCCGGGGTTAACCCGCCAGCATTCCCGCGCTAAGCATCAGCGGTAAATGAAAAAGCCCCGACTGGTTCGGGGCTTTTTTATGTCTGTTGTTTTTGCGTTGCTTGTACCGGCCTCATCGCAGGCAAGCCAGCTCCCACATTTTGATTTGTGAATACATTTCAAATGTGGGAGCGGGCTTGCTCGCGAAAGCGGCCTATCAAGCGCCGCCGACTATCGAAGCCTGCGCGGTACGCAGTTCATGCCGGTTGCCCTTGAACAGAATCAATGTGGCGATCAAGCCCAGCACCGCCGCGCCGCTGAGCCAGATGCCCGGTGCGGCCTTGTTGTCCAGCACGTGGATCAGGTAGGTACACGCCGCCGGAGTAAAGCCACCAAAGGTCGCCGTTGCCAGGCTATAGGCCAGGGAGAAGCCGGTGGTGCGCACTTCTACCGGCATGATCTCGGTCAGCGCTACAACCATTGCGCCGTTGTACGAGCCATACAGGAACGACAGCCAGAGCAGCACGATCAGCAGATGGCTGAAGCTCGGGTTGGCCACCAGCCAGGACAGCGCTGGATAAGCGGTGAGGATCGCCAGAATAGTCGCCCCCAGCAGCAGGGGTTTACGCCCGATCTTGTCGGACACCGCCCCCATCACCGGCAGCCAGATGAAGTTCGAGATGCCCACGCACACAGTGACCAGCAGCGCGTCGAAGTCCGACAGGTGCAGTTCGGCCTTGCCGAAGGTCGGGGTGTAGGCGGTGATCAGGTAGAACGACACGGTGGTCATCACCACCAGCGCCATGCCGGCGATGACGATGCCGAAGTTCTGGCCGATCGAACGGACGATTTCCTGCAGGGTAGGGCGGTGTTTGCGCGCCTGGAATTCCGGGGTTTCTTCCAGGGAGCGACGAATCACGAAGATCACCGGCACGATCAGGCAGCCGATCAGGAACGGCACGCGCCAGCCCCAGTCACCCATTTCTTCCGGGCTGAGCCAGTGGTTGAGGCCTACGCCCAGCAGGCCGGCGAATACCACGGCGGCTTGCTGGCTGGCGGACTGCCAACTGACGAAGAAGCCTTTACGGCCTGCAGTGGCGATTTCCGCCAGGTACACCGACACGCCGCCCAGTTCGACACCGGCGGAGAAGCCTTGCAGCAGGCGGCCGAACAGCACCAGCAACGGCGCCGCGACGCCCAGGGTGGCATACCCGGGAACGCAGGCAATCAGGATGGTACCGGCGGCCATCATCGCCAGGGTGATCACCAGGCCCTTTTTACGGCCGTGACGGTCGATGTAGGCACCGAGGAAAATCGCGCCCAGAGGACGCATCAGGAACCCGGCACCAAAGGTCGCCAGGGACAGCATCAGGGACGCGAACGCGCTGTCGGTGGGGAAAAATGTCTTGGCAATGGCCGTGGCGTAGAAGCCGTAGACCATGAAGTCGAACATCTCAAGGAAGTTACCGCTGACAACGCGAAAGATCGCCTTGCCCTTGCCCGTTGTAGTGGACATGTCATGCACTCATTTTGGCTATCTTATTAGTAATCCCTGGTCGCAACCGTCCTTGCTGTTAAAGCCTTGGCACGAGGCTGGCGCTGAACAGTTTTGTAACGATATGTGTATAAGCCACCACAGGCAACAAAAAACCGATAGCAAGCTGGCAAATTGCCGCAGGCCTCCGGGTGATGAAAATCCAATGTGGGGGCGGGCTTGCTCGCGAATGCGGTGTGTCAGTCAGCTTATGAGCCAATGACACACCGCATTCGCGAGCAAGCCCGCTCCCACAGGGTTTTTGCGATCAGTTGAGGAGGGTGCTACGCAGGCTGTCGGACAAGCCTTTTGGTGCCAGCCAGATTCCCAGGTAAGCCTTGGCCAGTTCGTCATTGCGACTGCTGAATACCACGCTGCCGTTGATTTCCAGGTTCAGGCCGCGCTGAGGCTGGAAGTCCAGCGCATAACGGTCGCCGCTGCGGATGTTGCGGAAGCTTTTGTGCAATTGATCCAGTTCAGGCTTCAGGCGGGCGAGGGTGGCGGGTGTTTGCTGACGTTCGAGAGTGGCGGTGGCGGCCTTGATCACATCGTTGCGGTCGATATCGCGAAAGTAATACAGCTCCAGGCGCAGGTCTTTTTGCTGATCCAGGGCTTGTTTGGCGCTCAGGTCAGCCGGGGCGAACAATGCCGCCGCATAGACGTCTGCCCACAGGTAGGTCAGGACGGCCTGGTTTTTCAGCACCAGTTGATGAGATTTCGGCGGAAAATCGGCTTGTTTGAGGCGATCAGCCTCATTCGCCAGAACCGGGACCGAAAACATCAGCAATAAACAAATGACGACATGCTTCATAATGGCCAGTCCTGAAAAGGTGCTTGCCTACAGGTTAATTCAATAACGAGCGCCGTGTAGTAAAGGCAAAACTGGCCTACGACGCGACCAAGGGTTAATGTGCGCGACGTTGAGCGTTCTATAGACTGTGCCCCGGCTCACACACTTGAGCCACATTGATCCTTCATGACCGCTGGCCGCGGCATGATTTAGCCAGGCGTCCAACCGTGCGCCCTGGCCTGTTCTGAGGAGTACGCATGGCTGTCTACAACTACGACGTGGTGGTACTGGGTTCCGGCCCAGCTGGAGAAGGTGCGGCGATGAACGCCGCCAAAGCAGGGCGCAAGGTGGCGATGGTCGATAGCCGTCGCCAGGTCGGCGGTAACTGCACCCACCTGGGTACCATCCCGTCCAAGGCCTTGCGTCACTCGGTGCGCCAGATCATGCAGTTCAACACCAACCCGATGTTCCGGGCCATTGGTGAGCCGCGCTGGTTCTCGTTCCCGGACGTGCTCAAGAGCGCTGAAAAAGTCATTTCCAAACAGGTTGCCTCGCGTACCGGCTTCTATGCCCGTAACCGCGTCGACCTGTTCTTCGGCACCGGCAGCTTCGCCGACGAGCAAACCGTCGAAGTGGTCTGCGCCAACGGCGTGGTCGAGAAGCTGGTAGCCAAGCACATCATCATCGCCACCGGCTCGCGTCCGTATCGCCCGGCGGATATCGATTTCCACCACCCGCGTATCTACGATAGCGACACCATTCTCAGCCTGGGCCACACCCCGCGCAAACTGATCATCTATGGCGCCGGCGTGATCGGCTGTGAATACGCCTCGATCTTCAGCGGCCTGGGTGTATTGGTCGAGCTGGTGGATAACCGCGACCAGTTGCTGAGCTTCCTCGACTCGGAAATTTCCCAGGCGTTGAGTTACCACTTCAGCAACAACAACATCACCGTGCGCCACAACGAAGAGTACGAGCGGGTCGAAGGCCTGGACAACGGTGTGATCCTGCACCTGAAATCCGGCAAGAAGATCAAGGCCGACGCCTTGCTGTGGTGCAACGGCCGAACCGGCAACACCGACAAGCTGGGCATGGAAAACATCGGTGTGAAGGTCAACAGCCGTGGCCAGATCGAAGTCGACGAGAACTACCGCACCTGCGTACCGAACATCTACGGTGCCGGTGACGTGATTGGCTGGCCGAGCCTGGCCAGTGCCGCCCATGACCAGGGCCGCTCGGCCGCTGGCAGCATTGTCGACAACGGCAGCTGGCGCTACGTCAACGACGTGCCGACCGGGATCTACACGATTCCCGAGATCAGCTCGATCGGCAAGAACGAGCACGAACTGACCAAGGCCAAGGTGCCTTATGAAGTCGGCAAGGCGTTCTTCAAGAGCATGGCGCGTGCGCAGATCGCCGGTGAGCCCCAGGGCATGCTGAAGATCCTGTTCCACCGCGAGACCCTGGAAGTGCTCGGCGTGCATTGCTTCGGCTATCAGGCGTCGGAGATCGTGCACATCGGCCAGGCGATCATGAACCAGCCGGGTGAGCTGAATACCCTCAAGTATTTCGTCAACACCACGTTCAACTACCCGACTATGGCTGAAGCCTATCGGGTAGCGGCCTACGACGGCCTCAACCGGCTTTTTTGAGCGGCTCCGGCCGGTGGCCTGAGCCGGCCGGGGAGACCGATTTCAGTAATTCCCGAGGGTGGCAGTGGCCAAACCGGGAAAGTCTGTAATCAGGCTATCTACGCCGAAGTCGGCGAGCCTGCGCATCAGCGCGGGTTCGTTGACGGTCCACACGGACACGTGCAAACCCTGGCGCTGGGCTTTTTCCAGACGCTCAGGGGTGCACAACGTCCAGTTCAACGCCAGAATCTCACAGCCATAGTTGGCCGCGACCTTCAACGGGTCGAGCCAGGCGTATTCGGCTACCAGCCCGCGGGACAGGTCCGGGGTGAGGTCCAGCGCCGCTTTCAACACTTCCCGCGAGCTTGAGGTCACGGTGACCTTGTCCATCAGCCCGAAACGCTGAGCCATTTCCCGGATCGCCAGCACGGTGGTTGCCGCGCGGGTGCGCGATGCGCTTTTGACTTCCAGTTGCCAGTGGTCGAAGTCGCACTGTTCGAACAGCTCTTCCAGGCGCGGGATCGGGCAAGGGTTGACCCAGCCCGGGCCGCCTTTGCGCGCGTCCATCTTCACCAGGTCGGCGGCTGAATACTCGACGACCTTGCCGCGCCGGTCGGTGGTGCGCTTGAGCGTCGGGTCGTGGATGACCATCAGCTCGCCGTCCATGGACAGGTGCAAATCCAATTCGCAGCGGCGCACGCCGTGCTTGAGGCATTCCTGGAAGCTGGTCAGGGTGTTTTCCGGTGCTTCGCCTTTGGCACCGCGGTGGCCATAAATCAGGGTCACAGTTGCTCCTTTACGCCAGGGTTCCTGGCTGGATGGATGACGCGACGCGCCATTCAATGATCGTATTCAGGTGTCGGATTCGTCGCTTTTTTCCCGCGCCAGGCGCCGTTCCTGGGCCTGTTTCTGCAGGATATAGCGTGCCAGCAACTGGCGTTGGGCATCGGTCATGGCTTCGAATTCCGTGCCGATTTCAAAGCCACCGGTCTTGGCATCGCAATGGGTCACCTTGGCTCGCAGCAACAGCCCGAGGGCTTGCGGCATCAGCACCAGCTTGACCGCCAGGTGGCTGTCGGGCTGGATCGCCGTGGGGTTCAGGAACTCGATGCCGCCTTCGGAGATGACCACGGGCTGCGGCGTACCGATCTCGCCCAGCAGGCTTTGCGCCATGATCTGGCTGAGCAAATCCATGCGTTTGTTCTGCACTTTGAGGAAGGCGGCCAGGGTGCGGTCCCGCTCGCCGATCTGGCGCAGCAAGTGCTGGGATTCAAATTCACTCAGGTGCAACTCGCTGAGCAGATTGAACAGCGGCGAATCATCCAGCAACACTTCCTTGCTCAGCGCTTCCGGGCCCGACAGTGGGGTAATTTCCAGTGCGATCATGTCCTCGATACGGTAGTATTCGCGGCGATCTTCTTCATCTAATGTCGACATGGCGAACCCAAGGCAGCGGTGATGGTCTGAGTGTAAAGCTGCTTACCTGACCCCGCCACAAGGACGTCTTCTTTTCCTCCGAACAAGCCCCGACATGTTCAGACCTCTCTTCGTATTTATTGGCACGCGTTATACCCGTGCAAAACGTCGCAATCATTTTGTGTCGTTCATTTCCCTGACCTCGATGATCGGGCTCGCCCTTGGCGTTGTCGTGATGATCGTGGTGCTGTCGGTGATGAACGGCTTCGATCATGAGATGCGTACCCGCGTGCTGGGCATGGTGCCCCACGCGACCATCGAGTCGGGTGAGCCCATCAGCGACTGGCAAAGCCTGGCCGCGAAGGTCAAGCAGAACCCCAAAGTGCTGGCGGTTGCGCCCTTCACCCAGATGCAGGGCCTGTTGACCAACGACGGCAAGGTGCAGAAAGTCCTGCTCAATGCCATCGACCCGGCGCAGGAACGCAATGTCTCGATCATCGATAACTTCATGCAGCAGGGCAAACTGGACGACTTGTCGCCCGGCAGCTTTGGCATCGCTATCGGCGACAAGGCGGCGGCCAAGCTCGGTGTGGGCATCGGCGACAAGCTGACCTTCGTCGCGCCGGAAGTCACCGTGACTCCGGCGGGCATGTTCCCGCGCATGAAGCGCTTTACCGTGGTCGGCATCTTCCATGTCGGCGCCGGTGAGATCGACGGCTACCTGGGCCTGACCAACCTGACCGACCTGGCCCGCCTGCATCGCTGGAAGCCGGACCAGGTCCAGGGCTTGCGCCTGAAATTCAACGACCTGTTCGACGCGCCGCGTACCTCGTGGGAAATCGCCCAGCACCTGGGTGAAAACCAGTACTACGCCCGCGACTGGACCCGCACCCACGGCAACCTGTACCAGGCCATCCGCATGGAAAAAGCCATGATCGGCCTGCTGTTGCTGCTGATCGTCGCCGTCGCCGCCTTCAACATCATCTCCACGCTGGTGATGGTGGTGAACGACAAGAAGGGCGACATCGCGATCCTGCGCACCCTTGGCGCCACGCCGGGGCAGATCATGGCGATCTTCATGGTCCAGGGCACGGTGATCGGCGTCGTCGGCACCTTGATCGGCACCGTGGTGGGGATTCTCGCCGCGCTGAACGTCAGCGCGGCTATCGCCGGGCTGGAAGTGTTGATCGGCCACAAATTCTTGAACTCCGATGTCTACTTCATCGACTACTTGCCGTCCCAGGTGCAGAGCCAGGACGTATTGATGGTCGGCGGCGCCGCGTTGGTCCTGAGTTTCCTTGCCACCCTGTATCCAGCCTGGCGCGCGGCACGTACCCAGCCGGCGCAGGCTTTACGTTATGAGTGAATCGGGCATGAGTGAAAAAGCAATCCTGAGCTGCCGCAACCTGGGCAAATCCTACGAGGAAGGCCCGGAGTCCGTGGTGGTGCTGTCCAACCTGCAGCTGGAACTGCACCCGGGCGAACGCGTGGCGATCGTCGGCAGTTCCGGTTCCGGTAAAAGTACCTTGCTCAACCTGTTGGGCGGCCTTGATACGCCGTCCCAGGGCAGCGTCTGGCTGGCCGGCGAAGAGTTGTCGGCCCTGGGCGAGAAGGCCCGTGGCCAGTTGCGCAACCGTTCGCTGGGTTTTGTGTACCAGTTCCACCACTTGCTGCCCGAGTTCACCGCCCTGGAAAACGTCTGCATGCCGCTGTTGATCGGCAAGACCGCGATCCCGGAAGCACGCCAGCGTGCCCAGGCGTTGCTGGAGCGCGTCGGCCTGGGCCATCGCCTGGAGCACAAGCCGGCTGAATTGTCCGGCGGCGAGCGCCAGCGTGTGGCGATTGCCCGTGCCCTGGTCAACAACCCGGGCCTGGTGATGCTCGACGAGCCGACCGGCAACCTCGACTCCCACACCGCCCAGGGCATCAAGGACTTGATGCTGGAGTTGAGCACCCAGATGCGCACTGCGTTCCTGGTGGTGACCCATGACATGAGCATGGCCCGCCAGATGGACCGTGTGTTGCACCTGCAGGAAGGTCATCTGGTCGCCATCTGACCTGTTTCAAGCCCGGCGCCCGGCGCCGGGTTTTCTATTTTTTCAACGGTGCCCGCGAATGTTCAGACCGTTATCGATTTTCATCGGCACGCGCTATACCCGCGCCAAGCGCCGCAACCGTTTTGTTTCGTTTATCTCGATGACCTCGATGATCGGCCTCGCCCTCGGCGTGCTGGCGATGATCGTGGTGTTGTCGGTAATGAACGGTTTCCAGCGGGAGATGAGCTCACGCATCCTCGGCATGGTGCCCCACGCGACCATCGTTGGCGTGAAGCCGATCAGCGACTGGCAGCCGGTGGCAGATGCCGCGATGAAGAATCCGGAAGTCACTGCTGCCGTACCGTTCACACAGATGGACGGCATGCTCTCCTACAAGGGCGCGATGCAGCCGATCGAGATCAGCGGCGTTGATCCGGCCCAGGAAGGCAAGGTGTCGATTGTGGCCCAGCATATCGTCCAGGGTCATCTTGAAGACCTTAAACCGGGCGAGTTCGGTGTGGTCATCGGCGAAATCACCGCCCGGCGTTTTCGCCTGAATGTCGGTGACAAGCTGACCCTGATCGTACCGGAAATCAGCAGTGCGCCCGGTGGCATCACCCCGCGTATGCAGCGTTTGAACGTGGTGGGTGTGTTCAAGGTGGGCGCGGAGCTGGATGGCTCCATGGCCCTGATCCACATGGCCGACGCCGCCGAGATACAGCATTGGGAGCCGAACCAGGTGCAAAGCGTGCGCCTGGCGGTGAAAGACTTGTATGCCGCACCCAAGGTCTCGGCGGATATCGCCGCCAGCCTCGGTGCCGACTACAAGGCCGACGACTGGACCCACACCCAGGGCAGCCTGTTCAGCGCGATGAAGATGGAAAAAACCATGATCGGCCTGCTGTTGCTGATGATCGTCGCGGTGGCGGCGTTCAACATCATCGCGACCTTGATCATGGTGGTGAACGACAAGGGCGCCGACATTGCGATCCTGCGCACCATTGGCGCCACGCCACGGCAGATCATGGCGATCTTCATGGTGCAGGGGACGGTGATCGGGATCGTCGGTACCTTGATCGGTGGCATCCTCGGCGTGATTGCGGCGCTGAACGTCAGTGAACTGGTCGGTTGGCTGGAGCGGGTCACCGGGCAGCATATCTTCAGTTCGGACGTGTATTTCGTCAGCAACCTGCCTTCGCAGTTGCAGGGTGGGGATGTGTTGTTGATTTGCTCGGCGGGGTTTGTGTTGAGCTTTTTGGCGACCATCTATCCGGCGTATCGGGCGGCGAAGATTGAGCCGGCGCATGCCCTCAGGTATTCGTAATTCTTAAGACCGCCTTCGCGAGCAAGCCCGCTCCCACATTTTGACCGCGTTCTTCCTGAATGCACTCGGTCAAAATGTGGGAGCGGGCTTGCTCGCGAAAGGGCCGCTACAGCTTGCATCAATACCCCTGCGGCAACTCCATCACAAACCTCGCCCATCCCGCCCCCGACTCACAGAAAATCCGCCCCCCATGGGCCCGCACAATCGACTGGGTAATCGCCAAACCCAGCCCCGCATGTTCGCTGCTCCCTTCATGACGCGCCGGATCTGCCCGGTAAAACCGGTCAAACAACCGTGGCAACAATGCCTCGGGAATGCCTTCCCCGGTGTTTTCCACACTCAGCGTCACGCCTTGCATCCCCTCGACAATCCGCACGCTGACTTCGCCACCCGGCGGGGTGAACCGCAACGCGTTATCCAGCAGGTTGGAAATCGCCCGGCGCAACATGCTGCGGTCACCTGAAGTGCTGGCGTTGCCTTCCCGAACCAGCCGCACCTGGACGTCCTCCGCCAGCGGTGCGAAAAACTCCAGCAATGCCTCCACCTCGTCCGCCAGCACCAGGGTTTCGCGCTTGGGCACCAGCAGCCCATGGTCCGCCTTGGCCAGGTACAGCATGTCGTTGACCAACTGCGCCATCCATTGCAGTTCTTCCAGGTTGCTGTGCAGGGCTTCGCGGTAGTCCTCCAGCGCCCGTGGATGCGTGAGGATGACTTGGGTCTGTGTCAGCAAATTCGACAGTGGCGTGCGCAGTTCATGGGCGATGTCGGCAGAAAACGCCGAAAGGCGCTGGAAGGCATCGTCCAGGCGGCCAAGCATCGCGTTGAAGGACTGGGCGAGTTCCGCCAGTTCGGCGGGCATTTGTTCCTGGGGCAGGCGCTGGGTCAGGGAGTGGGCAGACACGCCGCTGGCGACTTCGCTCATGCGCCGCAGTGGCCGCAACCCGCTGCGGGCGGCCCAGGCGCCGAGCAGGGCGGTGGCCAGGGCGGAAAGGCCGACGGTCAGCCAGATCAGATGCTGCATGCGTTGCAGGAAGTGTTGGTGATGGGTGATGTCGAGCATCAGCGTCAGTTGTGGCGATTCAAGATTGCCAGGTACCAGGGGCACGTTATACACGCGGTAATCGGTCCCGGCATTCTGCAAACTGTGCAGGCCAGGCTCCTGCGGCAGGGCGATGCCCGGGGCGCCGTCGAACCAGCGCTGGTCGCCTGCGGTGATGCGCAAGGCCAGGTCAGGCTGGCGATTGAGTTCGTCGCGCAGCTTCACTTCCCGCAAGGCGAATAGCTCGGGCGTGTCCGCACCCTGCAAGGTACTGCGCAGCGCTATCAGCTTGCCGTCGAGCAACTGCTGGTCCAGCTCGATAAAGTGCGCCTCGCTGGCATGGTTGAACAGCACGCCGGCCAGCAATGAAACCACGGCGGTACAGCCAGCAAACAGCAGTGCCAGGCGGCTGGTCAGGGAAATCCGTTTCATCAACTGAACCGCTCCTCAAGCACGTAGCCCATGCCGCGCACGGTGTGGATCAACTTGTTGGGGAAGTTATCGTCGACCTTCAGGCGCAGGCGGCGGATCGCGACTTCGATGATGTTGGTGTCGCTGTCGAAGTTCATGTCCCACACCTGAGAGGCAATCAGCGACTTGGGCAGTACTTCGCCCTGGCGGCGCAGCAGCAGTTCCAGCAGGGAAAACTCCTTGGCCGTCAGGTCGATGCGCTGGCCGTCGCGCTCTACCCGGCGGCGGATCAGGTCCATGCGCAGGTCGGCCAGTTGCAGGCTGGTTTCCTGGGGGGGGCTGCTGCCACGGCGCAACAGGCTGCGCACCCGGGCCAGCAGTTCGGAGAAGGCGAAGGGCTTGACCAGGTAATCGTCGGCGCCCAGTTCCAGGCCATGCACCCGGTCTTCCACGGCATCTCGCGCGGTAAGGAACAGTACCGGCATGTCGAGCCCAGCGTTGCGTACGGCCTGGAGGATCTGCCAGCCATCGCGACCCGGTAGCATCACATCGAGGATCAACAGGTCGTAGTCACCGGTCAGCGCCAGGTGCTGGCCGCTGGTGCCGTCGGCCACCAGCTCGGTGTTGAACCCGGCCTCGGCCAGCCCCTGGCGCAAGTAGTGGCCGGTTTTCGGTTGGTCTTCGACGATCAGCAGTTTCATGGGCGGCTCATGGTTTTACGGGAACACAGACGTTATACCGCGCACATCCGGCAGCCGGCTCAAGCTGACAAAGTTGTAATCTGGCAGTCAGCTGGCTGGCAGCGGCGCGTTCGTAAAGTGTCCCACAGACTGATTCCGAACCTTTGGAGTGTGAGCATGTTTTTACGTAAATCCTGGTTGTTGGCGGGCTGCCTGATGGCGATGAGTCTTCCGGTGCTGGCATCCCCGGCTGAAACCTTCGCCTTCGGTGAGGCTGCACCCGCCGCCAAGGCCACGCGCACCGTGGAAGTGGTACTGCAGGATATTTCCTTTTCGCCCAAGGCTATTGATGTAAAAGCCGGTGAGACCGTGCGCTTTGTGCTGGTCAACAAAGGCCAGTTGCTTCATGAATTCAACCTTGGCGATGCCGCCATGCACGCAGCGCATCAGAAAGAGATGCTGCAGATGCAGGCCAGCGGCATGCTGACGGCGACCGGCATGGGCAAAATGGACCACAGTGCGATGGGGCATGGTGATATGGCAGGCATGAAGCACGACGACCCCAACAGCGTGTTGGTAGAGCCAGGCAAGACCGCCGAGCTGACCTGGACCTTCACCAAGGCCACCGGCTTGGAGTTTGCCTGCAACATTCCGGGGCATTACCAGGCGGGCATGGTCGGCAAGCTGACCGTCAGCCAGTAAGCCATTGACGGGCAAAGGCGGGTAGAATGGCGGCGTTTATTTAGCCAGGTTTCCGCCATGCATCCCGCAGCCGAACATTCGCCGCTGGGCAAGTCCAGTGAATACATCTCCACCTACACCCCGTCGTTGCTGTTCCCGATTCCTCGCGCCGCCAAGTGGGCCGAGCTGGGCCTGAGTGCCGAGACCCTGCCGTATAAAGGCGTGGATTTCTGGAACTGCTTCGAACTGTCCTGGCTGCTGCCATCCGGCAAACCCGTGGTGGCCATCGGTGAATTCAGTATCCCGGCCGACTCGCCGAACATCATCGAGTCGAAGTCGTTCAAGTTGTACCTCAACTCGCTGAACCAAACCGCGTTTGCCGATGTGCAAAGCCTTGAAGCGACGTTGCGCGCCGACCTGAGTGCAGCGGCCGGCAAGCCCGTTGGCGTGCGCATCCGCAGCCTGGGCGAGGTTGAAGCCGAAGGCGTGGTCGCGTTGCCGGGTGTGTGCATTGATGACCTGGACATTACCGTCAGCAACTACGAGCACCCGCGCCCGGAACTGCTGCGTTGCGACGATTCGCGCGTGGTGGAGGAGAGCGTCCACAGTCATCTGCTCAAGTCCAACTGCCCGGTGACCAGCCAGCCTGACTGGGGCAGTGTGGCGGTGGAGTACCGCGGCGCGGCGCTGGATCATGCCAGCCTGCTGGAATACCTGGTGAGCTTCCGCCAGCACTCGGACTTCCATGAACAGTGCGTGGAGCGGATCTTTCTCGACCTGCAGCGCTTGCTCAAGCCGGAGAAACTGACGGTGTATGCGCGCTATGTGCGGCGTGGCGGGCTCGATATCAACCCGTACCGCAGTACTGAAGAGCAGCAGTTCCAGAACCTGCGCCTGGCTCGTCAGTAGCCTTCACACAAAACAAATGTGGGAGCGGGCTTGCTCGCGAAAGCGGTGTATCAGCCAGCTTATGTATCAGCTGACGGACCGCATTCGCGAGCAAGCCCGCTCCCACATTTGATAGGTGTCCGACTATTAGATCCCGATGTTACCCAGGGTCACCACAATATTGCGCAAGGTCCCGGCAATGCCCGGGTGCTCCAGTTCGAAGCGTTCTACGGCCAGGTTCACACCGTCGGCGATGCTTGGATCCTGAATGGCACCTTCCAGTGGCTCCTGAACTTCCAGTTCAGCAATCAAATCTCGCAGCTCTTCGCGCTGTTCGAGGGGCATTTCTGGATTCTGATCCAATTGCTCGCGCAAAATTTTGACCTGTTCTTGCAGTTGTTCGCGGGCAGGCATGGCGTTCTTCCTTTTATCGATAGGCACTGGCATAGACCGCGGCACGCCGGGAAAGGTCTATGGGCTGACCTGTAGATTAATCCACTGGCGCCGACTGTGCATGATCTCGATCAGGGCTTCTCGCCCTTAAGCTGGCGCAGACTGATGTCGGCCAGGCAGGTCTGCAGTTCGCCCAGGTGGTCAATCACCGAATGCACGCCCAGGCCATAGAGCGCGACAGTGGCTTTGGCGCGCTTATGCTCGCGTTCCTTCTCGGTGAGTGCTTGCCATTGCTGCGGCGAAAGCCCGCACAGTGAGCCACAGGACGCCAGGCCGATGGTCCACAGCCCGGCATTGAGCCCCGATTGCAGCAGGCGTGGCTCGCCGCTGACCAGGACGCAGCCTTCCAGGCGTTCGATATTCAGTTCCATCAGGGCCTGCCAGCAGGCGTGAGGCGCCGGCCAGCGGGTGGAGGAGGGCTTGGCAGCCTTGATCCAGCGGGGTAGCCCGGCGGCCAGCGGTGTGGAAACCGACGCCGGCAACTCGTCCAGCCATGCACAAGGGACGCGCTGTTCTTCGAGGCTGCGCAGGATCTTCAGAGCGCCGACAGTGGCATGGGTATCGCTGGAAGGCGCGGAATCGGCGCGGGCCTGGGAACCAAAGTCCACCAGGCAGCCACTAAGCCCGAACAGTACGGCCGTCAAGGACGGGGTGCTGGCACTAACAATCTCGGCGTGTGGCATTTCGACGTCCCTGAAATAGCAGTGACGCTACCGGACTTGGGTGACAAGCAAGTTACACCCGCAGCAATTGTAGGAATTTTGTGCATTTGCTGAATGACATTTCTGCAAGGCTGCCTAATCTGACACTTCCGTCATATACTGACGGCCTCATTCAGGGCATAGCGCCCATGACAGACCATTCAAGGAGTTCAAGCTATGCGCTGGAGCCAATGTCTAGCTCAGCTGTCCGTATGTGCGAGTATTTTGCTGGTTCCTTTCGTAGCCCAGGCGGCCTCGGAAGATGATCCATGGGAAAGCGTCAACCGCCCGATCTTCACCTTCAACGATACCGTTGATACCTATGCCCTCAAGCCATTGGCTCAAGGCTATCAGTTCGTGACCCCGCAGTTCGTGCAGGACGGGATCCACAACTTCTTCCGCAACATCGGCGACGTCGGCAACTTTGCCAACGACGTGCTGCAACTCAAGCCCCACGCTGCAGGCGTCGACACTGCCCGCTTGCTGATGAACACCACGTTCGGCGTGCTGGGTTTCGTTGATGTCGGCACCAAAATGGGGCTGCAACGCAACGACGAAGACTTCGGCCAGACTCTCGGCTACTGGGGCGTCGACAGCGGTCCTTACGTGATGCTGCCACTGCTGGGCCCAAGCACCCTGCGTGACGCGCCGTCCAAATACGTGGACAGCTACACCCAGCCGTACCGCTACATGAACGATATCGGCTGGCGCAACAGCACCTTCGGCCTGAATATCGTCGACACGCGTGCCAGCCTGCTGTCCTCCGAGAAGCTGATCAGCGGCGACAAATACACCTTCATCCGCAACGCCTACTTGCAGAACCGCGAGTTCAAGGTCAAGGATGGCAAGGTTGTAGACGACTTTTAAGCCCCAGGCTTGAAAGAAGAAGGCGGCCCTCGGGTCGCCTTTTTTGTGGGCGGCATTCGAGGTTTATCCGTGGGTTACGTGCTTACTTTAAGTCGCGGTTTTATGCGTTCTTATAACTACTGGTGATTTGCGGTGTAAAGACGTCCGGCGACCATCGCCGTGAGCTTGAAACCCCTGGCGGATGGGAGTACCGTCTGCGCCTTAGAAGGGCACCTCTGCTTTACCTTTGTGCGTCGGCAATAACTCGGCGTTTTGTAGGACAGAGAGGCTAGAAAGCGAATCCAGTAGTAAGCCCGGCCATTGTCGAGCTGCCTACGCCAACCTAATTCTGGCGCCGTTTGCCCACATGCAGAAAACCAGTGCCACGCTGCTGATAATCGATGACGACGAAGTAGTGCGCGCGAGTCTTGCGGCCTATTTGGAAGACAGTGGCTTCAGCGTCCTGCAGGCCAGCAACGGCCTCCAGGGTCTCCAGGTATTCGAGCGCGACAAGCCCGACCTTGTGATCTGCGACCTGCGCATGCCCCAGGTGGGCGGCCTTGAGCTGATCCGCCAGGTGACCGACATCGCCCCGCAGACGCCGGTGATTGTCGTGTCCGGTGCCGGCGTGATGAACGATGCCGTCGAGGCCTTGCGCCTCGGCGCTGCCGACTACCTGATCAAGCCCCTGGAAGACCTGGCTGTGCTGGAGCACTCGGTGCGTCGTGCCCTGGATCGTGCACGGCTGCTGCTGGAAAACCAGCGTTACCGTGAAAAGCTCGAAACCGCCAACCGCGAACTCGAAGCCAGCCTGAACCTGCTCCAGGAAGACCAGAACGCCGGTCGCCAGGTGCAGATGAACATGCTGCCGGTGAGCCCGTGGAGCATCGACGAGTTCAAGTTTGCCCACCAGATCATCCCGTCGCTGTACCTGTCGGGTGATTTCGTCGACTACTTCCGCGTTGATGAGCGGCGTGTCGCGTTCTACCTGGCCGACGTTTCCGGCCACGGCGCCTCCTCCGCATTCGTGACCGTGTTGTTGAAGTTCATGACTACACGGCTGTTGTTCGAATCCAAGCGCAATGGCACCTTGCCGGAGTTCACCCCTTCGCAAGTGCTGGGCCACATCAACCGGGGCCTGATCAGCTGCAAGCTGGGCAAGCACGTGACGATGGTCGGCGGCGTGATTGATGAAGAAACAGGTCTTTTGACCTACAGCATTGGCGGTCACCTGCCATTGCCGGTTTTATACACTCCAGACAGTGTGCGCTACCTGGAAGGGCGTGGTTTGCCGGTTGGCTTGTTCAATGAAGCCACCTACGAAGACCACATCCTGGAATTGCCGCCGACGTTCAGCCTGACGCTGATGTCCGACGGTATCCTGGACCTTTTGCCAGAGCCTACACTCAAAGAGAAAGAAGCCGCCTTGCCCCAACGGGTCAGGTCGGCGGGCGGCAGCCTGGATGGCCTGCGGCAGGTTTTTGGATTGGCCACGCTAGGGGAGATGCCGGATGATATCGCCCTATTGGTGTTGAGCAGGAATCTTTGATGAGTACCGGAAGAATCCAATTCGCCGAGCAAGACGGGACGTTTGTCCTGAAGTTTGTCGGTGAAGTGCGCCTGACCTTGTGTTCGGCGCTGGATGCGACGATTGAGCGGATCTTCACAGCCTTGAATTTCTCGGCGATCGTGATCGATCTGACCGAAACCCGCAGCATCGATAGCACCACCCTTGGGCTGTTGGCCAAGTTGTCCATTCTGTCTCGGCAGAAGGTCGGACTGCTGCCGACCGTCGTCACCACCCACGAAGACATCACCCGTCTGTTGCAGTCCATGGGCTTCGATCAAGTGTTCAACATCGTTGACCGCCCGATCCCGTGCCCGGAATGCCTGACCGACCTGCCGTCCCAGGACCAGTCCGAGGAAGTGGTACGGGTCAAGGTACTGGAAGCCCACAAGATCCTGATGGGCTTGAACGACTCCAACCGCGAGGCGTTCCACGACCTGGTGAATGCGCTGGAGCGGCACTAATTTCCAGCTGAAACACTGTCAAAGTGTGGGAGGGGGCTTGCTCCCGAAAGCGGCGGGTCAGTAGTGAATGTAGCGACTGACGCCTGTATTCGGGAGCAAGCCCCCTCCCACATTTTTAACTGAGTTCGGCTCGAAATCGGCTAATACAAAAAAAGGGCGGCACCCTCACAGGTGCCGCCCTTTTTGTCGCCGCCGTTTTTAGAGCTTGGCGGTCAACAGCGCTTCGAGTTTTTCCTGGTCGCGGGCGAACTGACGAATGCCCTCGGCCAGTTTCTCGGTGGCCATCGCATCTTCGTTGGATTCCCAACGGAACTGCGCTTCGGTCAAGTGCACACGAGCTTCGCCCGCATGGCCTGGCGACAATTTGCGTTCCAGCTTACCGTTGTCGGCTGCGAGTTTTTCCAGCAGGTCCGGGCTGATGGTCAGGCGGTCACAACCAGCCAGCTCTTCGATCTGGCTCAGGTTACGGAAGCTTGCACCCATTACCACGGTCTTGTAGCCATTGGCCTTGTAGTAGTTGTAGATGCGCGTCACCGACTGCACGCCCGGATCCTCGGAGCCGGTGTAATCGTTACCGTTGGCCTTCTTGTACCAGTCGTAGATACGGCCCACGAACGGCGAAATCAGGAACACGCCGGCTTCGGCGCAAGCCACGGCCTGGGCGAAGGAGAACAGCAGCGTCAGGTTGGTCTGGATGCCTTCCTTTTCCAGCTGCTCGGCGGCGCGGATGCCTTCCCAGGTGGAAGCGATCTTGATCAGCACGCGGTCACGGCCAATGCCGGCCTTGTCGTACAGGTCGATCAGGCGATGGGCGCGCTTGAGTACCGCGTCGGTATCGAACGACAAGCGGGCATCCACCTCGGTGGAAATGCGGCCGGGCACCACTTTCAGGATTTCCTGGCCGACGGCTACCGCAAAACGGTCGCTGGCCAGGCCTACATCGCCGTTGCAGTCGGCAACAGCCTCATCCAGCAGCTTGGCATAGCCTGGGATCGACGCGGCCTTGAGCAGCAGGGAAGGGTTGGTAGTGGCGTCTTGCGGCTTGAGCTTGGCGAGGGTAGAAAAATCGCCGGTATCGGCTACTACAGTGGTGAATTGCTTGAGTTGTTCCAGCTTGGAAGTCATGGGCGTGCTCTGTCCTGTGGGTCTGATGACATTACCCGAGCGCTGACAGCCGCTCAAGGGCGCAAATGCATTCGATCGTTTGCGAGGGCAACAACCTGAAAACAGCCGTTTGAATCACCGGCCAATGCTCAATAGGAGGCCAAAACAGCCAGCAGGTTCAACCCAACTGCCCGATGACCACCCCATCTTCCTGACATCCCCCCATCCAAATGTGGGAGCGGGCTTGCTCGCGAAGGCGTCGTGTCAGCCACCCAATAAACCCACTGACACCCAAATCACCGCCCCTCCAACAACTCCCCGGCCTTATCCAGCAACGCCAGCGGATCACTGGCCTTATGAATATCCACCGACAATAACTGCCGAAACTTCCGCGCCCCCGGGAAACCCGTCCCCAGCCCCAGTGCGTGGCGCGTGATGTGATGCATCGCGCCACCTGTCGCCAGGTGTTCGGCTATATAGGGACGCAACTGCGCCAACGCCTCGGCGCGGGTGATCACAGGTGCAGTGCTGCCAAACAGCTGCTGATCCACCTCGGCCAACAGATACGGATTGTGATAAGCCTCGCGGCCCAGCATCACGCCATCGAAGGTCTGCAGATGCTCCTGGCACTGTTCGAGGGTCTTGATGCCGCCGTTGAGGATGATCTCCAGTTCAGGGAAATCCTGCTTCAACTGGGCGGCAACGTCGTAGCGCAATGGCGGGATGTCCCGATTTTCCTTCGGTGACAGCCCTTCCAGAATGGCGATTCGCGCATGCACGGTAAAACTGGTGCAGCCCGCGTCCTTCACCTGGCCAACGAAATCGCACAGCTCGGCGTAACTGTCCCGGCCGTTGATGCCGATGCGGTGCTTAACCGTTACCGGGATCGAGACGGCGTCCTGCATTGCCTTAACGCAATCCGCCACCAAGGCCGGGTGGGCCATCAGGATCGCGCCGATCATGTTGTTTTGCACCCGGTCGCTGGGGCAGCCGACGTTGAGGTTCACCTCGTCGTAACCGGCGTCCTGGGCCATGCGGGCGCAAGCGGCCAGGTCCGCGGGGACGCTACCGCCCAACTGCAAGGCGAGTGGATGCTCGGCCTCGTTGTGGCGCAGGAAGCGTTCATGGTCGCCGTGGAGGATTGCGCCGGTGGTGACCATCTCGGTGTAGAGGAGGGCGTTTTTGGACAGCAGGCGCAGGAAGAAGCGGCAGTGTCTGTCCGTCCAATCCATCATCGGAGCAACGGAGAAGCGACGGGACAGGGCTTGCGGTGGCGCTATGTCTGAGGGCATTGGGATCTGGGATGGAGATTGCGAAGGGTAAGCAGTTTATCAGGAATGGGTTGGAGGGGCTGGGGTTGATCGTGCGAGACTAGATCAATATTAAATAAATCTGTCCCCTTTCCCTCCTTTCCCATGGGTCAACATGAAAATGCTCAGGTGCGTAGGTCTGGCAGACCATTTCAGTTGTATGCAACCGTTATTCCGTCGCTTCCACATGCACGCACGCTCATGCATGCAACCTCAGATTTGGCATTTGTTGATAATGTCGGGTTGGCGCGACAGGTGTAAGAGCACGGCGATCGCCTGGTGATCGGGCATGTGAAATTCTTATATTAGGAAAAGCGAGTGCTATGTGAGATTGGTGTGAAGAAAGTGCCGGTCCGTAGCTACGATGCATTTTCGACCGGCAAGATCTGATGGCGGCGGAGTTTACTGAGCACAAATCTGTGGAGGTTGGGTTTGTCCCTTGAGGTATTGCTTTATGCGCTATCACTCTTTGGTTGTTCGCTTTCTATGTTTTCCTCATTTGGCACAGCGGGAAATTTAACTTGTCCAACAGAAGTTAATATGGCTTTTCGGCACTTTGTTGCATATCGTGAGTCGCGCTTGTCTTTCAAATACTTAGCAATAAGGAACAGGTCAGGCGTGAATACTAGGGCTGTTGAGCTTGTAGTTGCAGCAGAAATGCATTTTGTTGTGAATGGTTCTGGCCTCGTATTAATGGGTTGCAATCTATATGGGTTGCCAAATAATACGGGTTTAGCTGGGTCGTTGACTTCATCTCGCTCAAGATCTTCATGTATATTCATCGCGAGCTGCCGTAGCTTGTCAATATTTACTGGTTTGTTGTCTTTGCCTTCGGCCTCGCCAATTAGTCTACCTTCCTTTGATTCAAAAACGGCATCGAATTCAGATTCGCCGTTATCAAATTGTGATACTTCGAAGCCGATTATTTTTAGGGCGTCTAAAATTGCAAATTCTAATGGCTTGCCTTTCTCGAATAAAAGATTTCTAAGTCTTCCTAGATCTTTTACTTCGTCGATTATTGCTTCTTTTTGAGCTTGAACAATTTCAAGGTTTTTTTCGATTTTTAGGAGCTTTTGAGATGCTGATTTTTCTTGGTTTAATTTGTATTTGAGATCTCTTGCCCAGTCAGGCTCAGGAGTTAATTCGGAGGAAGATCGTAGGGATTTTTCTATTGAAATAATTGATTTTATCATCCTGGATGCAAACTGCTTTGCTTCTGCTGTCCACTCACCTTCATTTTCCTCGTCCTCGTCACCCACTATAAAAGACTCAGCATAGAAATCAATGTCAGGGAGGCAGAGCAACGCACCGTTAGAGTTTTTTGACCTATTAATAGTTCCTACCACTTTGTCCCCATGTCGGGTTAGCAGGCACGGCGTCAGTTCCCCTTCAATAATGGTTTTGTATGAAGATACTTTTGAGAATTCTTGCCAATATGAAGATATGCATTCAAAGTTTTTTTCAGAAGGTTTTATTTCTTTTCCCTTGGAAGTTCTTGGCTTTAGGGTTAATGGTATTGACTGATAGTTGTCGTAGCCTGTCACGATCCTTGTGGTTTTTTGATTTCTACCGGTCCCGGAATACCTCTTTTCCCCTGTTGCAATACTTACTGGAGTCAAATCACTTAAGAATACTAATACTAATTTTCCGTGCTCAATGGCTGCTTTTATTTCTTTTCGCCAGTGCTCAGACTGGGATTTTAATTTAAATGATTGATCATCCGATAAGCACGGTTTTCCTTCGAAAGTGCTCTCGCGCTTATAGATGTAATCCCTGATGTCTGGTTTAAAAAGGATTATGTCCCAGTCCAAAAGAGAAATGTCAGAGTCGAAATCACAAAATTCAGTTTCGTCATCCGCCAGTGAAAGTCCAATGGTCAATATTTTTTTGTTAGCCATGAATTATCCATTTTTAAACAGATACAGAATTTATGGTTAGGCCAATAAGGCCTTCTTTGTCGCTTTTGTATGTCAATCTCAGCGATTCTTTTATTTATTGGGCTTCTCACGACCTCGCGTTGCACATTGATCCGTGTGGAATTTTTCGGTATTTGAGGCAGGCCAGTACGTCAGATATCCTGGTCTGACCCCCGATATTCATACAGAAGTGGTACGGGGGGGTGATCTGGTTAAAATGAATGGAACGATGGCAATAAACATAGATTAAGGGCCCGCGAAATATATCGTAAACCGTAAGGCAGTTCCTTTAGTCGTTAGTTTATCCAAATAGAAAGGCTTGCAAATTCACCGGTTAATCGTTTTATGTTCGCGTGACCGATGGCCATTCCGACGCTTGATAGAGAGAATGAATTAATTTCGCAGTTGGCCCATAGTTCAAATACAGATGCCATATATGGTCTGATCGATACACATTTCTCTCGTATTTCATCATGACTCATTTTTTCTGTTAAAAACAGCTCGCGTATTTTTACTTGGTCATCTTCGCTAATGCTGTGCGTTTTAAAATTCTTATCGAGCATATCAAGATTGTTTGCGCGCACTTGTAGTTTTTTTTGGTCATTTAGACAATTCATGAAGAATCGAGCATCATGTCCAATTGAGATTTTCTTTTTTTCAACTTCGCTACTACCAAAACCTTTTAAAAATAATCCTGGGTAGGTTTGGTCAAGTATGGCTTCAATCGTGATGGTGCCCATAATAGGGGTGCCGCAGCCTGTAAATTGTAAGTGTTGATAACAGGCAGAATTATTGATTAGTTTTGTCGAGAAAGGTAATACATGCTGGTCGAAGTTCTTACCAAGCATTTCATGATTGCCAATCCCCTGGTTTTGTGTGTATCTAAAGAAAAATATCGTTGCCAGCACCGCTAATTGCGAATCGGTAAGTTTTGGTGCCGTTGACAAAGACTCATTTAGAACAATTTGAAGAATGTCTCTCTGTTCTTGCTTGCTTCTATCGACCAGCAGGTCTACTAAAAGGTCTCCGAGATCTTTATCACCGTTTCTCGCGTATTCGCGTTGCACCGTAAAAAGTGCATGCTGAAAGTCCGGGTCCTGACCCTTACCAAAACCGTCAGGATTTTCCTTCTGGAGTTTTTTTAGAAAATCTTCCGTGATTTCTTCAGCGCGAGCTTTTGCAGTTTCCATGGCAGGCCCAGCCAATTGGAAGAAATTTGCTCGAAAAACATCGAGCGCCACATCGCGTACCTCAGAGTAGGAAAGGCCGTTTTGAGTAATATTGACGTCATTCCCCGCCTGAACGGCGACTGAGCCGGTTCCTACGGCCTGCTTTTGGTTGTCTCCAAACATGCCGGACCTCATTTGCTGATATTCACGTCACGGCCAGCTTGGATGCCTTTCGAATTCGCACCAACCCTTTGCGATTGGGTAGCCTCTGGTTTCTTTTCCGTAATGAACGCAGCTAGCAAACTACCAAGCGACACAATGACAGCGGTCACGGAGTCAAAACCAGGCTTCATAAGCGCCCAGATTACACAGGCGACGAAAGCTGCGAATAACACGAGCCTGACAGCGATGCGCATAGAGACGTCCAGTTTTTATCGATTGAGTTCTGGATTCTAGAGGGGGTTAGGATAATGGCAAGGAAGATCTGTGGATGATGGTACAGAATTGGTACGCAGAAACCGATGGATCCCCACAAGCCTTCATTTACAAAGGCTGGGCTTAAGGTAGGTGCAATCCATC
This sequence comes from Pseudomonas sp. C8002, assembly GCF_013385765.1. Classification (NCBI taxonomy): domain Bacteria; kingdom Pseudomonadati; phylum Pseudomonadota; class Gammaproteobacteria; order Pseudomonadales; family Pseudomonadaceae; genus Pseudomonas; species Pseudomonas sp. C8002. The sequence continues at coordinate 127,008 of NZ_JACAPJ010000004.1, forward strand.
ATGGGTGCAACGCTGAACCGATGGGACAGGGCTTGCGGTGGCGCTATGTCTGAGGGCATTGGGATCTGGGATGGAGATTGCGAAGGGTAAGCAGTTTATCAAGAATGGGTTGGAGGGGCTGGGGTTGATCGTGCGAGGCTAGATCAATATTAAATAAATCTGTCCCCCTTTTCTTCTTGGCTAAAGTCTACTGACTTAAAAAGTTTCGGGTTGTCTGTAATGCTATTGGAGGAGTTGAAGAAAGTTGTAGATGCTTTTTAATATCGCTTCGCTGGATTTATATTGTTTGGTGTTGTTCTTGTAACTACGTATTTTGATTTGATCGACATTGTTCTTTGAGAAAACTCCTACGCTTTTATCGGCTTGCCCTTCAGACCCCCCATAGCTAACCTCCTCAAGCCGCTACCAATCTAGCGGCCGGATGTGGAAGTCCGACCAAGCTGAAGGCGCTCAATCGCTCATAAACACCTACCGGCGTTTTTTTACGTCTGTATGATTGCTTATGGCGGCTGTGCGCGGGGCACTTCGGTGCGCTGGGTCCTTTAGCCCTGGTCTTCCACACCTGCGTACAGCTGCCACCCTCATGTGGAAGTGAGATCGGCAGTTCCTTAAACGCTAAAGGAGCTTCGCCATGTACAAAATCACACCGAACCCGCCTCATGCCCCAAATGCCGCACCCACTGACGCCAAGCTTCAAGCGGCGGCCCAGCGTGCCATCCATCATTACTTGCCGTCATCCGATAACGACGTACCCGCCGAGCAACCAAGCAGCAATCTATTCCTCGTAAGCCCCAACATAGACACCGAAACCCTTCTAGCCAACGCCGCCGAAAACCTGGAATCCGCCAACCAAATGGCTGCAACCCTGGCTTTCGACCTCGATGAACCCCATCGCGCTATCGTCCTGGGCATCCAGCAGCTAATCGACCTGAGTGGTCTACTCGTTGACCGAGCCTTGGAGCAAGTCGCGCCTTTAGGCAGCACGGCCACCGCCTGACGCCGAACCCTGCCGCCTTACCTCAAGGCGGCAACCTGAACCCATCCTGTCATCCTGCGAAGTTTCATAATTCCCTGCGCTTTTGAGGTCTACGATCCTCCTTAAGAGTGGACCTATACGCCTCCAGCCCAAAGGGAACTGAAAAATGATCTCCAATCTCGTCAAAGTCGTGATGATCGCTGGCACGTTGCTGCTGGCCGCTTGTTCGACGGGGTCGTCGGACGTGAGTAGCGACCCGTGTTTTTCAGGGGGATGCCAGGCGTTTGGCGACCACAGCCCCAGCAAGGCCGCCAAGATGAATTTTGGCGGCAACGCGCTGGGGAGCAGTTACGGGGAGTATGGTTCGGGGTTGATGCATGATGACTGAGTGAGCGGGTGGGGCAGTCATTTACTCAGTGACTGACCCACCGCTTTCGCGAGCAAGCCCGCTCCCACATTGGATCGTGGGAGGGCTTTAGTGACCGCCTTTCATACGTCGGGCGATCAGGTAGATACCCAAGCCTACCAGCGCCGTAGCCGCGCCAATGTAGCCCGTGCTGGTCCACCCATACCCCGCCGTAATCGCCATCCCACCGAACCACGGCCCCAGCGCATTCGCCAGGTTGAACGCCGCGTGGTTGGACGCCGCCACCAGGCTCGGTGCCTCATGCGCAATGTCCATCAAGCGGATTTGCAGCGGCGCGGCCATGGCGATCATGGTGCCGACCAGGCCAATACCCAGCAGTACGCCCCACAGCGAACTCGCGGCGAAGGTGAAGAAAATCAGCACGGCCATCGACCACACCATAATCCAGCCCACTGCGCGAAATTGCAGGCGATCAAACAGCTTGCCGCCGGCGATGTTGCCGATGATGCCGCCTACGCCAAACGCGGCCAGACCGAAGGGAATCCACTGCGGCGAGACTTTCGTCACTTCGAGCATGGTCGGCGCCAGGTAGCTGAACACGCAAAACATCCCGGCAAAACCAATAGCACCAATGGACAGCGCCATCCACACCTGCGGTTTGGTGAAGGCGCGCAGTTCTTTGCGCGGGTCGCTGCGGGGTTCGTCGTGGCGGTCCGGTACGAATTGCCAGACCAGCGCGATGGTGCACAGGGCGATAGCACTGACCAGCGCGAACGCCGAGCGCCAGCCCAAGTGTTGACCGAGGAAGGTCGCGATGGGGTTGCCGAGCAGCATGGCCAGGGTCAAGCCCATCATCACGCGGGCGACGGCGCCAGCACGTTTGTCGTTGGGCACCATGCTGGAGGCGACCACGGCGGCGATGCCGAAGTAGGCGCCGTGGGGCAGGCCGCTGATAAAGCGGAAGGCCACCAGCGAACCGAAGGTCGGGGTAAACGCCGTGGCGAGGTTGCCCAGGGCATAAAGGCCCATCAGCAATAGCAGCATGTGTTTACGCAGCAACTTGGCGCCGAGGATCGCCAGCAGCGGGGCGCCGACCATCACGCCCAGCGCATAGGCGCTGATGGCGTGGCCCACTTGCGGTTCGCTGAGATTGAGGTTGCGGGCGATGTCGGGCATCAGGCCCATGATGGCGAATTCGCCGGTGCCGATAGCGAACGCGCCCACGGCCATGGCCGCTTCCATTTTGGCGGCGCTGCGCGCGGGCAGCACGTGCCCGGGTGTTTGCTGGATAGTCATGGGTAACTCTGTTTGATGAAGTGCACGAAGGACAGCCGCCGATGCTACGCAAGCAGCGACGAAGGTGTCTAGAACAGCGTGTTGCGCGAGAGTTCCATCGGCGCAAGCAGTGCGGGGCTTTGAGATCCGTCTTATTCAACTACCCTCTCGCCACGCTTACTCTTTTGGCGATGAAGCTCAAACATTTCCTGCAACCACTCGACTCTTCTTTTTCGACGCCCAAGGCCGCGCGCAAGTTGTTGCGGCTGTTTGCCCTGGCATTGGTGCTCGGCGTGTATGTGGGTGCCTACAGCTACTTGCGTGCGGCGTTGAATGAGGAAATTTCGCTACGGCGCAGTTATATGAATGAGGCGATTTCCGATGCGCAGAGTTTTTTTGTCAGCCGCCAGACGCTGCTCAAAAGCCTCGGCCTGTCGACGGTTCGTCATGTCACGCCACCCGTGGGCAACCTCAATAATGTGCCGGCCGAAGAGTTGCACATCACCTTGGGCGAGGCGGGCAATATCTGGAGCCTTTGGCTGACTAGGCGCCTGCTTGATTACCTGCAGGTCAACCAGGTCAACCTGATCTACGTCGCGCAGCGCGCCGAGCCGGTGGTGGAGCGCCTGTTTACCGTTGGGGCGGCCCCGGAGAATGTGCCGCAGCCGGTATTGCAGCGGTTGATGGCGGTGGACACCGGCAAGGTCTCGGTCAGCGATGAGTTGTGGCTGACTGAGCAGAGCCGCCTGGATTCACCGCTATACATCTTCACCCGCCTCGATGACCGTAGCCCCACGTCGGGTTGGCTCGGGCTGGAGGTGGACGGCCCGGACCTGATCAACGCCCTGCAGCATGAAAAAGCCGGGGACTTTATGTTGCTTGACGGCGCCGGGCAGCTGATTTTCAGCAGCACGCCTCATCAACCGTCGGCTGCGCAGGTGCTGCGCCAGTATCACGCCACGGCCAGCTTTGGTTGGGAAGGCAGCCGCTGGCTGCCGGATCGCTTGGCCATTCGCAAGCACCTGGGTTACTCCCAGTGGCAGATCGTCTACAGCCTGGAGCTGAGTTCACTGTTGCCCAGCCTGGCCATGCCGTTGCTGCTGTGCCTGCTGTTGTGCGCAGCGGCCAGCTTGTTGATGGTGCGGTTGGTGCGGCGCATCGATCAGCGTTTGATTATCCCGGCAGCCAATCGCATCGAAGCGCTGGTGGAGAGTGAGGCATTCAGCAGTGCGGTGATTCGCATCGCGCCAGTGGCCTTGTGCGTGCTGCGCCGCAGCGACGGCGAGGTAGTGCTGGAAAACCCCCTGTCCCGGCAATGGCTGGGCAACGGCCACGAGCGCCAGCAACTGTGTCACGGCTGGATTCGCCGCGCGTTCGATGAGTCGGAACAAAGCAGCACCGACGAGCTGCAAATGGCCGACGGTCGTCACCTGTACCTGAGTTTCGCGCCAACCCGTTACCAGCGTGAGGAGGTGCTGATCTGCGCCTTCAGCGACATCACCGAACGCAAGCAGGTGGAGTTGGCCCTGCAGCAGGCGCGCACGCTGGCGGACGCGGCGAATGAGGCCAAGACCCTGTTCCTGGCAACCATGAGCCATGAAATCCGCACGCCATTGTATGGCGTGCTGGGCACCCTGGAATTGCTTGCGCGCACCGACCTTAACAGCCAGCAGCGTGGCTACCTGAATGCCATCGAGGGCTCGTCGGCGAACTTGCTGCAAATGATCTGCGATGTGCTGGACGTGTCGAAAATCGAAGCGGGACAACTGTCCCTAGAGTTCAGCACGTTCTCACCGATCGAGTTGGTGCAGGAAGTGATCCAGGGCTACGCAGGCGCCGCCCAAAGCAAGGGCCTGCAGTTGTTCGCCTGCCTCGACCCGCAGTTGCCCGACCACGTGAGCGGGGATGTCACACGCATCCGCCAGATCCTGAATAACCTGCTGAACAACGCGCTGAAATTCACCGAAAGCGGCCGGATTGTCTTGCGTCTGCGCCTGGAAAGCCGTGAAGGCGAGCGCACGATGTTGCAGTGGCAGGTAGTCGACACCGGCAAGGGCATCGCCGAGGAAGACCAGCGGTACCTGTTCGAGCCGTTCTTCCAGGCCAGCGGCAATGCGAATGTAGTCGCCGGCAGCGGCCTGGGTTTGTCGATCTGCAAGCGCCTGATGCACTTGATGAACGGCACCTTGCGGGTGGTCAGCGAGCCAGGCCTGGGCAGCAGCTTTTCCTTCACCTTGCCGCTGGAGCAAGTCAACGACGACCGGGCTCCTTGGGCGCAACCGCTGCTCGGCGAGCGGGTGTATGTGGTGTCGCCGGTGCGTGAGCTGGCAGAAAGTGTCGGCGGCTGGTTGCGCCGCTGGGGCGCGCGGGCGCAGCTCGGTGCGCCGGAGTCTGCCGAGGCCGATCCCGGCGCGGTGCTGGTCGAGCTGTATCCGGGCCCGACCGAGCCCGACCAGTTGCTGCATTGGTCCGGGCCGCGGGTGATGGCCGCGGTCGACGAGCATGGCGCTTATCCCTGGCAGATCGGCCTGAACAACCTGCAGGCGCTCAACCGCGCGGTCAGCCGCGCCCAGGGCAGCGAAGAGTTGTTGTCGCCGAGGATCAGCGAGAAGCCCACCGAGTTCAGCCTCAACCTGCGCCTGCTGGTGGCCGAAGACAACCTGATCAACCAGTTGATCCTGCGCGACCAGTTGGAAGAGCTCGGCTGCAGCGTGGTGCTGGCCGGCGACGGCATTGAAGCGCTGTCATTGTGGGGTGATACCGCGTTCGACATGATTCTCACCGACGTCAACATGCCACGCATGAACGGCTATGAACTCACCGAACAACTGCGTCGCCTGGGTTGCTCACTGCCGATCATCGGGGCCACCGCCAACGCGATGCTCGACGAAGCCGAGCGCTGCCTGAACGCTGGCATGGATCATTGCCTGGTCAAGCCGTTCACCCTGCGCGCCCTCTACCAGTGCCTGCATCGCTATCAGAGGAGGGTGCTTTGAGCGCCTATCGCGTACTCATCGTGGAAGACCATCCTTTCCAGCATGAGTACTTGATCAACGTCTTCCAGGCCATCGGCGGGTTTGACGTCGATGTGGTCTGGGATGGCGCCACCGCGCTGCAACGCCTGGCCCGACAGCGCTACGATCTGCTGCTCAGCGACTTGATGATGCCGGGGATGGACGGTGTGCAACTGATCCAGCACTTGGCCCGCATGCACGCGCCGCCTGCGCTGGCGCTGATGAGCGTGGCGTCGCGGCGCATGTTGGTGGGCGCCGGGCAGGTGGCCGGGAACCTCGGCCTGACCGTCGCCGGGCTAATCTCCAAGCCGGTGCGCGAACGCGAGGTGCGCACCCTGCGCGATTGCCTCGACAAACTCGCCGAGCAGGCGCGCACGCCGTGTTGCCACCGGGGTGTCAGCCATGCCCGGGAGAACCTTGAGCGCGCCTTGGCCAATGGTGAAATCCAGGCGTGGTTCCAGCCGAAAAAATCCCTGCATGACGGGCGCATCGTGGGCGCCGAAGCCCTGGCACGCTGGGTGCACCCGGTGGAAGGGTTATTGATGCCCGGCGCGTTTCTTGACGACATCGAGCGCCTTGACCTGGAAACCCGCTTGCTCACCTGCATTCTCGGCCAAACCCTCATCGCCCAGGCCCAGTGGGCGCAACTCGGTTACCGGCTGCCGGTGTCGATCAACCTGCCCACGCATTTGCTCGACCAGAGCGACCTGGTCGACCGCCTGCTTGCCCAGGTGCAAAGCCGCGACGCCGAACCCCGGCAAATTACCTTCGAATTGATGGAAAGCTCCACCACACGGCTGCCCAGTAACTACTACGCTGGAGCATGTCGCTTGCGCATGATGGGCTTTGGGTTGGCGCAGGATGACTTCGGCAAGGGGTTCAGTTCCTACTTCAACCTGGTGTCGACGCCGTTCAACGAGGTCAAGATCGACCGGTCACTGGTGCATGGCTGTGCCGAGAACGAAAGCCTGGCGTCGGCCTTGCAAAGCATTGTCGAGCTGGGCCGCAAACTCGGGCTGACCACCATCGCCGAGGGCGCCGAGACCCAGGCGGAGCTGGCGATGTTGCGGCGTATCCGCTGCGATCAGGTGCAGGGTTTCCTGATCTCCCATGCCGTGGCGGCGGAAAAATTCAGCGCCCTGTTAATCGAGGATGGCCCTGCGCCAGCACTTATGTGAGTGGCCAGGGTCACACAGTCAAGAAGCCCGAAGGAAGGGTCGCCCGGTCAGCCGGGCGTTATTGGCCAATGCCGGGATCAAGCATAGGCCCCATATCCTGATTCAGGCTTCTGCGGTACTGACGATGAAACATGCAAGTCTGCGCCTGGACAAGCTGGCGCAAAGCTCTCAACGCTTGAACAAAGCCCTGTTATTGCTCACGGGGCTCGCCTTGTTGCTGTCCAGCAGTTGCTATTGGGCGGTGTCGCGGTTGCTCGACGCTGAACAGGAAAAGGTCGAGTTCCACTTCGCCCGCGTGGTGGAGATCATCCATGAGCACGAGGCGTTCCTGCGCAACGTGGCCAGTGGCTACAGCCTCAGCAACGCGCCGCCGCTGCCGGCCGTGCAGTCGACCTCGGTGGTGGAGTTGCAGCACGAAGGCGGGCAGGTGGTGTTGCAGGCCAAGGGGTTTGCGATGTCGCTACCCTTCACCTTGTCCCACGCCGAGACGTTCTCGGCGGATGACACGCGCCGGGCACTGGCGTTTGGCGTGCAACTGACTGACTACTACGGCGGCTACTGGGCCAGCTCGTTTTACGCCTCGCCGCAGCTGTTCGTGTTCACCCCCAATGCCGTCGCCAGCCTGGCCGTGCCCGGCGTGGGCGGCTTGCGCCAGCACCAGCCATTGTTGCGCGAGCAGTACCGCGACGTGGTGAGCCGCTTGCAGCAACTGCAACAGAGCCAAAGCCTCCTGCTGACCGACAGCCGCGTGCGCTGGATGCGTGCGCCGCCGCAGTTGTACCAGAACAGCCGCAGCGTGGTCGCGATGATCGGCCTCGACGCGCCTGCCGCCGTATTGCCGGCCAATCAGCCTCAGGGCCTGCTCACGCTGGCGGCGGTGGTGGACACCTCGCAGGTCGACGAAATCGAGCGAGTACTGCAACTGTCGGTCTACAACCAGTTCACCCTGATCTCGCCCCAGGGCGACGTGTTGCTCGGCAGCCTCGGCGATGAACACATGGCGCCCCTGGGCCTGAGCTTCAACAGCCAGGGTTTGCGCTTCAAGATGCTCAGCGAGGGTGGAGAGCACTGGACCGGCCTGTACGCCATCAGCTATCAGGATTTCCTGCGCTACGCCAAATGGCCGCTGCTGGGCCTTGGCCTGACGTTTCTGGCGGCCGTGCTGCTGGGCTGGTGGATCAACCATTGGTACAAGACCCGCATCGTCAGCCCGGCGCAACGCGCGCAGGAGCGTCTGTTCGAGAGCGAGGCATTCAACCGCATCATGCTGCACAACGCCCCGGTGGGATTGTGCGTAGTGCGCCGCAGCGATCACCAGTTACTCCTGGAAAACCAGCGCGCGCTGCAATTGCAGGGCACCGCACCGCTGCTCGACGTGCTCAAGGCCAACGATGGCCCGGATACCCCCGGCGAGATGTGCCTGGCGGTGGAGGGGCGGTACTTGCAGGTCGTGGTGGTGGCGGCGCGGTACGAAGGTGAGGACGTGTTCCTCTGCGGCTGCAACGACATCACCCGACACGTGGACGAGGCCCAGTTGCTGACCCAGGCGCGCCAGGAAGCCACCGAAGCCAACGAGGCCAAAACCGTGTTCCTGGCAACCATGAGCCATGAAATCCGCACCCCGCTGTACGGCGTGCTCGGCAATCTGGAACTGATGGCCCTGACCGACATGAGCGAGCGCCAGCGCCACTACCTGGAAATTATCCAGGGTTCGTCCACTGTGCTGTTCCAGTTGATCAGCAACGTACTGGATGTATCGAAAATCGAATCCGGGCAAATGGCCGTGGAAGCGGCGCCGTTCAGCCCGGGCCAGTTGGTGGCGGAATCGGTGTTGGCGTTCAGCGCGACCGCGCGCAATAAAGGCTTGCAGATCGATGCCGAGATCGACCCGCTGCTACCGCCGCAACTGCTTGGCGATGCTGGCCGCATCCGGCAGGTCCTGCATAACCTGCTGGGCAACGCGATCAAGTTCACCGACTCCGGGCGCGTGCGTTTGCGCCTGATGGTGCAGCAACTACTTGACGATAAAGTGACCCTGCAATGGCAGGTCACTGACACCGGCGTGGGCATTCCGGAAAAGGCGCTGGACCAGTTGTTCAAGCCGTTTTATCAGGTAGCGGGCGACCAGGACGGCAATGGCGCCGGCCTGGGCCTGTCTATCTGCTCGCGCTTGAGTGAGTTGATGGGCGGCAGCATGCGCGTGGTCAGCGAGCCAGGGTTGGGCAGCAGTTTTTCGCTGTTCATCACCTTGCCGGTGCTTCAGGAAACCCTGCCCTCTGCGGAACAACCGCCGATGCCGCCGTGCCTGGACGCACCGTGCCTGAACGTGCGCGTGCTGGTCGCCGAAGACAACCCGGTCAGCCAGGCCGTGCTGCAAGAACAGCTCGAGGCCCTTGGCGCCCACCCCACCGTAGCGCGTGACGGCGAGCATGCGCTGCAAATCTGGGGTTCGCAGCCGTTCGACCTGGTGATCACCGACATCAATATGCCGCGCCTCAACGGCTACGACCTGGCCCGCGCGTTGCGTGAACAAGGCGTCCAGGTGCCGATCATCGGCGTCACCGCCAATGCCCTGCGCGAGGAGGGCGAGCGTTGCCTGGCGGTGGGCATGAACGCGTGGGTGGTCAAACCGCTGAGCCTGAGCATGCTGCGCCAGGCGTTAATGGCGCACTGCCGGCGAGCCACGGCCTTGCCGGTGGTGCAGGTGGACCGGGACCGCGAAGGCTGGATCGAGCTTTCCCCGGCCATGCGCCAACTGATGGCCGACACGTTGCTGGTGGATGTGCAGCAGATCGAACAAGGCCTGACGGCCGGCGATGCCACCCTCGTACGTGAGCGTTTGCACAGCCTCAACGGCGCGCTGGCCAGTGTGCGTGCCGGGGAACTGTCCAGCGCTTGTCAGGCATGGGAGAACACCCTGTACGACGCACCGCTGGATACATACGCCACCACGCAGATTCGAGGCGTGTGCGCACGGCTTACAGCGGTTGCGCAGTGCTTGCTGGCAGAGTCGCAAACTTGATGAAAGCCCATTACAAGGAAGATAAAGAATGCGAGAAATGAACGTTGTGATCGCCGATGACCACCCGATCGTACTGGTGGGCGTGCGCGAAATTGTGCAGCGTGATTCACGCTACAGCCTGGTGGGCGAGGCGGTCAGTTCCAGTCAACTGATCGAGCAGTTGCGCAAGCACCGGCCGCAAGTCCTGATCACCGATTTCAACATGCCGGGTGACGACACCTATGGCGATGGGTTGAAGCTGATCGAGTACATCCTGCGTCACTTTCCCGCGACCCAGGTGCTGGTGCTGACCATGATTTCCAACAGCCTGATTCTCACCCGCTTGCAGGAATTGGGTGTGGCCGGGGTGATCCAGAAGAACCACCTGCACGGCGAGATCGAAAAGGCCCTCGGCGCGATCAGTGCCCAGCGCAGTTACCGCGCACCGGAGCCCGCCGCGACTTCGGTCTTGGCCAATGTGACCCAGGTGCAGGCGCGCTTCCAGAGCCTGTCGCCACGGGAGATGGAAGTGCTGCGTTTATTCGTGACGGGCATGAGCGTGAGCGATATCGCGCGGCAGTTGAGCCGCAGCAACAAGACCGTCAGCGCGCAGAAGATTTCGGCCATGCGCAAGCTGGAGGTGGACAGTGACCAGGCGCTGCTGACCTATTGCATCGAAGCCCGGCAGTTTCAGTAATCAGCGGTACGTCATCTGCATCAACAGGGTGGCTTTGTAGCTACCCGCCTCGGGCAGCTCGCCCAGGGACACGGGCTTGACGCGCAGGGTCAGCGCCAACGGTTCGTCTTCTACCGGCCAGGTGCCGGTTTGGCCCAGGCCGATCCCCGGCTTGTCGGTCTTGTCACGCAATTGCACCTGCAACCCCAGGGATGGGAGATTGGTGAGCAGCACCGGGCTGACGGTGAGGGCCCGGGCCATGCCCGCCGACAAACTCAGCTCGACCTGAGCGCCCGCCTGACAGTCGAAGACCAGCGGCACATCGATGGCGACGGTGCTGCCGTCGGCCAACTGGTTGAGGTTGACCTTGCCCAGGTCCACCTGTTGCGTACTCGGAAACCTTGCGGTGCACGGCGGTGCGGTCAGCTTGCCGCTGACGTCGATCTGCGCTTCTTCCGCCGCTTGCGCAAGGGCGGTGCTGGCTACGGCCAGCAGCATCCAGGCGAGCGCTTTCATAGGTAATTGAGGGTCATGACCATCGACGAGGTGAACGCGCCCGGCGCCAGCGTGCCGCGTTCGACCAGTTGCGCCTTGAGGCTGATATCCACGTCGCCGCTGAGGTTGGTGTATTTCTTGACGGTGCCATTGAGGTTTGCCGCCGTGTTGTCCGCCCACAGCAACGACACACCGAGGTTGTCCGCCGTGGTCTTGGCCACGGTGGAGGTGTAGGTGCCGTTATTGGACGTGAAGCTGACATTTAGCGAAGAACCCGACGAGCACTTCAAGCGCACCGGCACTTCCACAGTGCCGGTGGTCGCCACCTGGTCAGTACGCACGTCGCCAAATGCGGCGGTCAGGGTTGTGCCGGTACTCAATACGCACGGTGGGCGGGTGAGGGTGCCGCTGACGGTGATATTCACCACGTCGGCAGCGTGAGCGGTGCTGCTGAGCAGCATCAGGGCGAGCAGTGGAGTTTTCATGGCAAGGCCCTCATTGATAGTCGATGTTCAGCGTGTATTGGCTCTGAAACGCACCCGTCGGTGATTGCCCGGCCGCCAGTTGTGGCTTGAAGCTCAGGTTTACGTCATTGCTGCCCACGCGTAACTGCATAAAGCGCGGGGTAGTGAAGTTCACCGGGTTCAGGGTGTCGGTCCACAGCGCCTGCATGTTCAAACCTGCCAGCGAGGTGCGCGTCACACCGGTAGTAGGGCTGACTACCGTCTGGTTTGGAAGCAGGTAGACGTTGGCTCGCATCTGCGCCGAGCATTTAATTGACACTGTGGTCGACTGCATCTGGTTATTGAGGTCGCTGTTGCTGATAGAGCCGAAGCGCAGGTTGACGCTGCCGGGTGAACTCAGGCTGCAGGCAGGCGGGACTACGGTGTATGAAAACCCTGTGTTAAGAAACCACTCGCCATAACCCAGCCAGTTTTCCGAGGTAACGCCCAGCAACACCCCTATCCAACGTGTGCCTGCAGTTTGGGGTGCTGTGCCCACCAGAATGTAGCGGTAAGGCACCACAGTATTAAGGGGTAGAGGCCGGCAGTAGCCGCCCAGGCAATTGCGGCTGTATTGGCCGATATTCAGATCGTATAAATAGATGTTGTTATACGGGTCGGACCATCTCAACGGGGCTTGATTCGGGCCGCTCATGTAGTTGATTCGCGTATTTAAACCGGCTGAATAGGGGAATGCGCGGCGAACGGTGCACGTGCCCTCGAAGACGATCCTGATCGCCTGGCCCGGTGTAAACGTGTAGCCGCCGCTCGGAACGCCTGGCACTGTGCAGTTGAGATTCCCTTCGACCAACGCTTGCGCCTGTTGTGAAAGGCAGCTCAATACTGCGCACAACAGCGCAAGCATCAGCCGTCCACGCACCTTATGTGTTGCTTTAACGATCATGTCAGGAATCCTTGGCACCCGACCCACCGGCCGCGCGCTCACATTGAATATTCATTTGGGTGATGCCGCCGTCGGCAGGCGCTGTTTCGTCCAGCTTCAATTCACGGCTGCACCACGGCTGGCCGTCGACGCTGACCAACAACCGCGCCTCGGGCGGCACGCCGGTCAGGAACGCGCGGCCTTTGTCGGCCACCAGGGTGTTGCCGAGGGCGCGGCCATCCGGGGCAAACAATTCGGCGCGGGCGGCAAACGGCGCTGCTTCGCCAAGGGGGTCGCTGATGCGAAACAGGATGCGTTGGCCGCGCCGGGTGTCGAAGTCGGCCAGTACAAACGCGCCGCGGTTTGGCGTGACTTCCTGCACCGGCTCGGCGATGTCGACGTCAGACGGCATCGACTGGGTGTCCAGCGACACGCGGTTTTTGCGATAGGGCAGGGCCTGCGGCACCACGGTGTAGCCATTGCTGTTGGTGCGCACACCGCGCTTGTTGCTGATGCCCACGTCGGCGGCGCCCGGTGTGGCGACGATCACATTGGTTTCGCCCAATGGCTGGCTGAACATCAGGTTGCTGCCATACGCCACCACCGAACCTTCGACGCCCATGTCCAGTTGGCGGCTGCCGGTGGTCTCGTTATAGGCACCGCGCACAATCGCGTTGGGCGCGTCGTATTGCGCGGCGAAGGTGCCGCCGGTCTGGCGTTGCGCGCCGCTGACTTGCTGCGACACACCCGCGCTGTAGGCCAGCGTATCGTCCTCGAACGCGTTGCCGCTCAGGGTCGCGGTGCGTGATGCCGAGCCCCGCGCGCTCTGGTTCATGTTGGCCGTAACGCTCTGGCTGCGCGTGCCGCCCAGGGGCATGCTGATGCTCAGGGACAGGCTGCGGTCGTCGCTGTTGGCGCCTTTGTTCAGGCCCAGCCCAAGGGAGTAGGAAATGTCCCCGACGCTCGCGCTGTATCCCAATTGGATCGAGGTGTCGGCCTTGCTCTTGTCCCAGTAGGCGGTTTTCGACACGTTGGCATAGACCCCGCCGTAGCCGCCCAATTGCTGCGACACGTTGGCGGTGAAGTTGCTTTTCATGTGGCCGCTGCGGTACGTGTCCAGGGTTTGCTCGGTGCTGCGGCTGTTCAGCGCTTCGTTGAACGAGTAGTAGCCGCCGGTGGAGTAGCGGTAGCCGATCAGGCTGAAGTTGGTGTCGGTGGCCGCCAGGGACTTGGAATAGCGAAAGCGAAACGACTGGCCGCTGGACGTGGTTTTCTCCCGGCCCACGGCGTCGCTGCGGGCGTGGGTCACGTCCACCGAGATCGCGCCAAAGCCGGCAAAGTCGTGGGCAAAACCCAGCAGGCCGGCGTTGTATTGATTACTCAGCAGGCTGCCGCCAAACAGCGTGGTGCTGCCGCTCAAACCGCGTCGTAGGGAGGCCTGGATAAATGTTGGGGTTTGCTGCACAAAGGACGATTGCGCCGGGCGGTATTGGCCGGCGAATACCGAATAGCTTTGCTGGCCTTCGCGCAGCATGTAGGGCACCGACGAGAACGACTGGGTGTAGACCTGGCGCTGGCCGTCCGGGCCTTCCACGGTGACTTCGATGTCGCCATTGCTGGCGGTGGGGTACAGGTCGGTCAAGGCGAACGGCCCCGACGGCACCCATTGCTCATGGATCACATAGCCGCGCTGGCGGATGATCACCCGCGAGCGGCCATTGGCAATGCCGCGAATCACCGGGGCGAATTCGCGGGCCTGGTCGGGCAGCATGTCCAGATCAGAGGCGATGCCCAGCCCGCGATAGGGGATCGCGTCAAACAGGTCGCCTTCGGTGGTGGAATCGCCCAGGGTGGCGATCGCCATCATATTGCCCATGTCGCGCTGGGCGTAGGTTTCCAGCGACTCCCAGCGCCCGGGCGTGGTGCTGCCTTTTTGCCAGGTCGAAAAATTGCGCAGGCGCCAGGCCCCGGCATTCACGCCGCTCCTCAGGCTGCCGAACTGGTCCTGGCGGCGGCCGGTATCGGACTCCACGGTGCTGCCGGTGAAGCTGTAGTTGGTGAAGGCCACCTGTTCGCCGTTACTCCATTGCCGACGGCGCACTTCAAAAGGGATGCTGCCCAGGTAGGCCTGTGGGATTTCAATCGACAGGATCTGGCGGTTGAAGTCGTAGTCGTAGCTCACGCCGGCCAGGCCCTGATCGAACGCAATGCAGGTGGGGTCGGCGTCGGTGCGGTTTTGCAGGGCCGTGTCGGCCACGCCCTGGGCGCGGAAGAACTCGACATCCAGGCAGGGGAACAGGCCGGTGCTCGAGCGTTCCTGGGTGCCGGTGGCGCGGATGAAACGCACATCACGCTGTTCGATCGAGCGCTGGTTGAGCTGGATATCCACCCGGTAAATCCCCGGCAACTGGCCGTCGCTCATGGCGCTGACCTGTTGTTTCACAGCGGCCGAACTCTGCCCGCCGCCGATTTCGAGAAACGACGCATCGAACTCGTAGCCGGCGTGTGCGGGGGCCAGGTGCAAGGCGGCGGCCACGAGCGGGCAGCCGAAAGCCTTCACGGCGCAACGGCGCATGACTGGGAATGAACGGAGCATGGTCGTTCCTGAAAAGGCGTTCCGGGTTGTCGCGGGGGTATCAGTGAATGCGGATGACGGGGGCGGTCACGATGCTGCCGTAGTCATCGATGTAGCTCAGTTGCACTTCATCGCCGGCCTTTGCCTGGATCGGCAGCTCACGCGCTTCGCCTGGGCGCAGCACATCCGGCGCCTGGGTGATCGGCAGGCCGTTGAGCTTCAGTTCGCTGACCACCACGTGCAGCTTGGAGGCGTTATTGACGGCCAATGCACCCGCTTGGGCCTTCCAGTTCACTTGCGCCACCGCGTCCTTGAGCGAACCTTTGAGGCCGGCCGGGCGGTAGAACAGTTTGATCGTGGTCTTGAGCGCGATCTGCAGCACGTTCTTGCCTTTTTGATCGTCGCTCATGGCCGGGATTGCCTTGACGTTCATCAGGAACAGGCTTTCGCGGTCCTGGGGCACTTCTGGGCCACCGGTAAAAATGATGCGCAGGATATTTTCCTTGTCGGCATCCAGCCGGAACAGCGGCGGCGTGACGATAAAGTTATCGACGCTTTCCTCGTTGCCACTGCCGAAGTGGCTGACCCAGGACTGCACGAGGTAAGGCGAGGTGTCGTCGCGGTTGCTGACGCTCAGGTTGGCTTCGTTGGAAGCGCCGTCGTAGATCAGTCGCGTGGCGCCGACGGTGACGGCGGCGTTGGCGGCGCTGTGCCAGAGCGGCAGCAGGGCGAGCAGAAGATAGACTTTCAAACGCATGACAGGGGGACCTCCGGAAGCCCGCGGGCCGGCGCGCGAACGCCTGGCCCACGGTGTTGACGAGCAATTACTTGTAGGTAACGTCGAAGCTGGCCAGCGCGTGCACCTGACCGGTGCTGATGCCGGAGGTGGTCACCGCGTCGTCGCCTTCACCGGTGGTGGTGTCGGCGACGGTGCGCACGTAGGCAGCGGTAAAGTCGAAGGTATTGGACTGTGCACGCAGGTCGTAATCGGCGGTCGGCGTGTTCAGTGGCAGTTTGTTGCCGTTACGGGAGTCGGTGATCTGGATCGCGATGCCGCGCACCTGGTTTTCACCGGTCAGGCCCAGTAATGTCGGGTCGCTGGCGTCTTGCTGGCCGCTGAAGGTGATCGCGACGTTTTTACGGGTCGCGGTGCTGCAGTTGTCCAGGCTGATGGAAAACGGCTTGGCTTTATCGGTGAGCACCGAACCCACGGTGGGCGCGAAGTCAGCGATGCGCACCGGGTCCAGAGTCACCGACTTGTTCACGTCGCCGGTGGTGATGGTGCAGGCGTTATCGGTGACGGAACCGGTGAATTCGATCTGCCCGTCCGCCGCCTGAGCGGTGCCGGCCAGCAACCAGCAAGCGCCGCAGGCGAGGGTGAGTTGGCTCAGTTTGTTCAGCATTGCAGTGCCTCTTTTAAGAGAAGGAAGGTTGTCTGCCTACCCGTCAGGTAAGCCAATCCATAGTGCAATGCTGTGTTTTAGAGGCACATGAGACGGATCTTAAAAACTGGCGAACTGATGGCCGCCCGACCGCTGAGTCCATATAAGGCGCCGAGCGTGATATTCTGCGCGCCATCTTGGTCTAGCCTCTATCGAGTACGTACACCCGTATACGTCCCGGTGGTTAGCTGGCGCCCAGGTAGCTGAAGCCAATAATGATAAGAAGTCAGCGCAGAAGGGACATAAAAGTGAGGTCGATACGTCGGCCTTGTGTGCCCACCCTGCGGTCCCCGAATGAATGTGCACACCCCGCGGTGCGTTGCCTGGCGCAGCGTGATTGAGGGTTGCCCATGATCAGGGGCAGTGGGGCGGATGGCGTTTTATCATAGGTGCTACTGATGTTTAAAAAAGTAAACACTGCCCTGCTGGGGCTGGCTTTGTCGATGGGGATCACTTCCGTTCACGCGGAAGAGGCAAAGAAAGTCGATGTGCTGCTGATCGGCGGCGGCATCATGAGTGCAACCCTGGGTGTGTGGCTCAATGAGCTGCAACCGGATTGGTCGATGGAGATGGTCGAGCGCCTCGATGGCGTGGCCGAAGAAAGCTCCAACGGCTGGAACAACGCCGGTACCGGTCACTCGGCTTTGGCTGAGCTGAACTACACCCCGGAAGACAAGAACGGCAACGTTGAGATCCCGAAAGCGGTCGAGATCAACGAAGCGTTCCAGATCTCCCGTCAGTTCTGGTCCTGGCAGGTTCAGCAGGGCGTCCTGAAGAACCCGCGTTCGTTCATCAACTCCACTCCGCACATGAGCTTCGTGTGGGGCGATGACAACATCAAGTTCCTGAAGAAGCGTTACGAAGCGCTGCAGGCGAGCCCGCTGTTCGCCGGCATGCAGTACTCCGAGGACCCGGCGCAAATCGCCAAATGGGTTCCGCTGATGATGGAAGGGCGTGACCCGAACCAGAAAATCGCGGCCACCTGGACCCCGATCGGTACGGACGTGAACTTCGGCGAGATCACACGCCAGTTCGTCGCTCACCTGCAAACTACGCCGAAGTTCGACCTGAAACTGTCGAGCGAAGTGCAGGACATCACCAAGAACGCCGATGGCACCTGGCGTGTCAGCTACAAGAACCTGAAAGACGGCACCAAGACGGAAACCGACGCCAAGTTCGTGTTCATCGGCGCGGGCGGCGGTGCACTGCACCTGCTGCAGAAGTCGGGCATTCCTGAAGCCAAGGAATACGCGGGCTTCCCTGTTGGTGGTTCGTTCCTGGTCACCGATAACCCAACGATTGCCGAGCAGCACCTGGCCAAGGCCTACGGTAAAGCTTCCGTTGGCGCACCGCCGATGTCGGTTCCGCACCTGGACACCCGCGTGCTGGATGGCAAGCGCGTGATTCTGTTTGGCCCATTCGCTACCTTCTCGACCAAGTTCCTGAAAGAAGGCTCGTACCTGGACCTGCTGACCAGCACCACCACCCACAACATCTGGCCAATGACCAAAGTCGGTATCCGCGAATACCCACTGGTCGAGTACCTCGCCGGCCAACTGATGCTGTCGGATGACGACCGCTTCAAGGCGCTGCAAGAGTACTTCCCGAACGCCAAGAAAGAAGACTGGCGCCTGTGGCAGGCCGGTCAGCGTGTGCAGATCATCAAGCGTGACGAAGAGCAGGGCGGCGTCCTGAAACTCGGTACCGAAGTGGTCAGCTCCGCCGACAACACCATCGCCGGCCTGTTGGGTGCATCGCCAGGCGCGTCCACCGCGGCTCCGATCATGCTGACCGTGCTGCAGAAAGTGTTCAAGGAACAGGTTGCTTCCCCGGCCTGGCAGGAAAAGCTGCACCAGATCGTGCCTAGCTACGGCACCAAGCTGAACGACAGCCCTGAAGCTGTGGCTAAAGAATGGGCCTACACCGCCAACATTCTGCAGCTGACGCCTCCACCTGCGATTCCGCAGCTGACTGCTCCGAAAGCCACCGAGGCTGCAAAGCCTGCGGCTGAGCCGAGCAAGCCAGCTTCTGACCTCGCGCTGTAAGACGTTGGTGAGGTCCTGATTCAGGGCCTGCGCAACGTAAAAAGCCCGCTGAACCGGTGACGGTCAGCGGGCTTTTTTGCAGGTGTCACCAATGAGCGGGTACTTCGACCTGCCGCTCTGCAGCTGCCAACGCTGCCTTCAGTCCCTCTTTATCCAGAGGTATGCAGTAGGCCGGCTTGGCGCGTTCAAACCGCCAGCTCTCATCCAGCCCACCGGCATCTACTGCGTCGAAGCCGATCTCGTCCAGCAGGGCGATGACTTGCGCCTTGGCTGCCGGGTCATCCGCCGCGACCGGGAGCGCGCGCCGGTCGGGTGCGCCGCGGCTGCGAGCATCCTGGGTCAGGTCCGGCGCCAGGATAGCGTTGAACACTTTCACCACATTTGATTGCGACAGGTGCTCGGCCACCAACCGACTGGTGGTGGTTTCAAAGCGGTCGAGCACGGGAATATGGCCGTCGCGGTTCGGGTAGTAGTTGTTGGCATCCATCACGGTTTTGCCTTCCAGCCACTGCGCCGGCACGCTGCGGTAATGTTCGAACGGAATCGCCAGCAGGACCAGTTCGCCAAATTGCGCGGCGTCTTGCGCAGTACCCACTTGAACCCCACGAATGCCACTCAGCACGCTGCTCATCGACTGCGGGCCGCGGGAGTTGCTCAACATCACTTCATGGCCGGCCGCCAACGCCAACTGCGCAACGGCGCGTCCGATAAAGCCTGCTCCGATAATGCCAATTTTCATGTCGGTGCTCCTGAGTTGAGAGAGACGTTATGATGATTGGCTACTGGATGAGGATAAATGGCCGTTCTGGTCTTGGTGTTGTTACTGGGAGTTGTGAATGATGGACCGCCTTTCAAGCATGAGTGCCTTTGTGATGGCTGCCGAACTGGGGTCCTACGCCCGTGCTGCCGAACGCCTGGGAATGTCGCCGCAGATGGTAGCCAAGCATGTGGCGGCGCTGGAGCGGCGGCTGGGCGCACGCCTGCTCAACCGCACCACACGCCGGCAAAGCCTGACGGAGTTGGGAAGCGCGTACTACGAGCGCTGCAAACATATCCTGACAGAGGCAGAGGCCGCAGACTCCCTCGCCCAGATCATGAATGACACACCACGGGGCAAGCTCAAGATCAGCGCCCCAGTGACTTTTGGCTCCTACAGCCTGATGCCACTGGTGACCGAATTTTTACGCGACAACCCCGAGGTGGAAATCGACCTGCACCTGACCGACCGGTTTGTCGACCTGGTGGAGGAGGGCTACGAAGTGGCGTTCCGTATCGGCCCGCTGGCGAACAGCAGCCTCACCGCCCGGCCGCTGCAGCCCTACCGTCTGGTGGTCTGTGCGGCACCCAAATACCTGGCCGAGCGCGGCACGCCGCTGACGCCCGCTGACCTTGAACACCACGAGTGCCTGGGATACGCCTACTGGTCACGCCCGGCTGATCGCGAATGGTCGTTCTACCAAGGCGCCGTCCTGCACAAGGCCCAGGTTGCCAGCCGCCTGCACGTGAATGAAAGCCGAGCCTTGATGTCGGCCGCGCGGGATGGTTTCGGGATTGTGCTGGGGCCTGAGGATTTCTTGCGCTCGGCCCTCAAGAGCGGTGAGTTGGTGCGAGTGCTGCCGGACTATGAGGCGCCAAGTCGGCAGATGCATTTGCTCTACACCGCGAATCGCCAGCGCACCGCCAAGCTGCGGCGATTTGTCGATGCGGTGCTGTTGCGTTTCGGACCACCCTAGACGCTGAAGCCGGCCTTGACCTGCTCATACAGATGCAGTGCCAACAGGTTGCTGCTGTCGCCAAGCAGGTACAGGTGATGCAGCGGCAGCGGCGGCAGTTCAGCTCCAGCAATCTGGCGCGTCAATCCCTTACCCATGCGGCTTTCTTCCACCAACCCCACCGCCATGCCACTGCGGATACACGCTTCAACAGCGGGCGAACTCGCGCTTTCCAGCAGCACCCGATAGTAAGTGCCGTGCTCCTTCAGCGCTCGAATCGCTGCAGCGCGATAAGGGCAACCTGTCAGTTGCACGGCAATCGGCAGTGGCGCCTGCGGTGGGCAGCTGAAGTGTTCGGCGGCCACCCACAGCGGCTGGATTTCTCCCAGGCGCTCGCCTTGTTCCAACGGCTGGGCGCTGACAATCAGGGCCAGGTCCAGCTGCCTGCTGGCGAACAGCGTGAGCAGTTCGCCACTGGAGCGCGCTTCTACCTCCAGTTCCAGCAGTGGATTGTCGGCGACCAGGCGGGGCAGGAACTCCTGCATGAAGTCTGGCGCGTAAGAATCAGGCAAACCCAGGCGAATCTTGCCCTGCATGCGTTGCGGCGTGAGGGAGGCCAGCAAGCGGTCGTGGCTCTTGAGGAATTCGGTGGTTTCGCCCAGGAGTTTCTTGCCGTACATCGTCAGTTCAACCCCCTGGTTGCTGCGGCTGAACAGGCGTTGGCCGACCTGGTCTTCGAGCTTCTGGATCTGCGTGGTCACCGTCGAGGCACTGCGATGCACATGATTGGCCGCTTCGTTGAATCGCTGGAAGCGGGCCACCGCGTGGAAAGTGCGCAACAGATCAATATTCAGTTGTTTGCTCATGATTCCACTTTTAAGGATTAGTGGTACAGATTATTCAAATATACAGAATCATGCTCGGCACTTAGCCTTTTGGTCAATCAAGCGAACCGGAGGCTCAATGAAGCGATCAACCGTGGGGCTGTTGCTGTTACAGGCGGTGTTCGTGCTGTCGTGGAGTTCGGGGTTTATCGGCGCGAAACTGGCGACCCGGAGTGATGGCGTGTTCAACGTGCTGTTCTGGCGTTTCTTGCTGGTGTCGTTGTGCCTGGCGCTGTTTTTGAACGTGCGGCTGCTGAAGGTTTCCTGGGCACAGATCCGCCATCACGCGGTGGTGGGTTTCCTCTCGCAGTTTCTCTATTTGACCTGTGTCTACGTGGCGATCCAGAACGGTTTGCCGCCGGGGATTGCGGCGATCATCGCGGCCCTGCAGCCATTGATGACGGCGGCGCTGTCATCGGGTAGCCACGCCGAACGCAGCGGCGGCTGGCAGTGGCTGGGGTTGATGATCGGTTTTGCCGGCGTGTCGATCGTCATCTTCGGGCAATACCGCAACAGCGGGGCCGAAGTCGGGTGGGTCATGTATGCATTGCCCCTGGTGTCGGCACTCGGTCTGACCGTGGCCACGCTGTACGAACGGCGGGCGGCCCGCACAGACTCCGGCGACCTGAGCCTGGCGTTGTTTATCCAGTCGTTGCTGACCTTGATCGGCTTTGCTGCAGCGGTGCTGTACACCGATACGCTGAGCATTCCGCGGACCCCCGACGTATTGATCTCCATCGTTTGGCTGACGGTGTTCTCTACCTTCGTGGCTTACCTGAGCCTGTGGATGTTGTTGCGCGTGATGACGGCCACCCATGTGGCGACATTGGTGTACCTGGAGCCTCCCGTGACACTGGTGTGGGCGGCGCTGATGTTTGGCGATGAGATTCATGCGTCGACGTATGCAGGGATCGCCGTGGTGGTGGCCGGGCTGATTCTGGTGCGACTGAAACAGCCGGTCGCAGTCTGTGCCTCTTGAAAAGGTCAGTTTTTCTTTACCTGCTGTCTGCCCGTGGGTTCAGCAAGCTGACAGTTGGCACCTGTTAAAAAGTCTTATAGCCAAGCAGGAGCGCGGCTGGAACAAGGGGGCACTTTTTTTACCGGTATAAACGCTGGGCGGTCACGCCCGAGGATTCTGTATGTTGTTACGTTATGCGGCATTGGCGGCTTTGGTCGTCGCGGCTTCCGGGTGTGTAGAGGAGCGGGTCGTGCATGATCGACGACCGGTGCAGCGTGAATATGTAGAAGTCGTCGCGCCGCAACCGCCGCCGGTGCAGGTCATCGAGGTCGAGCCCGAAGGGCGGCCAGGTTACCTGTGGTCGCGTGGCTACTGGCGTTGGGAAGGCGGGCGCTATGTGGCGGTTCACGGCCACTGGGAGCCGGTACGGCCAGGTTATCGTTATGTCCACCCGCATTGGGAGCAGCGTAACGACGGCTATCACTGGCAGGGCGGCGGTTGGGTTCGCTGACCGTTTTCCGATGGCTTAAATCGGCTTCTTCGTACCCAGAAGCCGAACTTCCCTGAGCAGCGCCGCGCCCAACTGGCCGGTGCCAAGCTCCTTGTAACCTACCGCTTTAACATCGCCATTCTCTTCCGCCTGGATGAGGATCACCGGTGTTTCCTTGCCGGTGCCTTCGTCGACATGCATGGCGTACTGCGGGATATCCAGCTTGATCGGCGTGCCTGCCGCCTTGCCCTTCACATTGATCAGAAACGCCGCACAACCGGTGTCCACATCCTGACTGGTAGCGGAGCGACCGCTGACAAAGCAGGTGTCGGGCAGGTCGGGCCAGGCGATGGCTTCGGCGAGGGTCAATGGGGACGTTAATGCCAGGCCGGCGAGAAAAAGCGTGCGCACGTTGGTCTTGTCTCTGGATAAAGTCAGTAAGGGCATTTTCTACCAAAGCCTTGACGCTTCTGCAACGCGACGCCTCAGGTCAGCCGCCGCATGCCGGTAGCCTCGGCCGCGCTGACATCAAATGTCGCCGTATATTCACAGCCTGCTGCGTGGGCGCAGCGTTCAATCAGGCAGTCGGCGAAATCGGCCCTGGTGCTTGTAAATCGCCGGAGTGCCTGCCAGATAACGTCGGCGTGCTCTACGGTCAGTTCGCGGGTACGCAGCAGCGTCTCCAGGACCGCAACCACTTCACTCTTGGCTGACTGGTAACTGGACTGCAGGACCCACACCAGTTCCACCACTGAAACCAGGCTGACAAAACCCGGCGAGGCAGTGGTGAGCGACTCGATCAGTCTGGATGCCTTTGGCGATTGGACGGGATCATCCTGGGTGACGTAACGCACCAGCACATTGGTATCCAGTCCAATCATCGTGCTTTGGCTCCCTGTGCAGCGATGGCCAGGTTCATTTCTTCGATGCTGACGGGCTTGGCGGGTTTGCGGATCAGCCCTTTGAGGTCCAACACAGTCTTGCTGGCCGCGATGATCGCAAACTTGCCCTCTTCCATTTCGACGAATTCGACCCGGTCGCCAGTGTTCAGCCCAAGTGCGGCCCTGACTTGAACGGGAATGGTTATTTGGCCTTTTGAAGTGAGTGTGGCGGTAGCCATGTTGAAAGCCTCTCTCGTGATACTCCTTACCTTAGGGTAAGGAATAGTGGAGGGCAAGATCCATTGGTCCATAGGTTACTCATCTGGCGTGGGTGGGTCGGAACAGGTAAAACGATAGTCCGAACGTTTCCCGTCGACACGCCTGAAACCAGCCTTAAGAGATACAACATATGACCGACCGCCACCTCATCATCCCCACTTCCATGCACCCCATCGTCGAGCGCGCCGGCTACGTCCCGGCCGTAAAAGTCGGCAAGACCCTGTACTGCGCAGGGCAGGTCGGCCGCACCGAACACCTGGAAGTCATCACCGATCCCGAGGCACAGTTCGTCGCCGCCTGGGAGAGCCTGCGCCTGGTATTGGAGGAGGGGGGCTGTACGTTTGAAGACGTGGTCGACATGACCACCTACCACGTGAACATGAGCGAGCACATGGCGGTTTTCCGTGAAGTGAAAAACCGCCTGTTCCCTCGCGGGTTGTGCGCCTGGACGGTCATTGGCGTATCAGAACTGGCCAACCCGGGCTTGCTGCTGGAGATCAAGTGCGTAGCGGTTCAGCGCTGACTCACTGCACCACGCGGTAGCACGGCACGTAGGCGGCGCCGCCTGGCAGTTTCATCCGGTGCTGCTCTACGAACGCCTTCAGCAACTCATCCAGCGGTTTCATGATCGCCGGGTCGCCATGAATCTCATACGGCCCGTTCTGCTCGATCAGGCGGATGCCCTTGTCCTTGACGTTGCCCGCCACAATCCCCGAGAACGCCCGGCGCAGGTTGGCCGCCAGTTCATGGGGCGGCAGCGCGTGGCTCAGTTGCAGGCTGGCCATGTTGGCGTGGGTCGGGTCGAACGGGCGCTGGAAGCCCTCGTCGATCTTCAGCAGCCAGTTGAAGTGGAACGCGTCGTTGCGCTCGCGGCGGAACTGTTTGACCGCTTTCAAGCCGACGGTCATCTGCCGGGCCACTTCAGCCGGGTCATCAATGATGATCTGGTAATGAGCCTGCGCCGCTTCGCCCAGGGTCGCGCCGACGAACGCGTGCAACTGTTGCAGGTACGGCGCGGCGTGTTTCGGCCCGGTGAGGATCACCGGGAACGGCACGTCGCGGTTGTCCGGGTGCATCAGGATGCCCAGCAGGTACAGGAACTCTTCGGCGGTGCCGGCGCCGCCCGGGAAGATGATGATGCCGTGGCCGACGCGCACGAAGGCTTCCAGGCGCTTTTCGATGTCCGGCAAAATCACCAGCTCATTGACGATCGGGTTCGGCGCCTCGGCGGCGATGATCCCCGGTTCGGTCAGGCCCAGGTAGCGCCCGCCGGTAATGCGTTGCTTGGCGTGGGAAATGGTCGCGCCCTTCATCGGGCCTTTCATCACGCCGGGGCCGCAGCCGGTGCACACGTCGAGGCTGCGCAGGCCGAGTTCGTGGCCGACTTTCTTGGTGTATTTGTATTCTTCGGTATTGATCGAGTGCCCGCCCCAGCACACCACGATCTTCGGCTCGACGCCCGGGCGCAGGGTGCGGGCGTTGCGCAGCAGGTGGAACACGTAGTCGGTGATGCCCTGGGAGCTGCTCAGGTCGATGCGCTGGCTGTCCAGTTCGTTTTCGGTGTAGACGATGTCACGCAGGGCGCTGAACAGCATCTCCCGGGTACTGGCAATCATTTCACCATCGACGAACGCGTCAGCCGGGGCATTCAACAGTTCCAGGCGCACGCCACGGTCCTGCTGGTGGATGCGCACTTCGAAATCTTTATAGGCGTCGAGGATGGTCTTGGCGTTGTCGATGTGCGCGCCGGTGTTGAGGATGGCCAGGGCGCATTGACGGAAGAGGGTGTAGATGCTGCCGGTACCGGCTTCGCTCAGTTGCTGGACTTCACGTTGCGACAGCGTTTCAAGGCTGCCTTTAGGGCTTACGGAGGCATTGATGACTTGTCTTTGGGGCATTCTGATTCCCTGAAAGCACAGCCACCGGACCATGCATGGCCAGTGGCTTGAGGATAGTGCGCGCCGTTTTCGGTCGCATTGGACTGGCATTTTCCCCGGCACTGGAGCCGAGCGCAAACACCGTCGCGCACCATCATGCCGCAGAAGTTACTGAATCAGCTTCCAGTTTTTGTAGAAAAACCGACGCAGGGTAAAGACTGCTCCGGCAAAGGCCGCGATCAGGCCGTTGAGCACCGACGGCACCAGGGTTGGCCGCACGATGTCGATGAACAGGCAGTAGCGCTTGGCGTCGTTCTTGTTGAAGGAGGCGTGCATCAGCGTGTCATCGAAGATAAACAGCGGATCATCGTGCCAGTAGTGTTTGTGCTTGCCGACCTGGATGTAGACGCCATCGTGATGGGGCGCCGGTGCCATGTTGTAGAGCACGCGGAACATCATGCGCAGCGGGCCGAAGTGAAACGAGGTGGAACGGTTTTCGTTGAATACCGACACGCCGATGGTTTTCACGTAGGGCAGTTTTTCCCGCAGTTGCGGGATATCCAGGGTGGTCTCGATCGGGCGGCCGTACCATTGGAAAAACAGCATGCCGCGTTTTTTCTCGGCCATGCGCTCGTCCAGGTACTGGATGATCTCGTCTTTGTTGGCCATGGCGTCGTCGATCACCTTTTGCAGGTCTTCGCGCCAGGCCGGCGGCAGGTCGTTCATTTTATAAACGTGACGATTACGCTGGCTCAACAAATCGAACAGCGTGTTGAACGGTGCCAGCAGCCAGGTATTGCGGCCGTTGCCGATGAAATACTTCTTGATGGTCGCGCCGTCGTACAGGCCATTGCGCAGGAAATCGTACAGGCCGCAGAACACCACCAGCAGCAGAAACACCAGGGTGGTCTTGGGGAAGCAATAAATGAACAGCAAGACGCCAAGGACCCAGGCGGCGGACGCCAGGCGTTTGCGGATGACACTCTTACTCATGAAACTGGGCTCCATCGGGCGGTTTTCGATTGCTTCAAAACCGTCTGCGATTGACTGGCCGGCCAGGCAAAGGAGTCAGTCAACCCGTGGGGCATCATGCCTGAGCTGAAACATATCGAAATAATATGGTCATGATAGGGTGTTATCGCCCTCACGTGGCGTTTTAAATGCTGGAAATTTGTGAAGTCACTGCACAGATTTTTACCGCTGTCCCCCTAAAACGCCTCGGTGGATGGCCAGGCTGGCGGTGTTGCGGATAGCATTTTGTGAACAGAAGATTTGCGACTATCGTGACGCTTCGGTTTTCCGGGCGTCATAGACCCGTACGATTGACGCTGTAATGGCCACCATTGGCCTTCGGCACCTTGGAAGAGGCAGAAATTTTATGATCATCAAACCGCGGGTTCGTGGCTTTATCTGTGTGACCGCTCACCCGGTTGGCTGTGAAGCGAATGTCAAAGAGCAGATCGACTACGTGACCGAACACGGTGCCATTGAAGGCGGCCCGAAAAAGGTGCTGGTCCTCGGGGCTTCCACCGGCTACGGCCTGGCCGCGCGCATCAGCGCTGCCTTTGGCTGCGGCGCCGACACCCTGGGCGTGTTTTTTGAGAAAGAAGGCGAAGAAGGCAAGCTCAGCTCTGCCGGCTGGTACAACAGCGCCGCCTTCGAGAAGTTTGCGCTGGAAAAAGGCCTGTACGCCAAGAGCATCAACGGCGATGCGTTCTCTGACGAGATCAAGCGCCTGACCATCGAAACCATCAAGAAAGACCTCGGCAAGATCGACCTGGTGGTCTACAGCCTGGCCGCGCCACGCCGTACCGACCCGCAAGGCGTGGTGCACAACTCCACCCTGAAGCCGATCGGCAAGGCTGTGACCCTGCGCGGCATCAACACCGACAAGGGCGTCGTGGTCGACACCACCCTCGAACCGGCCACCCAGGAAGAAATCGACGGCACCGTGAAAGTCATGGGCGGCGAAGACTGGCAGCTGTGGATCGACGCCCTGCGTGACGCCGACGTGTTGGCCGAAGGCGCCAAGACCACTGCGTTCACCTACCTCGGCGAGAAGCTGACCCAGGATATCTACTGGAACGGCTCCATCGGCGAAGCCAAGAAGGACCTGGACAAGAAAGTCCTGACCCTGCGCGAAAACCTCGCGGCGCTGAAAGGCGACGCCCGTGTGTCGGTACTCAAGGCAGTAGTGACCCAGGCCAGCTCGGCGATCCCGATCATGCCGCTGTACCTGTCGTTGCTGTTTAAAGTGATGAAAGAGCAGGGCACCCACGAAGGTTGCATCGAGCAGGTCTACGGCCTGTTCAAGGACAGCCTGTATGGCAAAGAGCCCAAGCTCGACGCCGACGGCCGCCTGCGCGCCGACCTCGCGGAACTTGAGCCTAAGGTTCAGGACGCGGTAGCGGCCCTGTGGAATCAGGTCTCCGATGACAACGTCAACGAGATCAGCGATTTTGCCGGCTACAAGGCGGAATTCCTGCGCCTGTTCGGTTTCGAGATCGACGGCGTGGACTACGACGCTGACGTGAATCCGACCGTGAAGATCAAGGGCCTGATTCAGGCTTAAGCGCTTGCGGTAACGAAGAAGCGGCCTCCAGGGGCCGCTTTTTTGTGCGCGTCATGCCAGACTGCGGCCGTTATCACACCCACGCTAACGGAGGATCTACATGACGATTCGTGCAGTCGTTTTTGATTTCGGCGGTGTCCTGTTCGACTGGAACCCGCACCATCTCTACCGCCAGCTGATTACCGACGACCGGGAGCGCCAACGGTTCCTGGACACCGTCTGCACCCAGGCCTGGAACACCGAGCAGGACGCCGGGCGCAGTCTGGCTGAGGGCACCCGCGCGCTGATCGCCGAACATCCTCAGCATGCACCACTGATCCAGGCGTACTACGACCGCTGGCACGAGATGCTGCGTGGTTCATTGCCGGAGGGCGTGGCGATACTCGAAGCGTTGCATGAGGCGAAGATGCCGCTGTTCGGCCTGACCAACTGGTCCGCCGAGACCTTTCCCTATGCCCGTGCCCACTATCCCTTCCTGCAGTATTTTCGCGACATCGTGGTGTCCGGCGAAATCAAGCTGATCAAGCCCGATCCTGCGATTTACCACGCCAGCCTGGCGCAGGTGCGCGCCCATTTGCCGGATATCCAGCCGGGTGAAGTGGTGTTTATTGACGATGTAGCCGGCAATATCGAGGCGGCCACTGCGCTGGGTTGGCAGGGGATTCACCACGTGTCTGCCGCGCAGACCCGTGAGCGCTTGATCGAGCAGGGGGTGAGCCTCTAGCGCGCCCATTTCTCCATGACGAAGTCCACGAACGCCCGCAGCTTGGGCAGGCGATAGCGGTCCTGGGCGTACAGCAAATGCATGGGCCGGCTGGGCAGTTGGTAGTCCGTCAGTAATGCCACCAGTTTACCGGCCCGCAGGTCTGGCTCGACCAGGGCGTCAGGCAGCATCACGATGCCCATGCCTTCCAGGGCAGCCTGGCGCAAGGCCTGCGAACTGTTGATGGTCAATGAGCCGGAAACCGGAATTTCCACGTCGCCCTCTGCGCCGCGCATTCGCCACAACTTGTCGGCGTTGCGCCAATCGTCGGTCGCCGGGTAAGCGAACGCCAGGCAGTCATGTTGCTGCAGATCATCGGGGCGTTGAGGTGTGCCACGGCGCGCCAGGTACTCCGCAGAGGCGCAGAGGGTGATGGTGTAATCCTGCATGGGGCGGGCAATCAGGCTTGGCGCGTCCAGGTCGCCCAAGCGGATGGCCACGTCGAACCCGCTGTCGACCATGTCCATCCGCTGGTTGCTCAGCACCACGTACAGCTTGATCTGTGGGTAGCGCTGGGAAAATTCGCTGAGCGCCGGTGCCAGGCGTTCGGTGCCAAAGGCCGGTGGTGCGGTGATCCGCAGCAGGCCCTTGGGTACGTCACTGTTGGCTTGTTCGGCCATCTGCTCGGAGTCGGCCACCAGGCCCAGCACCTCCAGGCAACGCTGGTAATAAATCCCGCCAAACTCGGTCAGGCTTTGCTTGCGCGTGGTGCGCTTGAGCAGGCTGACCCCCAGCCTTTGTTCCAGCGCGCGCAGGTGATTGCCGACCATGGTGGTGGACATGCCGCACGCCTGCGCTGCCGCCGTCATGCTGCCGGATTCCACCACTTTTACGTACACCGTCATCGCCTGGAACAGATCCATTATCAAGCCCTGATTTAAAGTGATCGCAGTGTTGTGCAGTTTATCCAGCTCGGGTGGCTAACGATACTGGTGCCATCACTACGATGCACTGGAGCCTGATGCCATGACCGCCGCCTGCCTGATGACCACTTATCAACCGTCGCCCCTGAGCTTTACCCGAGGCCTTGGCACGCGCCTGTGGGACCAGCAGGGCCGTGAATACCTGGATGCGGTGGCAGGTGTGGCGGTGACCAACGTCGGTCATTCCCATCCGCGGCTGGTAGCGGCCATCAGTGAGCAGGCCGGTTTGCTGCTGCACACCTCCAACCTCTACAGCATCGACTGGCAGCAGCGCCTGGCCCAGCGCCTCACCCGGCTCTCCGGGCTGGACCAGGCGTTCTTCAACAACTCCGGTGCCGAAGCCAACGAAACGGCGCTGAAGCTGGCCCGGCTGCATGGCTGGAAAAAGGGTATCGAACAGCCGCTGGTGGTGGTGATGGAGAATGCCTTTCACGGGCGCACCCTGGGCACCCTGTCCGCCAGCGACGGGCCTTCCGTGCGGTTGGGATTTCAAAAACTGCCGGGGGACTTTATCAAGGTCGGCTTCGGTGACTTGAAGGCACTGGAGGCCGTGACCCGGGAGTTTGGCCCGCGCATTGTTGCGGTGCTGCTTGAGCCGATCCAGGGCGAAAGCGGCGTGCAAGTCGCGCCGCCGGGCTATCTGAAAGCCTTGCGCGAGCACTGCACCCGGCAAGGCTGGTTGTTGATGCTCGATGAGATCCAGACCGGGATCGGCCGTACAGGTCGCTGGTTTGCCTTCCAGCATGAAGGCATCGTGCCGGACGTGATGACTTTGGCCAAAGGCCTCGGCAACGGTGTGCCGATTGGCGCGTGCCTGGCCCGGGCCGCTGTTGCGCAACTGTTTACCCCCGGCAGCCACGGCAGCACCTTCGGCGGCAACCCGCTGGCCTGCCGTGTCGGTTGTACGGTGCTGGAGATCATCGAAGAACAAGGCCTGCTGGACAACGCGGCGCAACAGGGTGAGCGGCTGCTGGCGCGCCTGCGGGTGGAATTGAACGAGCATCCCCAGGTGCTGGCGATTCGCGGGCAAGGGCTGATGATCGGCATCGAACTGGCAACGCCTCAGCGCGACCTGGCCCACCGTGCGGCGCAAGAGCATGGCCTGCTGATCAACGTCACGCGGGGCAAGATCATCCGCCTGCTGCCGCCGCTGACCATCGATGCCAAGGAAGTGGAGATGATCGTGCGCGCACTTTCCCGGCTTCTGGACTAAACACGGATGAGGCTGACGCGGAGCGTCACTGGCTGCATTCCCACGCAGAGCGTGGGAACGATCAGTCAAACGGGGTAGCCGGAGCCCACCTGCACCCCGTTCAGCCATTCCTGATTCAGGGTCTCGGTATCCCCCAGGTAATCCAGCAACCAGGCCATGGCCGGCGACAGTTTGTTCTGTGCCCAGGCCACGCACGACGGGCTGGCAGGGAAGGGCCGGGACAGTTGCAGGGCGCTCAGCTCGCCGCGCTCGATCCACGGCTGCACCAGGTGCGCCGGTGCCATGCCGACGCACAGGCCATCCCGCAGGCAATCAATCGCCGAAGCCCAGTGCGGCACCACCAAACGACGCTGGTTATCCAGGGTCCAGGTGTCGCGCTTGGGCAGGTTGCGCGAGGTGTCGGTCATGCACAGGGAGGCGAAGGGCCGCAGTTGGTCATCGCTGAGCAGGCCTTCGACCGCTGCCAGCGGATGCCGGCTGCTGACCACGCACAGCCAGTTCAGCAGGCCCATGTCACGAAATGTGAATTGACTGGCCACCGGCACCGCGCTGGTGGCGCCGATCACGATATCGGTGCGGTCATCGGCCAGGGCATCCCACACCCCGTTGTACACCTCGTAATCCAACAGCAATTCCACCTCCGGGAACTGCCGATAGAAATCCAGTACCAACTGCCGGCAGCGCTGCTGTTTAACGATGGAATCCACCGCGACTTTCAACTGGCCACTCCAGCCATTTGCCACTTGCTGGCACAGCCGGCGGGTGCCGAGCATTTTTTTCATGACGCCGCGGGCTTCGTCGATGAACAATTTACCCGCAGGTGTCAGCTCCACATCCCGATGCCGTCGGACGAACAGCGGCACCGCCAGCCATTCTTCGAGTTGCCGCACGGTGTAGCTGATGGCTGACGGCACGCGGTGCAGTTCCTGGGCGGCGGCGCTGAAGCTGCCGTGGCGGGCCACTGCATCCACCACATCCAGGGAATATTCAGACCACATGGGATTTGCCTTCAAAATTATTGATAAGAATGTCCAATTATTATCGCTTCACAGGGATTTGCTCAGCTTCATAATAGGCGCCAGTCAGCAAATAGTTTGATGGCAGGTTATACAAGGCTTCAATGAAAAATTCTTTTGGATTCACCTGGTACCTGGCGGGGCTGAGCATGCTCGGCTATCTGGCCATGGATATGTACTTGCCGGCGTTTGGCGCCATGGGCGAGCAACTGCAGATTTCCCCCGGCGCGGTGGGCGCGAGCCTGAGCATTTTCCTCGCCGGCTTTGCCGTCGGGCAGTTGCTGTGGGGGCCGCTGTCCGACCGGTTGGGACGCAAGCCGGTGCTGCTTACAGGCCTTTCACTGTTTGTGCTCGGCTGCCTGGGGATGTTCTGGGTCGAGACCGCACCGCAGCTGTTGGCCTTGCGTTTTGTCCAGGCGATTGGCGTGTGTTCCGCCGCCGTCAGCTGGCAGGCGCTGGTGATCGACCGCTACCCGGCGGACAAGGCCCATCGGGTGTTCGCCGGCATTATGCCGCTGATGTCACTGTCTCCGGCCCTGGCGCCATTGCTGGGAGCGCTGATGCTGAATCATTGGGGCTGGCAGGCGATCTTCGGTGTGTTGTTGGTGGTTTCGCTGCTCCTGCTGCTGCCTACGTTGTTTCTCAGGCCGCTGCCGAAACGCCTGACAACCGACGGCGAACCGTCCCGACTCGGCTATGGGCAATTGCTCAAGTCGCGGGTGTTCACCGGCAACGTGATGATCTTTGCCGCATGCTCGGCCAGTTTCTTCGCCTGGCTTACCGCCTCGCCGTTCATCCTTGGCGGGATGGGCTACAGCCCGAATGACATCGGCTTGAGCTACGTATTGCCAACGCTGTCGTTCCTGATCGGTGGCTACAGTTGCCGCAGTGCGTTGCAGCGGTTCCAGGGCAAGACTTTGTTGCCGTGGCTGCTGCTGGCGTACTGCATCAGCATGGTCGCGCTGTACCTCGTCGCGACCTTGACCGTGCCGACGCTCGCCACCTTGCTGATTCCGTTCTGCCTGATGGCCCTGGTCAATGGCGCCAGCTACCCGATCGTGGTGGCGAATGCACTGATGCCGTTTGCGGAAAATTCCGGCAAGGCGGCGGCATTGCAGAACACCTTGCAGTTGGGGTTGTGCTTCCTGGCGAGCCTGATCGTGTCGTCGATGATCGACCAGCCGCTGTTGATCACTGCGATCGTGATGCTGGCGACCGCGCCATTGGCCGTGTTGGGCTACTGGCTGGCGCGACCGAAGGTCGACGATGGCGATGCCGACCTGGTGCGCGCCCGCTAGAACGTCACTTCCATGTTCACCGTCGGCGTTGACGTGCGGCTACCCCGGCCGCCGTCCACGCCGAACTTGTTATGCCAATACTCATACCCGACGCCCAGGTAGAGATTGGGCTTGACGCTTTTGCCCGGGCGCACCGCCACCATCAGCGCGGTGCGCATCAGGGTTTCCGGCGCGGTGTCGCGGCCATGGAAGTCTTCGCCCTTTTCCCCGACGTGATTGATAAACCCCTGAAACTTCGCCCCGTGGTTGCCGATCTCGAAAGGCCGCATCCAGGTCAGGTTGAGCATATAGGTATCGTCGAAGGTGTGATCGGGTTCTTTCGCGCCAGGGATGCCGGAATGGTTTCTTTCCTTGTAGTACATCAGGCTCAGGTCCAGCACGCCGACGGTGTTGAACTTCAAGGTCGGGCCAATCACCAGTGCGCGTTTTTTCGCCGAGGCCAGGTTGTTGTTGCGGTTGGCGTCAAAGCCGAAGGTGAGGGCGTAATCCTTGATCACCCCGGTGCCGAGCGGTACATCGAATACCCGTGAGGCATACAGCTGATGCCGGTACACGGCATACACTTCGCTGCCGCCGTGGTCGGTGCCCTTGCGTGGGTCGCGGCTGTCGGACAGGAACACATCGAGGTTCAGGTAGTTGCTGCCGTACTGGTAGCCGCTGGCGTGGGTGAAGCTGTAGATGCGCTTGCTGAATTCATCCGGGTTGTTCGGGTTGGTGAATTGCTGGCCATAGCGAAATCCCAGGCTGTTGTTCATCCATTCCAGCGCGACAGCCTCCCCGCCGCCGAACAATGTGAGTAATACGGTTGCGCCGTGCAGTGCCTTTTTCATTGTTTTAATTCCTTTGGCGTTTTGGCTCATGGCGACCGCGCAAGGGTCGCCGGGCGCAGTATCGGCACATCCGTTGTAGGTTCCAAAGAACAGAATCTCGCCTGGGCCGATGCCAAAACGGCAGCACTGAAACTGGCCTGAGAGTCAGGAAATACGCGGCGCCCAGGGTGTTTCCTGATGTTCGCGCAAGTTGATTTCTTCACTGAGCAGATGGGCCATGGCTTGCACCGCCATCGGCAAGTCCCGGTCTTTGCGGGCGTATAAGCCGAGGTCGCTGAAGATCCCGCCCTGGTCGCTGAGCGGAATGTGCAGCAGTTCGCCGCGGGCTAAATCTACCTCCACGCCAATGCGCGTCTGGAACGCGATGCCCAGTTGCTGGCGCGCCAGTTGCCGGGCCAGCTCCATCGAGTTGCTGTGCAGCAGTGGCTTGTTCGTCGCCGCCGAACGCTTGTGCAGCGGTGCGATCAGGTGGTGAACCGAGAGCTCGCTCTTGGCCTGGATCACCCCGTGTTCACAGCAGCGCGCGTAACTCACGCTACTTTCACCGGCCAACGGATGCCCCGGTGCCATCAACGCCCCCAGGCGGAAATGGCCGACACACACCTGGATGGTTTCGCTGCTGCGCGGTAAAGCAAAGGCCAGCCCCAGGTCAGCCTGGCCGTTGACCACCGCACCGGGAATCGATTGCGAACCTTGTACCGTGACGCCAATGGTCACTTTCGGATAACGCTCACGCATGCGCTTGAGGGCGGCGGGCAGCAGCTCCACAGTGGCGCCTTCCACCGTGGCGATTTCCACGTGGCCGGTCTGCACACCGTTCAAGCCATCCAGTTCACCGCGCACGCGCTCCACGTCCTGCAACAGGAAACTCACGTGGCGGGTCAGGATTTCCCCGGCCGCCGTCAGGCGCAGGCCGCCGGGCAGGCGCTCGAACAGCGCCGCGCCCACCTCGTCTTCCAGCTTGAGGATCTGCCGGTTCACCGCCGAAGACGCCACGTTCAGGCGGCGCGCGGCTTCGCGGATCGAGTGGCAGCGGCGAACCATGTCGAAGTAGTAAATCGCCGAGGCGTGGATGCGCAGCTTGCGGTTGAGCATTTTTTTCAAGTCCTTGTGCGCAGCGCTTCGAGCCACGGGGCAGGGCGGCTGAATGGATTTTTGTAACGGCGTTCAGGGTGTTCTTGTGAAAATGATTGTATACAACTCTATGGACATCCAATCTTTCTATTGCATACAGTGAGTGCACAACAAAAACAGAGAACCCCTCACCATGACTATCCCGAAGACGTCACCGCAGCGGCCAGAAGATGAGAATCTCGGCGTCGCGGCCAACATGGCTTACGGCCTGCAGCATGTGCTCACCATGTACGGCGGCATCGTGGCTGTACCGTTGATCGTCGGCCAGGCGGCCGGGTTGTCGCCGGCCGATATTGGCCTGCTGATCGCTGCCTCGCTGTTTGCCGGAGGCTTGGCCACGCTCCTGCAAACCCTGGGCCTGCCGTTTTTCGGCTGCCAGTTGCCGCTGGTGCAAGGGGTGTCCTTTGCCGGGGTGGCGACCATGGTGGCGATTGTTGGCAGCGACGGTGCGGGTGGCATCCCGGCGATTCTCGGGGCGGTGATGGCCGCCTCCCTGATAGGCCTGCTGATCACCCCGGTGTTCTCGCGAATCACCAAATTCTTCCCGCCGCTGGTCACCGGGATTGTGATCACTACCATCGGCCTGACCTTGATGCCCGTCGCCGCCCGCTGGGCCATGGGCGGCAACAGCCGCGCCGCAGATTTCGGCAGCATGCCGAACATCGGCCTGGCGGCGCTGACCCTGGTGCTGGTATTGCTGCTGAGCAAGATCGGTAGCGCGACCATCTCGCGACTGTCGATCCTGCTGGCGATGGTGATCGGCACGGTTATCGCGGTGTTCCTCGGCATGGCTGACTTCTCCAGCGTGACCCAGGGCCCGATGTTCGGCTTTCCCACACCCTTCCATTTCGGCATGCCAACCTTCCATCTCGCGGCGATCATTTCCATGTGCATCGTGGTGATGGTGACGCTGGTGGAAACCTCGGCGGACATTCTGGCAGTGGGTGAAATCATCGACACCAAGGTCGACTCCAAGCGCCTCGGCAATGGCCTGCGTGCGGATATGCTGTCGAGCATGTTTGCGCCGATCTTCGGCTCGTTCACCCAGAGCGCGTTTGCACAAAACGTCGGACTGGTGGCGGTTACCGGGGTCAAGAGCCGTTATGTGGTCGCCACCGGTGGGATATTCCTGGTGATCCTCGGCCTGCTGCCGTTCATGGGGCGGGTGATTGCGGCAGTGCCGACTTCTGTGCTGGGCGGGGCCGGGATCGTGCTGTTCGGCACCGTGGCTGCCAGTGGTATCCGGACCTTGTCCAAGGTCGATTACCGCAACAACATGAACCTGATCATTGTCGCCACTTCCATCGGTTTTGGCATGATCCCGATTGCGGCCCCGAGTTTCTACGATCACTTCCCGAGCTGGTTCGCGACCATTTTCCACTCGGGGATCAGTTCGTCGGCGATCATGGCGATCCTGTTGAACCTGGCGTTCAACCACTTCACCGCGGGCAACTCGGACCAGCAGTCGGTATTCGTTGCCGGGACGGAACGCAGCCTGTGCTTCCAGGACGTGGCGGCGTTGCGGGACGGGGATTACTTCAGCGGCGGCAAGCTGTTTGATGCCGAGGGCAAGGAAATTCCGTTGCTGGAGGAAGTGCCGAAGAAAGCGGCGGTGCACGGCAGGGCGCAGACCAGCGAGGTGTAACAGCCACAAAGAGTCCAATGTGGGAGCGGGCTTGCTCGCGAAGGCGGTGTGTCAGTCGCTAAATATGCTGACTGATCCACCGCCTTCGCGAGCAAGCCCGCTCCCACATTTTGATCTCAGCCAGTCTTGAGCGTTCTGTGGGGCACCGAACAAGCCTCATCCAAAAACTGCACCACCGTCCCCATGCACGCCTGTCGCTCTTCAACATGCGGCATGTGGCTGGAGTCTTCGAACAGCGCCCAGCGCACATCGGCAATCTCATCCAGGAACGGCTTGACCACCAGCGGCGTGGCCTCGTCATGGCGACCGGAAATCACCAGGGTCGGCACATTGACCTTCGACAGCCGGCCGATCACGTTCCAGTCTTTCAAGCTGCCAATCACATGGAATTCCGTCGGGCCGCTCATGGCGTGATACACCGTCGGGTCCGAATCCACCTGGGCGAATGTGCGGGCGACTTCTTCCGGCCACGGATTGACCCGGCACACGTGCTGGTCATAGAAAATCCGCGAGGCGGCCAGGTATTCAGGGTCCTGGTAGGTGCCGGCCTGTTCATGCTTGAGCAAGGTCTCGTGCACGCCTTCAGGCAGTAGCTTGCGCAGGCGGTTGGCCTCGGCAACCCAGGTACGCATGCAGGTCGGCGAGTTGGCCGGAATAAATGCACG
Source organism: Pseudomonas sp. C8002 (assembly GCF_013385765.1). Taxonomy (NCBI): domain Bacteria; kingdom Pseudomonadati; phylum Pseudomonadota; class Gammaproteobacteria; order Pseudomonadales; family Pseudomonadaceae; genus Pseudomonas; species Pseudomonas sp. C8002. The sequence continues at coordinate 164,578 of NZ_JACAPJ010000004.1, forward strand.
CAGGCCCTTGGGTTGCAGGATGGCGTGTTCGCTGCCGAGCATGCCGCCCCAGGATTGACCCAGGATCGCGTAGTTGTTGCTGATCTGCAGGTGGTCCAGCAGGTTGTCCAGTTCTTCGAGGAACAAGCCGACGGTCCAGAATGAAGGGGCTTTGTCAGGCAGGTGGGTGGAGCGGCCGTTGCCCAGTTGGTCGTAGTGAATGACCGCGTGGCCACTGGCGGCTACGTCCTTGTAGGCATCGACATAATCATGGGTACAACCCGGGCCACCATGGAGGATGACCAGCGGCGTGAGGCCGCTGTCCAGGTCGCCGGTTACCCGATACCAGGTCTGGTAGTCGCGAAAGGCCGCATAGCCTTCGCGGATTGTTTCGATGAATTCCATTTCGTGCCCTGCCCTGAGAAAAAGTGATCAGGTACACGATAGTCGGCACAGAAAGTTTAAGTAACTAGCAAAACAGCTAGGTTTTTCCTTCGGATCAGTCTTCCAGCAGCCGGTAATGAGTGGCCCGTACCACCGCTTGCACCCGGTTCTTGGCCCCCAGTTTGTGCATGGCCGACGCCAGGTGCAGGGTAACCACTGCCAGGGAGCGGCTCAATTGCGTGGCGATTTCGGCGGCGGTCAGGCCGTCGGCGGCCCATTTCAGGCATTCGCGCTCACGCTTGGTCAGGCGGATATGCGGGTAGGAGCGCAGTTCCTTGCTGAAAAGCGGGTAGGCCGCTTCCTGCAAGGCGTGGGTAATCAGGCTGAATTCCGACAGCGTCTGGCGGGCGTCCTGCAACACGGCGCTGGCCTTGCCGGTGCGCAGGCCGGTCAGCGAGGCGAAGCCGCCACGGGGCAAATGGATCGGCACGCTGACGCCGCAGGTCATCTGGCGGTCGTGCAGGTAGCTGGAAACCGGGGCGTGGCAGGGGTCGATGATTTTTTGCAGCGCGGTATCGGCCTTGGCCTCGTAGGACCACACAAACGGTGAAACCGTCGACAGTGCGAGGTGTTGCACCGGATCGATCTGATAAAAGCCGGAACTGCACCACAGGTTGTACCAGTCGGGCGGGGTATTGCGCAGTTGCAGCACAGAAGGGGTGATCAGTGCACCATTATGGTCAATGGGCACGGGGGTGTAGTCGTAGACCAACGCATCAAAACCCAGGTCCTGGGCCAATACGAGGGTGTTGTCCATCTGTTCATCCAGGCTCCTGCCGGGGATGAGACGGTCATTAAACGCAGTTAGCCTGGCCAGCATCCGTTCTGCTCCCGATTTCATTTGAATCTCGTCTTGCTGCAAGTAGAATGCCACGCCCCGGCGAAGGACTGCCAGACCAAACCTATAAGAATTACCAGGTTATGGACACGCGGCATCCTCGGTAGTGTTGGCCTCTAAACGGCCACTCTCCACAGGGCCGACACACAACAAGGAATGTATGCATGTGGCGTGAAATTGCCCCCGACCAGCGGTACAACGTGCAGGTCGATGGCCACAACCTCGTGGCCTATAGCTTTGGCGAAGGCGATGAAGTGTTGCTGTGCCTCAATGGCGGCCCCGGGCTGCCTTGCGACTACTTGCGCGACGCCCATGGCTGGCTCAAGGACAACGGCCTGCGAGTGGTTGCATTCGACCAGCTTGGCACGGGCGCTTCAGCCAGACCGACCGATGTTTCGCTGTGGGAAATCAGCCGTTATGTCGAAGAAGTCGAAACCGTGCGCCAGGCCCTTGGCCTTGGCCGCGTGCACTTGCTGGGGCATTCCTGGGGCGGATGGTTGGGCATCGAGTACGCCATTCACTACCCCGATGCGCTGAAAAGCCTGATTCTGGAAAACACCGTCGGCGACATTCCGCACCTGTCCCTCGAGCTGGAACGCCTGCGCGGCGCACTCGGTAGCGAAACCGTGGCGATGATGCAACGCCATGAAGCCATGGGCACCCTCGATCACCCGCAGTACCAGGCCGCCATCACCTTGCTCAACTACCGCCACGTCTGCCGCCTGGACGAATGGCCGGCGCCGGTCCAGCGTTCCCTCGGCGACTGGAACATGGGCCCCTACGAAACCATGCAGGGTCCCAACGAATTTCTCTACATCGGCAACCTCAAGGACTGGAACCGCATCCCCGAGATGGCCGATTTCAAGATGCCGATACTGATCACCACCGGCCAGCACGACGAACTGACCCCGGCCTGCGCCATGCGCATGAAAAGCGCGGCCCGGCACGCCGAGCTGCACGTGTTCCCCAACAGCAGCCATATGCCGTTTTACGAAGAGCCCCAGGCATACTTCCCGGTGCTGCTGGACTTCCTCGCTCGTCATCGAGGCTGACGGATGAACCTGGCGCGTTACCGTTTTGTGCTGTCCCGGCCGCTGCAATTGCTGCCGGTGCTGTTTGGCATCAGCCTGATCACCTTTGTGCTGGTGCGCTCGATTCCCGGCGACCCGGCGCGGGCCCTGCTGGGTTCGCGCAGCACCCCGGACGCCTTGCTGAAGATCCGCGCCCAGTACGGCCTCGACCAGCCGCTGTGGCTGCAATATTTCTACTTCCTGAAAAACCTGCTCAAGGGCGACCTCGGCCAGTCACTGCTGTACAAGGTCGACGCGCTGAAACTGATCGTCACCCGCATCGAGCCGACCCTGTTCCTGGTGCTCGGCAGTGTGCTGCTGGCGCTGTTGATCGCCGTGCCGCTGGCCACCGTGGCCGCGCGTAATAAAGGTGGCTGGGCGGATAACCTGATCCGGCTGTTCACTACGGTGGGCCTGGGCATGCCGGCGTTCTGGCTGGGGTTGATGCTGATCCTGTTGCTCAGCGTGCAATGGGGCCTGTTCCCGGTCTCCGGGTATGGGCGCACCTGGCTGGACAAGGCGCACCACATGGTTCTGCCGTGCCTGACGATCGCCCTGGCGCTGTCGGCGGTGCTGGTGCGCAACCTGCGGGCGAGCATGTTGATGGAGTTGCAGGCTGACCACGTTACCGCCGCCCGGGCGCGCGGGTTGTCGGAGGCGGCGGTGTTTCGTCGTCATGTGCTGCCCAATTCCCTGGTGCCGGCGGTGAACCTGCTGGCGGTGAACATTGGCTGGCTGATCAGTGGCACGGTGGTGATCGAAAGCCTGTTTGCGATTCCCGGCATCGGCCAATTGCTGGTGCGCGGCATCTTCACCCGCGACTACATGGTGGTGCAGGGCGTGGCGATGGTGCTGGCTTGTGCCACCGTGCTGGTCAACTTTGTTGCCGATGTGGTGACGGTCACGCTGGACCCGCGAGTGAAGATGCAATGAGCAGCCGCCCATTGATCGCCCCATGGCGCCTGCGCCTGCGCTTTGGTTTTCGCAATGGCCGGCTGACGGCGGCCTGGGGCCTGTTGATTCTGCTGACATGGCTGGCGCTGGCCGTGTTCGCCCCCTGGATCGCACCCTTTGACCCGATTGCGCAAAACACCGACATCAGTTTGCTGGGTCCCAGCCAGGCCCATCCATTTGGCACGGACAACTACGGGCGAGACATCCTTTCGAGGGTGATCTGGGGCGCACGCATCGACCTGCAACTGGCGGTGGTCGGGGTGATCTTTCCGTTCCTGATCGGCACCTTCGTCGGTGCGGTGTCTGGCTACATCGGCGGGCGTTTCGACAGCTTCTGCATGCGGGTGATCGATGTGATCCTCGCGTTCCCGTTCCTGGTGCTGATGCTGGCGATCATGGCCATTCTCGGCCCGGGTTTGAAAAGCTTTTACATCGCCATGGCGCTGGTGGGCTGGGTGTCCTACGCGCGGCTGATCCGCTCGCAGATCCTGGTGCTCAAGGAAAGCGACTTCGCCCTGGCCGCCAAAAGCCTGGGCTTTGGCCATGGGCGCATTCTGTTCCGGCATTTGTTGCCCAACGCGATGTTCGGTTCGATTGTGTTCTCGATGTCTGACGCAGTGCTGGTGCTGCTCAACGGCGCAGCGGTCAGCTACCTCGGCCTGGGCGTACAACCGCCGACCGCCGAGTGGGGCACCATGGTTGCCGAAGGCCAGGCGTTCATCACCACCGCCTGGTGGATTTGCACTTTCCCGGGCCTGGCCATCGTGACCCTGGCCATGGGCTTCAGCCTGCTGGCCGATGGTGTGGCGCAAGTGCTGGGGGATTGCTCATGAGCCTGTTGCAGGTGCAGGACCTGAGCGTCATCGCCAATAACACCGGGCGCGACGTAACGTTGGTGGACCGGGTGTCGTTCGACCTGGCCGAAGGTGAAATCCTCGGCCTGGTGGGCGAAAGCGGTTCGGGCAAGACCATGGCCTGTCGCGGGCTGATGCGCTTGCTGCCGTCCCCGAGCCTGCGGGTGCAGGGCGGTTCGGTGCGCCTGGCGGGCCAGGACCTTCTGCAGCTGGATGACGCCGGCATGCGCGCGGTACGCGGTGGGCAACTTGGGATGATTTTCCAGAACCCCAGCAGCCACCTCGACCCGTTGATGCGCATCGGCGAGCAGATCGCCGAAGGCATCCGACTGCACCAGGGCGCGTCGAAAAAGGAGGCGCGCTTGCAGGCTATCGAAGTGCTGCGCCAGGTCGGCATTCCCGATCCCCAGGCGCGGATCGACAATTACCCCCACGAGTTTTCCGGCGGCATGCGCCAGCGGGCAATGATCGCGGTGGCCCTTGGCTGCAATCCCAAGGTGCTGATTGCCGACGAACCGACCACCGCCCTCGACGTGACCGTGCAAGCCCAGATTCTGCGGCTGTTGCTGGACCTGCGGGACCAGCGTGGCCTGTCGATCATCATGATCACTCACGATCTGGGCGTGGTGGCGCAAACCTGCGACTCCATCGCCGTGATGTACGCCGGGCGCCTGTGCGAACACGGCAGCAAATACGAGCTGCTGGCACACCCGCAACACCCTTACACCGCCGGCCTGATCGAGTGCCAGCCCGCCACCAGCAGCGGCCACGCCCTGTTGCGCACCATCGCCGGCCAACCGCCATTGCTCGACGCATTGCCCAAGGGCTGCCGGTTCAACCCGCGCTGCCCGCAAGTCGGCAGCTTGTGCACCGAGCTGCTGCCGGAAGGCGCGCGGGTGGCCTGTCACTATCCCCTGGGAGTTCGCCCATGACGTTGTTGCAGGTGAATGACCTTGAGGTGCGTTTTGCCGCCGCCGGCAGCGGCCTGTTCGGCCTGAATAAACAGTGGGTGAGGGCGGTCAACGGGGTGTCGTTGACCCTGGCCGCCGGTGAAACACTGGGTTTGGTGGGCGAGTCCGGCAGCGGCAAAAGCACATTGGGGAGGGCGATCCTGCACCTCAACCCCATCAGCGCCGGGCAGGTGGTGTTTGACGGCATCGACATGGCCCACGCCGGGCCGGTCGATATCGCCCGTTTGCGGCACGAGACGGCGATGATCTTCCAGGATCCCTACGCGGCCCTGAACCCGCGGCTGACCATCGGCGAAACCATTGCCGAAGTCCTGCGGGTGCAGCGCAAGGTGGCGCCAGAAAACATCCCACGCCGGGTCGACGAATTACTCGATCTGGTAGGCCTGCGCCCCGAGCTTGCCAGCCGCAAGCCTGGCTCCCTGAGCGGCGGCCAGTGCCAGCGCGTCGGCATTGCCCGGGCGCTGGCGGTGGAGCCGCGGCTGATCATCGCCGACGAATGCGTGGCTGCCCTGGATGTGTCGATCCAGGGCCAGATCATCAACCTGCTGCTGGAACTGCAACAGCGCATGAACCTGGCGATCCTGTTTATCGCCCACGACCTGGCCATCGTCCGCCGCCTGTGTGATCGGGTGGCGGTGATGTACCTGGGGAAAATCGTCGAGGAAGGCCCGGTGGAGGCAGTGTTCACCACGCCCCGTCACCCCTACACGGCGGCGTTGATCCAGGCGATCCCGGAGATTGATCCGTACCGCCCGCTGCCCAGCGAGCCTTTGCCGGGCGAGCCACCCAGCCCGTTGAGACTGCCCAGCGGTTGCGCCTTTCACCCGCGTTGCCGACATGCACGCGCCGTGTGTGCCGAGGTATTGCCGCCGACTCACGTTGTGCAAACGCATCGGTACAGTTGCGTGCTTGAAGAACCTTTGCTTTGAACCCTTCCTGCCGATCATGAACAACCGCCGTTATAGACAAGGAGTTATGACATGCAATCCCGTCACTTGAAGTTGCTCGCCGCCGCCACACTCACCGCCTGGTCGCTGACCGCCGGTATTGCCCACGCCGCAGGTGTGCTGACCATCGGCTGCCGCGAAGACAGCACCACGTTTGACCCGATCAAAAGCGCGCAGAACCGCGATACCTGGGTGTTCGCCAACGTCTACGACACCCTGGTGCGCGTGGACAACCTGGGCACCAAGATGGAACCGGGGCTGGCAGAAAGCTGGGACATTTCCAAGGACGGCCTGACGTACACCTTCAAGCTGCGTGCCGCGAAGTTCTCGGATGGCTCGCCGATCACCGCCGACGACGCTGCCTTCAGCCTGTTGCGCATCCGCGACAACAAGGCCTCGCTGTGGAGCGACCCGTTCAGCCTGATCAACACCGCCAAGGCCAGCGACCCGCAAACCCTGGTAGTGACCTTGAAAACCCCGGCAGTGGCCTTCCTCTCGCAACTGGCTTCGCCGACGGTGTCGATCCTGTCGGAAAAAGCCATGACCAAGATGGGCGAAGACGCCTACTCGGAAAACCCGGTGACCTCCGGCGCGTTTACCGTGGACGAGTGGCGCAAGGGCGATCGGGTGATCCTGAAGAAGAACCCGAACTTCTGGCAGGCCAGCAACGTCAGCCTGGATGGTGTGGAATGGGTCTCCGTCACCGACGACAACACCCGCATGCGCATGGTGCAGAACAACGAGCTGGACACGGCGATCTTCGTCCCGTTTTCCCGGGTTGAAGAGCTGAAAAAAGACAAGAACGTGGTGGTGCACTCCGATCCGTCCACTCGTGAAGATCACCTGTTGATCAACCACGCCCACGGCCTGCTGGCCAAGCCGGAAGTGCGCCAGGCGCTGGACATGGCCATCGATAAACAATCGCTGGTGAAAACCGCCACCTTCGGCCAGGGCACCGTGGCCTATTCCTACATTCCAAAAGGCTCGCTGTACCACTACGCCAACAACCTGCAACGCCCGTATGACCCGACCGAAGCCAAGAAACTGCTGGCGGCTGCCGGCGCCCAGGATTTGAAGCTCAACTACGTGGTCAACGCCGGCAACGAAGCCGACGAGCAGATTGCGGTGATGATCAAGGATCAACTGGCCAAGGTCGGTGTGACGGCCAACCTGCAAAAGGTCGACCCGACCCAAAGCTGGCAGATGCTGGTGGACGGTGATTACGATATTTCGGTGATGTACTGGACCAACGACATCCTCGACCCGGACCAGAAGACCACCTTCGTGCTGGGCCACGACACCAACCAGAACTACATGACCCGCTACAAGAACGACAAGGTCAAGGACCTGGTGGCCGCGGCGCGGATCGAGGCGGATCCGGTCAAGCGTGAGCAGATGTACGTCGACCTGCAGAAAATGGCGAAACAGGATGTGAACTGGATCGACTTGTACTACAGCCCGTACATCAACATCTCACGCAAGAACGTGAGCAACTTCCTGCAAAACCCGTTGGGGCGCTTCACGCTTGAGGAAGTGGTGAAGAACTAAGTTCTAGAGATCACCGCAATACAAATGTGGGAGCGGGCTTGCTCGCGAAGGCGGTGGATCAGTCGATATCTCTGTTGACTGACACTCCGCCTTCGCGAGCAAGCCCGCTCCCACATTAGGTTGTACTGTGTTCCAGATAGTTATTGCGCGTCAAACGCCTGCCCATTGATGCCGGTACTGTCCGGCCCCATCAGGTACAGGTACACCGGCATGATTTCCTCCGGTGTCGGGTTATCGGTTGGGTTCTCCCCTGGATACGCCTGGGCCCGCATGCTGGTGCGGGTGGCGCCTGGGTTGATGCTGTTGGCGCGCACCGGTGCGACATTATCCAGCTCGTCCGCCAGGGTTTGCATCAGGCCTTCGGTGGCAAACTTCGACACCCCGTAAGCCCCCCAATAAGCCCGGCCCTTGCGGCCCACGCTGCTGGAAGTGAACACCACCGACGCATCCTGGGACAGCTTGAGCAGCGGCAACAGCGTGCTGGTCAGCATGAACATCGCGTTGACGTTAACATGCATCACCCGCATGAAGTTCTCGCCGGACAACTGCTCGATCGGTGTGCGCGGGCCGATGATCGAGGCGTTGTGCAGCAGGCCGTCAAGGTGGCCGAACTCCTTTTCGATCATCGCTGCCAGCTCATCGTATTGATGGGGCAGGGCGGTCTCCAGGTTGAACGGGATCACCACTGGCTGCGGTTGGCCGGCGGCTTCGATTTCGTCGTAGACCTGGGCCAGGTTGGCTTCGGTCTTGCCCAGCAGCAGCACGGTTGCGCCGTGGGCCGCATAGGTTTTGGCCGCCGCTGCGCCAATCCCGCGACCGGCGCCGGTGACTAGGATAACCCGGCCCTTGAGCAGTTCTGGACGTGCGGAGTAATCAAACATAAACAACCTCGACAAAGTTCACAGAAAATCCATGTGATTGATTGCGGCTAAGGCTGGCCAAGGCTTCTGTGGCGAGGGAGCTTGCTCCCGTTGGGTTGCGAAGCAGCCCCAGCTTTTCGCGACTGCTGCGCAGTCGAACGGGAGCAAGCTCCCTCGCCACAAAGTTGCAGCAACCTCAGGCAGTCCCGATCAGCAGCTGCACAGCGCGCTGTCCAGCACTTTGCGCAATTCCAGCGGGTGATCCACCACCACATCGGCACCCCAGTTGCGCGGGTTGTCGTCCGGGTGGATATAGCCGTAGGTGACCGCCGCGGTACGAGTGCCGGCGTCGCGGCCCGACTCGATGTCCCGCAGGTCATCCCCCACGAACAGCACGCTGGCCGGGTCCAGGTCGAGCATCTTGCACGCCAGGATCAACGGTTCCGGGTCTGGCTTGCTGTTCTTCACGTGGTCCGGGCAGATCAGCAGCGCGGAGCGCTCGGCCAGGCCCAGCTGCTGCATGATCGGTTCGGCAAAGCGCAGTGGCTTGTTGGTGACCACGCCCCAGATCAGCCTGGATTTCTCGATATCCACCAGCAGCTCTTCCATGCCCTCGAACAGCTTGCTGTGGATCGCGCAGCCCTTGAGGTAACGCTCGAGGAATTCCTGGCGCAGCTCTTCAAAGCCCGGGGACTCGGGGTCCATGGAAAAGGTCACGGCGACCATCGCCCGGGCGCCGCCGGAGATTTCATCGCGGATGTGCTGGTCGTTGATCGGTGCCAGGCCGCGGTCAGCGCGCATGGCCTGGCAGATGGCGATAAAGTCTGGCGCGGTGTCCAGCAGGGTACCGTCCATGTCGAAAAGAACCGCTCGCAACTTCACAGGCTTACTCCTCGCGCAGGGTCTGGATCATGTAGTTGACGTCAACGTCGCTGGCCAGCTTGTAGTGCTTGGTCAGCGGGTTGTAGGTCAGGCCGATGATGTCCTTGACGGTCAGCCCGGCCTGACGGCTCCAGGCGCCCAGCTCGGAAGGGCGGATGAATTTCTTGAAGTCATGGGTGCCGCGGGGCAGCAGCTTCATGATGTATTCGGCACCGATGATCGCGAACAGGTACGCCTTCGGATTGCGGTTGATGGTGGAGAAGAACACCTGGCCACCGGGCTTGACCATGCGGAAGCAGGCGCGGATCACCGAGGACGGGTCCGGCACGTGCTCGAGCATTTCCAGGCAAGTGACCACGTCGAACTGCCCGGGCATCTCTTCGGCCAGCTCTTCGGCGGTGATCTGCCGGTATTCGACGTTCACGCCGGACTCCAGTTGGTGCAACTGGGCCACGGCCAATGGCGCTTCGCCCATGTCGATACCCATCACGGTGGCGCCGCGCTGGGCCATGGATTCACTGAGGATCCCGCCGCCGCAACCCACATCCAGTACCTTCTTGCCGGCCAGGTTGACACGCTCGTCAATCCAGTTGACCCGCAGCGGGTTGATGTCGTGCAGGGGTTTGAACTCGCTTTCGCGGTCCCACCAGCGATGGGCGAGGGCTTCGAATTTGGCGATTTCAGCGTGGTCGACGTTGCTCATGGGGAATCCTCTAAATCTGATAAAACGTTTTGCCGGCCCTGGCATGCGTTGCCAGGGCGGGTGTTATTCGCTGTGTCCGCTGATGCGCTGGCCCCAGGCGATGGCCGTGGCGCACAACTGTTGTTCATCCAGGCGGGTCAGTTGCCGGTCGTCGAGCAATTGCTTGCCGCCGACCCAAAGGTGTTTCACACAATCGCGTCCGGTGGCATATATAAGCTGTGAGACCGGATCGTAGATCGGTTGTTGCGCCAGGCCCGACAGGTCGAAGGCCACGATGTCAGCGGCCTTGCCGACTTCCAGCGAGCCGATTTGACTTTCCAGGCCCATGGCCCGGGCGCCGTTGAGGGTGGCCATGCGCAGGGCGCGGTGGGCATCCAGGGCGGTGGCCGAGCCGGCGACGGCCTTGGCCAGCAGCGCGGCGGTGCGGGTCTCGCCCAGCAGGTCGAGGTCATTGTTGCTGGCCGCGCCGTCGGTGCCTACTGCCACATTGACGCCGGCTTGCCACAGGCGTTCCACCGGGCAGAAGCCGCTGGCCAGTTTCAGGTTGGATTCCGGGCAATGGATCACGCTGGTGTTACTTTCTACCAGCAAAGTCAGGTCGTCATCGCTGATTTGGGTCATGTGAACGGCCTGGAAGCGCGGCCCCAGCAAACCCAGGCGGCCAAGCCGTGCCAGCGGGCGTTCACCACGCTGTTCAACGGACTGCTGCACTTCGAAGGCGGTTTCATGCACGTGCATGTGGATCGAGGCGTCCAGTTCCTCGGCGATCACCCGGATTTTTTCCAGGTTTTCATCGCAGACGGTGTACGGCGCGTGCGGGCCGAAGGTGATTTTGATCCGTGGGTGATGCTTGAGGTCGCCGAACAGCTCGACGCCCTGGCGAATCGCCTCGTCGGCGTCAGCAGCGCCGGGAATCGGGAAATCCAGGATCGGGATGGCGATTTGCGCACGCATGCCGCTGTTGTGCACGCGTTCGCTGGCGACTTTCGGGAAGAAGTACATGTCCGAGAAACACGTGATGCCGCCCTTGATCTGCTCGGCGATGGCCAGGTCAGTGCCGTCGCGGACGAAGGCTTCGTCGACCCACTTGGCCTCGGCGGGCCAGATGTGGTTTTCCAGCCAGGTCATCAGCGGCAGGTCGTCGGCCAGGCCGCGAAACAGCGTCATGGCCGCGTGGCCGTGGGCGTTGATCAGGCCGGGGCTGAGCAGCATGCCCGGCAGTTCACGCACTTCGCTCGCTGCGAGCTTCAAGGCCGCGGCGCGTGGGCCGATAAACGCAATGCACCCGTCACGAATGCCCAGGGCGTGCTCCTTGAGCACTACGCCGGCAGGCTCGACAGGTACCAGCCAGGTGGGCAGCAGCAATAAGTCGAGCGGGGCGGCAGTCGGTGTCATCGAGGGCAGTTTCCCAGGCATCTATAAAGAACGGCGAAGTATACCCGAGCGTCCTGGCTGGCGGATCGCTATAATCGGCGGCTTTTGTTCATGAGTGCGGGGTGAGGGATGCGCGATCGACTGTTGGCTGCGGAGAAAGTGAAGGCCATCGACTGGCGTGATGGCGCACTGTACCTGCTCGATCAGCGTATTTTGCCGTCTGCAGAAACCTGGGTCGCCTGCACCAGTGCTGCCGAGGTGGCCGAGGCCATTCGCACAATGGTGGTGCGCGGTGCGCCGGCCATTGGCATCAGTGCGGCGTATGGCCTGGTGCTGGCCGCTCGTGCCCACATCGCCGAGGGCGATGACTGGCAGGCCGCCTGGGAAGAGGACTACGCGCTGCTGGCGGATACCCGCCCGACCGCGTCGAATCTTTTCTGGGCCATGAAGCGCATGCGCGATTGCCTCGACCGCCTCAAGAAACACGCCGACCCGTTGAAGGTGCTGGAGGCCGAGGCGGTGGCGATTCACCAAAGTGATCGTGAAGCCAACCTGACCATGGCGCAGCTGGGTGTAGAGCTGATCCGCAAGCACCAGGGCAATGTCCAGGCGATCCTGACCCATGGCAATGCGGGTGCGTTGGCTACCGGCGGCGTCGGTACCGCGCTCGGGGTGATTCGCGGGGCGTTCCTGGAAGGCATGGTGGAGCGCGTCTACGCCAACGAAACCCGGCCCTGGCTGCAAGGTTCGCGGCTGACGGCCTGGGAATTGGCCAATGAAGGCATTCCGGTCACCGTGAATGCCGATTCGGCGGGTGCGCATATCCTCAAGACCAAAGGCGTGACCTGGGTGATCGTCGGTGCCGACTGCATTGCGGCCAATGGCGATGTGGTCAGCAAGATCGGCACCTATCAGCTGGCGGTGTGCGCCATGCATCACGGCGTGCGTTTCATGGTGGTGGCGCCCAGCTCAACCATCGACCTGATGGCCGCCAGCGGTGATGACGTGCCGCTTGAAGAGCGCGACGCCCGTGAACTGCTGGAAGTCGGCGGCACCCGCGTAGCCGCTGATGTAGACGCCTTCAACCCGGTGTTTGACGTGACGCCGGCGGACCTGATTGATGTGATCGTCACTGAAAAAGGCATCGTCGAACGCCCCGACACGGCGAAGTTGGCGCAACTGATGTGTCGTAAACGCCTGCATTGAGGCAATTTGCCCGCAAAAATCCCCTTGGATCCAGCTCTAAGGCCCTCTCGTCGCCGTCAAGCCTGTCATCCGTCAACTTACTATGCTCCATGCGCATCAGGGGGATAGGTGCGTGGCGGCGATTGTGATAACATCCGGCGGTTTCCAGGGTCACCCCAAGGGGTAACCTTTAATGCGCAGATCCGTGTCATAACTCGTTGATTTGTCGTAAGTCGTTGCCAGGCATCATGCCGGCAGCGGCGAGCTTCGTTCGTCCCATAGGATGTGACGAGGTTTCACCCGAAAAAGGAATCAGGCTTCTCATGGGCGAACTGGCCAAAGAAATCCTCCCGGTCAATATCGAAGACGAGCTGAAACAGTCCTACCTCGACTACGCGATGAGCGTAATTGTCGGTCGGGCACTGCCTGATGCGCGCGATGGCTTGAAGCCCGTGCACAGGCGTGTGCTGTTCGCGATGAGCGAGCTGGGTAACGACTGGAACAAGCCGTACAAGAAATCTGCCCGTGTTGTCGGTGACGTGATCGGTAAGTATCACCCTCACGGCGACACTGCGGTGTACGACACCATCGTTCGGATGGCCCAGCCGTTTTCCCTGCGCTACCTGCTGGTAGACGGCCAGGGCAACTTCGGTTCGGTCGACGGCGACAACGCTGCGGCCATGCGATACACCGAAGTGCGCATGACCAAGCTGGCGCACGAGCTGCTGGCTGACCTGCACAAGGAAACCGTGGACTGGGTGCCGAACTACGACGGCACCGAAATGATCCCGGCGGTCATGCCGACCCGTATTCCCAACCTGTTGGTCAACGGCTCCAGCGGTATCGCCGTGGGCATGGCCACCAACATCCCGCCACACAACCTCGGTGAAGTCATCGACGGTTGCCTGGCCCTCATCGACAACCCCGAGCTGACCGTCGATGAGCTGATGCAGTACATCCCGGGTCCGGACTTCCCGACCGCCGCGATCATCAACGGTCGCGCCGGCATCATCGAAGCCTACCGTACCGGTCGCGGCCGCATTTACATGCGTGCCCGCTCGATCATCGAAGACATCGACAAGGTCGGTGGCCGCCAGCAGATCGTCATCACCGAACTCCCTTACCAGTTGAACAAGGCGCGTCTGATCGAGAAGATCGCCGAGCTGGTTAAAGAGAAGAAGCTGGAAGGCATCACCGAGCTGCGCGACGAGTCTGACAAGGACGGTATGCGCGTGGTGATCGAGCTGCGTCGTGGCGAAGTGCCTGAGGTGATCCTCAACAACCTCTACGCCCAGACCCAGCTGCAAAGCGTATTCGGTATCAACGTGGTAGCGCTGATCGACGGCCGCCCGCGCATCCTGAACCTCAAGGATCTGCTGGAAGCCTTCGTGCGTCACCGCCGCGAAGTGGTAACCCGCCGTACCGTATTCGAACTGCGCAAGGCCCGTGAACGCGGCCACATCCTGGAAGGCCAGGCTGTTGCGCTGTCGAACATCGACCCGGTCATCGCCCTGATCAAGGCTTCGCCGACGCCGTCGGAAGCCAAGGAAGCGCTGATCAAGATGCCGTGGGAATCCAGTGCCGTAGTAGCGATGGTGGAACGTGCCGGTGCCGATTCGTGCCGTCCGGAGACCCTGGACCCACAATACGGCCTGCGCGACGGCAAGTATTTCCTGTCCCCGGAACAGGCCCAGGCCATTCTGGAACTGCGTCTGCACCGTCTGACCGGCCTGGAACACGAGAAACTGCTGGCCGAGTACCAGGAGATCCTCAACCAGATCGGCGAGCTGATCCGCATCCTCAACAGCGCGGTGCGCCTGATGGAAGTGATCCGCGAAGAACTGGAAGTGATCCGCACCGAATACGGCGATGTGCGCCGCACCGAGATTCTCGACGCCCGTCTCGACCTGACCCTGGGTGACATGATCCCGGAAGAGGATCGCGTCGTGACCATTTCCCACGGTGGCTATGCCAAGACCCAGCCTCTGGCTGCGTACCAGGCCCAGCGTCGTGGCGGTAAAGGCAAATCGGCTACCGGCGTCAAGGATGAGGACTACATCGCTCACCTGCTGGTTGCCAACAGCCACACCACGCTGCTGCTGTTCTCCAGCAAGGGCAAGGTGTACTGGCTGAAAACCTACGAAATCCCGGAAGCGTCCCGCGCCGCCCGTGGTCGTCCGCTGGTCAACCTGCTGCCGCTGGACAGTGATGAATACATCACCACCATGCTGCCGGTAGACGAGTACACCGAAGGTCACTTCATCTTCATGGCCACTGCGAAAGGCACCGTGAAGAAGACCCCGCTGGAATCCTTCAGCCGTCAACGCAGCGTGGGCCTGATCGCCCTCGAACTGGACGAAGGCGACGTATTGATCAGCGCGGCCATCACCGACGGCGAGCGTGAAGTCATGCTGTTCTCCGACGGCGGCAAGGTCACGCGCTTCAAGGAATCCGACGTTCGTGCCATGGGCCGTACCGCCCGCGGTGTGCGCGGCATGCGTCTGCCGGAAGGGCAGAAGCTGATTTCGATGCTGATCCCGGAAGAAGGCAGCGAGATCCTCACTGCATCGGCCCGCGGCTACGGCAAGCGTACGGCCATCAGCGAGTTCCCCGAGTACAAGCGTGGCGGCCAGGGCGTTATCGCCATGGTCAGCAACGATCGCAACGGCCGCCTGGTCGGCGCGGTCCAGGTGCTGGATGGTGAGGAAATCATGCTGATTTCCGACCAGGGCACCCTGGTACGTACCCGGGTTGATGAAGTGTCGAGCCTGGGGCGTAACACCCAGGGCGTGACCTTGATCAAGCTGGCCAGCGACGAAACGTTGGTAGGCCTGGAGCGTGTCCAGGAGCCATCGGAAGTCGAAGGCGAGGAGCTGGAAGGTGAAGAGGGGATTGCACTCGAGGGGCAAGTGATCGGCGATGCCGATGACGGCGTCGACGAGCCAACACTCGACGCTGCCGCAGACGAAGAAGAACCGCAGGAATAAGCGGACACACAGGGGGCGGATGAAGATTCGCCCCCTTGTTGTTTGTCTCGTTTGAAATACGACGCCGCGCCGCTCTTGTAGGAGCCGGCTTGCCGGCGATGGCATCAACTCGATTCAAGTGAAGCGCCGAGTCGTTTGCATCGCTGGCAAGCCAGCTCCTACAGGGTTCCGCGTTGCGGGATGTTGATTGCAGTCCCACCAGATCAGAGAGATTGGATGTGAGCAAGAGAGCCTATAACTTCTGTGCCGGTCCCGCGGCGCTTCCTGAAGCAGTCCTGCAGCGCGCGCAGGGTGAACTCCTCGACTGGCATGGAAAAGGCCTCTCCGTGATGGAAATGAGCCATCGCAGCGATGAGTTCGTGTCCATTGCCACCAAGGCCGAGCAGGATATGCGCGACTTGCTGGACATCCCGTCCGATTACAAAGTGCTGTTCCTGCAGGGTGGTGCGAGCCAGCAGTTCGCCCAGATCCCGCTGAACCTGCTGCCGGAAGATGGCACTGCGGACTATATCGACACCGGTATCTGGGGGCAGAAGGCCATTGAAGAGGCCTCCCGTTACGGTCACGTCAATGTGGCAGGCACGGCCAAGCCCTACGACTACTTCGCGATCCCCGGTCAGAACGAGTGGAAGCTGTCGAAAGACGCGGCCTATGTTCACTACGTGGCAAACGAAACCATCGGCGGCCTGGAGTTCGACTGGGTGCCGGAAGTGGGTGATGTCCCGCTGGTCTGCGACATGTCCTCGGACATCCTCTCGCGCCCGATCGATGTGTCCAAGTACGGCATGATCTACGCCGGTGCACAGAAGAACATCGGCCCGAGCGGCATTCTGGTCAACATTGTCCGTGAAGACCTGTTGGGTCGTGCGCGTTCGCTATGCCCGACCATGCTCAACTACAAGGTCGCGGCCGATAATGGCTCGATGTACAACACCCCGCCGGCCTTTGCCTGGTACCTGTCGGGCCTGGTGTTCGAATGGCTGAAAGAGCAGGGCGGCGTGGCTGCCATGGGCAAGCTCAACGAAGAGAAGAAACGTACCCTGTACGACTTCATCGACGCCAGCGGCCTGTACAGCAACCCGATCAACCTGACCGACCGTTCGTGGATGAACGTGCCGTTCCGCCTGGCGGATGACCGCCTGGACAAGCCATTCCTCGCCGGCGCCGACGAGCGCGGCCTGTTGAACCTCAAGGGCCACCGTTCGGTAGGTGGCATGCGCGCCTCCATCTATAACGCTGTCGATATCCACGCCGTCAAGGCGCTGGTGGCTTACATGGCAGAGTTCGAAAAGGAACACGGCTAATGTCTGAGCAAGAACTCAAGGCCCTGCGCGTACGCATTGACAGCCTGGACGAGAAAGTCCTGGAGCTGATCAGTGAGCGCGCGCGGTGCGCCCAGGAAGTAGCACGGGTGAAGATGGCTTCCCTGGCTGAAGGCGAAGTGCCGGTATTCTACCGTCCGGAGCGTGAAGCCCAGGTGCTCAAGCGCGTGATGGAACGCAACAAGGGCCCGTTGGGCAACGAAGAGATGGCGCGGTTGTTCCGTGAAATCATGTCTTCGTGCCTGGCACTGGAGCAGCCGCTGAAAGTGGCTTACCTGGGCCCGGAAGGCACCTTCACTCAAGCCGCGGCCATGAAGCACTTCGGTCACGCGGTGATCAGCAAGCCGATGGCTGCGATCGACGAAGTGTTCCGTGAAGTGGCCGCCGGGGCGGTGAATTTTGGCGTGGTGCCGGTGGAAAACTCCACCGAAGGTGCCGTCAACCACACCCTCGACAGCTTCCTTGAGCACGACATGGTGATCTGCGGCGAAGTCGAGTTGCGTATTCACCACCACTTGCTGGTGGGCGAAAACACCAAGACCGACAGCATCAGCCGCATCTACTCCCACGCCCAGTCCCTGGCCCAGTGCCGCAAGTGGCTGGACGCGCACTACCCGAATGTGGAACGCGTGGCGGTGTCCAGCAACGCCGAAGCGGCGAAGCGGGTCAAGGGTGAGTGGAACTCGGCGGCGATTGCCGGCGACATGGCTGCCGGCCTGTATGGGCTGACGCGCCTGGCCGAGAAAATCGAGGATCGCCCGGATAACTCGACGCGCTTCCTGATGATCGGCAGCCAGGAAGTGCCGCCGACCGGCGACGACAAGACGTCGATCATCGTCTCCATGAGCAACAAGCCCGGCGCGCTGCATGAGCTGCTGGTGCCGTTCCACGATAACGGGATTGACCTGACGCGAATCGAGACTCGTCCTTCGCGCAGCGGTAAATGGACTTATGTGTTCTTTATCGACTTCGTCGGCCATCACCGCGACCCTCTGGTCAAGGGTGTGCTCGAGAAAATCAGTCAGGAAGCCGTGGCACTCAAGGTGCTGGGCTCTTACCCGAAAGCGGTTTTGTGAGGCTTTAACATGAGTGGCAACTTCCTCGCCCTGGCACAGCCGGGCGTGCAACAACTGTCGCCTTACGTTCCGGGCAAGCCTGTGGACGAGTTGGCGCGCGAGTTGAATCTGGATCCGTCGAAGATCGTAAAGCTGGCCAGTAACGAAAACCCGATGGGCCCAAGCCCCAAGGTGCTGGCCGCGATTCGTGAGGCGCTGGCCGAGCTGACCCGTTATCCCGATGGTAACGGCTTTGAGCTCAAGTCCCTGCTGGCGAAAAACTGCCGCGTTGATATCAACCAGGTGACCCTGGGTAACGGCTCCAACGATATTCTGGAGCTGGTCGGCCGCGCCTATCTGGCGCCGGGCTTGAACGCGGTGTTCAGCGAGCATGCATTTGCGGTCTATCCGATCGTCACTCAGGCCGTTGGCGCCGAGGCGCGTGTGATTCCTGCGAGAGACTGGGGTCATGACCTGCCAGCCATGCTGGCGGCCATCGATGACAATACTCGTGTCGTGTTTATCGCCAACCCGAACAACCCGACCGGCACCTGGTTCAGCGCCGAGGTGCTGGATAACTTCCTGCAGGACGTGCCGGAGCATGTACTGGTGGTGCTGGACGAGGCATACATCGAGTACGCCGAAGGCAGCGACTTGCCGGACGGCCTGGACTTCCTCGCGGCTTATCCGAACCTGCTGGTCTCGCGCACCTTCTCCAAGGCTTATGGCCTGGCGTCGCTGCGGGTCGGTTACGGCTTGTCCACTGCGGTGGTGGCCGATGTGTTGAACCGTGTGCGCCAGCCATTCAACGTCAACAGCCTCGCGCTGGCGGCGGCTTGCGCTGCGGTGCAGGACACCGAGTACCTGGAAGAAGGCCGTCGCCTCAACGAAAGCGGCATGCTGCAATTGCAGGAAGGCTTCCGTGAGCTGGGCCTGGGCTGGATTCCGTCCAAGGGCAACTTCATCTGCGTCGACCTCGGTCAAGTGGCGGCTCCTGTGTTCCAGGGCTTGCTGCGCGAGGGTGTGATCGTGCGTCCGGTGGCCAATTACGGCATGCCGAACCACCTGCGCATCACCATCGGTCTGCCTGCTGAAAACAGCCGCTTCCTCGAAGCGCTGGCCAAGGTTCTGGCTCGTGGTTGATGTCACTGCATTGCAACCTGCTGTACCTATGATCGGTCGCCTGGTGGTGGTCGGTTTGGGATTGATCGGCGGCTCCTTTGCGAAGGGCCTGCGGGAAAGCGGCCTGTGTGGCGAAGTGGTCGGTGTGGACCTGGACCCGCAATCGCGCAAGTTGGCGGTGGAGTTGGGTGTGGTGGACCGTTGCGAGGCTGATCTCGCTGTAGCCTGCCAGGGCGCGGATGTCATTCAGCTGGCGGTGCCGATCCTGGCCATGGAGAAGTTGCTGGCGCTGTTGGCCGGCATGGATCTGGGCCAGGCAATCCTGACCGATGTCGGCAGTGCCAAGGGCAATGTGGTGCGTGCGGCGCGGCTGGCCTTTGGTGGCATGCCTGCGCGGTTTGTGCCTGGGCATCCGATTGCCGGGTCCGAGCAGAGCGGGGTGGAGGCGTCCAATGCGCAGCTGTTCCGTCGCCATAAAGTGATTCTGACACCGCTGGATGAAACCGATCCTGCGGCACTGGCCGTGGTGGATCGGCTCTGGCGCGAGCTGGGGGCGGATGTCGAGCATATGCAGGTCGAGCGCCACGATGAAGTGCTGGCAGCGACCAGCCATCTGCCGCATTTGCTCGCATTTGGCCTGGTGGATTCGCTGGCCAAGCGCAACGAGAACCTCGAGATTTTCCGCTACGCCGCCGGTGGTTTCCGCGACTTTACCCGGATCGCCGGTAGTGATCCGGTGATGTGGCACGACATCTTCCTTGCCAACCGCGATGCGGTGTTGCGCACCCTGGACACGTTCCGCAGCGACCTCGACGCCTTGCGCGACGCGGTCGATGCTGGCGACGGGCACCAGTTGTTGGGCGTGTTCACCCGTGCGCGGGTGGCACGGGAGCATTTCAGCAAGATTCTGGCGCGTCGGGCCTATATGGATGCTGCAGTAAACGCGGATGACCTGGTGTTTCTCGCCAGTCCCGGTGGCCGCTTGAGCGGGCAGATCCGCGTGCCTGGGGATAAGTCGATCTCCCATCGCTCGATCATGCTCGGTTCTCTGGCGGACGGTGTCACTGAAGTCGAAGGTTTTCTGGAGGGTGAGGACGCCCTGGCGACCTTGCAGGCGTTCCGCGACATGGGCGTGGTGATTGAAGGCCCGCACCATGGGCGCGTCACCATCCACGGGGTTGGCCTGCATGGCTTGAAGCCGGCGCCAGGTCCGATCTATCTGGGTAACTCCGGCACCTCCATGCGGTTGTTGTCCGGTTTGCTGGCGGCCCAGCGCTTCGACAGTGTGTTGACGGGGGACGCCTCGCTGTCCAAGCGCCCGATGAATCGCGTGGCCAAGCCATTGCGCGCAATGGGCGCGGTGATCGAGACCGGGCCGGAAGGGCGCCCGCCGCTGACCATTCGTGGCGGCCAGGCACTCAAGGGGCTGACCTACGCATTGCCGATGGCCAGCGCTCAGGTCAAGTCCTGCCTGTTGTTGGCCGGGTTGTATGCCGAGGGTAAAACCTCGATTACCGAACCGGCGCCGACCCGCGACCATACCGAGCGGATGTTGCGCGGTTTTGGGTATCCGGTGGACGTGGCGGGCGCTACGGCTGCGGTCGAGTCGGGCCATGCGTTGACCGCGACCCATATTGAGGTGCCTGGGGATATTTCCTCCTCGGCGTTCTTTCTGGTGGCGGCTTCAATCGCCGAAGGCTCCGAGCTGTTGCTTGAACATGTGGGTATCAATCCGACCCGTACCGGCGTGATCGATATCCTGCGACTGATGGGCGCGGACATCACCCTGGAAAACCAACGGGAAGTGGGTGGTGAGCCGGTCGCTGATTTGCGTGTTCGTGCGGCGCCGTTGAAGGGGATCGAGATTCCTGAAGCCCTGGTCCCGCTGGCTATCGATGAGTTCCCGGTGTTGTTCGTGGCTGCGGCGTGCGCCGAAGGCCGGACGGTATTGCGTGGGGCAGAGGAGCTGCGGGTCAAGGAGTCCGACCGGATCCAGGTCATGGCCGACGGTCTGCTTGCGCTGGGCGTGAAGTGTGAACCGACACCTGATGGGATTATTATCGATGGTGGCGTGATCGGCGGTGGTGAAGTCCACGCCCATGGCGATCACCGGATTGCCATGGCCTTCAGCGTGGCTTCCCTGCGAGCGGCTGCGCCGATTCGTATCCATGACTGTGCCAACGTGGCTACGTCTTTTCCGAATTTTCTTACACTGTGTGCCCAAGTCGGCATCCGTGTTGCCCAAGAGGCTCAATTGTGAATATCAAAGCACCGGTGATTACCATCGACGGGCCAAGTGGCTCGGGCAAGGGCACGATCGCCGGCATCCTGGCCAAGCGCCTGGGCTGGTGCCTGCTGGATTCCGGGGCGCTATACCGCTTGCTGGCCTTTGCCGCCCGCAACCATGGTGTCGACCTGACCAACGAAGAATCGCTGAAGCTGCTGGCTGCGCATCTTGACGTGCAGTTCGTCGGGGCGACCGAAGGTCATCCCCAGCGCATCATCCTGGAAGGGGACGATGTGACCGACGACCTGCGCAACGAGCAGGTCGGCTCCTGGGCTTCCCAGGTCGCCGCATTGCCGGCGGTGCGCGATGCTTTGCTGCAGCGCCAGCGGGCTTTCCAGGAACCGCCGGGTCTGGTGGCCGATGGCCGCGACATGGGCACGGTGGTCTTCCCCGAGGCGCCGCTGAAGATTTTCCTCACGGCCAGCGCCGAGGAGCGGGCCCGTCGCCGTTACTTGCAGTTGAAGGGCAAAGTCGATGGTGTTAGTCTGTCGAGTCTGCTAGATGAGATCCGTGCACGCGATGAGCGTGATACCCAGCGTGCGGTAGCCCCGCTCAAGCCGGCGGCTGACGCCATACAGCTGGATTCCACGGAGTTGTCCATCGAGCAGGTGCTGGAACGCATCTTGAGTGAGATCGCCATTCGCGATATCGCCGGGTGACCAAGAAGGCCGCAGGGGACCAGTCATAGTCCTGTGGTGCTTCTTTTAATTGAAACTGACCCACACCGTCTGGGGTGTGGAGATGGGCGTATTCTTCGCCCTTATCAACAGGAATTAAAATGAGCGAAAGCTTTGCGGAACTCTTTGAAGAAAGCCTAAAAACCCTGAACCTTCAGGCAGGCTCCATCATCACCGGTGTTATCGTTGATATCGATTACCAAGCTCGCTGGGTAACCGTTCACGCTGGTCTGAAGTCTGAAGCTCTGATCCCGCTGGAACAGTTCTACAACGATGCTGGTGACCTGACTATCAATGTCGGTGACGAAGTTCACGTTGCTCTGGACTCGGTTGAAGACGGTTTCGGTGAAACCAAGCTGTCCCGTGAAAAAGCCAAGCGCGCTGAATGCTGGATTGTTCTCGAAGCAGCCTTCGCAGCTGAAGAAGTGGTCAAGGGCGTTATCAACGGTAAGGTTAAAGGCGGCTTCACTGTCGACGTTAACGGCATCCGTGCGTTCCTGCCAGGTTCTTTGGTCGACGTTCGTCCTGTGCGCGACACTACGCACCTGGAAGGCAAGGAACTCGAATTCAAGGTCATCAAGCTCGACCAGAAGCGCAACAACGTTGTCGTTTCCCGTCGCAGCGTCCTGGAAGCAGAGAACTCCGCCGAGCGTGAAGCTCTGCTGGAATCCCTGCAGGAAGGCCAACAAGTCAAAGGTATCGTCAAGAACCTCACCGATTACGGCGCATTCGTCGATCTGGGTGGCGTCGATGGCCTGCTGCACATTACCGACATGGCTTGGAAGCGTATCAAGCATCCATCGGAAATCGTCAACGTTGGCGACGAGATCGATGTCAAGGTTCTGAAGTACGATCGTGAGCGCAACCGTGTCTCCCTGGGCTTGAAGCAGCTGGGCGAAGATCCATGGGTCGCTATCAAGGCTCGTTACCCAGAAAGCACTCGCGTCACCGCGCGTGTTACCAACCTGACCGACTACGGCTGCTTCGCAGAGCTGGAAGAAGGCGTGGAAGGCCTGGTACACGTTTCCGAAATGGACTGGACCAACAAGAACATCCACCCTTCGAAAGTCGTACAAGTCGGCGACGAAGTGGAAGTTATGGTTCTGGACATCGACGAAGAGCGTCGTCGTATCTCCCTCGGCATCAAGCAGTGCAAATCTAACCCATGGGAAGATTTCTCTGGCCAGTTCAACAAGGGCGATAAAATCTCCGGCACCATCAAGTCGATCACCGATTTCGGTATCTTCATTGGTCTGGACGGCGGCATCGACGGTCTGGTTCACCTGTCCGACATCTCCTGGAACGAAGTTGGCGAAGAAGCTGTTCGTCGTTTCAAGAAGGGCGACGAGCTGGACACCGTTATCCTGTCGGTTGACCCAGAGCGCGAGCGCATCTCCCTGGGTATCAAGCAACTGGAAAGCGATCCGTTCTCCGAGTACGTTCAAGAGAACGACAAAGGCGCAATCGTTAAAGGCATCGTGAAGGAAGTTGACGCTAAAGGCGCCATCATCACTCTGGCCGACGATATCGAAGCGACTCTGAAAGCCTCCGAAATCAGCCGTGACCGCGTTGAAGACGCGCGCAACGTTCTGAAAGAAGGCGAAGAAGTAGAAGCCAAGATCATCAGCGTTGACCGCAAGAGCCGCGTAATCCAGCTCTCCATCAAGTCGAAAGACGATGCTGAAGAGAAAGAAGCCATCCAGAGCCTGCGCGACAAGCCAGCTACCTCTGAGCCTTCTGCTGGTCCTACCACTCTGGGCGACCTGCTGCGTGCACAAATGGAAAAGCAGAACTAAGTTCTGTCAGGCCATAGAAAAAGGGCGACTTCGGTCGCCCTTTTTTGTGCCTGGGATTTAGTGTTGTGCGCAACGTCGCCTTGGTGTTCTGCGGCTGGAGCGCCGTCGTCGCGCTGGCAGCGCGTTCGCGCTTATAGGCTCTATCTGGCAGCGATCGCGCTGGAGTGCCTCCAGTGAGACTGAGCGAGAGCTGGCTGTCGTGGTGCGCAATGCCAACTCTCTTCGAGTTGCACCCCAAGTCTTTGAATATAAGTCAATACATGGGCTGTTCAAATTCCTCCGGTCATGCTAAAACCTTCGAAGCGCTTTTCCTAGCTGCTTGAAAAAGAAGGGAAAAATATGACGAAGTCGGAGTTGATCGAACGAATTGTCACCCATCAAGGGCTGCTCTCATCCAAGGATGTGGAGCTGGCCATCAAGACCATGCTTGAGCAGATGTCCCAATGTCTGGCTACCGGCGATCGGATTGAAATTCGTGGGTTTGGTAGCTTCTCGCTGCACTATCGTGCGCCTCGTGTGGGTCGCAACCCAAAAACCGGGCAGTCCGTCAGCCTTGACGGCAAGTTCGTGCCTCATTTCAAGCCGGGCAAGGAATTGCGCGATCGGGTGAACGAAGACGAAGAAGAAAGCGTCTGAGTGTTTTTGGGGTAGGAGAAGGTTATGCGTGGGGTTAAGCGCGTTGTTCTGGTGCTGGCTATGCTAATTGTCGTGCTGGCAGTGTTGGGGTTCGTGCTGGAAAACCAGCAGGGCGCGTCTCTTTCATTCCTGGGCTGGGTGACCGGGCAGATGCCGGTGTCGGTGTTTGTGGTCGTGGCCTTGATAATTGGAATGCTGCTGGGGCCGCTGTTTAGTGTCATCGTTGGGTGGGGCCGACGTCAAAAGTCCATGCCCGCAAGGCGTGGGTAGAGGCTCAATGGTTATTGTGTCACTCGCGAGCCGTTCGTCGGATTTTTCTGGTGCGGTGCGCATCGGTTACGTCGAGTGAACGGCATGTGGTAAGTCCGGCGATACCACTGACTATTGTCTCGCGGCTACGAAATTTGCTTTTCTGTCCTTCTCGGACGGCCTATATAAGGGTTGCCCCTATCTGTGTAGGAAGACTCCTACAGATATGTCAAGACTTGTAATATGTCAGTGAGATGGCAAAATGGAATCTGTTCTCGATAACAGGCATTTTGTGCGCTAAAGTCCGGCAGCGACGCTGGGTTTTTTCGGCCATATAACTAAAATAAAAATACACAATCTTGTCTGCATAACGAGCCCGCAGTTTCTCTTTGAAGGCAGGTTTTTGTTGTGAGTAGTAGCTTCCGTGCTCCCCCGGTTCGATCGTCCGACGAAATTGATTTTGTGCGACTTTTCGCGTCTGTCTGGCAACAAAAAAAACTTCTGCTTTTCGTCACTCTCGGGGCGGGATTGATTGCGGCGTCCTACGCATTTTTAGCTTCCCCTGTATATAAGGTCAGCACGGTTTTGCGGCCTGCGGCGATTAATGATTTGGATGCGCTAAATCGATCAGAGATATATCAGCTTCCTCCGGCTGACGCGCTCCTCAAAGTGGGCGCAGCGCTCGACTCTTATGATACGCGCCTGAGCTATTTCAAGAAAAACCAGAAGCTTTTCGAGAAATTTGTTCGTCCTGGGCAGACTCTGGAGCAGAGTTTTCAGGAGTTCAATCATGACTCTATTCGTTTGATTCTTCCTGATGCAGATAAGAAAAATTCGCTGAGTTCCTACATCAAGCTCGAGATGATGTATCCGAAAGGCGTCGACGGCGTCTCTATTCTTAATGGCTTTGTCGACTACGCTATCGAAAGTGAGCGCGAACGCGTCACGGCTGATTTGAATGTGATCGTTAAAAACCGTTTGAGGGAGCTTAAAGGCAAGCTCGATTCGGCTCGTTCAAACTACGATATTGAAAAAGAAGCCAAAATAGCGTCATTGCGAGAAGCTGACTCGTTGAAACGCGCGCAATTGCAGGATGAGTTGAAGGCGCTGCGTTCGCAGTTGAAAACCTTGCGTAGCGACCGTATTGCTCAGCTGAATGAGGCTATAGGGATTGCCCGTTCCCTGGGCATTCAAAAGCCGGCTACGCCTTCTTCACTTGGTGAATCGGCCGTGACGAACGCTGGTAGCGTGATGCGTACTGAGGTGAACAACCAGCAGATCCCACTTTATTTTATGGGGGTAGATGCGCTTAAGGCTGAGCTTGCTGCATTGCAGTCACGCAAGTCGGATGATTTTACCGAGTCGCGCATCGCTCAAATCGCCAGGGAGCTTCAGTTGCTCGCATCCAACCGAGAGATTGAGGTCCTCGATGCTCGAAAAAATGAAGATATCTTTCTTGCCGGCGTTCAACCGTTGAGAACAGAGATTTTCCGTTTGAGTAGCCTGAATATCGACCTGGCGAAGCTGCGGCTGGTGAGTATTGACCAGCAGGCCCTTGAGCCGTTGGTTCCGTCGAGCCCGAATCGTCCATTGATCATTTTTCTTGGCCTGCTCCTGGGGGCGATTGTCGCGATTGGTATTGCGTTGGTCAGGCAGGCGTTACGTGCTGCTCGCGACAATGCAGAGCGCGATGGGCACGAGCCGGCAGGCTCACTTCTCCATTCGGTCGCTCAGTTGGATCGGCAACAAGAGCCTGGCAATAAGTTAAACCGAAAATAACTCCAAGGCCGTGAAGCTTTTGGCTTCACGCGTTTTCCCCTCGGGGCCGTATTTCTTGCTTTCATACGGAACCTGCATTACGTGCTTGCGCAACTGTGAACCGCCGAGGGCATTCCTGGGTGGTTTCTCGGCTATCAAAAGTTACTAAGACTTTGCGTCGAGTCTTCATGGCGTTTCGGCATTTGATCTTTGTTTACTTGTGCGGGCGTCAAGCGTCCTGCACAGGTTTGTATTGTTGGTTTAATAGTTGATGGTGCACCGCCTAATACGGTTTGATGTGGATTTTTTATGTGCGGTCTCCAGGTTAATGGCTTATGGCTAGTATTGGTTCGGAATTTGATAAGGGCGTCCCGTTCGGCCAGGTCGGTCGTGCAGAGTGCGCCGGCGATTAGCAACGAGCTGCATGGCACAGTCGGGCGTGGGCCCAATTGCGATCTCGGATAGGTCGGGTTCCTGTGGGGCAATAACCAAAAGCCCAATTTCAATGAGAGGTTGCGACGCACCATTGCGGTGAAGCGGCTCACCGCAAATGTTGCGGTAAAACCTTGTCCTGTCCTGAACTGAGGGGGGGATGATGGGGTCTCATGGGGCGTGTGGTTGAGCCAGCCAGGCGTTATGTTGGCACGCTTGTTGATGATATGCTGCGCTGCAAAGCAGAGGCGGTTGCAGTTGGAGCGGCGAAAACTCGCTTGCGCGTAATCGGTAGGTCAGGCAGGGGCATGGCAGCGTTGCTGGTTTCCAGACTGATTCTCTGACTAAATAATGATATGGAATCGTTGGTAATCTAATGACTTTAAAGATCTTGAGTGTTTTCGGTACGCGACCGGAAGCTATAAAAATGGCTCCATTAGCTTTAGCGTTGAATGCAGATGAGCGTTTTGAGGCCAAAATCTGCGTCACGGGTCAACACCGTGAAATGCTGGATCAAGTGTTAGAGTTATTTAAACTTGAACCTGACTTTGATCTTAATATCATGAAGTCGGGTCAAGACCTTACCGACGTGACAACTGGTATTCTTCAGGGAATGAAAGAGGTCTTCCGGACTTATCGGCCGGATATTGTCTTGGTGCATGGTGATACCGCTACGACCTTTGCAACTACATTGGCGGCGTACTATCAGCAAATTCCTGTGGCTCATATCGAAGCTGGGCTTCGCACCGGAAATTTATATTCTCCCTGGCCGGAAGAGGCCAATCGAAAGTTGACGGGAGCACTCGCGCTTCTTCACTTCGCTCCTACTGAACGATCGCAACAGAATTTACTGCGTGAAGGGGTGTCACCTGACGCGATTCATGTGACTGGGAATACTGTAATCGACGCTCTGCTTGAGGTCGTACAGAAGCTCGAGACCAATGACCAGTTAAAACAGAAGTTCTCCGAGCAGTTCGCATTTTTACCTGCTCAACGCCGCGTCATCCTTGTGACAGGGCATCGGCGTGAAAGCTTCGGCGATGGATTCGAAAGGATCTGCAGTTCGTTGGCTTCGATTGCCCATGAGTTTGATGATGTGGAGATCGTGTACCCCGTTCATTTGAATCCAAATGTCCGTGAACCGGTCAACCGTTTGTTGGCTGGTATAAAAAATATTCACCTCATCGAACCATTGGATTATCTACCTTTTGTCTATTTGATGAATCGGTCGTACTTGATTCTGACGGACTCCGGTGGTGTGCAGGAAGAGGCACCTTCTTTGGGCAAGCCCGTGCTGGTCATGCGGGACACTACCGAGCGGCCTGAGGCGATTGAGGCGGGTACCGTCAGATTGGTCGGTACAGAGAAGGACAAGATAGTTCACCACTTGCGTGAGCTTTTACTTGATCAGAAGGCTTACGAGGAGATGAGCGTTGCTCATAATCCTTATGGTGACGGTCACGCCTGCATGCGTATTGTTAATGCTCTAGCCACTTTCAAAAATTAAGGTTTGGTCATGGATTTTTCCACTATTTCTGTAATTGGTTTGGGCTATATAGGTTTGCCAACCGCAGCCGTTTTTGCTGCGCGAAAGTTAAAGGTCATTGGTGTCGACGTTAATCAAAAGGCCGTTGATACGATCAACGGCGGACAGATTCATATCGTTGAGCCTGATTTGGACATAGTCGTGCACGCGGCCGTGACCGAGGGGTATCTGCGCGCCAGTACACGACCTGAGCCGGCGGACGCCTTCTTGATTGCGGTGCCCACTCCTTTCAAGGATGGTCATGCTCCGGACCTTTCTTACATTGAGTCCGCAAGCAAATCCATTGCGCCAGTATTGAAAAAGGGGGATCTGGTCATCCTCGAGTCCACTTCTCCCGTGGGTGCGACTGAAAAGATGTCGGCATGGCTGGCTGAAGCACGCCCTGACCTGACGTTCCCGCAGACCCATGGCGAGGCGTCGGACATTCGCGTGGCTCACTGCCCTGAGCGCGTGCTTCCCGGTCACGTGTTGCGCGAGTTGGTACAGAATGATCGCGTCATCGGCGGGATGACACCCAAGTGCTCAGAAGCCGCCACACGTCTGTACAAATTGTTTGTGGAGGGCGAGTGCATTATCACCAACGCCCGAACAGCAGAAATGTGCAAGTTGACCGAGAACAGCTTTCGCGATGTGAATATTGCCTTCGCGAACGAATTGTCGATGATATGCGATAAGTTCGATGTCGATGTGTGGGAGCTTATCAAGCTCGCCAACCGGCACCCTCGCGTCAATATCCTCCAACCAGGACCTGGCGTGGGTGGGCATTGCATCGCCGTCGACCCTTGGTTCATCGTGAGTCAGGCTGAAGGCCAGGCGAAACTGATCCAAACTGCACGCGAAGTCAATGACTCAAAACCGTCGTGGGTTATGGAGAAAGTTGATGCTGCTGTGGCCGATCATCTGTCGAGTCACCCCGGGAAGTCGGAAAAAGACATTGTTATCGCGTGCTTCGGCCTGGCATTCAAACCTGATATTGATGACCTGCGGGAAAGTCCATCTCTGGAAATTACGAAAAATATCTCAAGCCGGCACGCCGGGAAGGTTATTGTCGTAGAACCTAATATTGATTCTCTGCCTGCGACGTTGCCGAACGCTGAGTTGTGCACAATAGAAGAAGCGTTTGAGCGCGCGGATGTCTTGTTGTTACTGGTGGATCACAAGCCATTCAAAAGTGTTTCTTCTTCACTTCTCGAGGGTCGCCGGATTGTTGATACCCGGGGAATCTGGCTTGTATGAAAATTCTTCCGGTTATTATGTCTGGAGGCTCGGGAACGAGACTCTGGCCGCTTAGCAGAACTCTTTACCCGAAGCAGTTTCTGGCAATTTCGGGGCGGGAGACGTTGTTTCAGCAGGCGATTGCCCGACTGTTGAAGATTGACGGTCAAGGCTCGGATTTATTGGCTCCATGCATCGTTGCCAACGATGAGCATCGTTTCCTGTGTCTCGACCAGATCCGGGAAATGAACGTTTCTAAAGCTGTTGTCATTCTTGAACCGGTAGGACGCAATACGGCCCCTGCGCTTACGTTGGCGGCGCTTTATGCGCGCGATGAGGTGGGAGAGGAGATTGACCCGGTTCTGGTCGTTGTCCCGGCCGACCAGATGATTCTCGATATTCAAGCTTTTACTGACACGGTCAGTAAAGCGATCGATGTTGCGAAAGACGGCAGCATTGTGATCTTGGGGATTACGCCTGATCGCCCTGAGACGGGTTATGGTTATATCCACTCGGCAGATCCCTCTACCGTCAAGAGGGTGGATGCGTTTGTTGAAAAGCCTGAGCGGACAACCGCAGAAAAATACCTGGAAGATGGAAGCTATTTCTGGAATAGCGGTATTTTTGTGCTGCGCGCGTCAGTCTGGTTGAAAGCACTGGGCGCGTTCAGAAGTGACATCTTCGATGCCACTGAGGCCGCGTGGAAGGGCCGAGTTGAAGATAATGGGTTTATTCGACCACAACTTGACGCGTTTTCCCTGATACCGCCTGAGTCGATTGACTATGCCGTGATCGAGCATTGCGCGAAAACGCCTTCAGCTGGCCTGACGTTGAAAATGCTCACGATGGATGCCGGTTGGTCTGACCTTGGAGCATGGGATGCTGTTTGGCGTTCGAGTGAAAAGGACGAAAAACAAAACGCTACCCATGGCGACGTAATAATAGACTCCAGCTCCAATACATTGGTTTACGCCTCTCACCGTTTGGTAACGGCCGTGGGGCTTGAAAATATTGTTATCGTCGAGACGCCTGATGCCGTATTGGTTGCGGATAAAGATCGTAGCCAGGGTGTGAAGGCTATTGTCGAAGCGTTGAATATCAAGGCCAGGCCAGAATCAAAGCTTCATCGTCGTGTTCATCGCCCATGGGGCTGGTACGACAGCATAGATTCGGGCTCGCGCTTTCAGGTGAAGCGGATATTGGTGAAGCCGAAAGCAACCTTGAGTTTGCAGAAGCATTACCATCGGGCGGAGCATTGGATTGTTGTGTCTGGCACCGCTGAAGTCACCTGTGAAGATCGTGTTTTTCAGCTGAACGAAAACCAGAGTACTTATATCCCTATTGGCCATGTTCATCGCCTTTCCAATCCTGGCACCATTCCTCTTGAGATCATAGAGGTGCAGTCGGGAACGTACTTGGGTGAGGATGATATTGTTCGATTTGACGATACCTATGGACGTGTTTAAGGCTTAAATTTTTAGGAGTTGTACAGATGCAGAAGCATGCGCTGGTTACTGGTGTTACAGGTCAGGATGGGGCTTACCTTGTCGAACTGCTGCTGTCCAAGGGTTATAAGGTCTATGGCGCCTATCGCCGCACAAGTTCTGTAAGTTTCTGGCGATTAGAGGAACTTGGTGTTTTTGGGCATGATGATCTTCATCTTGTCGAATTTGATTTGACTGATCTCTCCGGAACTATTCGTTTAATTCAGAATTGCGCCCCGGACGAGGTTTATAACCTGGCGGCTCAAAGCTTTGTAGGCGTTTCCTTCGATCAGCCAATTACAACCGCGCAGATTACCGGAGTCGGTGCGCTTAATTTGCTCGAAGCGATCCGAATAGTAAATCCGAAGATTCGTTTCTATCAAGCTTCGACATCTGAAATGTTCGGGCTGGTACAGGCTGTTCCTCAATCTGAAAGCACGCCTTTCTACCCACGCAGCCCTTACGGTGTTGCGAAGTTGTTTGCGCATTGGACAACCATCAACTATCGCGAATCATATGATATTTTTGCCACCAGCGGCATTCTGTTCAATCATGAGTCTCCGCTGCGAGGAAAAGAGTTCGTTACTCGTAAAATTACCGATGCTGTAGCCAGTATCGAAATGGGCGAGCAGCAAGTGCTCGAACTCGGAAACATGGATGCCAAGCGAGACTGGGGTTTCGCTAAAGAGTATGTAGATGGCATGCACCGGATGTTGCAGATCGACACACCGGAAACATTTGTGCTTGCTACCAACCGTACTGAAACCGTTCGTGATTTTGTTGCCATGAGCTTCAAGGCCGTAGGGGTTGATATCGATTGGTCTGGAAGTGGCGAGAACGAATTCGGCGTTGACCGTCGTACCGGCATCACCCGGGTGAAAGTTAACCCACGCTTCTATCGACCCGCGGAAGTCGAGTTGTTGATTGGCGACGCTTCGTTTGCAAAAGAGCGGTTAGGCTGGAAACCAGAAACGACGCTGGAGCAACTGTGCCAGCTGATGGTTGAAGCTGACTTGAGAAGGGTTCGCAATGGCACTTCAAAGTAAAGATCGGACAGTACTGATTACAGGGCTCTCGGGTTTTACTGGAAAGCATTTGGCGCAAAGCCTCACCAAGGCCGGCTGGCGGGTTGCCGGCCTTGGTGGGGAGCGCCTGGCCTGTGAGTTTGACCACTTGGATGCGGACCTGAATGACACGGCGCGACTCAGTGGTTGGATAAAGCAGGTTCAGCCCACCCATGTTATTCACTTGGCCGCGCTGGCGCATGTCACCAGCAGCGATGCCTTGTCATATTACCGAGTCAATGTATTGGGTACAGAAAGCCTTCTTAATGCGATTAAGGAGGCTGAGGTGGTCGTTGAAAAAATCATCATTGCGAGCAGTGCAAACATTTACGGGAACGCTATTTCATCGCCCATTTCAGAAAGCAGTGAACCGCAGCCCGTTAATCATTACGCACTGAGCAAGCTGACGATGGAGGCCCTTGTCCGCAAGTGGTTTTCTCGTATGCCTATATTGGTGGTACGGCCATTCAATTACACTGGACCCGGCCAGTCGGAGTCATTCGTTTTCTCCAAGATCGTGGGCGCATTTGCCCGTGGAGAAAAGGAGCTCAGATTGGGCAATCTGGATGTATCCCGCGACTTGTCTGATGTCGGTTTTGTGGTGGAGGCCTATTCAAGGCTGTTGACGTCCAATCAACGTGGTGAGTTTATAAATATCTGCTCGGGGCGCAGCATTTCCTTACTGAGCGTGATTGATGAAATGGAACAGATTGCAGGTTATCGGCCAACGATAACAGTTGATCCTGCCTTTGTCAGGGAAGATGAAGTTAAAGAGCTTTATGGTAGTCCGGCCAAGCTCTTTGATGTGGTAGGTGAAATTAATGTGCCTAGTTTGCACGATACATTGCTGTCAATGTATCAGCAGAAGGCACGTGTTTAATACGGTTGGCAAGTAACGGGTTGGTGCACTGTGCGTATATGTTTTTTTGCTAATATGTCCGCTCACGCTAATTGGCGCGAGATGTTTGATAAAGTTGAGTTTTATCGGGTTGATATTCGAATTCTCAAGGAGCTCGGACACGAAGTCGTTCTGTCCGGGACGCCGGGCACATTAGATTGGAAAGCGGATCTCTATTTTTGTTGGTGGTGGGGGCATTCGCCGCTTCCGTTGCTCGCCGGAAAACTCCGTCGTCGGCCGGTAATTGTAACTGGGGCCTTTGACTACTCCACCTGCCGGAAAGAAATCCCGGGTCTGTGTTATCTGGACCGTCCGCTATGGCAGAAGGCAGTGCTGCGTACCTCGCTGTTATTAGCCGATCGAAACCTGTTCATCTCAAGATCGGAGTGTGAGGAAGTCACAACCAACCTGCCGGTGAGAAACCCCGTGTACGCAACGCTGGCGATTGATACAGATTACTATTCTCCTGGCGAGCTTCCGGCGGTTGGATCGAATTACTTTTTTACGGTGACCTGGACCAGTCGTACGAACGCCATTCGTAAAGGGCTGATTCCGACGATTGAGGCGTTTGCAAAGGTTTCGGCTAACGCAAGTCATCTTCGCCTGGTTGTTGCTGGCAAACATGGTGACTACCTGCAGGAACTAAAAGACCTGGCGCAGCGCCTGGGTGTGGCAGACAAGGTGGAGTTTGTCGGGATGATTTCCGATGAAGAAAAGCTGCACCACTACCGCAATTGCCTGGCCTATGTTCAACCAACGCTCTATGAAGGTTTCGGGCATGCGATCGGCGAAGCGCTGGCGTGTGGCGCGCGAGTGATCACGTCGCCTCGGGGCGCGGTGCCTGAGGTCGCGGGTAACTTCGCTTACTGGGTTCAACCAGATAGCCAGGAAGAAATTGCTGCGGCCATGGAGACGGTTGTCGCCACGCCGACTTGCGCTGAAGATGCCAAAGCCAGGCATCAGTGGATTTCTTCCAATTATTCCATCGCAGCTCGTCGTGTGGCGCTTAAAAATGTCCTGGATTCCTTGTCGCTGGTGAAATAAAGGAGAGCTTCGTTGATAGTGTTTATAAAGATTCATGGTGGTAGCGTGTGTTGAATCGTCTGATCAGCATGTTTGAAAGTTCGAAGCTGTTAC
This sequence comes from Pseudomonas sp. C8002, assembly GCF_013385765.1. NCBI lineage: Bacteria > Pseudomonadati > Pseudomonadota > Gammaproteobacteria > Pseudomonadales > Pseudomonadaceae > Pseudomonas > Pseudomonas sp. C8002. Next base: position 198,852 of record NZ_JACAPJ010000004.1, read on the forward strand.
AGCTGATCGTTATTACTGCCTGTATTCAAGGTGGGGTAATAATAAGTCAGTTTTTGATCACGCCTTGGGTTGATCCGTCGGTCGTCGGTGTGGTGCGCTCGCTGGAAACAATTATTGCTCTTGTCGTGCTGGCAGGAAGTTTGGGCATGCAAAGCATCGCGATTCGCGATACGGCGGCGAGTCATGGTACTTCTCGTCAAAGTGAAGTGCTTCGGCAAGTGTTTTTGTTGGTCGGGATCGCTTCAGGTGTCGTGATTGCTGGTATATACGTCGCCCATGAGTTTGTGCTGACCTCTGCGATTAGTTCTTATGTTTTTACAACCTGTGGCTTGGTGCTGTTGACTAATTTGCTTCGTGTAACGACTGGCTTTGCTCAGGGGGCGAAGGCGATACGCGAGATCTACTTCGTTCTGATGCTGGTTACCGGGGCGGGCGTTATTCTGCATGTTGTGTTGACGAAGTTGTATGGTATCCAGGGCTGGATGGCCGCTCGTTATCTTGGTGAGTTCTTTTGTCTCGCTGCCGTTTGGTGGAAACTGCGAGCGCATATCTTTCTGGCGCTTGATTTTCGCCAGGTGAACGGGCGCGAATTAATGACAACGGCCAAGTCCGGTGTCATTGTCAATGCCAGCCTGTTTGTTCGTCTGTTGGTGGATAGTCTGCCTGTCCTGATGTTGACTGCTTATCATGTGAAAACCGACGAGATCGGTTTTTTTGGTATTGCTATATTGAGCCTTATTCTTGGCTTGCTGCCATTGGCAATCATTGCACAAAGGGCCCTTCCTGAGTTGGTCGAGGTCATCCATGATAAAAGCGAGTTGCGCGAAAGGTATCATGCATTCTCAAAAAGCATGTTAAAGATCTCATCCACGGTTGCTTTGCTGTTGATCCTTTGCTCTTGTATATGGTTGGTGTGTGTGGGCGGTGTTTATAAGCAGACGGCCATGTATATCATTGTGTTGGCGTTGACTTTGCCCCTGAAGGCTATGGCTCTTGCTTGCGGTACAATACTGGTCGCATTGCGTGTTTTTAGTTTAAGCCTTAAAACCAATATTATAGAGGGCTTGCTTGTTCTTTTAATTCTATACGTCGGTATCCCTGTTTTGGATGCTTGGGCTGGCGTTTTGGGGTATGTGGTTGGTGCTGTTTTGTCCGCCGTGCTGCTTCTGATTGCGGTGAGAGTCCGCCTCGCTGATTTATGACCCAAGAGGTTGATACCTTGGAAGAAAAATATTTAGGGCCTGAGCACTTGCGAGTCCCGCTTGAAAAAAAAGCGTTTGATTGTTTTGGCGTTGGCTTTTTCTTTTTGGTGATCTGGTTTGCAGGCGTTATTGTCCCATTATATCCCTTTATCATGGGGTTTGATGGGTTTAGTCAGTTTTGGGAGTTTGCCTTTTTCGATAAGCAGAGTTCTATTGACTATGCCATTTTGCTGTATGCCGGGGCTTTGATTTTTGTTTTGATGGGGTGTTGGTTAGGACGGAAAACGCATTTTAATTTTCCCGTCGGGATACGCTACATAGTAGGTCCAAGGATTTTTTCGCAACGGGCCTTAGGTTTTTCGTTAGTGGCGCTGCTGGCGTTTACAACTATTCTTGTAATCCTAGGCGGGGTCTCGGGGTTGCTTCAAGGTGCCAGTGACAGGATAAGGGCGTTTGCAGGTTTGAACGGCTTGTTCCTCTTGGAGAACTTGCTGCTCTCTGTCTCGCTGGCCTGGTATATACGGTTGACCCGTGCCGGGAAGAAGTCACTTTCCGAGCGGTTTTGTTTCTGGTTATATTTTTTGGGCGGTTTGTTTATTTGCGCTCTCCAGGGTCAGAAATCGACAATTTTTATTATCGTATTGTCGTTGATTATAGTTCGGCATTACCGCGTTAAGCGTGTCAGCCTTGTAAAAGGAGCGGTGCTTGGGGTGGTGATGTTTGTTTCGCTGATGACCTATCACCTGTTTAAGCAGGAGTTTCTCGCGACAGGTAGATTCTTTTTCATTAACGAAGATCAAGGTGTTTTCCTGTCGTTCATTCATTTTTTGGCGACTCAGTTTACGGGTAATCTAATGCAGTTGCAGACCATGACTGTGCTCATAGATGCTATGCCCGAGAGGCTGGAATGGCAGAATGGCACGACGCTGCTGATGGTTGTATTGATTTTAATACCTTCGGGTCTTTTCCCGAATAAGCCACTTACCGCAGCCGGGGTGTTTACAGGTGCCTTTTGGCCAGATAAATGGCTCATGGAAGGTACGACATTGCCGCCAGGTATTTTTGGTGAGCTTTATATGAACTTTGGCACGCTGGGCGTACTATTCGGCGGTTTTCTTCTTGGCGTTATAGGTGGGCGGCTTTATGGCGCAGTTGTCTATAACCCTCAAAGCGACCGAGCGTTAGGTCTTTATGCATTGGCGATCGCCTCCCTGCTTCACCTTTTTCGAGGGGAATTGGCGTCGGTCGCTCTTCTCATAGCGTCTATATGGCTTCCTTTTTTATTCTTGAGCTCAAAGCGCGAAGAGCCAGTCAATAACCCAATCTAGAGAAACTGATATGTGCGGAATTTTGGGCTACATTCACAACGGAACGCGGGAATCTATTGACTTCTCTTCAGCGCTTTCGTTTATTCGACGTCGTGGGCCTGATGATCAAGGCGTCTGGGCCGATACCGACGTTGGTGTATGGTTGGGCCAGGTGCGCCTTTCCATTCTCGATACCACTTCCGCCGGTCACCAACCCATGGTCTCTGCCGATGGGCGAGTGGTCATGGTGTTTAACGGTGAAATCTATAACTTTCGGGAGTTAAGGGCTCATCTCGAAGCGGCGGGGGATCATTTTTCCAGCCAGTCCGACTCCGAAGTATTGCTCGCACTGTTCTGTCGTTATGGGATTGAGTGTTTAAACCGTTTGAACGGGATTTTCGCGGTCGTATTCTGGGAACGCGACACCGAAACGCTTTGGGTGGCTCGAGATCAGATGGGCGTCAAACCCCTCTATATCCATTCCAGTGATGGTTGTTTTGCATTTTCAAGTGAAATGAAGGGCTTGATCCGAGGCGGCTTCAGTAAAACTGAAATCGACCCGCAAGCCGTACTCGCGCACCTTGGTTTTCTCTGGTCGCCGGGTGATCGGACGATCGTGCGGGATATCAAAAAGGTTTTACCTGGCCAAGCGTTATGCGTCCGTAATGGGCATATCGAGAAGAGTTGGTTTTACTACGAACTGCCGATTTCCGAGAAACCCCTGACAAAAACGGTTGCTGATGTCGCTGTTGATGTCGCCGATGCCGTCAGGACTGCCGTCCAGCGTCAGTTGGTGTCCGACGTACCCTTGGGTTCATTCTTGTCAGGCGGCTTGGACTCCAGTGCCATCGTCGCGTTTGCAGCGCAGGAAATGCGCGATAAGGGGCGGTTGCAGTGCTTCAGTATCCGTGTAGACAACGGCTCCACTGCGAACGAGGGGTTCGCCGATGACCTTCCGTACGCACAGCGCGTTGCCAAGCATCTGGATGTCGACCTGCATGTCGTAGGCGTCGGCGATGAGATGATGGATCGTCTGCCTGAAATGGTTTATCTGCTCGATGAACCTACGCCGGATCCGGCGGCGCTGAATGCGTTGTTCATCTCGGAACTGGCAAGCCAGAACGGCATCAAGGTTCTGCTGTCGGGTGCCGGGGGAGATGATATTTTCACGGGCTATCGTCGTCATTTCGCGTTGGCGCAAGAGCGTTGGTGGGGCGGAATGCCTCGACCGCTGCGTTCGGTTTTGGCCAGCAGTTCAAACCTGCTTCCTGCATCCTCTCCGCTGTCTCGTCGTCTCGGGAAGGCTTTTCGCTATGCGGACTTGCCTGCTGATGATCGCTTGATCAGTTATTTCCTCTGGCTTGAACCTGAACAGGCGTATGGCCTGTTGGCGCCAGACTTGCGACGCCAACTGGCGGCCGATGATCTGTTTGCGCCGATGCGAGAAACACTTTCGCGGCTGCCTTCGGATGCCACGCCCCTTGATAAAATGCTCACCCTGGAGTGCAAGCATTTTCTCACCGATCACAATCTCAACTACACCGACAAGATGGGTATGGCGACGGGCGTTGAAGTGCGTGTGCCGCTGCTGGATCTTGACCTGGTCCGCCTGGCTGGCTCACTGCCATCGGATATCAAGCAAAAAGGCCGGGAAGGGAAATGGATTTTCAAGAAGGCCATGGAACCCTATCTGCCTCACGACGTCATCTACCGGCCCAAGACGGGCTTCGGCGTACCGCTTCGCAACTGGTTGCAAGGACGCCTGAAGCCTTTGGTCGATGAGGTGCTTTCTCCTGCATCCCTGCTGAAAAGGGGGATATTCGATCCCAAGGCGGTGGCGCATCTGATCGAAGCAGACCGTTCAGGCCGGATAGACGCTGCTTATACGTTGTTCGGCATCGTTTGCATGGAACTCTGGTGCAAACAGTATCTGGACGGCGATTTCGCCCTCGACGGTTGAGTGGGCGGCGACGCCACGGCCTTATCCGATGGTAGGATACATAGCTCTATACAAGTTTCTCAGTGATGAGTGAATTTTTAACTTTATTGGTGTGAATGCATGAAGCAGGTTGTTCAGAACATGGCTAGCGGTGAGACGTCATTGGTTAATGCACCCGCTCCCGCCGTTCGTAGTGGCACGCTAAAGATCCATACAACCAATACGCTGATTTCTGCCGGCACGGAACGCATGCTGGTAGGGTTTGGCCGTGCCAACTGGTTGGAAAAAGCTCGCCAGCAACCTGACAAGGTCCGCATGGTTCTGCAAAAGGTCCAGACCGATGGCTTGGCGACAACGGTGGAAGCCGTTCGCTCGAAGCTTGCGCAGCCGTTGCCGCTTGGATACTGCAACGTGGGTGTTGTGGGTGCCGTGGGCAATGATGTGTCCGGGTTCAAGCCGGGCGACCGTGTGGTTTCCAATGGTCCTCATGCCGATATCGTTGTTGTTCCCAAGAATCTGTGTGCCTTGATTCCGGACTCGGTCAGCGACGAAGCCGCTTCGTTTACCGTGCTTGCCAGCATCGGCTTGCAGGGCATTCGTCTGGCTCAGCCGACATTGGGTGAAACCTTTGTAGTCACCGGCGTAGGCCTGATCGGACTGATGACGGTCCAGCTCCTGCGGGCTCAAGGCTGCCGGGTACTTGCCGTTGACTTCGATGAGCAAAAGCTGGCATTGGCTCGCAGTTATGGCGCCGAAACCTGCAACCCCGGCAAGGGCGAAGATGTTGTTTCGGCGGGAATGACATTCAGCCGCGGAAGAGGGGTGGATGGCGTCATCATTACGGCGTCGACCAAGTCGTCCGACCCGGTCACCCAGGCGGCACACATGTGCCGTAAGCGTGGGCGCATTGTTCTGGTAGGGGTAACCGGGCTTGAGTTGAGTCGAGCCGACTTCTATGAGAAGGAACTGACATTCCAGGTTTCATGTTCTTACGGGCCCGGGCGCTACGATCCGAGTTACGAAGATCAAGGCAACGACTTCCCGATAGGTTTCGTTCGCTGGACTGAGCAGCGCAACTTCGAAGCCGTCCTGGACATGCTCGCCAGCGGCCAATTGGAGGTCAACTCGTTGATCTCCCATCGGGTTGCATTCGAAGACGCCGCGGATGCCTATCAGACGCTTACGACGGATAATTCGGCGCTGGGCATCATTCTTCAGTACACCTCGGAAGAGACCGAGCGAAACATCAAGGAAGTGGTGCTGGCACCTGGTGCGGTAGCCAGTTTCGACCCGGCCAAACCCGTGGTGGGCTTCATCGGTGCAGGAAACTATGCATCAAGAATGCTGATACCGGCATTCAAGGCCGCAGGGGCTCAGTTCCATACGATTGTGACTGCCGGTGGCATCAACGGTGTAATACACGGCAGCAAGGCCGGATTTGCACAAGCCTCGACTGATATCAGTGCGATGCTTGGCGAGAGCACGATCAACACTGTTGCAATTGTCACCCGGCACGACAGCCATGCCCGTTTTGTCGCGCAAGCGCTGGAGGCGGGTAAACATGTGTTCGTCGAAAAGCCATTGGCAATTGAAGCCCAGGATCTGGCAACGGTTGAAGAGGCCTATCGAAAGGCTGTCGAACAAGGGCTCAAGCCACATTTGATGGTGGGGTTCAATCGACGCTTTTCGCCGCAGGTGCAAAAGATGAAGGCGTTGCTCTCGGCTGTAAAAGAGCCCAAGTCTTTCATCATGACGATGAATGCCGGAGCGATTCCCGCAAATCACTGGACCCAGGACCCGTCAGTCGGCGGTGGGCGCATTATTGGCGAAGCGTGTCATTTCATCGACCTGATGCGTTTTCTCGCGGGCAGCAAAATTGTTTCGATCCAGGCCCGCAGAATGGGCGATACGCCTGCTGTTGCCATTACGGAAGATAAAGCGGCGATCACCCTGGGGTTTGAGGATGGCTCTTTCGGCACCATCCTCTATCTGGCCAATGGCGCTTCAAGCTTTCCAAAAGAGCGAGTTGAAGTTTTCGCTGCCGGACGCGTCCTGCAACTGGATAACTTCCGCAAGTTGAAGGGGTTCGGCTGGCCGGGCTTCAGCAAGCTGAATCTCTGGAAACAGAACAAGGGGCAAAGCGAGTGCGCTGCAGCTTTTCTGGCAGCGGTGCAAAACGGGGCGGTCACGCCGATCACTTCCGATGAGATTTTCGAAGTGGCGCGCGTGAGCATTGAAGTTGCCCGGATTCTGCGCGAGCAATGAGCCTTCTTCTTGTTAAAGCCAAAACTGCGATAGCTCTCGGTTTTGGCAATCTGGCGCGTGCATTGACGTATCGGCTCGGGGTCAAGACTGGCTTGAACCCGGTCCGACGCCTTCGGGCTGAAATTCCTCAAGGCCCGTTTTTTGCGGAAAGTGCGAGGCAGGCCGGCTCGTTGCCATGTGCGTCCCAATGGGATTCCCAGGTCCGGTATTTCGGGTTCTGGGAGTGCCCGGTATCGGACGCACCCCCTGACTGGCATTTGAATCCGCTGAATGGAGTTCGAGTGCCTGATCCCGGCCGGGAATGGTGGCGGATTCCTGATTTTGATGCCGCTGTCGGTGATATCAAGAATATCTGGGAAGCTTCGCGATTTGACTGGACGTTGGTCTTTGCCCAGAAGTCCTGTGTTGGCGGGTCTTCAGGGACGGCGCAGTTAAACGGTTGGTTGACGGATTGGTGTGTCAACAATCCTCCCTATTGCGGTCCGAACTGGAAGTGCGGTCAGGAGGCGTCCATTCGTGTCCTGCACCTGGCGATGAGTTCGGTCATTGTCGAACAGTTTGCCAGCCCGTTGCCGGGGCTTGTGGATCTGGTCCGACTGCACCTCAAGCGTATCGAGCCGACGCTGAGCTATGCGATGGCTCAGGACAATAACCACGGGACTTCCGAGGCGGCTGCACTTTTTGTCGGCGGCAGTTGGTTGACCTCAAGCGGTTGCCCCGAGGGCGAACGCTGGCAGCGATTGGGGCGCAAATGGCTCGAAAACCGGGCCGCTCGGCTGATCGAGCAAGATGGCAGTTTCAGCCAGTACTCCGTCAATTATCATCGGGTGATGCTCGACACATTTTCCATGGTTGAAATCTGGAGAAACAAGCTGGGGCTCCCGGCGTTCTCCGCCACGTTCCAACTCAGGGCTCGCACAGCCGCGCATTGGTTATTTTCGTTGGTCGACGAGCACACTGGAGATGCTCCGAACATTGGCGCAAATGATGGTGCCCGGCTGCTGCCACTGACGGATACGGACTATCGCGACTTCAGGCCTTCGGTCCAGTTGTCCATGGCGTTGTTTGCCGGAAAGAGAGCCTATGAGGCGGCAGGTGAATGGGATTTGCCACTGCAATGGCTGCTGCTGCCCGGCCCATCGGCGGTAGCGGAGCGTCCAGGTAGCCAGCTGTTTGATCAGGGTGGTTATGCATTGTTGCGGCGTGAACAAACCTTCGCTGTATTGCGCTACCCGCGCTTCCGGTTTCGCCCCAGCCAGGCCGATGCCCTGCATGTGGATCTATGGCGTGCAGGCATTAACCTGCTCCGGGATGCAGGTACCTTCAGCTACAACACCTCTGCCCAGTGGCTGAGTTATTTTCCGGGTACCGCCAGCCACAACACCCTTCAATTTGATGGGCGAGACCAGATGCCGAGGCTCAGCCGGTTTCTGTTCGGGGAGTGGTTGCGTACGCACCAGGTCGAAAGCCTGGTTGAGCAGGCTGGAACAAGCGCCTGCGGCGCCACGTATATCGACGGTAACGGCGTCCGTCATAAGCGGCATGTGAGCCTGAGCGACACCGGCATGCTGGTCAGGGATGAATTTAGCGGATTCAAGGATCGTGCAGTTCTACGCTGGCGTTTGCAGCCGGGGGACTGGCGGCTTGAGGGCGACGTCCTGACCAACGGCTCCCATCGATTGTCGGTTGCAGGCAGCATGCCTATCGTGCGACGAGCGCTCGTCCAGGGTTGGGAGTCTCGTTACTACTTACAAAAAACTGAAGTGCCGGTGCTTGAGGTTGAGGTGACTTCGGCGGGCGTTTTGACTACGGAGTATCACTGGTAGACATGAAAGTCCTTTATTTTCATCAGCATTTTTCTACTCCGAAAGGAGCGACCGGTATCCGGTCCTATGAGATGGCCCGCCGCCTGGTTGCCAGGGGGCATCAGGTGACGATGGTCTGCGGCAGCTACGGTGGTGGCCAAACGGGGCTGGAAAGCCCTTTCGTTGGTGGAAAACGCAAAGGTACCGTCGACGGTATCGAGATCATCGAATTTGACCTGGCGTACTCCAACAGCGATGGCCTGTTCGTTCGAGCGCTCAGCTTTTTAAAGTTTGCAGTGCGCAGTATCGGTATTGCGCTAACCGAGCGTTACGACCTGGTCTTTGCGACCACGACGCCATTGACAGCCGGTATCCCCGGGATATTCGCCCGGTGGTTTCGCAATAAGCCGTTTGTATTTGAGGTCCGGGATCTCTGGCCCGAGCTGCCGAAAGCGATGGGCGTCATTCGTAATCCGGTAATCCTTGCCGCCATGTCTTTTCTTGAGTGGGCAAGTTATCGCTCGGCTCACCGGGTCATTGGATTGTCTCCAGGTATTGTGGATGGAATTGCGCACCGCGGTGTGGCGCGTGATCGAATCGAAATGATCCCAAACGGTTGTGACCTTGATATTTTCAACACGCCTGCTGAGCCATGGTTGCCGGCTGGAGTGGATAAAAGCCATCTGGTAGCGGTCTTCGCGGGTACTCATGGAGTGGCCAACAAGCTGGACGCGGTGCTCGATGCGGCTCGAGAGCTTAAACTGCGTAAGCGCGATGATATCCGGCTGGTTTTGATCGGGCAGGGCAAGCTCAAGCCCGCGCTTCAGAAGCGTGCAGCGGAAGAGCAGCTGGACAATGTGATATTTCATGACCCGGTGAACAAGGCCCGGTTGTCCGGTTTGATGGCCAGCGCGGACCTGGGGCTGCAGATATTGGCAAACGTACCGGCCTTTTACTACGGAACGTCGCCTAACAAGTTTTTCGACTATATCGCGTCAGGGTTGCCTGTTTTAAATAACTACCCGGGCTGGCTCGCCGAGATGATTTCCACCGAGAACTGCGGTTTTGTCGTACCTCCCGATGATGCTGCGCTTTTCGCAGATGCGTTGATACAGGCGGCAGATGATCGTGACGAGCTGCGGGCGAAGGGCGCACGAGGCAGAGAATTGGCGGTCAGAGAGTTTGACCGACGTAAATTGGCTGACCGGTTTGTGGATTGGCTGGAGGGTGTTGCCAGATGATCAAGCGTGGTTTTGATTTATTTGCGTCGTTGCTTGGACTAATTCTGCTTTCTCCGGTCATAGCAGTAATTGCCTGGAACATTCGCAAGAAATTGGGATCTCCCGTTCTCTTTCGTCAGGTTCGACCAGGTCGGAATGGCAAACCGTTCGAAATGATCAAGTTCCGTACGATGCGTGACGCTCATGACGCAAACGGTGAGCCTTTGCCAGACTCCCAGCGCATGACAGCCTTTGGCAGTTTTCTGCGATCCAGCAGCCTGGATGAATTGCCCGAGTTGTGGAATGTGGTCAAGGGCGATATGAGCCTGGTGGGCCCGCGACCGTTGCTGATGGAATACCTGCCTCTCTACAGCGCCGAACAATATCGTCGCCATGAGGTTCGCCCTGGCGTCAGCGGCTGGGCACAGGTCAACGGGCGCAACGCAATAGGCTGGGAAGAAAAGTTCAAGCTGGACACCTGGTATGTCGATAATCAGTCTTTTTGGCTGGATATGAAGGTGATTTTCCTGACGATCAAGAAAGTTCTGGTGCGTGACGGTATCAGTGCCGAAGGCGAAGCTACAGCATCGAAGTTCACGGGCTCCAAGCCATGAGCCGCCTTGCGGTGCTGGGTGCAAGCGGCCATGGCAAAGTCGTCGCGGATACGGCCGAATGCTGCGGTTGGGACACGATTGAATTCTTTGATGACGCCTGGCCCGGTTTGCTTCGAAATGGTGCCTGGAGCGTCGTAGGCAACACCGAGAGACTGTTGGCGGCTGTGCATGAATATGACGGTGTGTTGGTGGCGATCGGCAATAATCGGGTTCGCCAGGCAAAACTGGACCAGCTGAAGGCGGCAGGCGCTACGCTGGTAACGCTGCGCCATCCGGATTCAACCGTCAGCCGGTATGCCACGCTTGGTGAGGGGTCGGTGGTGTTTGCTGGCGCGGTGGTAAACGCCGATGCCAAAGTTGGCAGGGGCGCTATTCTCAATACGGGCAGCAGTGTCGACCACGATTGTCTATTGGGATCGTGTGTGCACATCAGCCCCGGCGCCCGGCTTGCAGGGGGCGTCTGCGTACAGGATCTGAGCTGGATTGGCATAGGTGCCTGCATACGACAACTTGTGAGCATCGGTTCACAGGTCATGGTTGGTGCGGGTGCCGTAGTTGTCAGAGACGTGCCAGACAAGGTTACGGTCGCCGGAGTGCCGGCCAGGTTATTGGACGGCTCTTGAAAAGTCGTCGCCGCGCGAACAGCGGATTGAGCGAATTGCAACGGGGCTCGTATTGACGAGTCTTTCATATTTTCGAATGAAAACTGACGGGTACTGGTTGTGTTGAATTCACCATTTTCTCCTTGGCCTTCTTTTACTGAAGAGGAAGCTGACGCCGTACGTGATGTGATTCTGTCCAATAAGGTCAACTACTGGACTGGTACACAGGGGCGTGAGTTTGAGAAGGAGTTCGCTGCATGGGCGGGCACCGAATACGCCATCGGCCTGGCTAACGGAACGGTTGCCCTGGACCTTGCCTTGAAGGCGTTGGGTATCGGTGCTGGCGATGAAGTGATTGTCACCTCACGCACGTTTCTTGCTTCCGTCTCGAGCATTGTGAATGCCGGGGCTGTTCCGGTTTTCGCCGATGTGGATCGCGATTCGCAAAACTTCAGCGCGCAGACTATCCGCGCTGTACTGACTCCTCGCACCCGGGCCGTAATCTGTGTGCATTTGGCTGGCTGGCCTTGCGATATGGATCCGATCATGGCCCTGGCCGAGGAATTCGACCTTAAAGTGATCGAAGATTGTGCCCAGGCCCATGGCGCCCGTTACAAGGGGCGCCCGGTGGGGTCAATTGGCCATATCTCTGCCTGGTCCTTTTGTCAGGACAAGATCATGACCACAGGTGGCGAGGGCGGAATGGTCACAACCAACGATCGTAAGTTGTGGTCGGACATGTGGTCGTTCAAGGATCATGGCAAAAGCTGGGAAGCTGTCTACGAACGTAACCATCCTCCTGGTTTTCGCTGGTTGCATGAAAGCTTCGGTACGAACTGGAGAATGCTCGAGGTTCAGGCCGTCATCGGTCGGATTCAGCTCAAGCGCATGACCGATTGGCAGGCCAGCCGGCTGGCGAATGCCGGGCAGATATGGGAGTGCGCCAGCCAACTCAAAGGCTTGCGTGTGCCAATCATGCCTGAGGGCAGTGTTCACGCGGCGTATAAGTGCTACGTGTTTGTCGAGCCTCAGGCTCTCAAGGCCGGATGGGATCGTGATCGTATTCTGGCGGAGATTTCGGCACGAGACGTTCCGGTATTTTCCGGTTCCTGCTCCGAGGTCTATCTGGAGAAGGCGTTTGACAATACTGGCTGGCGTCCGGCGAGCCGGTTGCCGGTAGCACGGGAGCTCGGCGAAACAAGTGTAATGTTTCTCGTGCACCCGACGTTGACGCAGCATGAGATCGACAAGACATGCTCGGTGCTCAAGACCGTTATGCAGTTGGCTACCGAAGAGTAATCAGTTAGACAGCCAGGAATGCCCGTCTTTGTTTGCAACGCAGAAGGATTTGAGCTGCGGGCCAGTCAAATGGAATTTTCCATCATCATGGTATGAGGTCCCTTGGAATCATCCATGGTGGTGGCGGATGTACTTTAGGAGTAACAGAGGTGTTTCAAGGCGTTATGGATAAGTTGAGAACCTTATTACTGGGTTTAACGCGGCGGCAGAAACGTGCCTTCCAGGTAGTGACCGACGTTTTTCTTGTCTGGTTTGCCCTTTGGATGGCCTTTGTCGTTCGTTTGGGGATTGATGAGCTGATCAATCCTTTCACTGAGTACCTATGGCTATTCCTGAGCGCCACGGTCATCGCTATTCCGCTGTTTGTACGGTTTGGTATGTACCGTGCAGTCATGCGCTATTTTGGAAACGATGCGCTGATCGCAATTATCAAGGCCGTCAGCCTGTCATCGTTGATTCTCGCGCTGGTTGTTTACTGGAGCGGCAACCATCAGTTGTTTGTTCCACGCTCGGTCATCTTCAATTACTGGTGGTTGAGCATGGTCATGATCGGGGGGCTACGCCTCGCGATGCGCCAGTATTTCCTGGGAGACTGGTTCGCGGCTGCGCAACATGTTCCTTTTACCAATCGAGATGATGGACTGCCGAAGGTGGCCATCTATGGTGCGGGGGCAGCCGGTAATCAATTGGTTGCTGCATTGCGCATGGGGAGGCTGTTGCGTCCTGTCGCCTTTATTGATGATGACAGCAGCATTGCCGATCGTGTGATTTCAGGCTTGCATGTCTATAAGCCAAAGCATATCCAGCAGATGGTTGACGTCACCGGTGCCCAGCAGATTCTTCTCGCCATTCCGTCTGCCAATCGTGGGCGCCGCCGGGAGATATTGACCTTCCTGGAGGGGTTCGCACTCCATGTGCAAAGCGTGCCCGGTTTTATGGATTTGGCCAGCGGGCGAGTGAAAGTCGATGATATCCAGGAAGTTGATATTGCTGACTTGTTGGGCCGTGACTCTGTCCCTCCTCAGGACGAGCTGCTTGAACATTGCATCAAGGAGCAGTCGGTTCTTATAACCGGGGCGGGCGGTTCAATCGGGTCTGAGCTTTGCCGGCAGATTCTCACGCTGCAACCCACGACACTGCTGTTGTATGAGCATAGCGAGTTCAATCTCTACAGCATCCTGCAAGAGCTTGAGCAGCGAATCGTGCGTGAGTCGCTTTCAGTTAAGTTATTGCCAATCCTGGGTTCTGTGCGCAATCAGGAAAAGCTCTTTGACGTCATGAAAACCTGGCGCGTGAACACGGTCTACCATGCGGCGGCTTACAAGCATGTACCGATGGTCGAGCATAATATTGCTGAAGGCGTGCTGAATAATGTGATGGGCACGCTGAGCGCCGCGCAAGCCTCTTTACGCGCCAATGTGGCGAACTTCGTGCTTATTTCTACTGATAAGGCGGTGCGTCCCACCAATGTAATGGGAAGCACCAAGCGTCTCGCAGAAATGACACTGCAGGCGCTCAGCAGTGAAATTGCTCCGGTGCTATTCGGTGAGACTTCGAATGTTTCCCGTGTGAACAAGACCCGCTTTACCATGGTGCGGTTCGGCAATGTGCTGGGCTCATCAGGATCAGTGATCCCGTTGTTCCACAAGCAAATCAAATCCGGTGGCCCGCTGACGGTTACGCACCCCAAGATTACCCGGTATTTCATGAGCATCCCTGAAGCCGCTCAATTGGTTATCCAGGCGGGCTCCATGGGGCTGGGCGGTGACGTATTTGTTCTGGATATGGGCGAGCCGGTGAAAATCGTCGAGCTGGCCGAGAAGATGGTGCACCTTTCCGGCTTGAGTATTCGCTCTGATAAAAATCTTCAAGGTGACATCTCCATTGAGTTTACGGGGCTGCGTCCCGGCGAAAAACTTTATGAGGAACTGTTGATCGGCGACAACGTAGTCACGACGCCGCACCCGATGATTATGAGTGCCAATGAAGACTACTTGCCCTGGGAGGTGTTGAAGGGCCGATTAACGGAGCTGCTCAGCGCCGTTGAACAGGATGACTACACGCGTGTGCGTCAGTTGCTGCGCGAAACGGTCAGCGGCTATTCCCCGGACGGTGAAATCGTCGACTGGATCTACCAGCAGCGTCGTCTTGAGCCCTGAGCTCACACCCTGTAACTCACCCATTTTTGACTCTCCCCAAACATCGCCTAAGTTTGAAAAGCAGCTTCGGAAAAGCTGCTTTTCCCTTATCGATGTCATGGAGTGTCACCTATGCGTAAAGCTTATTTCTCATCCTTTGTCTTTGCCTTTCTTGCCAGCCTCTCCCTAGCCACTACTGCCGCACCTTCCACCAAACCCGAAACGCCAACCTCCATTTCCACACAAATGACCAACGTCGACCACACCACCAAGGTCAGCCTCAACTCCGCAGACGCCGAAACCCTGCGCCGGGACCTCTTCGGCATTGGCGCAGCCAAAGCCAAGGCCATCGTCGCTTACCGCGAAACCAACGGGCCCTTCACTGCGATAGATGAGTTGCTGGAAGTAAAAGGTATCGGCAAGGCATTGCTGGAGAAGAACCGCGACAGGCTTGAGGTCAATTGAACATCTGAAAAGCAGGCGAGGAGGCCGGTCATTGACCGGCTTTCTTCTGGCCGCAGAACCCCGCTTTCAAGCTCCCCCGCACCACATCAAGAATCCGCGTGGCCAATTCGGCGCTCTCCACACTTCTTGCCAACACCAACGCTCCCACCAGCGTCGACATCAGCACAAGGCCCTGTTCGCGGGCATTCGGGCTATCAAGGGCCGCTTCGACCTGCTTGAGCCGGGCGTTAAGCACCTCATCCGTCGTCCTGCTGTTCTGCCCGCGCAACCCCAGCTCGGAAGACATCGTGGGCAGCGGGCACCCCTCATGAGGTGATGTCTGATGCCATTGCGACAGGTAGCTATCAATGAACGCGTCCAACGGTCGCTGTTGGCTGAACAGCTTTTTGCAATGTTCATCCAGTTGAGCTGCGGCCTCTTGCAACGCCTTTTCCACCAACTCGTCCTTTGACCTGAAGTGCGCGTAAAACCCGCCATGCGTCAGGTTCAGCGACTTCATCAGCGGCTGCAGGCCGGTCGCACCAATGCCGTCGCGGCGAAAGCGTACCGAGGCCTCCTTGATGATGCGCTGGTGGGTTTGAGCTTTGTGGTCTTGTGAATAGCGCATGGGAAGGCCTCCGAAACATCAGGCCATATTAACCAAGCTTCGCTGGGCATACGCGGGTGTTTACAAAATTGTGCGGCTCAACGGGGAGCCGCTTCAGTCTCAGCGATCCTGCGCATCCTTGGCGTCCGCCTGGGCATTGCGTTCTGCCACGCGCTTACGTTGTTCATCAGTCAATTCAACCTTGTTGGCGCTGTCTCGCAGCATCAACAAACCACCGACGATCGAACCGATCGCGACCACTAAAATCAACCAGGCATACCACGGCATAGGGCTCTCCTTGAGGCAGCAAACCGTGGGGAAATTTCCCACGGTAATGACTGCTTTGAGTAACGGGCTTTCTTAGTAGTTCATTGTAGGCCCGTTCTGCCCCGGTAGCCTTACAGCCCGGTCAACATAGCGTCCGCCGGTGCATCGGCGCGGTCTTGCGCGGTCAGTTGGAAGTACACAAAACCCACCACCATGAAGCCCAGGAAGATCAGCCCGATCAGCGCGTTGAACCACGCCATCGCCACCAGGCAGACCACGGCCAGTACCAGCGCAATCCCCGGCACGATTGGATAGCCCGGGGCGCGGAAGGTCCGCTCCAGCAGCGGTTCGGTCTTGCGCAGTTTGAACAGGCTGAGCATGCTCATGATGTACATGACGATGGCACCGAACACCGCCATGGTGATCATCGCGGCGGTCAGGGTCATGCCGCCCAGGTTGATCAGCCCGTCGCTGTAGATGGCGGCGATGCCGACGATGCCGCCGGCGATGATTGCCCGGTGCGGCGTCTGGAAGCGCGACAGTTTGGCGAGGAAGGAGGGCAGGTAGCCCGCGCGCGCCAGGGCGAAGAATTGGCGGGAGTAACCCAGGATGATCCCGTGGAAGCTGGCCACCAGGCCGAACAGGCCGATCCACACCAGCATGTGCAGCCAGCCCGAGCTGTCGCCGACCACGGTTTTCATCGCCTGGGGCAGCGGGTCGTTGATGTTCGACAGGGTGCGCCAGTCACCCACGCCACCGGCAAAGAACATCACGCCCATGGCCAGAATCACCAGGGTGAGGATGCCGCTGATGTAGGCCTTTGGAATAGTGCGCTTGGGATCTTTCGCCTCTTCGGCCGCCATGGCGGCGCCTTCGATGGCGAGGAAGAACCAGATGGCAAAGGGTATGGCCGCAAACATTCCGGCGATCGCCGGTGCGCCGAAGGTGTCGGAGCCGGCCCAGCCGTTGAGGGCGAAGTTGCTGAAGCTGAAGGCGGGAGCGACCACGCCCATGAACACCAGCAACTCGGCCACGGCAAGCACGCAGACCACCAATTCAAAGGTGGCGGCGAGCTTCACCCCGAGGATGTTCAGGCCCATGAACACAATGTAGGCGCCGACGGCCGCATGTTTCGGATCGAGGGCCGGAAACTGCACGTTCAGGTACGCGCCGATGGCCAGGGCGATCGCGGGCGGGGCGAAGACGAACTCGATCAGCGTCGCCAGCCCGGCAATCAAGCCACCTTTCTCGCCAAACGCCCGGCGGCTGTAGGCAAACGGGCCGCCAGCGTGAGGAATCGCGGTGGTCAGCTCGGTGAAACTGAATATAAAGCAGGTGTACATGGTGGCGACCATTAACGAGGTCACCAGGAAGCCCAATGTTCCCGCCACGCCCCAGCCATAACTCCAGCCGAAATACTCTCCGGAAATCACCAGCCCGACTGCGATGCCCCACAAATGCAGAGTGCCCAAGGTGGGTTTGAGTTGTGTGTTCATCGTGTAGCTCTCCCTGAACGGTTTGGAATGTTTCAGGGCATTGCAGCGGACATGCCATTAACCAAAGCCGTGTCGTAAAGGCGCCGAACTGTCGCCGAGGGAACGGTTTGGCGTTTGAATCATTTCAAGCGCTGCACCAGATAAGGGCGTTGGTGTCTGGTCTGACGCTATCGCGGGCAAGCCCGGCTCCCACATTTGAAGTGCATACCCCCCGTAAACCCCGCATAAACCCACTCTTTACGCCGTCTTTACGCCCCACCCATACCGTCGCTCTCGTTCCTTTACGCCACTCCTGCGGACAATCCTCCTACACGCGGCAGTCGCCGCACGACGGAGAAACTTCCATGAGCGTTCTGGACGGGGTGTCACTGCTGTTGGCTGTGGCGCTGTTCATTTATCTGCTGGTTGCGCTGTTACGCGCGGATCGGAACTAGGAGCAGGCTATGCACAGTTATGACTATTGGCTGATCATCGCCTTCTTTGCCTTGGTGCTGATTCCGGCACCGGCCCTGGGGCGGTTCTACTACAAGGTAATGGAAGGGCAGCGAACCTGGCTCACGCCGGTGTTCGGCCCGGTCGAGCGCGTGTGCTATCGCCTTTCGGGTGTCGATGCAGACCAGGAACAGAGCTGGCAGAAATACGCGCTGGCGTTGCTGGCGTTCAACCTTGCCGGTTTCGTGCTGCTGTTCGCGATCCTGCTGTTCCAGGAATACCTGCCGCTGAACCCGCAGAAATTGCCGGGTCAGGAATGGACCCTGGCGTTCAACACCGCCATCAGTTTCATGACCAACACCAACTGGCAGAACTACAGCGGTGAAGCGTCCCTGAGCTACCTCAGTCAGATGGTCGGCCTCACCGTGCAGAACTTCGTCAGTGCCGCCACCGGCCTCGCCGTACTGGTCGCGTTGTGCCGTGGGATCGGTCGCAAGTCCACCAAGACCCTGGGCAATTTCTGGGTCGACATGACCCGCGCCACGCTCTACGGCCTGTTGCCGTTGTGCCTGGTGTTCGCGTTGTTCCTGGTCTGGCAGGGCGTGCCACAAACCTTCGCTCACTATGTGAACGCGGTCACCATGCAGGGCGTTGACCAGGTCATCCCACTGGGCCCGGCTGCCAGCCAGATTGCGATCAAGCAACTGGGCACCAACGGTGGTGGCTTCTTCGGCGTCAACTCGGCGCATCCGTTCGAAGACCCGACTGCCTGGGCCAACCTGTTTGAGCTGGGCGCGATCATCCTGATTCCGGTGGCGCTGGTGTTCACCTTTGGCCACTACGTGAAAGACCTGCGTCAGAGCCGGGCGATCCTCGGTTGCATGCTGGCCCTGTTCATCATCGGCGGTGCTACCGCGATGTGGGCCGAGTACCAACCCAACCCGGCGCTGAACAACCCGGCGGTTGAACAGGCCGCGCCGCAGGAAGGTAAAGAAGCGCGCTTCGGCACCACTGGCACCGTGTTGTGGTCGGTGGCGACCACCGCCGCGTCCAACGGTTCGGTCAACGGTATGCAAGACAGCCTCAACCCCCTGAGCGGGATGGTGTCGCTGGTCAACATGATGGTCGGCGAAGTGATCTTCGGCGGCGTCGGCGCCGGCATGTACGGCATGTTGCTCAACGTGTTGATTGCGGTGTTCCTCGCCGGCTTGATGATTGGCCGTACACCGGAATACCTCGGCAAGAAACTCCAGGCCAAGGAAGTGCAGTTGCTGGTTGTGACCTTGCTGGTCATGCCGGTGGGCACCCTGGTACTGGGCGCCATCGCTGCGACCCTGCCGGGCCCGGCCGGCGCCATCAGTAACCCTGGCCCCCACGGTTTCAGCCAGTTGCTGTACGCCTACACCTCGGCCAGTGCGAACAACGGTTCGGCGTTTGGCGGCTTCAGCGCCAACACCACGTTTCACAACCTGATGATGAGCCTGTCGATGTTGCTTGGTCGCTTCGGTTACATCCTCCCTGTACTGGCCCTGGCCGGCAGCCTGGCGATGAAGAAGACCGCACCGATTGGCCAGAACAGCTTCCCGACCCACGGCCCGCTGTTCGTGACCCTGTTGACCGTGACCATTTTGCTGGTGGGCGGCCTGACCTTCCTGCCGACGCTGGCACTTGGGCCTATCGCTGAACATTTGAGCATGGCTGCTTTTTAAATGAAGAGCCTAGGGGATATGAAAATGAACTTGCCTGCAAAAAACGCGGCTCCCGTGAAAACCCAGGAGCCGGCCAAAACCGCAATGTCGGCCCTGTGGCGCCCGGCGCTGGTCCAGGCGTTCGTCAAGCTGGACCCGCGCCAGCTGCAACGCTCGCCGGTGATGCTGGTGGTCGAGCTGACCGCGATCCTCACCACCATCCTGTGCTTCGTGCCGGAGGTGGCCGTACCGACCTACGTCGCCGTGCAAATCGCCGTTTGGCTGTGGTTCACCGTGCTGTTTGCCAACTTCGCCGAAGCCTTGGCTGAAGGCCGCGGCAAGGCCCGCGCCGACAGCCTCAAGGCCGGCAGCGAGGGCCTCAGCGCCCGCCGCAAGGAAGCCGACGGCAGCTTCAAGGTCGTGCCGGCCACCAGCCTGCGCAAAGGTGATGTGGTACGCGTGGTCGCCGGGGAAATGATCCCGGGTGACGGCGAAGTCATCGAAGGGATTGCCGCGGTCAACGAAGCGGCCATCACCGGTGAATCGGCCCCGGTTATCCGTGAATCCGGCGGCGACCGCTCGGCCGTCACCGGCAATACCCGCCTGGTCTCGGACTGGTTGATGATTCGCATCACCGCCAACCCGGGCGAGTCGACCCTGGACCGCATGATCGCCCTGGTGGAAGGCGCCAAGCGCCAGAAAACCCCCAACGAAATCGCGCTGGACATCCTGCTGATCGGCCTGACGCTGATCTTCCTGCTGGTGGTGGTGACCCTGCAGCCGTTCGCCCACTTCGCCAATGGCAACCTGCCGCTGGTGTTTCTGGTGGCGCTGCTGGTGACGCTGATTCCGACCACCATCGGCGGCCTGTTGTCGGCCATCGGTATTGCCGGCATGGACCGCCTGGTGCGCCTCAACGTGATCGCCAAATCCGGTCGCGCGGTGGAAGCGGCGGGGGACGTGCACGTGCTGTTGCTGGACAAGACCGGCACCATCACTTTCGGTAACCGTCGTTGCACCAACGTGATCGCCGCGCCGGGTGTCAGCGGCAAGGAACTCGCCGAGGGCGCGCTGCTGGCATCCCTGGCGGACGACACGGCCGAAGGTAAGTCCATCGTCGAATACCTGCGCGGCCAGCACCCACAAGCCGAGCCGTCGACGGATGAGCTGACCTCGGTACCGTTCAGCGCGGAAACCCGCCTGTCCGGCGTCGACTACCAGGGCCGTGTGTTCCGTAAGGGCGCCGTGGATTCGCTGCTGGCGTTCATTGGCCTGCAACGCCGCGACCTGCAACCGGCGCTGTCGCGGGAAATCGACAAGATCGCCCAGAGCGGCGGCACGCCGTTGCTGGTGTGTGCCGACGGCAAGTTGCTCGGCGCGATTCACCTCAAGGACGTGGTCAAGCCCGGCATCCGCGAACGGTTTGCCGAGCTGCGCAAGCTGGGGATTCGCACGGTGATGGTGACCGGCGATAACCCGCTGACCGCCGCCGCGATTGCCGCTGAAGCCGGCGTGGATGACGTGCTGGCCGAGGCTACTCCGGAGAAAAAACTCGCGCGTATTCGTCACGAACAGAACGACGGCCGCCTGGTTGCGATGTGCGGCGACGGCGCCAACGACGCCCCGGCGCTGGCCCAGGCTGACGTCGGCATGGCAATGAACGACGGCACGCAAGCCGCCCGTGAAGCGGCCAACATGGTCGACCTCGACAGCGACCCGACCAAGCTGCTGGACGTGGTGCAGATCGGCAAGGAATTGCTGGTGACCCGTGGTGCGCTGACCACCTTTTCCATTGCCAACGACGTGGCCAAGTACTTCGCGATCCTGCCGGCGCTGTTCGCCTCGATCTACCCGCAACTGGGTGTGCTCAACGTGATGCACCTGCAAAGCCCGCAGAGCGCGATCCTCTCGGCGATCGTGTTCAACGCGCTGATCATCGTGGTGCTGATCCCGCTGGCGCTGCGCGGTGTGCGCGTACAGGCGGCGAGTGCGGCGGCATTGCTGCGTCGCAACCTGCTGATCTACGGCTTGGGCGGGATCGTGGTGCCGTTCGTGGGCATCAAGGCGATAGACATGCTGTTGACCGCGCTGCACCTGGTTTGACTCGATGCCCGCAGGTACCGGCAAACCGGTGCCTGCAGGTTGCAATGACCGAATTGAGGAATTTGAAATGTCCAACATTATCCGCCCGGCCCTGAGCCTGCTGGTGTTGATGAGCCTGATCACCGGCGTGGCCTATCCCCTGGTTGTTACCGGCGTGGCGCAAGTCGCGTTCCCTGACCAGGCCAACGGCAGCCTGGTGCACGATGCCAGCGGCAAGGTTCGCGGTTCGAGCCTGATTGCCCAGGATTTCACCGGTGACGGCTGGTTCCACCCACGGCCATCTGCTGGTGCGTTTGCTACGGTTTCCAGCAGCGCCAGCAACCTCGGCCCAAGCAACCCAGCACTGGCCACTCGTGTATTTGACGATGCCAAGAAAATGCTGGTGCCAGACCAGGGACCGGTGCCGATGGCATTGCTGACTACCTCCGGCAGCGGTCTTGATCCACACTTGCCACCGCAGGCAATTGCCTATCAACTGGCCCGGGTAGCCGCCGCACGTAATCTGCCGGTGGCGACCCTGCAGCGCTTGATGGATGAGCACATCGAAAGCCCGCTGGTGGGGCCGCCGGTGGTGAACGTGCTGGCGTTGAACATGGCCTTGGAAAAACTGTAAGCCGTGGCGCCGCTTTTGCGAGCAAGCCCGCTCCCACATTCGACTGAGTTTCACCTTTGGAATGCGGTCAAATGTGGGAGCGGGCTTGCTCGCGAAGGCGGACTCAAGAAACCCACATCAACACCTGAAGGAAGACCGCCCGCATGAGCGACTCCGGCCGCGCCGATGCCCTGTTAGCCGATCTACCCCGGGACGGCCGTGGCCGGCTCAAAGTCTTCCTCGGCGCCGCGCCCGGCGTGGGCAAGACCTACGCCATGCTCCAGGCTGCCCACACCCAACTGCGCCAGGGTGTGCGGCTGATCGCCGGCGTAGTGGAAACCCACGGTCGCGCCGAGACCGAGGCCTTGCTCAGCGGCTTGCCACAACAGCCGTTGCTGCGCTCCGAATACCGCGGCGTGATGCTGGAGGAAATGGACCTCGACGGCCTGCTCGCCGCCAAGCCCAAACTGGTGCTGGTGGACGAACTGGCCCACAGCAACGCCCCCGGCAGCCGCCACGAAAAACGCTGGCAAGACATTCAGGAATTGCTCTCGGCGGGCATCAACGTCTTCACCACGGTCAACGTCCAGCACCTGGAAAGCCTCAACGATCAGGTGCGCGGCATCACCGGCGTGCAAGTGCGCGAAACCTTGCCCGACTGGGTCTTGCAGGAAGCCGATGAACTGCTGCTGATCGACCTGCCATCCCGGGAACTGCTGGAGCGCCTGCGGGACGGCAAGGTCTACGTGCCGGAACAGGCCCGTGCTGCCATCGATGCCTTCTTCACCCAGACCAACCTCATGGCCCTGCGCGAGCTGGCGATGCAAACCGCCGCGGCCCATGTCGACGATGACCTGGCCCAGGGTTATCGCCAATTGGGCCAGGCCGCACCGGCTGTGCGTGGCCGCTTGCTGGTGGGCGTGGACGGCGATGCCCAGGCCGAACGCCTGGTGCGTCATGCCAGCCGCGTAGCCCAGCGTCGGCATTTGCCGTGGAGCCTGGTGCATGTGGATAACGGCCGGGTGCGCGATGAACAATCGCGCCTGCGCCTGCAAAACGCCCAGCAACTGGCCGAGCGTCTTGGCGGTGAAGTGGTGTTGCTGCGAGCGGGGGAGGTGGCCAAGACCCTGATCCAGCACGCCGCCGAGCGTCGCGCCAGCTTGATTCTGGTGGGGCAGTCCCGGCCGCGCTGGCGGCGCAATCTGTTTGGTGGCGGCTTGGCGGCACGCCTGCTGCGCAATGCACGGGGCCTGGAAATCAACGTCCTCGACAGTGACGAAGTGCCGGCTCCGCCACGCTTGCCGGATGTACGCGGGCTGGTGTGGTTTGACTATGCCCTGGCGGTGGTGGCAACCGTGATTGCGGCGGCGGTCGCTTGGGGCGTCGCCAGTGCCTTGCCGTTGCCGAATATCTCGCTGGTGTTCCTCGCCGCCGTATTGCTAGTGGCGGTGCGCAGTAGCCTGGGGCCGGCGCTGGCGTGTGCGGCGCTGTCATTCCTGAGCTACGACTTCCTGTTCATCCCGCCGAATTTCTCCTTCGCGATCCAGCGTGAAGAAGACGTGCTGACGCTGTTGTTCTTCCTGCTGATGGCGGCGCTCACCGGTAATCTCGCTGCACGCCAGCGCCGGCAGTTGCAGGCGCTGCGCGATACCCAGGAAGAAACCACCGAGCTGCTCGACCTGTCCCGCAAACTCACCGCCGCCACCGATCGCCAGGCAGTGATCAGTGCCGCCGCGCATCATCTGGAAGGCTGGAGCGACCTGCAATTGTGCCTGCTCAACCGCGACGGGCAGGGAGACTGGAAGGTCGAGACCGGAGGCCCGATCACCTTTACCGAAGCCGAACGCGCCGCCGCCGACTGGGCCTGGCAGCACGATCAGCCGGCCGGCATGGGCACCGGCACCTTACCGTTCGGGCGCTGGTGGTGGTGGCCGTTGTCCGGCGAAGAAGGCCCGTTGGGTCTGCTGGGGGTCAGCCCGAAGGCCGGGCTTGAACTGAGCGGCCAGCGCCGTCGCCTGCTCACGGCCTTGAGCCAGCCCTTGGCCCAGGCCCTGGCCCGTGCACAACTCGGCCAGGAGCTGGAAGCCGCGCGCCTGCACGGCGAAACCGAGCAATTGCGCAGCGCCTTGCTGGCTTCGGTGTCTCACGATTTGCGCACACCGCTGACCTCCATGCGTGGCAGCATCGACAGCCTGCTGGCCCTCGGCGAGGCGATTCCCCTGGAAGATCGCCGGGAGCTGCTGGAAGGCACTCGCGATGAGGCTGAGCGCCTGGATCGCTACATCCAGAACCTGCTGGACATGACTCGTCTGGGCCACGGCGCGCTGAAGCTGGCGCGGGACTGGGTGTCACCCGGCGATATCGTCGGCAGCTCCCTGGGCCGCTTGCGTGCGGTATTGGCGCCGCTGCAGGTGATCACCGACGTGCCGCCCGAGCTGCCGCTGCTCTACGTGCATGCCGCGTTGATCGAGCAGGCACTGGTCAACGTACTGGAAAATGCCGCACGCTTCTCGCCGCCACAAGGCCGGCTGAAACTCAGCGCGGGCGTGCAGGATAACCAGTTGTTTTTTGCTGTTGCCGATGAGGGACCGGGGATTCCCGAGGAGGAGCGGGCGAAAATTTTCGATATGTTCTACACCGCCGCCAGGGGGGATCGCGGCGGGCAGGGCACCGGGCTCGGCCTGGCGATCTGCCAGGGCATGGTCGGCGCCCACGGCGGGCATATCAGCGTGGCCGACGGCATTGACGGCCGTGGCACCTGCATCACGTTATTCTTGCCATTGCAGGCCCAGCCTGGCCTGGAAAGCGAACCTTGAGCTACCCTCTTTTCTTCACGGATTTTGATTGGACACCATGAGCCAGACTGCGACGATTTTGGTCATTGACGACGAACCGCAGATCCGCAAGTTCTTGCGTATCAGCCTGGCCTCCCAGGGCTACAAAGTGATCGAGGCCGGCACCGGCAACGAAGGCCTGGCGCAGGCCGCCTTGAGTAAACCGGACCTGCTGGTGCTTGACCTCGGCCTGCCGGACATGGACGGCCAGCAGGTGCTGCGCGAGTTTCGTGAGTGGTCCACGGTACCGGTACTGGTGTTGTCGGTGCGAGCCAGTGAAGTGCAAAAAGTCGAGGCGCTGGACAACGGCGCCAATGACTATGTGACCAAGCCATTTGGCATCCAGGAGTTTCTTGCACGGGTGCGGGCGTTGTTGCGCCAGGCGCCGGCGGGGGAGGCCCAGGAAGCGGCGTTGCGCTTTGGCCCGCTGACGGTAGACCTGGCTTATCGGCGGGTGCTGCTGGACGGTGTCGAAGTGGCGCTGACCCGCAAGGAATACGCGGTGCTGGCGCAACTGGCGCGGCATCCCGGGCGGGTGATCACCCAGCAGCAACTGCTCAAGGATATCTGGGGCCCGACCCATACCGAAGACAGCCATTACCTGCGGATTGTGGTGGGGCATCTGCGCCAGAAACTGGCGGATGATCCGACCCAACCACGGTTTATCGTGACTGAGGCCGGTGTTGGGTATCGGCTATTGAACACCGAAGCCTGAAGCGTTAGCTCACCTGTGGCGAGGGAGCTTGCTCCCGCTGGGCTGCGCAGCAGCCCCAGAATCCTGGGAGCGCTTCGCACTCCAGCGGGAGCAAGCTCCCTCGCCACACAAGCCCTGCTTATCAAACCTCAGTGTTGCTCGCTCTCGTAACGATCCAGCGTATCGCTGGCAATTTCCCGCCCCAGCGCGATCAACTCCGGCGCTTTGTAAAACTCGAAAAACCGGCACACGCGCTTCGGCACGTTGATCAGAATATCCGGCGGGTAACCGGCGATCTTGTACTGCGCCAATGACGTCTGCATTACCTCGAAGCTCTGGTTGATCAAATCCAGCAGCGATGCAGGCCCCACGTTATCGATGATGAACGAGCCGGTCGCCGACTTTGGCGCCCCGGCCTTTTCCGGTGCCGCCGCCGGTTGTTGCGCCTCGGGTTCGGCAGAGTCCAGCCACGGGTTGATATCGGCAGCCTGGGCCAGCAGCGCTTCCTGTTCCAGCATCAATAACTGCTCGGCCTGCTTGCGCCGAAACGGCAAGTGCGAACCCAGTGAACGCACCAGGTTGTCGAAGCGGCTCCTGAACGCCGGCGGACGCTGGATCACCGGAAGCTTGTAGTGCTTCTGGTTGGTGGAGTTGAGGTTGACCGCAATGATCAGGTCGCAGTGGCTCGACACCACCGGCACGATCGGCAGAGGGTTCAGCAAGCCGCCGTCCACCAGCATGCGATTGCCCTGCATCACCGGGGTGAACAGGCTGGGAATCGCCGCCGAGGCCCGCATGGCCTGGTGCAGGCAGCCTTCCTGGAACCAGATTTCCTGCTGGTTGGTCAGGTCCGTGGCCACGGCGGTGTAGGGAATGCGCAGGTCTTCGATATTGATCTCGCCGACGATCTTGCGGATCTGCCCGAACACCTTCTCGCCACGGATCGCCCCCAGGCGAAAGCTCACGTCTACCAGGCGCAGTACGTCCAGGTAGTCGAGGCTTTCGATCCAGTTTCGGTACTCTTCCAGCTTGCCCGCGGCATAGATCCCACCCACCACGGCGCCCATGGAGCAACCGGCAATGCAGGCGATGTCGTAGCCGCGTTTTTCGATTTCCTCGATCACGCCGATATGGGCGTAGCCCCGGGCGCCGCCGGAGCCCAGCACCAATGCAACACGTTTCTTCATGACCTGATCCTTCGCAAAACAGGTGACCACAATGCACCCATCGAGGGGCGCGCTTCAATCATCACTGTCACAACCGATTATTTTCGCGAGCGGGCCACCACGCTCGGGTATGCTCTGGCAATCGGGACTGCGGATTCAGGCAGTCGGATAAGGCACTTTTCGGTGTAGGCAACGTCTACACCTGTGACTGTTTTTTCTTTTCTTGAGGTGTCATTTGATGAAAGCCTGGATGTGTGTGCCTGTGATCGTGTTGGCCCTGGCCGGTTGTGCCGGGAAAACCGCTTATCGCGACAGCTGCGGCACGCAACTGGACGCTGCGTGGCACGAGCTGGACCTGGCCAAGGCCGAAGGTTTCGCCGGCACCGTGAGTTACTCCAAGGCTCTGTCGTTGTTGACTGGCGCCAAGACCCAGCAGCAGTTCGAAGCCTTCGAAGGCTGCTCGAGCAAGGCCGAGAAAGCCCGCTTCTATATTCGTGAGTCGCGCGCAGGGCGCTAACCCCGCGTAGCAGCTGTCGAGTGCAACGAGGCTGCGTCGGCGGCCTCAAGCCCGAAGGTTTAATCATTGAGGAGGAAAGGATGTCAGCCTTGGTCGATCAGCTAGTCGCTCAGGTCATCGGCCTGGAAGTTGGGTTACTGAGCTGCCAGGCGCGCCTCGCCGCCGTCACGGACGACGAGGCCCTGCATGATCTGCGTACCACGGTGCGGCGCTTGCGCAGCCTGTTGCGGCCATTGCGCGGGTTGCCCGGTGTCGAGCAGCTCGAGGCGGCCGCCAGTGCCGTCGGCCAACTGACCACGCCGTTTCGCGACCGCGAAGTGCTGGCGGCGTACCTCCACCAACACGGCCATCATGAGGCGGCCGAGCGGCGTATCCGGCAGCAGCCGGCCACCTACCGCTCGGTTGCACAAGGGCCTGATCTGGCGCAACTGCTGTTGATCCTCGAAGCATTCCCCCGCTTTATCCGCGCCTCCCAACGGCAGAAATTGCTCAAGGGCCTGCGCACGCGCATTGAAAAACGCCTGGCCAAGCAATGGAAGAAGCTCGGCGAAGCGCTGCACGACCCCAACCACGACCGTCATCGCCTGCGCCTGTTGATCAAGCGCGTGCGTTATGCGGCCGAGGCTTATCCCGAGCTGAACAAGCTACCGCCCAAAGCCATATCGCGTCTCAAGGCGGCCCAGGGCGCCCTGGGTGATTGGCACGATTGCTGGCAATGGCTGGCGCAAGCCGGGCACGAGCCCGATTTGCAGGCGTGCGTGCCTGGTTGGCACCGCACCATGGCCGAGGCGGAAGGGCAGGCGGATCGGGTTTTGGATAAGTTGAACGCCGACTGCTTCGCTTGACCCTGCGACCTATCTGTCCGGGATTTTGGCCGGAATAGGCGCTGCATGGTGTAGGCCGGCTGGTTAAGATCCCTCAACTCCTTTTCAAGTTGAGACCGCCATGCGCTTTAGTGATTTGCTCGACGCTGCCCGCAGCCACCCGTTGGACGTTTCGATCCCGGCCGAATGGGCCCAGGGCCGCGCCAGCTTTGGCGGGCTGGTTGCGGCGTTGGAGTACGAGGCCTTGCGGGCGAAAGTCCCGGCGGATCGCCCGTTGCGCTCACTGGCGATCACCTTTGTGGGGCCGGTGGCGCCGGATGTGCCGGCCCGCTACGAGGTCGAAGTGTTGCGCGAAGGCAAGGCCGTCAGCCAAGTGCTGGGACGTGTGGTGCAGAACGGTGAAACGATGACCCTGGTGCAGGCCAGTTTTGGCGCATCACGGCCTTCGCAGATTGACGTCGCCGCCGAACCGGCGCCCACCTTCAAGCATTGGGATGAATGCCAGGAGTTGCCCTACATCAAAGGCGTGACGCCGGAGTTCATGCGCCACCTGGCGATGCGCTGGAGCGTCGGTGGCCTGCCGTTCACCGGCAATACATCCCGGGAGATGGGCGGCTGGGTGCGCTTGCGTGGCGATGTAAAGGAAGAGCCGCTGACCGAAGCGCACATCCTCGCGCTGGTGGATGCGTGGCCACCGTCGGTGTTGC
This sequence comes from Pseudomonas sp. C8002, assembly GCF_013385765.1. Classification (NCBI taxonomy): domain Bacteria; kingdom Pseudomonadati; phylum Pseudomonadota; class Gammaproteobacteria; order Pseudomonadales; family Pseudomonadaceae; genus Pseudomonas; species Pseudomonas sp. C8002. Next base: position 227,614 of record NZ_JACAPJ010000004.1, read on the forward strand.
CGCACCTGAAACAACCGGCGGCCGGCAGCACCCTGACCTGGACCATCGAGTTTGTCCAACCGCTGCAAAACCTGAGCACCCTGGACTGGTGCCAATACCTGGTCCACATCGAGCACGCCCGCGATGGCTATGGCCATGCGGCTGCGCAGTTGTGGAGCCCCGACGGCCAGTTGATCGCTATCAGCCGCCAGTCGGTGGTGGTGTTCGCCTGAGTCCTCAGACCAGCAAGTGTTGATCGCCGGAGGCGTCGCTGCCGCGTGCCTCCAGGCGGCGACCGTGATGCTGCAATCCAAGGGCTGCCAGAATGCCGACGATACCGATGGCGGCACTCGCCAGGTTCTCGCTGAACACGCCCGATGCCATCAACAGAAAACCGATGACCAGGAGTGGCAGCGCAATCAGCTGCAACACTTGATTGGTCCCGTGCTGGTGATTTTGCGGGTGGGTGCGCCATTGCCAGGCGGGGATATTCGGATGACGTTTGCCCATGATCGTGATTCCTCTGTCCGTTGAAACATCTTGAGCAGAGTTTAGGTCGGGCAGGGTGGGGCCGCGAATCAAGGATGGCTATGGGGGCCATAGCCATCCCTTCAGGGGTTAAAGCCGCAACTGGCCGATGGCCTTGCTCAGTTCCCCGGCCAGGGTTGCCAGCTCATTGCTGGTGGTCGCCGAGTCTACTGTCTGCTGCACGGTGTTTTCGGTGACGTCCCGAATGCTCACCACCGCTCGGTTCATTTCCTCGGCCACATGGCTTTGCTGCTCGGCAGCCACGGCAATCTGCGTGTTGCTCTCGCGCATCTGCGCCACCGCGCCGGTGATCTCGGCGAGGGCAATCCCGGCTTCTTGAGCCTGTTGCACACAGTCGTCGGCCTTGAACGAGCTTTCCTGCATGAAGTCCACCGCGTCCCGGGTGCCGGCTTGCAGGGCGGACACCATGCGGGTGATTTCATCGGTGGAGCTTTGCACCCGCTTGGCCAGGTTGCGCACTTCGTCGGCGACCACGGCAAAACCCCGGCCCATTTCGCCGGCGCGGGCGGCTTCGATGGCGGCGTTGAGGGCCAGCAGGTTGGTCTGTTCGGCGATGCTGTGAATCACCCCGACCACGCCATTGATTTTCTGGCTGTCCTCGGCCAGCTTCTGGATCATTTCGGCGGTCTGCTGCACGCCGGTGGACAGCCCGGCAATCGAGCGCTGTACCCGGCTGACCACTTCCTGACCGCTGCCGGCGAGAGTGTCGGCCGTCTGGGACAGGTCGCGGGTGGCGCCGGCGTGCTGGGCGATGTGGTAGACGGTGGCGGTCATCTCGTTGATCGCCGTGGCGGCCTGGTCGGTTTCGCTTTGCTGGCCGAGCATGCCGTGCTGCACCTCGTTCATGCTGCTGGCCAGGCGTGCGGCGCCGTCGTCCAGTTGCCTGGCGGTGCGCGCAACCGTGTTGACCACCCGTTGATAACCCGCCTGCATCGCGTTGAACGCGCTGGCCATCTGCCCGACTTCATCCTTGCAGGCCAGGGGGACGCGGGCCGAGAGGTCGCCGGTTTTCTCGACGTGCAGCATCACGTCTTTCAAGGTGTTGAGCTGGCTGAGGAGAAAGCGGATCAGCAGCTGTGAGGCGCCGAGCATGGCCAGCATCAGAATCATCACCGCTACGGCGTAGTTGGCGAAGCGTTCTTCGAACACTTGGCTCAAGCTGGGCCCGTAGGCCAGCACGGCGACCTGTTGACCGTCGGCACGGCTGATTACTTCGGCGCCCATCAGCGGGTTTTCGCCGAGCAGTGGCATGTGATTGAAATCCACCCAGCCACTGGCGTTGGCCAGGGCTGACAGATCTTCGTCGCCCAGTTGTGGGACTTTGCCCCTGGCAAACGTCAGCCAGTGCTCGCCCTTGGGCAGTGGCTGGCCGGCGGGCCAGGCACCGAGCAAGCGCCCCTGGGCTTGCGCCGACGCCTGTGAGGCCTGGCTGCGGGCCTGTTGTTCGAGCTGCACGGCGTACAACACCAGCAGCAGGGTGGTGATGAAGGCGACCGCGTTCACGGCCCAGAATTTGTACTTCAGCGAGATGTTGCTAAGCCAGGCACCCATGGAAGGTTTTCTCTGATAGCGGAAACAGCATTGGCAAGGTGCCATTATTTTGCCGCTATCGGGATGCCGGGTTTTGATATGGGTCAATGCGCCGCGTCAATCCGGCACAGGCAATCCAAAAAAGGCGCGGGCACAGGCGGTGCTGTGTTGCGCCAGGTCTTCCACGGTTTCTTCGCGGTGCAACGCGACCTCCCGTAGGACTTCCGGTAAATAGGCGGGTTCGTTGCGACCGTTTTTCGGCTTGGGCCGCAGGGTGCGAGGCAGCAGGTAGGGCGCGTCGCTTTCCAGCATCAGGCGGCCCCGGGGGATTTCCCTGACCAGCGGATGCAGGTGCGTCCCACGGCGCTCGTCACAGATCCAGCCGGTGATACCGATATGCAGGTCCAGGTCGAGGTAGCTGAACAGCGCCCGCTGCTCGCCGGTGAAGCAGTGCACCACGGCGGCCGACAGGTGATCGCGGTAGTCCCGCAGGATTTCCAGCAGGCGCTGGTTGGCGTCACGTTCGTGGAGGAATACCGGGAGCTTCAACTCCACGGCCAGGGCCAGGTGTTCTTCGAGGACTTTTTCCTGCTGGGGGCGCGGTGAGAAATCCCGGTTGAAATCCAGCCCGCATTCACCCACCGCACGCACGCGACTTTCCTTGAGCAGGCCGCGCAGGCGCCTGGCGCTTTCGGCGTTCCAGTCACTGGCAGAGTGGGGGTGAATGCCGGCGGTGGCGAACAGGCGTTGGCCACTTTCGTCCAGTTGCTGGCACAGCTCCAGGGCCTGTTCGCTGCCGTCGACACTGGTACCGGTGAGCACCAATTGGCTCACCCCGGCGGCGTAGGCACGGTCGAGAACGGCCTGGTGCTTTTCGTCGAAACTTGGGTTGGTCAGGTTGACGCCGATATCAATGAGTTGCATGGTGCTACCTCCGCCTGCGGTCGGAAAGCATATCAGAGCTGTAGATTTATAAGAAAAGCCAAGAACTACAACGAGTTAAAGCTGTCTTTGAAAGTCGCAAGTAACACCGTGTTTGGTTTGTCGCCATCTGCCGTGCCACCCTTGCGCCCAAAGCCTGCGCTCATGGCGCTCTGTTTCTGTCCCCCAACGCCTCGTTTTTCGCGAAGCAATGGGCAGTATTCTTTCTTCCGGAGAGCGGATGATCCGACCCTCGGCGTTGCTTGTGTTGTGCCTGACGTTACTGCTGCCCACGGCGGCGGTTGCGCGTCTGGACGGGCCGCTGGAAGTGACCCGGCCCGGCAAGGTCCGCGACCTTGCGGAAATCCGCAGCAGCCGCACCTTGCGGGTATTGGTCAACCAGAGCCGCAACAGTTCCGGCGAAGTCCAGGGCCAGGCCATCGGTGTTGAATACCATCGCCTGCGCGCTTTCGAGCAATACCTCAACGGTCACGCCCGTGACGGCGAGGAAATCAACCTCAAGATTATTCCCAAGGCCAAGGATCAGTTGATTGGCGCATTGGCCCGTGGCGAGGGCGACCTGGTGGCACCCGGCGAATTGCTGGATGTGAAGGCCGCCCACAAGATTGCCACCAGCGACCCGATCGCCAGCGACGTGCCGTTATGGCTGGTGGGGCTGAAGGGCGAGCGGCGGTTCACCCGGCTGGAGCAACTGTCCGGGCGCACGCTGGCCTTGACCACGGGCAGTGCCGCGTCGGATGCGATCAGCCAGGTCAACCAGAAGCTGGCGCTGCACAAATTGCCGCCGGTGAAGGTGGAATGGGTGGATCCGAGCCTCGCGGTAGAGGACGTGCTGGAGATGGTACAGGCCGGGATTTTCCACCTGACCATTGTCGAGCGGCCGATTGCCGAACGCTGGGCGAAGATCCTGCCCAAGCTGCGTTTCGACCGGCAAGTGACCATCAGCGAGCCGGGCGAAGAGTATTGGTTTGTGCGCCAGGATGCCTCGATGCTGCGGGCCAGTATTGATCGCTTCCTCAAGACCTACCGCACGCCGTCCGATCAGGATGTGGCGTTCCAGCGCATCTACCGCCGCCTCTACCAGGTACGTTATCCACTGGCTCGCGTCGACCGCCAGCGCCTGGAAAAACTGCGCCCGGTGCTGCAAAAGCATGCCCGCGAGCAGGGCATGGACTGGCTGAACCTGGCCGCGCTGGCGTTCAAGGAGTCTGCCCTGGACCCTGGCGCTCGCAGCAGCGGCGGCCCCACCGGGCTGATGCAGATCACGCCATCGGCGGCGCAGCGGGTCGGGGTGAACAACATCGAAAGCCTGGACAGCAATGTGCAGGCGGGCGCGCGGTACCTGGCGATGATCCGGCGCAAGTTCTTCTCAAGCCCCAAGCTCAACGAGCGCGAGCGCATGGCGTTTGTGCTGGCGGCCTACAACATGGGGCCCGAGCGGGTCCAGGGAATGCGTGCCGAGGCGCGGCGGCGGGGGCTTAACCCAAACCAATGGTTTTTCCAGGTCGAGCGCATTGCCATGGAGCAGGTGGGAATGAGCGGCGTCAGCTATGTTAATAGCGTGAACAAGTATTACCTGGCGTTTGATCGTGAGCGGGAGTCGTTGGAGCCGGCAGCGCCACGGGTTGCCTCACGTAAATAATCTATTAATTCGATAATTATGAGCCGCTTTATCGGCTTTTATCATTGTTTAAACTGATTAATATAGCGGCCAACCCAACCCCTACCTTGAAAAGGATTATCAGCATGAGCCCATTGATCACCCGCGTCCTCTCCACCCGCGCCGGCTACGGCCTGACTGTCCTGCGGATTTTTGTCGGGATCATCTTCGCCGCCCACGGTTCGCAAAAGCTCTTTGGCTGGTTTGGCGGCGGCGGCCTGGCGGGCACTGCCCAGTGGATGGAAAGTATCGGCCTGGCCCCAGGTACCCTGATGGCGGTGTTGTCCGGTGGTACCGAGTTCTTCGCCGGGCTGGCGCTGATCATTGGCTTGCTGGCGCGGCCAGCGGCACTCGGCCTGTCGATCATTTCCCTGGTGGCGATTTTCTCGGTGCATATCCATAACGGTTTGTTCATGGCCAACAACGGCTACGAGTTCGCCCTGGCGCTGCTGGGCGGTACGCTGGCCGTGTTGTTGGAAGGTGCGGGCAAATTGTCCGCAGACCGCGCCATCACTCACTGATACCGCGACCCCCCCCTTAAAAGGCCCGCCCAGTGCGGGCCTTTTCGTTGCTCGGGATTCTTGACACCGCCCTACAGGCTTCTCTAGGATGTTGCCCATGCGCCGATTTAAACAGCTAATTGCGGGGCGCCACGGGTGACTGATCACAGTCCCGACAGAAGCCAGAGCCATGGGCCAGCTTCGAAATTCCGCTAAAGCGCTGGTTCGGTGTTGCCTCTCACCTGCCCGCAGACTTTTGAGGCAGAGACACGACACAATGAATGCACTACGCCCCCTCATACGCCTGGCCCCGATCACCGCGGACCTGACCCAACGCAATCCTAAAATCCTCTTGGGCGGCAAGCATCAGCCGACGTTGCTGCGCTATCTGGATGGCTGGCCGCGCCGCACGGGGCGGCCTTCGGCCTTTCTGATCCAGTTTGTCGAAGACGGCGACTCCCTTGCGCGCTTTGCGTCCAACAGCTTCGACCTGGCCGTCATTCAGGCGCCCAGCGCCAGCGACGCGGGCGAAGTGATACGCCAACTGACCCGCATTGCCCGGCAAGGGCTGATCGCCCGGCGTTGAGCCCTCAGTAGAACGCTGCTGAAGGCAGGTGCCGGCGACGGCGACGCAACAGGAAAATGCCTCCCGCAATCAGGCACAGTATCAGCGGTACAGGCACGATATTGAGCAGCTTCACTTTGCGTTCCAGGGCGTGAACCTCGGCGTATGACTGGACCTTCAGCGCGTGAATTTCCATGGGGATTCGCAACCGCTCCTTGTTGAGCGCTTGCAGCAGTGTGTTGGAGGTTGCAGCCTGAGGGCCCGGGGAAATTGTCGGGGGGTTGAGCAGTTGCCATTCCTTTTCCGTTTGTTCCAGGCGTTGCGCCAGTTCGGCGGACTTCTCACCGTAGGCCAGTGCCGCGTCTTCGCGCATTGCCTGCAGCACCTGCAGTGATCGAGCACCGCCTGCGCGGGGGCGAATGTTCATCAGTGCATCGGGCGCCGCCAGGTTGTCCAGGGTGTTCAATACAAACATCGCGTTATCTGACAACGGGCTACCCGCCGCGCGATGCTTCTGGAGCATTCCAGACACACGATCGCTGAGCAGGTCAGTGTCGGCGACCACGACCACATGGATGTTCGCAGCCTTTTGCAAGCCGGTGTTACGCCCACTGATGCCGTCAGGAAAGGCGGAATAGGCGGGCCCTTCGACGCGGGCGGCGATCACCTGTTGTTGAGCGCGAGTGGCTGTTTCATTGATCAGTGAATTGAGCTGCGCTGGCAGGGCGAAGCGCTCTGCCTCAAACAGCGCGGCGTGCGCGGAGCTTTGCAGCAACGGGGTGAAGGTCATGCGGCTTCTCTTGGCAGGGGCCAGGGCGCCGCTGCTCAAGACGTTGACGTTGTGAAGTTTCCAGGCGCTGATGTCATCCTGTGCCATCGCCTGGCGGGGCAAGGTCAGTGCCGCGGGATGGCGCACAGGCGGCTGGCCCGTGGTCAGGATCACCGAAGTGGCATAGTCGCGATCGGCAATCACCTTGTTCGCGGGCATCTGGATGCCCCAGGCGGACAGCAATGCCTCCAGCCTGGGGTTTTCCGGGGCCGTGACGCTGGTGTCCAGCCCGACAAGCGGGTCGATAAACATCATCAACTTGCCTGCGCCCAATACAAACTGGTCTATTGCGTAAAGGGTTTGGTCAGGCAGGTTGCCGGGATGAACCACCATCAGGGTTTTGACGTGTTCAGGAATTTGCGCGATACCCGGCTCCAGGCTCACCACGTTGAACTGGCGACGGATCTCCTGCAACACCTGCCAGGGAGGCGTATTAACGCCGTTGCGTTCATCTCGCTCACCGTTTATTGGCAGCCGGGAGATCACGCCCACAATGGGTTGCTCGGGGTGGATCACCTTATGAATCAAATGGCTGATTTCATACTCCAGCAGTGACTCCCGGTCCGGGCTGAATGACGGGATGCTATGGGGCGCATGGCCCGCGCTGGTACCCACCAGGCCGAAGAATCCGTGTTGTTCGTCAAGTCCCAGTAACCTGGCTTTGTATTCATCTTCAGAAAAAGGGGTGGGGTCGATGAGGTGCAGGTTGATTTTGCCCTTTGCCGCTTTTTCATATTCCTTGAGCAACAGCTCTACCCGTTTAGCGTAGCTTTCAACGGCGTTGGCTTTGTGTGCACGGTTGCTTGAATTGAAGAAGTACAGATCCACCGGTCTTTCCAGTGAACCGAGCATAGTCTGTACAGGATCGGAAAGTGTATGGATGTTCTGTTCCGAAAAATCCAGCCGTGGATTTGGAAGTTTCAGTGCCCAGACCAGGTTAAAAGCGAGAAACAGTAACAGCAGCGTGATAATTGTGAGGCTGGCACTTAGTCGCGTTTTCATCGTGATGTGTCCTTCTCAACCGTTTCTTACATTCAGGACAATGACCGTCGCGCCAAGAAAGGCGATGATCATACTGATGAAGTACAAACTGTCTTGAAGAGCCAGTACCCCTTGGTCAATGGCGGCAAAACGCGCAGACGGGCTCAGGGAAAGAAGGCGGTCAATCAGCCATACCGGAACTTGATGTTCAATTGCATCAAGAATGGATGACAGGCCACTGGCGGTCAGCAGCAAGCACAGGGTTACGGTGAATATAATCGCGCGATGGTGTGTCAGTGCGCAGATAAAACAGCCCACGGATAGATAACATCCGGCCAATACCCAACTTCCCAGGTATTGTGACGCAATGACTGTATTGTCCGGATTGCCAAAATAGTTGACGGTGATAACTATCGGGAAGGTCAACAGCAGGGCCACGCCAGAAACAATCCAGGCCGCCAGAAACTTTCCGACCACTATCTCGAAACGTGTGACGGGCAGGGTTTTCAGCAACTCCATGGAACCGGTGGTGGGCTCGTCGGCCCAAAGCCGAGTGCATAGAACAGGTGTCAACAGTAAGTAGAGCCAGGGGTGCAACTGGAAGAAGCCCTGCAAGTCGGCACTGCCGACTTCCAGTAACCGGGTTGCATGGAAGCCAAATACAGCAGCGGCGGTCAGGAAAACCGCAGTGCTCAGGTAAGTGAGGGGTGCCGAAAGATAACTGACCAGTTGACGCTTGAATATGACCGGGAGAAGTTTCAAATCGATGCCTCCTGGCTCATATGGTGCACAACGTCATCCAGGCGCCCGGCTTCCAGGTTCAGGGCATTGAGCTTCCAGCGGCGCTGGGTGACCAGTGCATTGATGTGGGGGTAGATGATTTGCCCCGGCAGGGCGAGTACGGTCACTGTGCCGGGAGTCTCGCGGTCTTCCTCGATGCCGGCGACCCCGGGCAATACCGCCAGGGCCAACAGGTCCAGCGGTGTGTCGGCTGCAAGGGTGACCGCCTGGTGATGACGGGAGCTGCGCTGCAGTTCGGGCACCGAAGCGTCTGCCACCAATCGGCCGTCGGCTATCACCAGTGCGCGGGTACAAATCCCGGTCAGTTCTTCCGGCGCACGGGACGCGACAATGATCGTCATCTCGTCGCTGAGCGACTTGATGAGCATTCTGACTTTGTGTTTCTGGTCGGCACTCAGACCTTCTGTTGGCTCGTCGAGCAACAGCAGGCCGGGGTCATGCAGGATTGCCTGGGCGATGGCTACCTTGCGTTTCAACCCGTCCGTGAGGGTTTCCACCGGGCTTTTGAGTATCCGCCACAACTCAAGCCGTGCAACTGCCCGGTCAATCATCTTGCGTTTTTCCGCGCCGCGGAATCCGCGTATTTCGGCAATGAAACCGAGAAAGGCCTTTACACTCATTGCACCATGGCTCAAGAGTCGCTCTGGCTGGTAGCCGGTGACTTTCTTTGCCTGGAATGCGTTCAGGGCGATATCGTTACCGAATATTTTTATATGACCTGAAGAGGGTGTAGTCGAGCCTGAGATCATTTTGATAATAGTTGTTTTTCCCGCACCATCATTTCCAAACAGCCCGAGGCATTCCTGGGGTTGGGCGTTGAATGAGAAGTCATGAATAATGTTTTTTCCGCCCATGGTTTTTGTCAGGCTCGTTATCTCGATCATTATGCTTTTCTACTGAATGGATATGGCAAGGCTGGATTAACCTGGGTGAACAGCAGGTTGTGAATGTTCGAAATTCAATGCTTGAAATCTTTTTATGTTGAAGCTTTTCCGACGTCGCACTGTTAAAAAATGGTACGTTCAATAAACGCTCTTGGAAATGCTGAGGGGGCTGAATAAGATAAGTCCTACATGCCAGACTATGACTCGCTGAAACAATTGTTTTGCTTTTGATGATTTAATTACAGTCGTTGTTTATTTGGTGTTTATTTAAAGTTTATGCCAATTTGAAATGGAGCCTGATGTCATGCTGCTTCTACGTACCCTTGTTCTTGAACAGTCCGGGCATGATGCACCGGTCAATGGTGCACTGCTTTGTGGTTTTGCGGTGGCGCAGATCTCTTCAAACTTTCTTGCCTACAGTCTGGATGAAGAAACAGAGCCCGGTAGTTCACGGGTGTACATCGCAGCGTTGCGCAAAAAGTCCGAACGTTACTTTCTGGGGGCGATAGACTCCAAGGAAGACCTGCAAATAGCGACCCATGTCTTCAAGCAAATCTTGACGCTCGCGGCTGCTCCCGGGGCAAAATCTGCAAGCAGCGGCGAAACTCAGATTCCCTTTCATTTTGTTGATTTGAAAGGCTGCAAATTGCCCCCGGCCAGGCCTGAAGATCATCACTCGTTGACGATCAAGAAATCCCTGGTGATGAAGGTGATTACCCTGGGAACGTCGGCGCCCGGTTTGCCCGCCATTGAAAGCAATACGTTGATCGTGCCGTCGATTCGTTTCTCCTCAAGAATGGTGTCTGCTCCCAGGTCCCCCGATCCTTCAGAGCCTGCGCGGTCATTGCCCGAGCCGGTGGCGCAGGCGCCCGAGGCTGAGCTCGAGATATCCGAGCCGCTCGTTGAGGCGCCACTACAGGCACCGATCGAGGCGCCTGCTGTCGCTGCGCCAGTGCCGGCGCCCATAGTCCAACAACCTGAACCGGTCCCCCAGGCGCCGCCGCCCATGCCTGCCCGGAATGAGTCATCCTCGTTGTTTGAAGTGGACGATACGCTGGCCAATCTTTCCCGATTGTCACAGGAGCTGACGCAGCAAAAGCTCAGCGTGCTCAAGCAGGAAGAAGCGCTTGATCAGTTGCGTCTCGAACTGCGCCAGGAAAAGGCTGACCTTGAGCAGGAGAGTCAGCGGAGTGCCGACAGGATTGCCGAAAAGGAAACGTCCCTGGAACAGTTGGCCCGCACGCTGGCCCTCCGGGAAGAGCATCTGGCTGGCAGCTCGGCGCTGAACCAGACAGAGCAGCGTCGAATGGACGAGCGTGCGCGCTACCTGGAGAGCCAGGAAGCCCAGTTGCATGACCGTGACCTTGCGGTGCGCCTCAAGGAGCAACAGCTGACGGCTGCGCTGTTCCAGTTGCCTGTCCTGCGGGACAACCTGAGGGTTACGCTTCAATCCCTGGATGAGTCACTTGCATGGCTTGGCGAGAACGGGCGCGGCCAGCCTGAATGCGGCCCGACCCAGACGGAGGCTGACTGATACGCGTCGTTGCCGGAATCCGCCGGTGGGTCTGGCTACTTTCCCGAGTTCATTTATCATCGACCCCCACAGCCGACATCGGGCGTTAAATGCGTTGTGCCTGATGCGGCAGCGGGTCTGAAAAATGCAAACTTCCAGGGGATGTAGAGCTTTTGAGCACCAAGCTGATTACCAAAGAAGGTCATGAGGCCCTGAAAAAGGAGCTTGATTACCTGTGGCGAGAAAAGCGCCCTGATACCACCCGCAAAGTGACGTGGGCGGCCTCCCTGGGGGACAGGAGCGAAAACGCCGACTACCAGTACAACAAGAAGCTGCTGCGGGAAATTGATCGTCGGGTGCGTTATTTACGCAAGCGCCTGGAAGACATGCGCGTGGTCGAGTACATGCCCGAGCAGGAAGGGAAGGTGTTTTTCGGCGCCTGGGTGGAGATTGAAAACGAACAGGGCGAGACCAAGCGGTTTCGCATCGTGGGGTACGACGAGATCTATGAGCGTATGGACTACATCTCCATCGACTCACCCATGGCCCGGGCACTGTTGCGCAAGGAAGTGGATGACGAGGCGCTCGTGCAGACCCCCAGTGGCGAAGTGTGCTGGTGGATCACCGCTATCGAATATGTGAAGTGACAACGGATGGCCCGTACGCATGAACGCGTGCGGGCCATTTGCGTTTTCAGCCCTCGCGCAGCACCGTCAACGGGCTGGCATTCAGTGCGCGGCGGGTGCCGAACACGCCGGCACCGCCGATCAGCACGGCGCCGATCGCCGGCAGCAGCAATAGCCACGGATGCGGGTGCCAGGTCAGGTCGAACGCGTAGCGGTACAGCACCAGTGTCACCAGTTCAGTGCCCAGCGCTGCCAACAGCCCGCTGACTGCGCCCAACAACCCGAACTCGATACGCCGGGCCTTGACCAGCAACTTGCGCTCAGCCCCCAGCGCCCGCAGCAGGGCGCCCTGGCGAATCCGCTCATCGAGGGTTGCCTGGAGCCCGGAGAACAACACGGCCATCCCCGCCGCCAGGACAAACAACAGCACGTACTCCACCGCCAGGGTGACCTGGGCCAGGATGCTGCGCAGTTGTTCCAGCAATGCCTCCACCTGCAGGATGGTCACCGCCGGGAAGGCCCGGGACAGGTCGACGATCTGTTGGTCATGGCCGGGTGCGAGGTAGAAGCTGGTCAGGTAGGTGGCCGGCAGGTCCTTCAGGGTGCCGGGCTGGAAGATCATGAAGAAGTTGGGCTGGAAGTTGTCCCAGTTGATTTCCCGCAGGCTGGTGACCCGCGCTTCACGGTTTTCCCCGCCGACGGTAAACACCAGGTGATCGTTGAGCTTGAGTTTCAGGCTGTCGGCGACCTTGGCCTCCACCGAGACGCCTGGAATCTCGTCGGTCGGTTGCGCCGTCCACCAGGAGCCCGCCGTCAGCTTGTTGCCCGGTGGCAGGTCGGCGGCCCAGGTCAGGCTCAAGTCTCGCTGTACTGCACGATCGCCGCTGGAGTCCTTGCTGACAATCTCCTGCACTGGCGCGCCATTGATGCTGATCAGTCGTCCCGGTACCACCGGATACAACGGAGCCGATTGCGCCTGTAATTCCAGCAGGCGTGCGCCGAAGGTGTCTTTGTCGGCGGGCAGGATGTTCAAGGCAAAATAGTTGGGGGCGTCCTTGGGCAACTGGTTCTGCCAGGTGTCCAGCAATTCGCCGCGCAACAACGCGATCAAGCCCATGGATAACAGGATCAGCCCGAACGCCAGTGACTGCCCCGCGGCCGCCAGGGGATGACGCAGCAACTGGCCCAGCCCCAGGCGCCAGGGCAAGGAGGCCCGGGCCAGCAGGCGTCGCAGGCTTTGCAGCAACAGGAGCAGCAGGCCGCCGAGAACCAGCGCGGCAATCACGCCGCCGCCCAGCAGGGCGAAGGTCAGCACCAGGTCGAGGCTCAAGCGCCACATGATCAGGCCCAGGGCGAAGAGTGCGGCGCCGTAGACCATCCAGGTGCTGGAAGGGATTGGCAGCAAGTCGCGGCGCAATACCCGCAGTGGCGGCACCCGCCCCAGGGCGGCCAGCGGCGGCAGGGCGAAACCGGCGAGGGCTACCAGCCCGGTGCCAATCCCGGCAACGGCCGGCAGCAGCCCGCCGGGTGGAACGTCCGCCGGCAGCAGGTCATGCAACAGCGCAAACAGGCCCAATTGCGCCAGCCAGCCGAGCAGGGCGCCGGTCAGGCTGGCCAGCAACCCCAGCACGGCCAATTGCAGGCTGAACAGCAACATGGTTTCGCGTCGCGACAACCCGAGGCAGCGCAGCAAGGCGCTGGCATCAAAGCGTCGGCTGGCGAAGCGATTGGCCGAGAGCGCCACGGCCACGCCGGAGAGCAGCACCGCCACCAGGCTGGCCATGTTCAAGTAACGTTCGGCCTTGCCCAGCGCGCCGCCGATCTGCTGGTTGCCGTCGCGCGCATCCTGCAGCCGCTGGTTGGCAGCCAGGCCGGGCTTGACCAGGTCGCGATAGGTTTGCAGCACGGTGCCGCCCTGTGGCGCTCGCCACAGGTCGCGATAACTCACGCGACTGCCGGGCTGCACCACGCCGGTGGCGTCAAGGTCGGCCAGGTTGATCATCACCCTGGGCGTCAGGCTATAGAAGTTGCCGGCGCGATCCGGCTCATAGGTCAGCACGCGGGAAAGGCGCAGGGTCTTCATGCCGACGTCGATGCTGTCGCCGATTTTCAGGTTCAGTGCCGTCAACAGCCGTGCTTCCACCCAGGCTTCACCGGGTTTGGGGCCACCTCCGGCAGTTTCTTCGGCGAAGGGTTCGGCGGCGCTCTTCAGCTCGCCGCGCAACGGATACGCCTCGTTGACCGCCTTGATGCTGGACAGCTGGATGCCGGCGTCAGTGGCAATCACGCTGGAGAATTCCACGACCCTGGCGTGCTGCAGGCCCAGCTCGGTGCCACTCTGGATTTGCTCGGTGCGGGCGGGTGAACTGCCTTCCAGCACCAGGTCGGCCGCCAGGAACTCGGTGGCGCGCAACATCATCGCGCCGTTCAGGCGGGCACCGAAGTAACCGATGGCGGTGCTGGCGGCCACGGCCACCAGCAGGGCGAAGAACAGCACACGCAGTTCGCCGGCGCGGGCATCGCGCAGCAACTGGCGTAGGGCAAGGCTGAACAGGCGCAACAAGGGCAAGCGTGCCATCAAGGCTCCAGGGGCGCGACCATCAGGCCGGCTTCAAGACGGATCAGGCGACGGCAACGGTGGGCCAGGCGCTCGTCATGGGTCACCAGCACCAGGGTCGTGCCGCTCTCTTTGTTGAGTTCGAACAGCAGGTCGCTGATGCGCTCGCCGGTATGGCTGTCGAGGTTGCCGGTGGGTTCATCGGCAAACAGCACGTCCGGTTCGGCAGCAAACGCCCGGGCAATCGCTACCCGTTGCTGCTCACCCCCCGAGAGTTGGCGCGGCGAGTGGGTGAGACGCTGGCCCAGGCCGACACGCTCCAGCAGGTGTTTGGCGCGCTCGCGGGCGTCCTTGCGACCGTCCAGCTCCAGGGGCAGCATCACGTTTTCCAGCGCGTTGAGGCTGTCGAGCAACTGGAAGGACTGGAACACAAATCCCACGTGCTCGGCGCGGATGCGTGCACGCTGGTCTTCGTCGAGGGTACTCAGGGCCTGGCCGGCGAGGGTGACTTCGCCACTGCTGGGCAGGTCGAGGCCGGCCAGCAGGCCGAGGAGGGTGGATTTGCCGGAACCGGAGGCGCCGACGATAGCCAGGCTATCGCCCTTGTTCAGTTCCAGGCTCAGTTCGTGCAGGATAGTCAGTTCACCTTCCGCGCTGGGAACCACTTTGCTAAGGTTTCGCGCGGTGAGAATGCTTGCGCCCATGGAGAATCCAATGCGAATGTGGTTTTTGAGTGCTGGCCTGGCCTTGATGTGCATGGCCCAGAACGCAGCGGCGGGTACAGTCCTGATCGTTGGCGATAGTATCAGTGCCGGTTTCGGGCTGGATACCAGCAAAGGGTGGGTAGCGTTGTTGGGACAACGGCTCAAGAGCGAAGGTTTCGACGATAAAGTGGTCAACGCCTCTATCAGCGGCGACACCAGTGCCGGAGGCCGGGCGCGGCTGCCGGCGGCGCTTGCAGAGCATAAGCCGGACCTGGTGATCATTGAGCTGGGCGGCAATGACGGCCTGCGTGGGCAGCCACCCGAGCAATTGAAACAAAATCTTGCATCGATGATTGAACAGTCCAAGGCCAGCGGTGCCAAGGTGCTGCTGCTGGGCATGCAGTTGCCGCCTAATTACGGGCCGAAATACACCACCGCGTTTGCTAATGTCTACCCGGCCCTGGCCAAGGAAAAAAGCGTCCCGCTGGTGCCGTTTTTCCTTGAAGGCGTCGGTGGTCATCCGGACCTGATGCAGGCTGACCAATTGCACCCGGCGGTTGGCGCGCAGGGCAAGTTGCTGGAAAATGTCTGGCCAACGCTAAAACCACTGCTATGACGCTTTTCTAGCAGCGGTCTTTCGGCTAAGGTGGCGCCCCCCCGATTTGGAGCCCCCGATGTCGCGTCCTGCCTGGTCACTGTTTGCCTACCAACTGATCGAACCTGACGAACAGCTGGATCTGTTCGCCTGCCAGGAAGTCCGGGTGCATCTGGTGACGCGTCAATTGGAGTTGGGCGGGTCCATCGACCGCACCCTCTGCGGCACGTTGTTGCCTGCCCAGCCGCGCTGGTCATCGGTGGATCGCTCGATCTTCCAGGACCAGCGTTTGTGCCCCCTGTGCCGGGCGATCCTCGAGTCGCAAAAACGCGGCACACCGCCGATCTGGCCAGAGCTGCGCTTCGAGCTTTGAATATGGGTGCCCGCCGGGCAGCCGTGTACAATCCATTTTCTACTACCCGTCGATCTGCGAAGGAATTCCCGGATGTTGTCGCGCCTTTCCGCCGTCACCTGCTGCCTATCTCTCGCTGCGCTCTGCGCGGCCGGTCCTGCTGCAGCCTTGCAGTTGCCTTTGCCGCCACCGGGTGAAGATATCGTTGGCCAGGTCCAGGTGATCAAGGCCAAGTACGAAGATACCTTCGCGGACCTCGGCACCACCTACGACCTGGGTTATTCGGAGATGGTCGCGGCCAACCCGGGCGTGGATGCCTGGCTGCCGGGAGCGGGTACCGAGATCGTGTTGCCGACGCGCTTCATCCTGCCGCCCGGCCCGCGTGAAGGCATCGTGATCAACCTGGCGGAGTACCGGCTCTACTACTACCCCAAGGGCCAGAACGTGGTGTACACGTTCCCGTTGGGGATTGGCCGTGAAGGCTGGGGCTCGCCAGTGGCCCACACCACCATCACGGGCAAGATCCCGAACCCGACCTGGACCCCGCCAGCCTCGATCAAGGCAGAACACGCCGCCAATGGCGACCCGTTGCCCAACGTCGTGCCGGCCGGCCCGGACAACCCGCTGGGGCCGTTCAAGTTCACCCTCGGCACGCCGGGCTACCTGATCCACGGTTCCAACATGAAGTTCGGCATCGGTACCCGTACCAGCCACGGTTGCTTCCGCATGTTCAACAACAACGTGCTGGAAATGGCCGACATGGTGCCGGTGGGCACGTCGGTGCGGATTATCAACGACGCCTACAAGTTCGGCGCGGCCGGGGGCAAGGTCTACCTGGAAGCCCATACGCCGCTGAACGACGATGGCACCCCATCGGTCGTCGACAAGCACACCGCCGTCATCAACGCCTTGCTCAAGCGTGAAGACCTGTCCAGCAACCTGCGGGTCAACTGGGACCAGGTGCGTGACGTGGTTGCGGCTGAAGACGGTTTGCCGACGGAAATCGGTGTACCCGGCGGGGCGCCGATGGTATCGAGTACGCCGGTCGATCTGCAGCAGTAAGCCTGCACGATCCATAACCCGTTATCGCCTCGCGCGGTGACGGGTTTTTTATTGTCTGGAATCCAGCCAAATCACAGGCAAAAAAAAGCCGATCCAAGAATGGATCGGCTTGATAACAACCCCGGAGGATTATTACTTGCGGCTTGCTTTTTCAAGCATGCGCAGAGCGCGCTCGTTAGCTTCGTCAGCAGTCTGTTGTGCTTTTTGAGCAGCAGCCAGAGCTTCATCAGCTTTACGGTAGGCTTCGTCTGCACGAGCCTGGGAGCGTGCTGCTGCGTCTTCAGTTGCAGTCAGACGAGCTTCGGTTTCTTTGGAGACGCTGCTGCAACCGGTAGCCAGAACTGCGGCCAGAGCCAGAGCAGAGAATTTCAGAACGTTGTTCATCGTGTTCCCCTTCAAGGACTTTCTATTAAATGGCTACTTTCTCAGAGTGAGCTAATAGCCGGCGTACATACTACCCATTACTTGTAGTAAGTAAACTGACGTAGCGCAAGAAGCAAAAAAAATTCTCGCGTCCAATCTATTTTGGCTAATCTTTCGAGAGTCTGTATAAAAAATATGCAGATTTTTGCACTCGGCCGAGGATTGGATCCAGCCTGAAAGGGCCGGCTGGCATGTGTTAAGCCATGTAAACATAAGTCATTTTATATATCGTCCCTGACACTATTGTTCAGATTGTCTTTTCGCCATTCGGTATCTTTTGTGCATGTTGAGGTGACTTTAAGAGCGCGTGTTCGTCTCAAGCTTCAACTGCCGGCAATGTTCAGGCCATCGACGTAAGGAATCTCGATTGGCCCTTTCTATGTCCGCCAGCGCAACGGAAGACGAGCGCGTCTTGAGCAATTGTGCGATTGGCGCCTACTATTTCCCTGTGCTGGTTGTGAGCGCTAGTGCAAGGCACTGGCCGCTTTTCTCGTTGTCGAAACCGGCACCGGGTGGCGTAGATGTTCCTTCGCCGGAAAAACATCGGTAAGGTAGGGGTCAGAAACCAAGACCCGCGAGGAGTAGTGATGAGCGAGGCGTTGTCCATCCACCATGACCAGGCTGGTCATCAGTTCGAGACCAATGTGGACGGTCATCGTGCCTATCTGACCTATATGGATCTCGGGAAGCAGACCCTGGATATCTATCGCACCTTCGTGCCCAACGCATTGCGCGGCCGTGGCATTGCTGCCGCGCTGACCGAGGAAGCGTTGAAGTTCGCCGAAGAGGCAGGTTATACGGTGATCCCGTCCTGCTCCTACGTTGAGCGCTACATGGAGCGCCACCAGCGCCATGCCGCGAAGCTTTGAGCATTGAGTAGGGCGGTACGCAGAGCATCCCAGGATGCATTCCCACGCAGGGCGGGGGAACGATCAAAAAAAACGCCGGGTTTAGCCCGGCGTTTTTGTGTCCGCAGTCTGTGCTCAGCCGCGCTGGCGCTTGGGCAACACGTCCTTGAGCTTGGCGTGCATGCTGCGCAAGGTGGTCTCGGTGGCAGACCAGTCGATGCACGCATCGGTGATCGACACGCCGTATTGCAGGTCGGCCAGGTCCTTTGGAATCGCCTGGCAGCCCCAGTTCAGGTGGCTTTCGACCATCAGGCCGATGATCGACTGGTTGCCTTCCAGAATCTGGTTGGCCACGTTCTCCATCACCAGCGGTTGCAGGGCCGGGTCCTTGTTGGAGTTGGCGTGGCTGCAATCGACCATGATGTTCGGCTTGATCTTCGCCTTGTTCAGCGCCTGTTCGCACAAGGCCACGCTGACCGAATCATAGTTGGGCTTGCCATTGCCGCCACGCAGTACCACGTGACCGTAGGCGTTGCCCTTTGTGGTGACGATGGACACGCCACCTTCCTGGTTGATGCCCAGGAAGCGGTGCGGGCTGGAGACCGACTGCAGGGCGTTGATCGCCACGGTCAGGCCGCCATCGGTACCGTTCTTGAAACCCACGGCCGAGGACAGGCCGGAAGCCATTTCGCGGTGAGTCTGGGATTCGGTGGTGCGTGCACCAATTGCCGACCAGCTGATCAGGTCTTGCAGGTACTGCGGGGAAATCGGGTCCAGGGCTTCGGTTGCCGTCGGCAGGCCCATTTCCGCCAGATCCAGCAGCAATTGACGACCGATGTGCAGGCCATCCTGGATCTTGAACGAGTCGTCCAGGTACGGGTCGTTGATCAAGCCTTTCCAGCCGACGGTGGTACGCGGCTTCTCGAAATAGACACGCATCACCAGGTACAAGGTGTCGGACACTTCCGCCGCCAGCACCTTCAGGCGCTCGGCGTATTCGTGGGCAGCCTTGAGGTCATGGATCGAGCACGGCCCGATGACCACGAACAGGCGGTGGTCGGTGCCGTCGAGAATCTCACGGATGACTTCGCGGCCCTTGGTGACGGTCTGCAGGGCAGCGTCGCTCAGGGGGATTTCGCGCTTGAGCTGATCGGGCGTGATCAGGGTCTCGTTGGATTCGACGTTAAGGTCGTTGATCGGTAAATCAGCCATCGTGTTACTCGTCAGGGTCACGGGTGCCGGCCGCCAGCGATCCCCGTGCGGCGGAGCACAGCATGATTTAAGTGCAGCGGGGAGCGGAACCTTAGCGCGTTACAAGGCTGCGAGACAATGGGCAACGTCCGCTTTAATCCAGCGCTGGCAGCACAAAAGCCTCATGGGAGAACTCGCCGGCATGGCGCGTGACCCATTCCCGGGCCAGCGCTTCGCTCTGCCCGGGTGTGGGCTCGACGCCTTCGTGGAGGCGGCAGTACCGTTCGATCTGGCACACTTGCTCACCCATCCGCGCACCGAACAAGGCCTGCTCATCGGTAAAGGCAATGTCGACGCGGTAGCCGTTTTCGGCCTTGCGGCACCATGCCACATAGCCCGGATAGCGGGCCGTCTGGCCCAGTGAGGGGATGTGCAACTCGATGGCCGCGCCCTGGCGCCAGGCGCGCGGGCAATTGCATGCGACGCCGCCCAGGCCGATAGTGTGCAGCCGTTGGCGGGAAATGCCGGAAATGGGGCGTTGGGTTATTTCGACAGCGACATCATCAGGGTGAGGAAAGAAACGACCCATGCACACGGACTCCGAGCACCGTCCAGTTGACGGCGGTGGCAGCAGTATAGTGAAAGAACTGCAACTTACCGACCTGGATATCGACCAGCAATTACTGGGGCTTCCCGGCACGTCCCTGGTGGTGTTTACCGGTGACGGCTGCTCGCGTTGCCGCTTCCTGCACCAGCAACTGCCGGGTTGGGACTTGCCGGTGGACCGGGTGTGCTGGGTGGATGCGGGTCACAATGGCGGGGCAGTGGAGCGCTACGAGATCTTTCACCTGCCGGCGTTGTTTGTGGTGTGTAACGGGAAATTCCATGGAATATTAGCGTCACTGACGCGTCTGACCGCCAGCGACCTGACTCAAGGTGTGCAGCAGGCGCTCAAACGAATACCAGAGGAGTTGCCATGACCGAAGTAACAAAACAGTCGCCACGGATCGGGATCATCGGCACCGGGGCCATTGGTGGCTACTACGGTGTGATGCTCGCGCGCGCCGGCTTCGATGTGCATTTCCTGCTGCGCAGCGAGTACGCGGCGGTCAGCGAGCGCGGCCTGCAACTCAACAGCACGATCCACGGAACCGTGCACCTTCACCCGGTACAGGCTTATGCCCGCGCCGCCGACATGCCGCCGTGCGACTGGCTGCTGGTGGGCACCAAATCGACCGGGAATGTCGAACTGGCCCCGACCATCGCTCAGGTTGCCGCCCCGGACGCCAGGATAATCCTGTTGCAAAATGGCCTCGACGTAGAGGACAGCCTGCGTGAACACCTGCCGCCGTCGCTGCACCTGCTGGGTGGCCTGTGCTACATCGGCGTGCACCGTTCCGGTCCCGGGATCGTCGAGCATCAGGCGCTGGGCCGGGTCAACCTGGGTTACCACAGTGGCCCCGCGGCCAACGATGACAGCGGTCGGCAAGCCATCGTCGAAGAAGGCGCCGCGCTGTTTCACCAGGCCGGTATCGATTCCCAGGCCATGGCCAATGTGCACCAGGCGCGCTGGCATAAACTGGTGTGGAACGTGCCTTACAACGGCCTCTCGGTAGTGTTCGGCACGGGCACCACGGCGATGATGGCGGATGAGTCCAGCCGCGAACTGATCCAGGCGCTGATGGCCGAAGTGGTGCAGGGCGCCCACGCCTGCGGGCATGAGATTCCCGCCAGTTACGCCGGGCAGATGTTCACCATGACCGAGAGCATGGATGACTACTTGCCCAGCATGTATCACGATTACGTGCACAAGCGCCCGCTGGAACTGGCGGCGATCTACGCGCGCCCCTTGGCCGCGGCCAACGCGGCGGGTTGTGAATTGCCACGCATGCAGGCGCTGTATCAGGCCTTGAGTTTTATGGATCGGCATAACCGCTGATTGGGGGGAACACCATGGCAAAGGGATTGGGCGACAAACTGGTGCTGGCGATTTCCTCGCGAGCGCTGTTCGACCTGAGCGAGAGCCACAAGGTCTACCTGGCCCAAGGCGTCGAGGCGTACCGCAAGTACCAGATCGACCACGAGGAAGAAACCCTCGAGCCCGGTGATGCCTTCCCGCTGGTGAAGAAACTCCTGAGCCTCAACGCCAGCCTCGGCCGCGCCCGGGTCGAGGTGGTGCTGGTGTCGCGCAACAGTGCCGACACCGGCTTGCGTGTATTCAATTCGATCCAGCATTACGGGCTCGACATCTCCCGCGCGGCGTTTGTCGGCGGGCGCAGCCCTTATCCTTATCTGGCGGCGTTTGGCTGCCACCTGTTTCTGTCCACCCATGCCGAGGATGTGCGCAGCGCCCTGGATGCCGGGTTTGCCGCAGCGACGATTCTGTCGGGCGGCGCAGGTCGGGCCTCCAGTGCTGAATTGCGGATCGCCTTCGATGGCGACGCGGTGCTGTTTTCCGACGAGTCCGAGCGCGTTTATCAGTCGGGCGGCCTTGAAGCCTTCCAGGCCAGCGAGCGCGAATCCGCCCGCGAGCCGTTGCGCGGCGGCCCATTCAAGGGCTTCCTGGCGGCACTCAACCTGTTGCAGCGCGAGTTCCCCGACGAGTCCTGCCCCATCCGCACTGCGCTGGTGACCGCCCGTTCGGCGCCTTCCCACGAGCGGGTGATTCGCACGCTGCGCGAGTGGGATATCCGTCTCGACGAGTCGCTGTTTCTTGGTGGCCTGGAGAAGTCGGCGTTCCTCGAAGCCTTCGCCGCCGATGTGTTTTTCGATGACCAGGAAGGGCATTGCGAGAAGGCCCGGGAGTTCGTGGCCACCGGTCACGTCCCCCATGGCATCAGTAACGAGTTGAAAATTCAGACCGAGGGCTGAGCACTGCCAAAGGCGCTGCTAAGCTGAATCAATCCCCGCCATCCTGGCTGCCCAGGAGGTTCTATGATTCGTTCGATGCTGTACGCCACTGACCTCGGTCTGTATGCCCCCTATGTGATGCAACATGCCCTGGCGCTGGCGCGAACGTTCAAGGCTGATCTGTATGTGATTCACGTGGTCGAGCCCATCGGGCTGTTCGCCGAATCGGTGTTGCAGAGCTACCTTGATGAGAAGGCCTTGAGTGAATGGCAAAGCCAGGGCCTGACGACGGTGATGGCGACCATCGAGCAACGGGTGCTCGACAGTTTTCGCGAGGAGCTGGGGGACGGGGAGCAGGACCTCAAGTTGATCCGTTCGGTGCGGGTGATCCAGGGTGATCCTTGTGAAGTGATTCTCGACCAGTCGCAGAAACTCTCTGTGGATTTGTTGATCGTAGGTAGTCACAGCCAGGCGGTCGGGGTGGCAACACCTCTGGGGAGAACCGCCGCACGGGTGCTGCAGCTGTCCCAGGTGCCGGTGTACCTGGTGCCGCTGTTGCAGCGTCGACGCAGTGACGACGTGTGATTGGTAGAAAACGATAAAAAGTTCTAGATTTATCCGTCTAACCTTTAATATAGTTATATACCGTCGCTGATACCCGTGGCGTCTATCCGCTTTGAGGGACACATATGAAGCTTCAACAACTGCGCTACATCTGGGAAGTGGCGCACCACGACCTCAACGTTTCCGCTACTGCTCAAAGCCTTTACACCTCGCAACCCGGTATCAGCAAGCAGATCCGCCTGCTCGAAGATGAGTTGGGCGTTGAAGTGTTCGCACGCAGCGGCAAGCACCTGACCCGTGTCACCCCGGCCGGTGAGCGCATCATCACCACCGCCGGCGAGATCCTGCGCAAGGTCGAAAGCATCAAGCAGATCGCCCAGGAATTCTCCAACGAGAAAAAGGGCACCCTGTCGATCGCCACCACCCACACCCAGGCGCGTTATGCGCTGCCGCCGGTGATCAGCAGCTTTATCAAGCAGTACCCGGACGTGGCCTTGCACATGCACCAGGGCTCGCCGATGCAGATCGCCGAGATGGCCGCCGACGGCACCGTCGATTTCGCGATTGCCACCGAAGCGCTGGAATTGTTCGGCGACCTGGTGATGATGCCGTGCTACCGCTGGAACCGCTGTGTGGTAGTGCCTCAAGGTCACCCATTGGCCAAGCTGCCGAAGCTGACCCTGGAAGCCCTGGCTGAATACCCGATCGTGACTTACGTGTTCGGTTTCACCGGCCGTTCGAAACTCGACGAAGCCTTCAGCCATCGCGGCCTGACGCCGAAAGTGGTGTTCACCGCGGCTGACGCCGACGTCATCAAGACTTATGTGCGCCTGGGCCTGGGTGTCGGTATCGTCGCCAAGATGGCGGTCGACACCAAGCTCGACAACGACCTGGTGGTGCTCGATGCCAGCGAGCTGTTCGAGTCCAGCGTGACCAAGATCGGTTTCCGTCGTGGCACCTTCCTGCGTGGTTTCATGTGCGACTTCATCGAAAAGTTCGCGCCGCACCTGACGCGCGAAGTGATGGCCAAGGCCATCCAGTGCCACAACAAGCAGGAACTGGAAGAGCTGTTCGACGGCGTTGAACTACCGGTTCACTGATCGGCTTACTTCACCTCGGTAACAGCAAACTGTTGCCGAGCGCCCCCCACCAGAATCTCCACCTCATCCCCTTCGAACTTGCCCAGCAGGCTTTTGCCCAGGGGCGAGCGTGGGGTGATGACGGTCACCGGTTGCCCCACCACATCGACCTTCAAGCCTGCGCCGTCCGGCGCCAGGAATAGCCACTGCTGGCGATCGTTTTCATCTGCCAACCCCAGTAACGCGCCGACTTCGATGCCGCGCTGGTCATTGTAGGCCCGCAGTTGCATGTTCTGGCAGAGCGTCAGCGCCTGCCGGATCTCCTCGACGCGTCGGGCCTGGCCGGCTGCCAGGTAAGAAGCCTCCAGGCCCAGGGTGTCGTACTTGTTCTCGGCGATGTTTTCTTCGTGGGTCGCGGTTTCGTACGCGGTTTGCGCGGCGCGCTGGGCGATATCGAGATCGACCGCGAGTTTGTCCAAAACCAACTGGTGAACGGCGTGTTTATTCATGGGCGGCTTTCGTGATCAATCGCAAAATTGCAGGACGTTGGCCCGGCTCTTGTCGTTGGGGGCGTTCTGGTCCTGTTGCAGCCAGAACTGGCATTTGGGGTTGGACAGGTTACGCGGGTTGTTGCGGGCCTGGTCCAGGGTTTGCTGTTGCTCCTGCTTGCGCAGGTTCTCCTGGTACTGCTCGAACATCCGGTTCGGTGGCTCCGGTGCAACCACCTCCGGCTTGCCCAGTTGCTGCACCACTCGGGCCACCGGCGCCACGGTTTGCTCGGGCAGGTAGCGGGAGGCCAGCCACACGCTCAGCACAATGGCGATAAAGCCCAGCCACAGGCCGAAGGCCACGGCGATACTGAGTTTGAACAGCGAGAACGAACGATCAGACATGGTGGCCTCCTGGCAGGCACGTGCGGCATGGCGCCGATTGTCCCACAGCCGCGCGCAGAATAATCGCGATCAACCCTTCTGTATCGAGGCATTTATACGGACAATCGAGCCTTTGAGCGTTGGAGCCCGGAATGAAAGCCCGCTGGGATATTTTTTGCAGCGTCGTCGATAACTACGGCGACATCGGCGTGACCTGGCGCCTGGCCCGGCAATTGGTGGCGGAACAAGGGTGTGCGGTGCGCTTGTGGGTCGATGACCTGCGGGCGTTCGAACGCATGTGCCCCGAGATTGATGTGCAGGTGCACCAGCAATGGCAAGAGGGCGTCGACGTGCGCTACTGGCCCTCCGACTGGCCGGCGGCCGACGCGGCAGACGTGGTGATCGCTGCGTTCGCCTGTCAATTGCCGCCTGACTACATGGAGGCGATGGCCGCACGCGACCGCACGCCGCTGTGGATGAACCTGGATTACCTGAGCGCCGAAGACTGGGTGGTCGGCTGCCACGGTTTGCCCTCGGTGAAATTCAAGGGCGTGCAAAAGTACTTCTTCTTTCCCGGATTCCGTCCCGGCACCGGCGGTTTATTGCGTGAGGCGGGGCTGCTGGAACAGCGCGATGCCTTCCAGCAAGACGCCGCCGCCCGGCAGCAGTTTCTGCAGGCGCTTGGGGTTTTCCCGGTGGACGGTGCGCGGATGATGTCGTTGTTCGCCTATGAAAACGCCGGGCTGGCCAGTTGGCTCGACGTGCTGGCGGCCGATGGGCGCGCCACTCATCTGCTGGTGCCGGAAGGGCGGATCCTCGGAGATGTGCAGGGCTGGTTGGGGGTCGAGTCATTGGAAGTAGGTGATGTGCACCGGCGCGACGGGTTGACCGTGCAAGTGCTGCCGTTTGTGCGCCAGGAGCAATACGACCGGCTGTTGTGGTGCTGCGACTTCAACGCCGTGCGCGGCGAAGACTCGTTCGTGCGGGCGCAATGGGCCGGGCGGCCACTGTTGTGGCATATCTATCGCCAGGACGAAGACATTCACCTGGACAAGCTCGATGCGTTCCTTGAGCTGTATACCGAAGGTCTGTCTCCGGCTGCGAAAGTCGCGTTGGTCGGCCTTTGGCAGGCCTGGAACGCTGATGGCGATATGGCACTTTGCTGGAAAATGCTGCTGGAACACTGGCCGGAAGTGACCGCGAACGCCGAGAAATGGGCTCTGGAACAAGGCTCGCGGACCGATCTTGCGACGGCGCTGGTACAGTTTTATGTAAATTGGATATGATACGCGACCTTGATTTTTGTAAATCCCATCCAAATTTCGGATATTCGCAATGAAAACTGGTAAAGAACTGAAACCCGGTACAGTGATCCGTCTCGAAAACGACCCTTGGCTGGTTCAGAAAGCTGAGTTCACCAAGTCTGGTCGTAACAGCGCAATCATGAAGACCAAGCTGAAGAACCTGCTGACCGGTTACAAGACCGAGATCGTCTACAGCGCCGATGACAAACTGGACGACGTGATCCTCGACCGCAAAGAAGCGACCCTGTCCTTCATCAGCGGCGACACCTACACGTTCATGGACACCACCGACTACACCATGTACGAGCTGAACGCTGAAGACATCGAAGCCGTTCTGCCGTTCGTGGAAGAAGGCATGGAAGACGTCTGCGAAGCTATCTTCTTCGAAGACCGTCTGGTTTCCGTAGAGCTGCCGACCACTATCGTGCGTAAGGTTGCCTACACCGAAGGTTCCGCTCGCGGCGACACTTCGGGCAAGGTGATGAAGCCTGCCAAGCTGGCTAACGGTACCGAACTGCAAGTAGCCGATTTCATCGAAATCGACGACCTGATCGAGATCGACACCCGTGAAGGTGGTTCGTACAAAGGTCGCGCCAAGAAGTAATTCTTGCGCCACCGGTACGATAAAAAAAGCCCGACCATGCGTCGGGCTTTTTTGTGGGTGCCGGTTTTTACTTCAGGTGTTGCTTCAGCTCCTCGGACGCCTGCAGCAGCGCCGAACGAACCTCCGGTACCTCGCTGACGACATTCAACAAACCGTAGTCATGGATCATGCCGTTGTAGCGCACGGCGGTCACCGGTACACCGGCTTCATCCAGCTTGCGGGCATAGGCTTCGCCTTCGTCACGCAGCACGTCCGAGCCTGCGGTCTGAATCAACGCAGGTGGCAAACCCTTGAGCTGCGCGGTGCTTGCCCGCAGGGGCGACGCATAGATCTCGGCGCGCTGGTTGGTGTCGGTGGTGTAGTTGTCCCAGAACCACTTCATCATGTTGCGGGTCAGGAAGTGGCCTTCGGCAAACTGGTTGTAGGACCCGGTGTCGAAGTTGGCGTCGGTCACCGGCCACAACAGCAGTTGGAACTTGATTGACGGTGTGCCCTTGTCCTTGGCCATCAGGCTGACCACCGCTGCCATGTTGCCGCCGACGCTGTTGCCGGCGACGGCCAGGCGTTTGCCATCAACGTTGATCTCGCTGCCGTGTTCGGCCACCCACTTGGTTGCCCCGTACGCCTGGTTGATCGCCACCGGGTAGTGCGCTTCAGGTGATGGCGTGTAGTTGACGAACACCGCCGCCGCTCCCGACCCCACCACCAGGTCACGTACCAGACGCTCGTGGGTCGGGAAATCCCCGAGTACCCAGCCACCGCCGTGGAAGAACATGAACACCGGCAATGTGCCCTTGACCCCGGCCGGACGCACGATGGTCAGGCTCAGCGGCTGGCCATCGACCTGAATGGTCTTCTGGCTCACGTCGGCCTTGGGCAGCGTCAGTTTCACGCCTGACTGTGCACCTGTCAGCACCGCACGGGCTTCCCTGGGCGTCAGTTGCTCCATCGGTTTGCCGGTGCCGGCGTTCAGTACATCGAGAAACGCCTGGGTGTTGTGCTCCACGTCACCGCCGGCCGCAAAGGCATTGGTGATCGAGAAGGCGAGCAGAGTGCCGGTGAGTACTTTGCCAAATGTGTTCATGTTCTTCTCCAAAAAACCGCGTGGGTCAGACGGTTACGTGCAGGCGTACATCGACGTTGCCACGGGTGGCGTTGGAGTAAGGGCAGACCTGGTGCGCAGCGTCGACCAGGCTTTGCGCGTCGTCCTGGGCCAGGCCGGGCAAGCTGACGTGCAGGTCGATGTCCAGGCCGAAACCGCCGGGGATTTGACCGATGCCGACGTGGGCAGTGATCGAAGCGTCATCCGGGATTTTGCGTTTGGTCTGGCTGGCGACGAATTTCAGGGCACCGATGAAGCAGGCGGAGTAACCGGCGGCGAACAGTTGTTCCGGGTTGGTGGCCTGGCCACCCGCGCCGCCCAGTTCTTTTGGCGTGGAGAGTTTTACATCGAGGATGTTGTCGCTGGAAACAGCACGACCATCACGGCCGCCGGTGGCGGTGGCTACTGCGGTGTAGAGAGCTTGCATGGTGATTTCCTCGTCAGTGTTTGCGCTAAATGTTTGCGCGCTAAGTAAGTGGCGAGGTGAATGTATCGCGCTAATAGTTAGTGCGCAAGATATATTTGGAAAATATTTTGCGCGCTTTGATAGCCAGGCATTGCACAAACAAATGTGGGAGCGGGCTTGCTCGCGAATGCGGTGTGACAGTCACTAGATGCATTGACTGATCCACCGCATTCGCGAGCAAGCCCGCTCCCACATTTTTTGATGCGTGGTGCCTTTAGAGGGAGACTTGCAGGTTTTTTCGCAGTGCCAGTAAATCGCCCTGCAGCTTGCGCAACTGCTCGATGTCCAGCCCGCTGGCGCCCAGGATGCACTGTGGAATATCCATGGCTTTGTCCCGCAGGGCGCGCCCGGCCTCGGTCAATTCAACCACCACCACGCGCTCGTCTTCGCGGCTGCGGGTGCGGCTGAGCAGGCCTTCGGCTTCCAGGCGCTTGAGCAGCGGCGTCAGGGAGCCGGGATCCGTCAGCAGGCGATTGCTGATTTCGCCTACGGTCAAGCCATCCTCTTCCCACAGCACCATCATGGCCAGGTACTGCGGATAGGTCAGGCCAAGGGCTTGCAGCAGCGGTTTGTAGACCTTGGTCATCAACAACGAGGTGGAATGCAGGGCAAAACACAGCTGGTTGTCGAGCAACAAGGATTCGCAGGTATCGAGGGGCTTGGTCATGGCAGTGCCTTAAAACGTGTCTGGTTTCGAATCTAGCGGGCAAATCTTTAACGCGCCAGACAATTCTGTCCGGGCGGTCAACCCAGGCCGCTTTGCAGTGCCAGGTCCCAGGGCGGCACAGGGCTGAAGCGCGCCTTGAGGTATTCCAGCAACAAGCGGCTGCGGGCGTTGGCGTGTTGCTCCAGGCGGAGCGCATAGATGCCCGCGGTTTCAGGCGTCGGCAGGCCGTTCTCGCAGAACAGCGGGACCAGTTCACCGCGCACCAGGTATTCACTGGCGAGCCAGGTGGGCAGATGCGCAACACCCAGCCCGGCCAGCGCGCCTGAAAGCAGGGCTTCGGCGTTATTGGCGCTCATGCGAATGCGCTGCGGGCGGTAGGTGGATTTGCGCCCATCGAGCTCAAAACGCCAGGCGAACATCGGTGCCAGGCCTTCCCAGTCCAGGCCGTCATGCTCGCTTAACTGGCTGGGATGGGTCGGCGTGCCACGGTTTTTCAGGTAGGCCGGGCTTGCGCAAGCGATACGCACGATGCTGGCCAGTGGCGTGGCAATCAGCCGGGTGTCGACGATATGCCCGGCCCGCAGCACCAGGTCGACCTTGCCCAGATGCTCGCCCTGCATGTCGACAAAGCTGTCGATCAAGTGCAGGTGCACGTCCAGTCCCGGATAGACGTTGAGAAAGTCAGCGATGGCAGGCGCCAAATGCCGCCTGCCGAAAGCCGCCGGTGCGTCCACGCGGATCAACCCTTCAGGCGCATGACTCAGCGACACCGCTTCGGCCCGCGCCAGTTGCAGCTCGCTGACAATCCGCCGGGCGCGCTCGGCAAACGCCAGGCCGGCGGGCGTCGGCACCACCGCATGGGTGCTGCGTTGAAACAGCCGGCTACCCACCGAGCTTTCCAGGCTGTCGATGCGCCGCGCCACGGCCGAGGGCGTGAGCGGGTGACGGCGCGCGGCTGCGGAAAAGCTGCCGGCTTCCAGTACGTCGAGAAACAGGCTCAGTTGATCGGTCAATGTATTGGGGTTCATCAGCGTCTGCTTGTGCGAGATTGGCACAGCCATTGTGCGTTGCTGTGCGTTTCCGCACCAGAGCGGACTGCGTAGCATGCAAGGCCTGGGAACAGCAGGAGCGAGCGGGTGGCAGATTTAGCGTTGTATTTAATGCTGGGCGTAGCGTTGGGCACGGTCGGTGGCTTGTTCGGCATCGGCGGCGGGCTGATTGCCATTCCCGTGCTGGGAGTATTTTTCGGCCTCGACCAGCAGATCGCCCAAGGCACGGCCCTGGTGATGGTGGTGCCGAATGTGATGCTGGCGTTGTGGCGTTATCACCAGCGCAACCGGATTGAATTGCGTCATGCACTGCCGTTGGGCGTGATGGGTTTTTCCTTCGCCTGGCTGGGCTCGATCTGGGCGGTGGGGATCGATGCTGACGTGATGCGGGTGGGTTTTATCGCGTTTCTGCTGGTATTGGCGTCCTACAACCTGCTGCGAATGTTTACCCACAATGCACCGCCGTCAGCGCAGATGCGTTATTCCTGGCCGTGGCTTGGGGTGTTGGGCGCGGCGTCGGGCTCCATGGGTGGCTTGTTCGGGGTGGGCGGTGCAGTGGTTGCCACGCCGGTGCTGACCAGCATCTTCGGCACCAGCCAGGTGGTGGCCCAAGGGCTGTCGCTGGCCCTGGCTCTGCCGAGCACCAGCGTGACCCTGGTGACCTACGCCTGGCACCACGAAGTGGACTGGATGATCGGCGTGCCTTTGGCCGTCGGCGGTTTGCTCAGTATCAGTTGGGGCGTGAAAGTCGCCCACGCCATGCCGGAGCGCATGTTGCGCGGGCTGTTCTGCGGGTTCCTGGCGGTGTGTGCGGTGATGCTGACGTTTAAAGTTTGAAGCCTTCGAGGATGTATTCGGCGAGGCATTCGGTAATCGGCGAGGTGGTGCGCGGGTTGCGCAACAGCCGCAGGTTGACCGACGGCAGCGGCGGAAAACCGTCCGCTGTGCCCAATATGCGCAGGTCTTCGGTCACCAGGCTTTCCATATTGATCGTGACGGCCAGGCCGGCACCCACCACTGCGAGGATCGCGGCCCCGTTGGAGCTGTGATACGCCAGTCGGTACTCCTGCCCCTGGGCGTCCAGCGCGGCGCGTGCCCACTGCGTGCAAAAACTGTCGAGGCCGGAAATGGCCAGGGGCAGGGCGCTGTGCTCATCCATGCAGAAGCACGGCGCCGCCACCCACACCATGCGTTCATGGCGCAGCAGTTCGCCGATTTCATTTCCCGGTTCGCGGCTGATAACGGTCAGGTCGAGGTCCCGGCGCTGCATCAGCACCGGCGACGACTCACAGTGCATTTCAATCTGGATCAGCGGGTAAGCCTTGGAGAAGCGCTTGAGAATCCCCGGCAAGTAGCGCATCACGTAATCGTCGGGTGTGCCGATGCGCACCAACCCGACCATGTGCGGCTCGCGCAGGGTGTTGAACACCTCGCTGTGCAACTTCAGGATCCTGCGGGCATAGCCCAATAGCACCTGGCCTTCCGGAGTCAGCCGCACCTGGCGACCATCGCGCTCGAACAACTTGCGCTGCAATACATCTTCTTCCAGGCGTTTCATCTGCATGCTCACCGCCGACTGGGTGCGGTTGACCTGCTCGCCGGCGCGGGTAAAGCCCCCTTGATCAGCGATGGCGACGAAGGTGCGCAGCACCTCGGTGTCGATACTCGGGTAGCTGGACAATTGATCAATCTCCGAGATGTATTGCATAAGAAACATTCGTTGGATTGATCATAGCGCCAGGCACAGACTTCAGTCATCCCCACTGGAGGGCGAGATGATGAAAGGTCAAAGAGGCTTTGTACTGATGGCGAAGCGGCCGTTTTCCGGGCTGCTTCAACTGGGTTCCCGGTGGATGGCCGTGCACCGTGAGCGTCAGCTGTTGATGAGCATGAGCGATGAGGCGCTCAAGGACATCGGGCTCAACCGTGGCGATGTCGAGCAGGAAAGCCGCCGGCATTTTTGGGAAGACCCGCTGCGAAAATGACTCGGGATGCAGTAGGGTGGTTCGCGAGCACACAAGGAGATGCCCATGCCCGCAGAACTGTCCTTTTCCCTCAAGCAGGCGCGACGCCTGGCGCTGGCCGCCCAGGGTTTTTCCGGGCGCCAGCCGCCGGCGTTGATCAAGGCGGCGCAGGTCAATCGCCTGGTTGAGCGTTTGGGCGTGTTGCAGATTGATTCGGTAAATGCGGTGGTGCGTTCGCACTACCTGCCGCTGTTTTCCCGTCTGGGGCATTACTCTCCGTTGATTCTAGAACAGGCCGCCTGGAGTTCGGGGCGGCGCCGCTCGCTGTTCGAATATTGGGGGCATGAGGCGTCGTTGTTGCCAATGGCGCTGTACCCATTGATGCGCTGGCGCATGGAACGGGCGGCCCGGGGGCAGGGGATCTATCAGCAAATGGCGCGTTTTGGTCGCGAGCAGCAGGCCACCATCGCCCGGGTGCTGGGCATCGTCGAACAACAAGGCGCCCTGGGTGCGGGCAGTTTGTCGACCCGCGAGGAGCGCGCCGGCCCGTGGTGGGACTGGAGCGATGAAAAGCATGCGCTGGAATGGTTGTTCGCCGCCGGCCAGGTGACCGTCGCCGGGAGGCGGGGTTTTGAGCGTTTGTATGACCTGCCGGAGCGTGTGATCCCGGCCGACATTCTCCAGCAACCCCCCTTGGACGAGGCTGAGGCGCAACGCGGTTTGCTGCTGCACAGCGCCACGGCGCTGGGGGTGGGCACTGAAAAAGACCTGCGCGACTACTTCCGTCTGGACCCGGCCGACAGCCGTGGGCGCCTGGCGGAGCTGGTCGAGGATGGGCAATTGATCACCTGCGAAGTCCAGGGCTGGAAGCAACCGGCCTATTGCCTGCCCGAGCCGAAAGTCCCGCGCAAGGTGCCTGCCAGCGCACTGTTATCGCCTTTTGATTCGCTGATCTGGGAGCGCAGCCGTACCGAGCGGTTGTTCGATTTCCGCTATCGCCTGGAGATCTACACGCCCCAGGACAAGCGGGTATATGGCTACTACGTGCTGCCGTTCCTGCACAACGAGCGGATCGCCGCGCGCGTGGATCTGCGGGCGGAACGGGCGGCCGGACGCCTGGCGGTGCACGCCGTTCACGAGGAAGAGCCGGGGTTGGACGAGGAGGGCATGCGCGCGCTGGCCCTGAATCTGCGGCAGATGGCCGACTGGCTCGGGCTTGAGCAGATACAGCTCAATTGCCAGCGGGCCAGTGCGGCACGGTTGCGGGTAGAGCTTTTAACGCTTGACCTGTTTTAGCGTCTCGGCGATCAGGAATGCCAATTCCAGCGACTGATCGGCATTCATCCGTGGGTCGCAGTGGGTGTGGTAGCGGTCCGACAACCCGTCTTCGGTAATCGGCCGTGCGCCACCGATGCACTCGGTGACGTTCTGCCCGGTCATCTCGATATGAATCCCGCCGGCGTAAGTGCCTTCGGCTTCATGCACCTGGAAGAACTCCTTCACCTCACTGAGAATCTGCGCGAAGTCCCGGGTCTTGTAGCCGCTGCTGGCCTTGATGGTGTTGCCGTGCATCGGGTCGGAACTCCACAGCACCTGCTTGCCCTCGCGCTGTACCGCGCGGATCAGGTTGGGCAGATGGTCGCCGACCTTGTTGGCACCCATGCGCGCAATCAGGTTCAGGCGGCCCGGGTCGTTGTCCGGGTTGAGGATGTCGATCAGGCGGATCAGGTCGTCGGGGTTCATGCTCGGGCCGACCTTGACCCCGATCGGGTTGTTCACCCCGCGCAGGAATTCGACGTGGGCACCGTCAAGTTGGCGGGTGCGATCACCGATCCAGAGCATGTGTGCCGAGCAGTCGTAATAGTCGTTGGTCAGGCTGTCGCGGCGCACGAAGGCTTGTTCGTAGTTGAGCAGCAGCGCTTCGTGGGCGGTGAAGAAACTGGTCTCGCGCAGTTGCGGCGAGCTGTCCATGCCACAGGCACGCATGAAGGCC
The DNA here is from genome assembly GCF_013385765.1 of Pseudomonas sp. C8002. NCBI lineage: Bacteria > Pseudomonadati > Pseudomonadota > Gammaproteobacteria > Pseudomonadales > Pseudomonadaceae > Pseudomonas > Pseudomonas sp. C8002. Next base: position 261,219 of record NZ_JACAPJ010000004.1, read on the forward strand.
AGGGTTTCGTCGATGCGGTCGGCCAGTTGGCTGTACTTCTCGGCCAGGGCGGAGTTGGCGATGAAGTCCAGGTTCCACTTGTGCACCTGGTGCAGGTCGGCAAAACCGCCCTGGGCAAACGCCCGCAGCAGGTTCAGGGTGGCGGTGGACTGGTGGTAGGACTGCAGCAGGCGGTCCGGATCGGGCACGCGGCTTTTTTCGTCGAAGCCGATACCGTTGACGATATCGCCGCGGTAGGCGGGCAGGGTGATGCCGTCGATGGTTTCATCGTTGGAAGAGCGCGGCTTGGCGAACTGGCCCGCCATACGCCCGACCTTGACCACCGGGCAGCCGGCAGCGAAGGTCATCACAATCGCCATCTGCAGCAGCACCTTGAAGGTGTCTCGGATTTTTGCCGCCGAGAACTCGGCAAAACTCTCGGCGCAATCGCCGCCTTGCAACAGGAAGGCGCGACCCTGGGTCACCTCGGCAAACTGACGGCGCAACTCACGGGCTTCACCGGCAAACACCAGCGGCGGATAGCTCGCCAGGTTTTGCTCGACCTGCGACAAATGCGCGGCGTCAGGGTACTGGGGTTGTTGCTGGATCGGCAGGGCGCGCCAGCTGTCGGGGCTCCAGGGTTGGCTCATCATGAACTCGAGTGATTTGCGGTCGGGCCGTCATGTTATCAGCAATTAGTACGTGACCTGCTGCCGCCGGTTCGCCCACAATCCCGGCTTTCCCGTTGGCACGCCGTTAGGAGTTGCAATGTCTGAGGAGCGCGTCGAGCGCCTGCTGGCCGAGGTCCATGATGACTTCGGCATGATCCGCGTGCTGGAAGTGGCCGATTACCGCTTTCTCGAGTTTGGCGATGCCATCGAGCAGAGTTGTGTGTTTACTGCTGACCCGAGCTGGTTGGAGTATGACTACACCCGCGCGATGCTGATTGGGGCGTTGTGCCATGAGCAGCCGGAGAGTGCGTTGTTCCTGGGCTTGGGCGCTGGGACGTTGACCCAGGCTTGCCTGAAGTTTCTGCCTTTGGATGATGTGGAAGCCATCGAACTGCGGCCTGATGTGCCGCGTCTGGCCATTGAGTACTTGGGGCTGGATGATGATCCTCGGCTGTATATCCGCGTTGGGGATGCGTTGGAATTGCTGCCTTCGGCTGAGTCGGCGGACCTGATTTTTGTCGACCTGTATACGGATGTTGGCCCTGGGGTTGGGCACCTGGCCTGGACGTTTCTGGAGAATTGCCAGAAGAAGCTGAACCCGGGGGGGTGGTTGGTGATTAATCAGTGGGCTACGGATGATGGGAAGCCGTTGGGAGCGGCGTTGTTGCGTGGGTTGTATCACCGGCATTATTGGGAGTTGCCGGTGAAGGAGGGGAATGTGATTTTGCTGGTGCCGGCGGATCTGGATCAGTTGCTTGATGTGGCGGCGTTGTCGGCGCGGGCTGAGGCGTTGGCGCCGCGGTTGGGGTATTCGTTGCAGTCGCTGATCAAGGCGATTCGGCCGGCTACGTAGGGGTTTGATTGTGTACATATCCGTTGCTGCGGTAACGGCCGCTTATGGTTCCGCTCTTACAGCGGGTCACTTTTGGCAAACGCCCCAAAAGTAACCAAAAGGTCTTTGCCCCACCACTCGGTGCCTCGCTTAGGCTCGGCATGCCCGCACTCCGGCCCGGTTC